>DATLXK010000051.1:0-32459 GCA_035575925.1 Sphingobacteriaceae bacterium
ATCGGTGGAAAGGCTCATGTTTATTTGTTAACTATTTGAATTTAAGATACTTAAATATACAAATAATTAATGACCTTTCCTCTTTGTTGTACAATTAATGTTCCCCTTAGTGCTGATTATTAATCGAACTCAGGTTAATACGTTTAAGTACGTGTTTAGCCCTAAAATAAATATAGGGCTAAACTTAACAGGTATTATTTTGAAAGTATATTTAAAACATATTAACCATGTTTAGGAAACATATTTTGGTAGTGTATCGATGGTTTAAAAATTTCGGCGCTTTCAAACAAATGTATATATAAGATTAGCTTAGCTTTAATTTGTTCTTGAAATCCCTCTTTTATTTAAACCGCATTATAGATGTGTCGCTTGTATCGTATGAATACTTTTGTAAAAAACGATATGCCTCGGCCCCGGCTAACAAAACAATTCCATAGCTATGTGCAGCAAAATTACTAACCGGGCGATTGTAATAATATGCAGGATCAAAAGCCAAGCCGGTACCTACACAAGTGTCTTTAATTTCCCCATTAGCAGTAACTTTAGTGCTAAGTGCATTCCAGGCTAATAAAGCCTGAGGGCCATAGGCTTTTGCATCTAACCACCCATTATTTATTCCACGGGTTATTCCATAAGCAAACGCAGCAGAACCTGATGTTTCCAGATAACTGTCGTTTTTATCAAGTAATTGATGCCACAACCCTGAACCTTGCTGAAGTTTAGCCAACCCATTTACATGTTCCCGGTATAAACTTAAAATTTTACTGCGGGATGGGTGGTTTTCCGGCAAATCATCCAATAGAGTAGTTTCAGCCAGTATTGCCCATCCATTGGCCCGGCCCCAGTTAAATTCAGGATGAGGACTCATATCTTGTACCCAACCGTGCATAAATAAGCCTGTGGTATGTTTAAACATTCGTTCTGAAAACTGTAAATATTGTCTTGCTGCCTCATCAAAATACTTTGTGTCTTTCGTAAGTATTCCTAATTGCATAAGCGCCGGCACGCTCATGTAAAGATCATCCAGCCATAAAGAATTTGGAAAAGGCTTGTTCCTCCCAATAGTGCCATCTTTAAACCGGTACTGCTTTTTCATTATGAAATCCTTGAAATTGTCTATTACAGGGCGCAGTTCGGGAGTGGTGGAGGTGTTATTTGATGCTTTTGCCATTGCAGCTGTCATAGCTCCAACTTCATCAAGTGTTTTTGGATCAAGAATTGGTTTAACAGGGTTTGGATCTGAAGGAGATATGGTTCGATATTTATCGGCTACCTTAGCTATAAAATTGATACGGTTTAATGCGTAATCAGTGTATTTTTTATCTAGAGTTGCCGCACCCACTTCAAGCATGCCGGTATAGGTTACGGCCCATGTATAATGTAGCAAGTTAAAGTCTCCGCGTTTAAAAATAGACTTTGAATCAGCTTTGCTTAATTCTAAAATAACAGCTTTAGTATCTTTGTCAACTAACTGATAGGGCGTAAATTCTGCCAGATAGCTATAAATATGGTCTAAAGTTGCTTTTACATCGTTCGGCTTGGTTGTGCCATAAGGTGTTTTGTAATCAGGTTTTAATAATCTAAGCGTGCCCTGGTCAGGAACATTTCCTCTTTGGATGATATCCTGTCCGTACGTATGAACGCTCAAAATGGATAGAAATAATATCATTAAAGGAGTAGCTAAATCTGTTAGATTTTTACGGAATATATTATAGGCTGCGATCATTTTCCTGGGGTGTGTGGTGGATTTTAACAAATACGCTAATGAAACAGATAAATTTTCAAGCTCTAAAACAAATGTATTTAGGATTAAAGCTTGTATATAATACAATCTTTCAGAATTTACATGATAACATACAGATCTGTATGGCTTTATATAAAAAATTACATTACTTTCTTAAATTAGCCCTTACTAATTATTGCCATTGATTTTCTTCAATTAATCAATATCTAAAATTTTTATCAAGGTATGAAGCTTAAACAAATTTACTTTCTGCTCTTTTTTGCAACTGCTTTTTTAAACAATACCGTATCAGGCCAACAGGTTTATAAGGATTGTAAAGCATCAATGCAGAATGACACTTTACTTATTGCAAACAGCAAGATTGAACGTAAGTGGCTGTGGAATAACGGCGACATTATTCCATACTCGTTAAAAAATCTGAGCTCGGGTAAATTGCTTGTTTTTGAGGATAAATTACCCGCTTTTAATATTAAAGGAAGGAAATTTATTAAGGGACAGTCAGTTAATATTACCGCTGAAAAAAAGACTTTTCATAATGCATCACATCTTGAAATAAGCCTGACTAGCAGCTATGAAGGTCTGGACTTAAAAAGAGTTTTTAAAATATATCCTGATATTGCAGCTATTTCTTGTGATATATATTTAAAGTACAATGAGTTAAATAAAAAGGAGCAAATTGCTGCACCTGTAAGCAATGGTGTAGAAAAAGCAAAACGAAGGATTGAACCGGAGCTTTCTTATCTTGATCGTTATGCGTTAAATTCAAGGCATTGGCAATTAAAGGCAGTTGAATTCAGGGATTTAACAGACGACAGGGATAACCTGGTTTTTGAAAAGGAGGTTGTACCTTATTTTGCCCGCGAAGGGTACGCCGGAGATTTGCTTTTTGCCAACGATCTGGTAAGCGGAACAAAGTTTTTTATATTAAAAGAAGCACCTAATACAACCAGTCAGATCAATTATCCCGGCCATGATTTCGTAGCATCAAACAGGGTAATAAATATAGCAGTTTCTGGTTTTGAAGAAAAAGGCGATTCCAATAATTGGATCAAGGGATATACCACTACCATCGGAGTAGCAAATGAAACAGGCGATGACCTGTTTACACTGAGGAAATATTTGAAAGAATCTATCAGTTATAATCCTGCATCATACGATATGATTATGATGAATACCTGGGGCGACAGGGGGCAGGATGGCAAGATCAGCGAAAAATTTATACTTAATGAATTAGAAGGTGCAAAAAAGCTGGGCATTACGCATTTCCAGATAGATGATGGATGGCAACAAGGTTTATCATCCAATTCTGTTGATAAGGGAGGAAATTTATGGGATGCGTGGACAGCAAAAGATTGGGAGCCTAACAAAGAGCGGTTTCCTAACGGGTTAAAGGAAATAATAAAATCAGCAAAAGAAAAGAATATTGAACTGGGATTATGGTTTCACCCAACAAATAATAAAGATTACGCCACATGGAGAACGGATGCTGATGTAGTAACAGGTCTTTACAAAAAACATGGAATTAAGTATTTTAAAATTGATGGGGTAAAAATCCCCACAAAAGAGGCAGAAATAAATCTTACCAGATTTTTCGATGAGGTTAAAAAAGCAACAAACGGGGAAGTGTTTTTTAACCTGGATTTAACTGCAGATGTAAGAGGTGGATATTACATGTTCAGAGATGCCGGAAATCTTTTTCTTGAAAACAGATATACAGATTCAGGAAGATATTATCCGTTCCATACGTTGAGAAATTTATGGATGCTTTCCAAATATTTCCCTCCCGAATTATTACAAATTGAGTTCTTAAATAATTGGAGAAATGCAGCTAAATATCCTCTTAATGATCCGTTTGCACCTTCAAACTATAAGTTTGATTATATTTTTGCCATTTCCGCTATGGCACAGCCTTTAGCCTGGCTTGAAGCATCAAACTTACCTTCAGAAGCATATACTATTTCGCCTTTTATTAAGAAATATCAGTCCATAATGGCCGATATTCATCACGGTACAATTTTGCCGATAGGTGACAAGCCAAACGGAAATAGTTGGACCGGATTTCAATCTTTACAAGAAAATTCGGGATATTTCCTTGTTTTCCGTGAACGGAATAATGATGAAGTTAAAGAACTGGAGACACTGTTGCCAGGAAACAGAAAAGTGGTTTTTGAAAAGGTATACAGCAGTAATCAAAATGCAAGTGTAAAATCGAAAGAAAATGGCCGTATTGAGGTAAAGTTACCTGAGCAGAACTCATTTATACTGTTAAAATACACTTTTAAAAAATAATTGTTGATGAGTGAATTTTTAAAAATCGCGACATTATTATTTGGGTTTGCCACGATATTTAATGTGAAAGATTTACTGGCTGTAAGCAAACAGGCACATACGGCTAAAAAACCTAATGTTCTATTTGTAATCTCAGACGATCAGTCTTTTCCTCATACCTCTGCTTATGGTTACAAAGCTGTTAATACGCCTGCATTTGACAGGGTTGCAAAGTCGGGTGTTTTATTTACAAATGCATATTCGGCATCACCGGGCTGCAGCCCTTCAAGAGCAGCGATTTTAACAGGTATGAATGATTGGCAGTTAGAAGAAGCCGGTACTCATGCCAGCAGTTTTTCATCCAAATATTTGGTGTATCCAGATATTTTAGAGAAAGCGGGATATTTTGTTGGATATACAGGGAAAGGATGGAGCCCGGGAAATTGGGAAATATCTGGTCGGAAACGAAACCCTGCAGGAACTGAATATAATTCCATAAAATTAAAAAATACACCAGAAGGAGTTTCAAACAATGATTACGCAGCAAATTTCGAATCGTTTTTAAGCAAAAAAGCATCTGATAAACCTTTTTGCTTTTGGTTTGGTGCTGCTGAGCCACATCGCGTATTTTCAAAAGGCATAGGTTTGAGGAGTGGTAAAAAATTAAAAGACGCTGTAGTACCGTCCTTTCTGCCTGACAATCCAGAAGTAAGAAGTGATATACTTGATTATTGTTACGAAATTGAATGGTATGACAAGTATTTGGGTCGTATTTTAGATATGCTGGAGAAATCTGGAGAGCTCAACAACACTATAATTATAGTTACTTCAGATAATGGAATGGCTTTTCCACGGGCAAAAGCGAATACTTATGAATTTGGAATTCATGTTCCGCTGGCAATCAGTTGGCCCGGACATATTAAAAGGAAAAAAATAAACCAGGTTGTTAGCCTTGTTGATATAGCTCCTACTATTTTGGAAGCCACAGGTGTTAAAATACCTGATACGGCTTATCCCATGGCTGGTAAAAGCCTGTTAGGGGTGTTAACCGGAAAGCTTAAGCCTTCATCTGTAAATGCCATGCGCTTAGAGGTTTATTCATCCAGGGAACGTCATTCTTTTGCCCGATGGAACAATCTAGGTTATCCTCAGCGTGCAGTGCGTACCGGCGATTATTTATATATCCGGAATTTTAAGCCTGAACTTTGGCCTGCCGGTGATCCTCAAAAATTGGAGAAGAGTGATGTTACAGGCAAGCTTCAGCCAGGTAAAATGTACGGTGCCTTTCATGACATTGATGCAAGCCCAACACTTGATTTTATAATTGAGAAAAATAGTGTTAGAAACATAGCGCCATTTTTTAATTGGGCGGTTGAGAAGCGGCCAGCTGAAGAATTGTTCAATGTAAAAAAAGACCCGGGTTGCCTGAATAATTTAGCTCAGCAACCAAAATTTTTAACAATAAAGACTGGTATAAAAACCAAACTGGAAAATTACCTTCTGGCTACAAAAGATCCCAGAATGTTGGGCCGGGGTGATGTTTTTGAAACCTATCCACGGTACGAAGGGGTTTCCAGAGATTTCCCAAACAACTGATAGGCGTCTCTCGGAAATTAAATACAAATATTAACATCGAAAAAGCAAAATATAGTATTACACAATAGTATCTGTAATAAATATATTTGTTAGTAAGGTTTCCCAATTACATCAAAAAGATTGTAATGCGTATAAAATCACTATTAATACTTCAGGTTTTATTTTTCTTGCTGGCAGGTGAAATAAGTTTTGCACAACAATCAGCCGGTTACAAAAAATACCTGTATGTAGCGCGTTCACCTAAAGATCGTGATGGCTTCAGAACATTAAAACCTTCTATTGAAATTCACGAAATAAATAGTAATCATAAGCTGGTTAAAGTTATTCCCCTTCCAGAAACTATTATGAATATACGGGGAATAATGGCACATGCTCCAACAAACAGGCTTTATATCGCACATTATGGCTCAATGAAAAATGCACATACAGGATCAGTTGTGTGCGTTAATTTAACAGATGGTAAAGTGATATGGCATCAAAAATATCCTGCTGCAGTTGATAGAGGAGCAATTAGTCCTGATGGAAAAAAGATTTTTATGCCTTCCGGCGAAGACATGCAGACTCCTTATTTTTATGTAATTAATGCCGCCACTGGTCGGGAGGATGTTTCACAACGTGTAAATGTGGCTCCTAAAACACATAATACAATTGTTAGTGCTGATAATACAAAGGTGTTTATGTCTGCTTTTGGAAAAAACATGGATTATAACTGGTTGCATGTGGTTGATGCAAAAACCAATAAGCTTATTACTAAAATAGGACCTTGTTTTGCCGTGGTAAGACCATTTACAATTAATAGTAAGGCCACCCTGGCATTTGTGAATGTAAATAAATTAATAGGTTTTGAAGTTGGCGATGTGAAGACAGGTAAGATTCTTTTTACTTCGTATGCTCCGGAACCTTACAAATTGCCGGCACAAATTTCAAACTCGGTATTTTCCCATGGTATAGCCTTAACACCTAATGAGAAACAGGTTTGGGTAGTGGATCAAAAAAATATCGGCTTGCACGTTTTTGATGTAAGCGGTTTGCCCGCAAAAGCACCGGTATGGAAAAAATTTATTAAAACTAATTACGGTAATGAAAAAGATGCTGATGGCAGGTTTCTTTATGGTGAAACAGGCATTTATGGCCAGCCAGGCTGGATTATGGGCTCTTTAGACGGAAAATATTTATATACAGAATCCGGCGAAATCGTAGACACTGACAAACAGAACATTATTGGTCATTTAACCGGAGCTAATGGTAGATGGACCCACAGTCGTTTTGCACTTGAAGTAGATTTTTTACACGGTAAGCCTGTAAAGGCTGGCGATCAGTTTGTTACAGGAAGAGTTTCGGTAAATAAAAATAGATAATTTGTGAATATCCTAATTGCACCAAACGCGTTTAAGCACAGCCTCCCGGCATCTGAAATTGCAGAAGCTATAAAATCAGGATTTGAGGATAGTAATTTAGAAAGTGATTATCTTTTATTTCCCATAGCTGATGGAGGAGAGGGAATTACTGATATACTGATAAAAAAATTAAAAGGAAGGCTTGAGCATGTAAAGGTTTCGGATGCTTTGGGAAGAGAGATAGCTACCAGCTTTGGAATTATTGCCAATGATACAGCGGTAATAGAATTGGCCAGTGCATCAGGCTTAAAATGGCTAAAGAACGCTGATTTAAACCCGTTAATAACAAGTTCTTTTGGAACCGGCCAGCTCATATTAAAAGCTTTGGATAGCGGGTTGAGGAAGTTTGTAATTGGACTTGGAAACAGTGCAACAGTAGATGGTGGAGTTGGAATTCTACAGGCCCTGGGAGTTAAATTTTTGAATGTTAACCATCAGGAAATTGGATTGGGAGGTGCGCAGCTTGCTCATATAACTCAGGTCGATTGTTCTGGTATTGATATCCGGTTAAAAGATTGCCACATTAAGGTAGCCTGCGATGTAGAAAATAAGCTTCTTGGCGAATCAGGTGCTGCACGGGTTTTTGCCCCCCAAAAAGGGGCGAGCGAAAAGATGGTGGTCATTCTTGAAAATGCGCTCACGAACTTTAATAGAATCACTAAACAAGATTTAGGTAAAGACATGTCTGATCTTTTACATGGGGGAGCAGCCGGAGGCGTAGCAGCTTCACTGGCAATCTTTCTAAATGCAGAACTTGTATCCGGTGCAGGTTATCTGTTGCAGCTAACCGGATTTGAAGAGGCTTTGAGCAAATCAGATTTATTGGTAACCGCAGAAGGAGGGCTTGATGAGCAAACTTTGGCAGGAAAAGGTCCTTATGGAGCAGCAAAACTCGCTAAACAAAAAGGGTTGCCTGTTATTGTTTTTGCGGGGCAAATTCCATATAACTTGGACTTGAGCAAATTCGAATATTTTGATGCCGTATTCTCCATTGGGACGGGGCCGGTAACGCTGGATGAAGCACTTAAAAACACAGCACAAAACTTAAGACGCACCGCTTGCCAGGTAGGTAAAATGTTAAAATTGAAATTAAATACAGACTGATGTTATCGCGATTGTCTTTCTTAAAATCAATGTTAGGTGCCGGGTTGGGTTTCGCAATTCCAAAAGCAGCTATTTTAGATACCAAAGGTCTAGAACAGCCTGATAAACACTTTGAAAAGTTACTATACGCTAATGCACTGGCAACCGAAAAAGATATAGCATCTTTCAGACTTGAAGGGCATGCAAAAATTACTTTCCCTAATGGGCGTATGCGCATGGAGAATCTGCTCGACGAAAAGGAAGGGCAAAAAAGCAATTTTGTATTTTGGTGTGATCAGGATTTTCCAGCCGATATATCCGTAACATGGGATTTTTATCCAGTAAAAGAACCCGGCCTGTGTATGTTGTTTTTTGCGGCAAAAGGAAAAAATGGAAAGGATATATTCGACACATCCATAAAGAAGAGAACAGGAGAATATGGCCAGTATCACCATGGCGATATAAATACTTTTCATATTTCATATTTTAGAAGAAGATATGAATCGGAACGGGCTTTCAATATTTGTAACCTGCGCAAAAGTTTTGGTTTTCACATGGTTGCTCAGGGCGCAGACCCCATTCCATCTGTAATTGATGCCACACCGCCCTACAATATAAAGTTAGTTAAATACCAAAAGCAGATTTCATTTTTTATAAATGATTTGCCCATCCTCAACTTTCAGGATGATGGCAAAACGTACGGGCCTTTACTTTATGGTGGAAAAATCGGGTTCAGACAAATGGCTCCACTCATTGCAGAATACAGCAATTTTAAAGTGTTTTCATTAAAATAATTATTTTACATCTATAAATATTATACAGCTCATGAACGATAAAGAACAGCAAAGTCGCCGCGATTTCTTAAAATCATCTGCGCTTACAGCAGCAGGACTTTCACTGGGGTTGCCAGCAACTTCCAGCATATTGCCAGAATCGGCTAACCATCAAATAAGTTTGATAAGCAAGAGTGAAAAATCATTAGGGGAGCGTTCAATAAACCTGTTTTCAAAACCACTTCAATTCATGTCTGTACCTGCTATGGCCGCTGTATTAAAACCAATGGGTTTTAATGGTATAGATCTTACTATAAGACCAGATGGTCATGTAGTGCCTGAAAAAGCGGTTGTGGATTTGCCAATAGCCGTAGCAGCCATCAGAAAATCTGGATTGGAAGTTCCCATGGTGGTTACCAATATTAGTTCAAATAGTGCATTGAATGAAAGTATCATTAAAACACTTGCCAATTTAGGAATAAGGCAATACCGGATGGCTTTTTTTTCTTTTGATCCTCAATTAGGTGTTGAAAAATCTTTAGATAAATTTAAGAAGCAATTTAAAGAACTTTCATTACTTAACAAAAAATATGGAGTTAAAGGTGCCTACCAGAATCATTCGGGAGTACGTTTGGGAGGATCTGTGTGGGATTTATGGTATACTATGAAAGATTTGGATCCACGATGGATTGGAATACAATATGATCCGAAACATGCTTCCATGGAAGGACAACAATCCTGGATTCACAGTTTTGAATTGGTTAAGGATTTTGTTCATAGTATCAATGTTAAAGATATGTATTGGGAAAAGAAAAAAACAACCTGGGGTCAGGTTCAAGCACCTTTGGGCGAAGGAATGACTGATTTTTCAAAATTCTTTAACATAGTAAAGCAATACAATCTTAATATACCCATATCACTTCATTTAGAGTATCCTATGGGAGGGGCTGAAGATGGAAATAAAACAATTACCATACCCGAGAGTCAGATTTTTGGATATATTAAAAGAGACCTATTGACCTTGAAAAAAATGTTAAGTAGTGCAGGCTTAAGTTAAAATAAATACGATGAAAAAATTATTGCGAAAGTACAAACAGATTATTGTATTCATCCTGTTACTTAACAGTGGGCCGGTTGCCTTTTCTCAAACCCCAGCAGGTACACCTTTACTCAGACCAGCAAGAGATAACTCATTTACAGAGATTTCCAGAAGCAATTTGTTTGTTGGTGTACCTAAAACCATTTCTACGTTTGAAACAATAAGTTTAGAACTGCCTTTTAAGGGCGACGGAAACCGGGATGCGTATTGCGATGTAAAATTCCGTAAAAAAGGAGATGCAAACTGGCGTGATGGTTTGCGACTATTCAACGATTATATTACAGACGAAAAAGGTTTTAGAGGGAGTATTGTGTTGTTGCAACCCGATACCGATTATGATATTCGTTTAATTTACAATGATGTTGATGGTGGCAGCGGTGAGAAAACTATGTCTGCAAAAACCTGGAGTGAGAGATTTCCGGTAGGCAAATTAACAAAAGTAAAAAACAGAAAAACAACTATAAAAGTAGAATCGGGTTCGCCCGGTGCTTACCATGTATATGATGGAGGTTCAAAAAAAGCACTTGTTGACGCCAATAATACACCTTACTGCATTGATTTAGGGGGTGCCAGTTATGTAATTATCAGAAATTTAAAATTAACAGGTTCTGATAAACATGCCATTAATATTCAGAACGCCAACCACATTGTAATAGAAGATTGTGAAATTTTTGAGTGGGGAAGACCTGGTGAGTATTGTCAGATTGATAACAGGGGCCGCAGAGACGGAGCAGTTTATGTAGAAACCAGTAAACAAATTGTTGTACAGCATAACAATATTCACGATCCGCGGGGTAACACCTGTGACTGGAGAATAGCGCACCCAAATGGCCCGCGTGGTATTTATTTAAACGATACTGTTGATAATTCTGTGTTCAGATATAACAAAATTGCCGGTAGTGAAAAGCATTATTATGATGATCTTATTACAGGCGATACAGATGGCTCGGGCAGTGATCTGGATATTTATGGAAATATAATAAGCCATGCCTGGGATGATGGGATTGAAATAGAAGGGAAAAATAAAAATATCCGGGTTTGGAATAACGTAGTTCGGCATGTTTTTCAGGGACTTGCTTCTGATAATAACACGCACATGTATTACGGACCCGCATATATTTGGAGGAATATTTTTACCGATCTGTATTCAAAACCTGCAAATCCCGGAGAAAAATCCACCGGTAATGGATTTAAACTTGAAAATACAGCTGCCCTCGGAGGGATGTACATTTTTAACAATACATTTTTAAATCATGGCGTGCATGTCAGGCCTAATGGGGGCATATCAAACGGACCACAATACAATCTTACGGTACTGAACAATATTTTTGATATAGAAAAAGATAATTTTCATGCTGATTTAGTTAGAACTGGAAGTATGTTTAATTATAATGGTTATGCCGGCTCAAACAAGCTGTTTGAAAAAACAAATCATGAGGCAAATGGCATATTCAATGATAAGTTCAAATACGATTTTGCAGGTGGTTGGAATTATTATCTCGCTCCGGGCAGTAAAGGAATTGATGCCGGTATCTCAATAAACAATTTTGCCGATAAATTTGATGGTAAAGCCCCTGATTTGGGGGCGGCAGAAAAAGGTGTATGGGATATCCGTGTTGGCCCGCATGCTGATAAAAAATAAGACTATTAAAATATATTTAAACCACAATCATGAAGTTCATCACCACAGTATATTTCATCTTCTTGTCTTTGAACTTTTTGCATGCACAAAAGCGTGAGGAGAAGACAAATGTGGTTTTTATTCTGGCAGATGATTTAGGCTACATGGATTTAGGATGCTATGGAAGCTCTTTTTATGAAACTCCTAATCTGGATGCTCTGGCAAAAGATGGTATGCGTTTTACAAGGGCTTATGCTGCAGCTCCGGTTTGCAGCCCAACCCGTGCATCCATACTTACGGGTAAATATCCTTTGCGTACTGGTATTACAGATTATATAAATTCGAATGGCTCTAATCAGCCGGAAAACTGGAAACGTAATACATTATTATTACCAGCGCCCAATGTATTTAACTTGTCATTAGATGAGTTAACTTTAGCAGAAGCAGTTAAAAGAGCAGGATACAAAACTTTTTTTGCAGGAAAGTGGCATTTAGGCAATGCAGGCTCTTATCCCGAAGATCATGGTTTCGAAATTAATATGGGAGGGTATACCGCGGGACAGCCGGCATCTTATTTTTCACCTTACAGTAATCCCCGCTTAAAAGACGGGCCAAAAGGAGAATACTTGCCAGAACGTTTATCTAATGAAACCGCGAACTTTATCCGGCAAAATAAAGATGTTCCATTTTTTATTTATCATTCTATGTACTTAGCTCATACCCCTTTAAGGGCTAAAGTTGAGATAATTGCTAAATATGAAAAGAAAGCCAAAGGATTAAATTTAAAAGATGACTTTGGTACAGAAGGGAAGTATAAAGTAAGGCTTAATCAAACTTTACCGGTATATGCTGCAATGGTTGAGGCACTGGACGATGCGGTGGGAACTATAATTAACTCTTTAAAAAAGAATGGGTTGTATGAGAAAACATTAATTGTTTTCACTTCTGATAATGGTGGACTATCGACTTCAGAAGGCTCACCAACAAGCAATGTGCCGCTTCGGGCCGGAAAAGGCTGGCTTTACGAAGGCGGAATAAGAGAGCCGTTACTTGTGCGGTTACCCGGAGTAACAAAGGCAGGCTCAGTAAATGCTTCATTAATAAGTTCACCGGATTTTTATCCAACCATTCTAGATGCATTAAGAATTCCTCTAATATCGTCGCAACATTATGACGGGCGCAGTTTTTTTTCCCTGCTTAAGGGACGAACCAAAATGTCAAGGGATTTATATTGGCATTATCCGCAATATGGAAATCAGGGGGGAACTCCATCTAGCTGCATAATGAAGAGGGATTGGAAATTAATCAGGTGGTATGAAAGGCCATCAGATTCAGCCTATGAATTATATAACCTCAGGGATGATGTAACGGAAAAACACGATGTGAGTAAAAAATTTGTGTCTAAAACCAGGAAAATGCGTTTAGAACTGGATGCTTTTTTAAAGAATGCAGCTGCATTATATCCTCAAACTAACCCCCGATATAAACAGGAATAGCAAAATGAATCTTAAAAACAACAGAAGAAGATTTTTGAAGAAACTGGGTATCGGTTTTGGTGCCCTTTCTTTTTCAGGTATTACAAATTTGGTTGCCTCGAAAAAAACCTCATACATCCATTCATCTTTTAAAATCGATTTTTCCGCATTTCCGGATCGCACATGGCTGGATGAAAGCCTTTGGGCCATTCCAATGGAAGATTGGACAATTAAAGATGGCAAGCTTCAATTCAAAGGGAAGGAAAGTAATTCGCGGGTTAATGTTTTAACAACCGTAATTGGTATAGGACCAGGAAGTTTCGAAATTTCATCAGATATGGGAATAAAATCTTCACGTCTTAAAAATGATGGCTCAGCAGGTTTCAGAATAGGAATTAAAGACGCACTGGATAATGATGTTAAGGCTGCATGTTATTATGGAAAAGGTATTTCCACAGGAGTTTCAGCGAAAGGCTATCTGTTTATCGGTGACAAAAAACTGAACTTTCCACTAGGGTTTGACCTGTCAGCAATAAAACTAAAACTCACATGTAACAGGACAAATGCATTAACCGATTTAGTTTTATCATGCAAAAATTTATCAGGTTCGAAAATTCAATTAAATGAAAAATTAGAAGAAGATGTTGATGGTTTAATTGCGATTGCTAACAATATGGAGGTTACATCTAAAGAACCGTTCTGGTTCAGTAACGTAAGCATGCAGGGATCAAAATTAACTGATAAACCAGAAAATTCCTTTGGGCCGATATTATGGGCTATGCACACCTTATCAAAACGAGTTCTTAAGCTTTCTGCACAAATGCCTCCACTTGGCCAACTGGATAACCAATCCATTTCACTTCAACTTAAAAAAGTAAATTCCTGGCAAACAGTACAAACTCAAACTATTGATAAATTATCAAAAGTTGCGGTTTTCAGGCTGGATAAATGGGAGCAAAAAAAGGATATTGACTATAGACTTGTCTATAAAAATTTAGGGAAAACATCTTATTATTCAGGAATCATACGCAAAGAGCCTCTTGACAGGCCATTGGTTTTTGCTGGACTTACTTGCCAGGAGTGGGGAGGATATCCGTATTCCCCGCTAATTAAAAACCTATCTAAACATAATCCTGATATGCTTTATTTTTCTGGAGATCAGCTTTATGAACGGAACGGAGGGTATCCTATAAAACGAGAACCTGTAGGAGATTCGATATTAAGCTTTTTGGGGAAATGGTATATGTTTGGATGGGCATTTCGTGATTTAATGCGCAACAGGCCAACTATTTGTACTCCTGATGATCACGACGTTTTTCAAGGGAATATGTGGGGCGAGGGTGGGAAGCTTGTTACTGTTGATGAATGGGAAAACAATCCGGATTCTCGCGGAGGCTATGTGCAATCGTTGGAAATGATAAATGTGGTTCACCAAACCAATTGTGGGCACATGCCAGATGCTTTTGATAACGAGCCACTGACTTCGGGAATAACAACCTGGCATACAGACTTAGTTTATGGTAAAACCAGTTTCGCAATTATTAGTGACAGGATGTTTAAGTCTGGCCCCCAAAACGTCAGAAAGGGTAATGGCAGAATCGATCATATTAAAGAACCTTTAACTACCAATGAGCTTGAACGCCCTGATCTGGAATTATTGGGCAAAAGACAAATGAACTTTCTTGACCATTGGGTAAATGATTGGACAGGGGCTAATATGAAAGTACTGTTATCTCAAACCCTGTTTTCTAATGTCTCTACCCATCATGGAGATAATAAGATGTTTTTGCATGGCGATATGGATTCTGACGGATGGCCAAAAACTAAACGGGACGAGGTACTAAGACTTATAAGGAAAGGATATGTATTTCATATAAACGGAGACCAGCATCTGCCTTTTATTGTGCAATACAGTTTGGATAAAAAGCGCGATGCCGGATGGACATTCTGTACCCCGGCCATTTCAACCGGCTACATCAGGTGGGGTGCTCCTGATCTTGAAAATTTACCTTATACGGATAGACCATCGCATAATTTACCTAATACCGGTTGTTATAAAGATGTTTTTGGAAATGAAAATTATGTATATGCAGTTGGCAACCCTGCAGATAAATACCAGGATAATAATCGCTATAAAAGAGCTCAAAATAAATCATCGGGTTTCGGATTAATAACCTTCAATACCAAATTAAGAACTATACAAATGGATGCTTATCGTTTTCTGGCTAATAAAGATAAACCAGGTTTAAACGATCAGTTTCCAGGCTGGCCTTTAACTATAAATCAAACTGATAACGATGGAAGGGAAACCAGGTATTTTCTTCCAAAGATTCTATTGAACAAGCCTGATCAGGTTATTAAAATTACTTCAGTTCTAAATAATAAACTTATAAATGTGATCAGATCTAAAGGAAATGAGTATCAGCATAAAGTTTCTGAAAAGGGGAAATACACCATTCAGGTTGGCGAAGGGAAGTCAGTAAAAATATTTTCAGAAGTTGAAGCCTCTGATAAACCCGGTAAAGTAATTCAATATAAAGTTTAATATTTTGAGAAAGAATTTATTCCAGTTGCTTTTTTCGTTCTAATCCTGACATTGTCTTTTACCCTTACAAAACCAATAAAAGTTATTCCATCAAATTAACATTATATACCAAGTTATGAAAAAGTTTAAAAGCGCACTGTTCCTGGTAATTATCTGTTTTATATCAAGCCCGGGATTTTCACAACATAAACAGGAGAAATTAAGAGTATTTATAATAGGTAATAGCTTTTCGCAAAATGCAGCTACTTATTTGCCACAACTGGCTAAAGAAAAGGGCTTTAATCTGGAGTTGGGCAGGGCCGAGCTTGGCGGATGTTCTTTGCAAAGACACTGGGAAATAGTGGAAGCTCACGAAAATGATCCTGCAGATCCGATGGGAAAACAATACGGGGGAAAATCTCTAAAAACGCTATTGAAAAACGGAGTATGGGATGTAGTAACAATTCAGCAATATTCCCTTTTATCAGGTGATATTAATACGTACAAACCTTATGCATCTAAATTATATGAGTATGTAAAAGCTATTCAACCCAATGCCAAAATAGTGGTTCATCAAACCTGGGCTTATCGCTCTGATGCTAAAAACTTTGGAAAAATTGATGGTGAAAAACGGGCAGAAACTGATAAAGAAATGTGGCAGAAATCAAGAGCTGCTTATCACACTATTGCTAAGGAGCTAAATGCAAAAGTTATTCCAACCGGTGATGCATTCTGGAATGTGGTTTCAGATCGGAAATGGGCATTTAAAAAAGACCCAACTATTACAAGTTCAAGTTTTATTTATCCAAAAGTGCAGAATGAAGCTTTATCCTTACACGTTGGCAGTAAATGGGATAAGGATAAAAAACTGGTTGTTGATTACAACCATGCAAGTGAGGCCGGATGTTATCTAGGATCGTTAGTATGGTTTGGGTTTTTATTTGATGAGTCTCCAAAAAAAATAAATTTTAAACCTCAAGAGGTGTCAGAAAAATTTGCAAAAAAATTAAAAACAGCAGCTAAGAATTCTCTTTCTGATGAAGTATATTTCATTAAGAATTAAAAGTAATATAATTAGAAAATTTAGTATCATATTTTATACTCATTCGAATATATATTTGATGTTCGGGTCTATTATTCAATAATTCAAAATGAAAACAAGTTTTAATAAAAAATACTTTGCCTTCTTATTGGTATTTATTTATGCAATTAATTTCCAGCTTACAGCTCAACCTTTAGAAAGGCAAGTTAAAGTAATTGTGGCACCAGATCATCCTAACTGGGAATATAAGATCGGCGAGGAGGTGAAATTTTCAATTTCTGTTCTTCAGAATGGCAACCCGGTACAAAATGTCAAGGTGCATTATGAGATTATGCCCGAGAAAATGGAGGCTTTAAAAAAGGATAACCTAACACTATCTGAAGGAAAAAAAACAATAAGTGGAGGTACAATGACCGTTCCGGGATTTTTACGTTGTACTGTTGTTGCTACGGTTAATGGAAAAGATTACCGGGGTTTAGCTACTGCAGGTTTTGATCCATCTAAAATTCAGCCTACAACCACCTTACCTCCAGACTTTAAAGATTTTTGGGATAAAGCTAAATTAGCTTCCTCGAAAATTCCTTTAGATGCCCGCTTGACTTTTTTACCTGAAAAGTCCACGGAAAACGTTAATGTTTATCATGTTAATCTTCAAAATTATGCCGTTGGTACAAGAATGTTTGGCATATTATGCGTTCCAAAAAAAGAAGGTAAATATCCTGCTATTTTAAGAGTGCCCGGAGCGGGTGTGAGGCCTTATACAGGTTTTATCGAGGCGGCAGAGAAGGGTATTATAACTTTTGAAATAGGTATCCATGGTATTCCGGTTACTATGCCGCTTGAAGTGTATGATAATTTAAGGTCTGGTGCTTTAAGTGGTTATATGACATTTGGGCTTGACGATAAAAATACTTACTACTACAAGCGTGTTTACCTGGGCTGTATAAGGGCTAATGATTTTATTGCAACGCTTCCACAGTTTGACGGAAAGAATATGGGGGTCACAGGAGGAAGCCAAGGCGGAGCGCTTTCTATTATAACTGCGTCTTTAGATAACCGGGTGAAATACTTGGTTTCATACTATTCTGCGCTTAGCGACATGACCGGCTATTTGTTTAACAGAGCTGGTGGTTGGCCACATATGTTTGCAAAGCAAAATCAGGTTCATAATAAGAAAGATAAAATTGAAACGTCTAAATATTACGATGTTGTAAACTTTGCCCGCTCATTAACTATACCGGGTTATTACTCCTGGGGTTTTAATGATGAAACATGTCCCCCAACCTCGCTATATTCTGCATTTAATGTTATTACTGCACCCAAGCAATTACTTCTGGCGCATGATACAGGCCATTTCGCTTATCCGGAGCAGCACGAAATAACTAATCAGTGGCTTTACTCGCAATTACTAAAAAGCTAATTGGTATAATGAATTACTTCAAAAGGTGGTGTATAATAGTGTTGGCGTGTGGTTCAATGGTTCCGGCAATAGCTCAATGGCGTAACGTTCGTGCTGGTGAAGAGACACATGTTCTGCTTAAAAAGGCAGTCACAGATGATACATTTAAAAAAATTGTTGAAGATTTAATGGTACAACTTCCAAAAAGATAAAATTAAAATATAATGAAATTAATACGATTTGGTGATCCTGGTAAAGAAAAAACAGGAGTAATAATTGATGATGTGCGTTATGATACTTCCGCATTTGGCGAAGACTATAACGAAACATTTTTTGAAACAGATGGGCTAAACAGACTTGAAACTTTTTTAAATGATGCAAAGGGAACTTTGGGGAAAGTGGATGATACCATTCGTTTGGGTCCTCCGGTGGCCCGTCCATCAAAAATAGTATGTATTGGTTTAAATTATGCCAAACATGCTGTAGAATCAGGCGCTTCAATACCAACGGAGCCCATTATATTTATGAAATCAACCACAGCATTGAGCGGACCAACTGATGCTATCATAATGCCTAAGAATTCCGTAAAAACAGATTGGGAGGTAGAGTTAGCGTTTGTAATTGGAAAGAAGGCCAGTTATGTAGAAGAAAAAGACGCTTTAGATTATGTAGCAGGATATTGTTTGCATAACGATGTATCTGAACGTGAATATCAGCTTGAACGTGCAGGCACGTGGGATAAAGGTAAAGGATGTGACACTTTTGCCCCGGTAGGACCTTTTCTGGCAACTAAAAATGAAATTGAAGATGTAAACAACCTTCGTTTATGGCTTAAAGTAAATGGTAAAATCATGCAGGATGGAAATACCGATGATTTAATTTTTAATGTTCCATACCTTGTTTCTTATGTAAGCCAGTTTATGACATTACTGCCAGGTGATATTATTTCAACCGGAACGCCATCTGGTGTTGGTTTAGGATTTAAGCCACCAGTATATTTAAAAAATGGCGATGTAGTAGAGTTAGGTATTGATGGTTTGGGAATTTCAAAACAAAATGTAAAGTCTTTCCCTGGAACATAATTTATGAAACACGCTTTTCTTGTACTTCTTGTTATTGTGTTGTGCAGTTTTGAGCGGGACCAGCCAAAAATATTAATGCCACCTGTTCAATTAAATTAGCAGGACGAACAGAAATTTTAATATGAGCATAGGCATGGAATCCAACTTTTTCAGGATTTACCCGGCCTACGATCTGAATAGTTTTATCCTCCAGCAGTTTGGTTACTCTGGTTCTGACTGTACTGATTGAAACGCCTAATTTTTCGGCCATAACCGTAAAAGACATCCGGCCATCCTGTTGTAACAAAATCCTGATCTGAGATTGGCAAACAGATTAGTTTAGGAAGCTTAAAATGTGTAAATATGAATTATTTCCATGCTCAACACCCTGTTTAAGTTTGTTATAACTGCCACGCTGACTAGCTATTGCCTGTTGTCATCTGCACAAACCTATCAAGCGACTGTCTTTAAAACTGAGGCCACCTTTCCGGTGATAGATATGGGCGTTACTTAACGCCAGAAAAGTTACCGCTAATACAGGAGTGCCATACTAACTGGTTGAAAAAAATAAATTATTATAAAGCTTAATAGCTGATTTACAGAGCTAAAAAATCTTAATATAGAAATCGCTGTAATTATATTAAATAGAATGTGCTGTATAAACAAAAATACGTAACTTAGGCTTTAAAATAACTTTAAACCCTGTGCATACTTGTTGTTTACGCTGCTCATTATATGGAAGTATTCTTCGCTCAATGCTTCCATGTGAATTATAAACTATTGATTATTTACCACGATAGTATACTTACACGCTAACTGATTTGATGAGCTTCCCGGAACAGGTGTCGGATTTTTTCTCTAATATTTTAAGGACTAAAAACTGGCCTGCACGCTGGAATTGTGGTCAATGGTCAGACTTTCACGGATGGTTGTATATTGTACAGATCTGATGATCTGGGTTTCAGTAAAGATATGGACTTCGATATTTGTAATCTACAGGAAATTATAACTGAGGTAGAGGGTATGCTTAAAGGGCAAATTGTTTCTTCCGGAGCTATAATTTTTACTGATTTAAGAACAGAAAATATCCGGTTTCCAAAAATTCACTTAAAAAGCATTTTTTATAATTTGATCAGCAACTCAATAAAATATAAGAAGCCGGACGTACCTCCTTTTATCGAAATTAGTTCAAATCAGCACCTGGGTAAAACAGTGTTAATATTTAAAGATAACGGCTTGGGTATTGACTTAAAAAAACACGGGGACAACGTGTTTAAATTAAATAAAGTTTTTCACAGAGGGTTTGACAGCAGGGGTGTGGGATTATTTATGACAAAGACGCAAATTGAAACCTTCGGGGGGTCAATTTCCGTAGAAAGTGAACACGAATTAGGAACAATTTTTATTATAACATTATAGAATGTCACAGATTTCTTTGGTTTGTATTGTAGATGATGATGTAGTTTTTCAATTATATGCTAAAAAATTAATAGAGTCAACCCAATTAGTTGAGCATATTTTACAGTTTCCCGATGGGGAAAGAGCTTTTGAATATTTTGATGAAAATAAAGATGTTTCTGAAAAAATTCCGGACCTGGTGTTTCTGGATTTAAATATGCCCTATATGGACGGATGGCAGTTTTTAGAGGAAATTACTTCCATCACTTTTAAAAAAGAGTTGATAACTATATATATATCTACATCATCATCCAGTAAGTTAGATCAGGACAAATATGCATCTTACCCCAAACTTAAAGGATATTTAATAAAACCGTTAACTAAAGTCCAGTTTTTAGAAGTGCTTGAAAAAGAACTGGGATTAATTTAGAGAACCGATTTAGTCTAATGCTGTCTCACAAAACAGTTGATTATGGGACTTCTAAGATCATAAACTATATTGCAGCTGATTACAAAAGAAGTGCTGGTTTGTCTTTTTCGTCGCCCATTTATATAGACCAGGTAACAATTTGTTGCGCTTATGCAGTCCTTATTGTATATGTTGTTTAATGAAATCGGTAGAAAACGTTTTGATCATATCACGAACCCTTCTAAACTCATCCATAATTTCTTTATCGTTGCCTTTTGCTTTGGCCGGATCAGGAAAGTTTTGATGAAAACGCGCTGCCTTGATTGGAAAATAAGGGCAGCGCTCTTTAGCGTGGTCACAAACGGTTATGATATAATCAAACGGTACATCGGTATACTCGTCCACATGATTCGAGGTATGAGCGGAAATATCAATATGATCATCTGCCATTATTTGAACAGCCTTTGGATTAACTCCATGTGTTTCTACTCCGGCGCTGTAAATATTAGCCCTGCCTTTAGCAAAGTGCCTTAAATATCCTTCTGCCAGCTGGCTCCTGCAGCTATTGCCTGTACATAGTACTAAAATGTTCTCCATTGTTTTATTAATGTATATTATTTGTTAATCAGTTCCCGTTGTTTTGCTGCGCCGTTCCAGCAGGTTTACATTTCTCCATATATTATTCATCTTGCCTACTTTTTCCTGGTAACCAATTAAGCGGAAACCCAGTTTTTCATGTAAGCGCAGGCTGCTTTTGTTTTCAGGAAAAATACCGGCCTGGAGTGTCCATAGGCCTGCTTCTTCACTCATGGAAATCAGCTGTTGCAAAAGATGACTGCCGACTTGCTTGCCTCTGTGATCCTTACCAACGTAAATACTTACTTCGGCAACGCCCGAGTAAACACACCTGCTGGAAACCGGGGAAAGTGCAGCCCATCCACAAACTTTTCCATTTTCAACAGCCACGATCCGGCAGTTTGCAAGGTGTGAACTGTTCCATTCTTCCCAATCAGGAGGTTCAGCTTGAAAAGTAGCATTCCCGGTAGCTATCCCTTGCGTGTAAATGGTTTTGATTTGCTCCCAGTGTTCAAACCGGATATCTATAATCTCCACAAGCCCCAATTTAACAACATCCAGAGCCGGGTTCACAACAGCTTGCGGCCAGGTTTTTCATTTCAATTTTCGGTTTTGCATCATTTTCGGGTGTGCAGCATTCTTCACCCGTTTCGTTAGTTCCGCAGCTTCCACCGCGATCTATTGCTTTGCATTGTACAGTATCCGGACGCAGATCTATTACCATATCCTCATCATTAATCAGAATAGCTCCCGGAAGCATCTGGCGGGTATCAAATTGTGAGTTGCCAAATTCAATTTTTACCATTGCAAGCGGGTTCAATGGAAGCAATTTTTCTACCACATCAATAATGGATATTGCTTTACTTACTTTCATAGCGCGTTCCTGCTGTTTTGATTCCGGTACCCATAATTGAACAATAACCTCTGTCCAGCTATTTTTAACCCCGCCACAATCTACTGATACCACCGGGGCTTGCTTGATCTCGGTTATGTGATAAGACGCATCTACATATTGGTTTTCCGCATATTGGAACTGCAGATTTAGCCCAGGATTTTTAAATAACGTCTCTTTAAAGTCCTTCCAATTAATTAGCTGTGTATTTTCCATGATAATAATATATTGTAATATTGCGATGGTTGAGATTAAATTTTTTTAACAGCAGTTCTGCTGTTCTTTATAAGATCCTACAAAAATATTTAGTTCCTGCTGCAGCAATTTCCAGGCTTTCGGATCTATACAGTAACAGATGCTTGCGCCCTCAATGGAACCTTGTATCAGCCCTGCATTTTTCAATTCTTTTAAATGTTGAGAAATAGTAGCCTGAGCTAAACCCAGTTCACCCACTAAATTACCGCAAATACAGGTGTTTGCTACCATAATACGTTGCAAAATAGCAATACGGGCAGGGTGAGCCAGTGCTTTAAGCATAACGGCCAGCCGATTTTGTTCTTCAGTAAAAATTTCCGTTTTAGTGGCTCCCATTTATATCGCAATATTACGATATGTATTTAAATAAAACAAATGTTTTTGATCTAAGGGAAGATATCCCACATTGATATAAATTAGATGATCGGATCAGAGTTATATTTTATTATTTTGGAAATGCGGGGCGGATAACTAAATTATTTGTGATGCATGCAGTAAAACGAATAAGGGTAATCCCAAGATTTCCAAGTCATTATTTTTTATATGAAAGCATGAAATCCCACACCGTTTCAAAGGAGTTATAATCGCAGTTTTTTCCGGGTGTAGCGGGCGCGTTACCTGTGGGTAAAGTAGGGTGCTGATGCCCCCCGTTTATTATTTTATATAATATTACGTCATATTTTCCTTTGAAGTGATGTTTCTCTACGGTCGATTTGTCTTCAGTACAAATATCAGGAAGAATAGTTACCCGGGGCATATTTTTAACGCGGTTCCTTTTCTTCCAGTAGTTAACATTATCATCACCTGAAATTAATGAGGATGATACCGACTCTCCGGACCAACGGATGAAAGGATCGGCAGTACCGTTTGTTATAATAACCGGTATAGGTGGAGCAGCAGTGAACTCTCGAGCCATACTCGCACTTATAGATGATATAAAGGGAGCCATCGCCGCTATTTTTTGCGGTATTACACTGCTTAGCCGATAAGCCATCATTCCCCCGTTAGAGCTGCCTGAAATATAAACCCTGCGTTTATCGCCTTTAAAATCATTAACAAAGCGGTCTATCAGCATAGATATAAAACCTTCATCATCAATAGAATCAGTTAGCGGATAACTTCGACCCAGCCTGTCATTCCAGTGTTTTGAAATTGCCTCCGGATATACTACTATAGCGTTATCACGCTCGGCCCGGGCATGGTACTGACTTCCAAGCACATTCACTGCCCCCTGCGCATTATTCCCCATTCCATGCAGGAAAAATACCACAGGTGATTTTGATGTCTGGCTGTAATTACCCGGTATATAATACATATATTTTCTTTCAATTCCATTGTGCATTACATTGGCTGAATGAAGCCCCGGAGTTGTTTCAGGCTGGCTGAAAGCAGGATAAAACGAGAATATGAAACTTAAGAATGTCGTGAAAAATGTGATGTTCATACTTAATTAATTGAATTCCGGAGCACCTTTCAGGCCCAGATTTTTTGTTCTTTTTCTGATCTTTGTCATAAAATCCTTTCCCGGATCCGTTTTAGTAGTACGATAGCCTGTATCAGCTTCTTTCCATAAAGGATGGCCTTCAAATTTTCTGTATTCGGAATGGCCGATAAGATATTCAATATCGTACCGATCTTTAAGATACCTTATAAGCTTTTCATTAGCCTTTAACTGATCTTTCGTCAACGGATATTTTTCACCACCACCCACATTTTCAATGCCAATGGCACAATAATTCAGACCAATAACGTGACGTGCGAAAGCCGTATCAGGCAGCTGCCGATAAATAGTGCCGTCGCGGTCTATCAAAAATTGTGACGAAACATTTAAACTGCTTGCTGATGCCAGACCTTTTCTTGAACCTGGTAAAAGGGTTGGGTTCATTGCCTTAAAGGATTGTTCCAGAGTAGGGATGGCGGTCCAGTGAAGTACAATCATTTTAGGCTGTATATATGGTGAGTTTTTCTTAATGCCATGCCGTTGTTCCAGGTATTCCAGGGAAAGTTGTTTTCTTAGCGAATCCCAAACTATTGGGTTATCGAGAATTCTTATTGATGGCGAATGAAAAGCAGAAAATAATAAGACTGCTAAAAAAGTAATTTTAAAAATTATTAATTTGATCATATCGAGTTGATAGTAACAGCGGTTTTTATATGCATAGAACTTATTATTTAATCAGTGATGGATCCACATAGGCGCCATAGCGGGTAGCATTACCCAATCTCCAGAAATACTGATATAAAATAGCGGACACTTTTTCCATCGTCCGGTCTGGTTGTCCTAAGATCTTATAGTTCTCCATAATAGCAACAGCGTAAGGTCTTTCTTTTAATAATACAATGGTCCATTCCGTAGAGACTCCGTTCAGTCCGCCGGGTTTAAATGCAACAGGTACATTTTCGGGTATCCCGGCAGCAATGCGGCTGCCTTCTCTGCCGTTCTTTTTCAGAATGGATATTATTTCGGATGATGTTGTCTTATCAATAAATTCTCCCTTATAAAGCATTTGTAATAGCCTTGCTGCTTCAGCAGGAGTAGAAATATTTTCATCACCCCTGCCTGAGGCAGCCTGATCAATCATTTTACGCTGTACGCGGGTATCTTTCATTCCTAAAGATTTAAGAGTGGTATTTATAGCCGCAAGGCCCACCAGGTCTATGAGTGCATTGGTGGCTGTATTATCGCTGAGCACAATCATTAAAGTAGCTATATTCCGGATAGTTAAGGATGATGGATCTGTAAAAGTATTCAACACCCCTGAACCACCTACAATATTGGCACTTTCAATTTTCCTTACATCATTAAGTGAAAATTTCTTATCATGTGCCTGTTTATATACTTCCATTAAAATTGGAATTTTAATTGCACTCGCCTGGGTAAAAACTACATCAGGATTATAGGAAAATTTTTCACCACTGGTTAAATCGATGGCCATAAAACCGCTTAGAGCTGGGGAGGCAGCTAATATATCTATTATCTGCGCATGAGTTTTTTGATAAAGCATCTCCCGGGATGATTTTTGTGCCGACGCAAAGCTGATGGTAAAAGTTAACAGTAGTACCGAAATCTGTATTTTCATATTTGTTACCTGTTTCCGGCACTCCATTTAGGTCACCGCAGACGGTGTAACATACAAAAATTTTCTAATTAATACTCGTATGTCTTTACTTCTGTCGATTATGAGCCGGTAAAAACTCGGTAAAGAAATAATTATGCATTTTAATGCACGATTTATTTCTGACGGGGATGCGGTTCAATATAAGGGTCAAAAAAATAGAGGGTGCTTCTCAGCACCTCTAAAAATATAAATAATAAATATTATGAGGCAAAGAACGGAGCTACGATCTTCATCACTTCACCTTTTTCTAAAGGTTCATCAAAGCTGGCTGTATCACCATGGCCCAGATCAAAACCATTAATATTTGTAAGTTTGATTAATGCCTGGGTATTGTCGTCTTCCTCTTTATAAATTGGACCCAATGGTGTGCCGGAAGTATTGTCATTTCCAACTATCCACGGCTTTATAACTGGATCATATCCGGCTAACCGCCGTGCGAAACGTATATGGGCCGCATGCCGGGCTTCTGTAGAATGGATCTGTAATGCAGCTTTTAAAATTGCATTTGATTTCATCAGGTCGCCCGCCCGCCCTTTGTAGGCACTAACGCCGGTATCCTCAAATGCCTGGGCCACAGTTAAAAACTCTTTATAATCCGAAAACACGTTTGGGAACATCCCTTTTCCTGTAAAGTCGTATTTTGCCTCGGCAACCGGGGTTCCACCAGATGAGGTAATAGTGTTTTGCAAAAACTTTACGTGTGATCTTTCATGATCACGTATAACAATAATATTATCCTTACCAGATGGTATGAGTTTAGGAGTATTAATAGCCGTTTGATAAAAGCGATGCTCTAAATGCTCAAGGGTTAATGCAAAATTGAGCACTTCCAATATTTTATCAGGGAGTTGTTGTCCGTATGCTTTTTTAAACAGACCTCCTAAAGCAAGTGGTACTGCCGAAAGGGCAATTTTAGAACCTATGTTAAGAAAGTTTTTAATAGCCTTTCTTCTCGGACTTAAACGTTCGCTAACATCATTATCCACTTTTTCGATTTCTTCAATTACATTTATAATATTCATAGCCTGTAGTATTAAGAGGTTGGTAAATCATTGCCGATCAATCTTGTTTTGAAAAACTTGCCTGTAAGTTCTAAAACTTCCAATGGCATACGAGCACGGTCCAGCCCGTTAGAATCAATAACATCACTACCTGCAAAGTCGCCGTAGTTTAGTAAATTACGAATGGTTGCCACATGCCGTGCTTCAACCGAAACAATTTTACCTGCTAACATTAAAAAGGGACTTAGCTTAAGGAGGGGCCCTGCACCATTGTAGGCAGATACACCCGTATCTTCAATTTCTTTGCCTGTCCGTAATACACTTTCGCGGTTATTAAAATTTATTGATGAGAAATTAAATTCTAGGGCGGGGATGCCTTTGGGTCCTAAAACATTTTTAAACCATTCGCGGTGGGCAATTTCGTTGTTCCGGATATCTGTTAGGAATTCCTTTTCTATTGCTGTAGCTCCGGGATAAAAGTTTGCAGCTACCTTGCTATAAAAAGCTGCTTCCATTTGCTCTAGTGCATATGCCATATTAAGAATTCCGAAATCACCATTTCCTAAATTTATACCCGATGCGGTAATCATTGGGGTTTTACAACCTGCAGATACTAATGCGGCAGAGGCTATTCCGGCCCCAGCAAATTTTAAGAATGATCTTCGTTGAAACGGCTCATCAAGAAAATTATCATGCTCACCGCTTTGATCAGGTTCTTTGACTTTTTCTGTTTTGTTCATGATAGTATATATTTAAGATAAGTATGATGTAGTAAGTGCTATTTCATAGACATACGTAGCCAAAAGATCCTTTGGATGTTTTAAGCATAAAAATTAGCCAGATGAAATGATTTGGAATATGGGGTCGGCCATGCTATGGCATTACTTCTCATAGCAAATGCCATTATTGGATCTAGGTGTAGGTAATCCTTATGCTGTTGGGAAATTGATTATTAAATTAAGTGGTTGTGTTATTACAGCTTTCCAAAATAAACGCCCACAGGTGATTATTTTTTAAACCTGACTGGAATGGTTTTAGAAAATTTATTTTGAATAATTTACATATAAAATGAAGCTTATAAGTATTTAGTCTGTATGGTTTCAGAAAGAAAATCCACCTCATTAGCACTCATTAATCCGTCGCTTACTTCCCAGCAGCAATTTTCATCATCCTGTTGACGGAGTTGTCCAACTTCAACATCATCTTTGAGTATTTTAAAATAAAATCTTCTACCAGGCTTGTTTTTATTACTGGGTATTATGGTGTATTTTCTTTTCTTATACAGTACTTCAAAAGGTTCCATCTTAATCGGGAGTTATTATTTAAAAATAAATATTAAGTATAACGAAGAATAAATAGTTAGGTTTTAGATATGTAATAGATCCAAAAATCCCACTATGTCTAATCAGAAACTGAATTAAAGAGTTTGGAGTCGCACCTCTTATTTATGAAACAAATATGTAATGTGCAGGTTATTAAGTTATCATCTACAAACATGCAACTTTTTTATATCCCTGTTTCCGAGTGCAAATATCATCACGCAGTTAATAGTGATAAGCAAAGTGACACCCGGTCAGGTGATGGAAAATTAAAAGTTGTAATCCTTCCCGAAGAAATACTTATAGATAATTTGATTAATAAGCGACGGTCAGGCTATGAAGCATTATATCATATGTATTCTGCCAGTCTGTATGGTGTTATATTCCGGATAATAAAAAATCAGGAAATTGCTGAAGAAGTATTACAGGATACATTTGTTAGAATTTGTGATCGATGCCAATCTTATGAGATTACTAAAGGCAGGTTTTTTACCTGGATAGTTAATATTGCAAGAAACCTGGCAATAGATATGTTACGGACCAAAAATTTTAAAAAGTCATTGATTTCAGATTCAATTGATGAAAGGGTTGAATTAATTAATTCTGAAAGAAACTTTTCAATAAATATCGAAACCATAGATCTTCAACAATTAATTAATGCGTTAGAGCCAAAATACAGATTGGTTCTGGATTTGATGTACTTTCAAGGCTATACCCATACTGAAGTAGCCGAAGCTTTAAACTTACCTTTAGGCACAATTAAAACCCGCTTACGATCAGCAATTTCTAAGTTAAGAAGGAGATATAATTAATCCCCTGTTATCTGTCTTTCACTTCTTTTTCTTGTTTAAATGTTCTTATATAAACATTTGCTTTGGAGCATAAGAGAAAAGGTATGAACTGAATATAAAGTTAAAACAAAAAATGCTGGCCAGTTCTTTTAATATTAATATTATCTAAGCTATATAACTATGAAAAATACCAATCAACCAGGGCAGGAAAAGCCGCAGGATGGATCGCAAGGCGGTACAACTTCAGACAGGGCATTTAAGTCAACTAAAGAAAACCTAAAGCAAAGAGGTGTTTCAAACAGTGGGGGCCAGATGTCTTACCAAACTGACAATAAACAAGCTACCGTAAACAAAGGAAATGTTAATTCGGATGTACAGGGAAAGAAGCAAGCTCCAAAAAAGGAGAGTCAAAGCAGCCCCAAAAAGAAATAAATTAACGACTTATGTCAATTTTTATAGCGGGTCCGGGTTATTCCGGACCCGCTGTTTATTTACAATATCTTGTAAATCAATTTACTACCTTACTTTGAATACGATATGCTCACTGGAAATATTGAAGAAATGGTCGGGATACAACCATTTTTCTGAAAACAAGCTTTGTTAAAAAGATATTATCATTCATTGTGACTTTATAAGAATCTTTTTTTACTATTTTACCTGCTGATCTTAACAAACAACCTGCATGAGGAAAGCTTTTATTATTTTATCAATAGCTATGTTGCTTACTGTACTGCTGGTAAGTATACTATGGCAGCCTATTTTATGGGCAATGATAATTATACTTCCCCTGGTGATTATGGGTGTATACGATATGGTGCAAACACGCCATAGTATTTCAAGAAACTTCCCGCTAGCAGGCCGGTTGCGGTTTTTTATGGAAGACCTGCGCCCTAAAATATACCAGTACTTTATTGAAAGCGATACCAGTGGTAAACCTTTTAACCGATTAAACAGGTCATTAATTTATCAGCGTGCGAAAGCGGTTGATGATACGATACCTTTCGGTACTCAACTAGATGTTTATGAAAGTGGCTATGAGTGGTTAAATCATAGTATTTCCGCAGTTCATCCGGAAGATTTGGATCAGGATCCAAGAGTGTTAGTAGGAAGTCCGGCTTGTACCAAACCTTATTCTGCCAGTATTTTTAATATTTCGGCTATGAGTTTTGGTTCGCTTAGTGAGAATGCAGTTCTAGCCCTAAACGGGGGTGCTAAACTTGGTAATTTTGCCCATAATACCGGAGAAGGTGGATTAAGCGATTATCATTTGCAACCTGGCGGGGACATAATATGGCAGATTGGTACCGGGTATTTTAGTTGCAGGCATACGGATGGCACTTTCGATTATGATGCTTTTGAAAAACGTGCTATCCTTCCGCAGGTTAGAATGATAGAAATTAAAGTTTCACAAGGTGCGAAGCCAGGTCATGGTGGTATTTTGCCGGCCAGAAAAGTTACGTCCGAAATTGCCCGGATCAGACTTGTAGAACCCGGAAAAGATGTCATTTCCCCACCTGCACATACAGAGTTCTCAACACCATTGCAAATGGTGGAATTTATAAACAAACTTAGGAAGCTATCAGGTGGCAAACCGATAGGGTTTAAGTTATGCATAGGCAATAAAAGTGAATTTATGGCCATTTGTAAAGCAATGAAACATACTGGGATCTATGCTGATTTTATTACTGTAGATGGGGGAGAAGGAGGTACAGGTGCGGCTCCTCAGGAGTTCTCAAACTCGGTAGGAATGCCATTAAGGGATGCTGTTGCTTTTGTTTACGACGTTTTGCACGGCTTCGGACTTAAACGGCATATAAAGATTATAGCTTCAGGTAAAATTGCTACCGGGTTTGATATGGTGAAAAATTTTGCTTTAGGTGCTGATATGTGTAATTCAGCGCGTGGAATGATGTTTGCGTTAGGATGTATTCAGGCACTGGAATGTAATAGTAATACGTGTCCAACTGGTGTAGCAACTCAAAATCCAGACCTGACCCAGGGGCTGGTTGTAGCGGATAAAAAAGTGCGGGTATTTAATTTTCATAAACTAACACTGTTCAGTGCCATTCAGCTTATTGGTGCTGCAGGATTGAAACATCCTGACGATATACACCGGGCATTTATTTACAGGCGAATCGCTCCTAATAAAATACAAACCTATGCCGAAAGCTATCCGAATATACCAGAAAATAGTTTAGTTGAAACACCATATCCATCTCAATATGAATTGGATATGGCATTAAGTAGTGCCGAAACATTTATGCCGGTTTATACTAATGTATCGCGGGTTGAAGCACAATCTGCAAGTTCTGTTTTAAATGTTGAGCATGCTAATCAAGGGATATAATATCAGTAATTATAACGATCCCGGTAATTAATCGGGTTGTTTCTTAATTACTATCTATTAAAGTTAGTTTTAAATGGATTTTGTTGTTTACAAAATGGTTTGGTCATATCTCGGATATAGGCCACCAATTGCCATCGCTGTTCATCAGTTAATACTTCTTTAAAGGAGGGCATACTACTTCCTCTTCCTTTTGTTAATTTCCAGTATAAAGCACCATCGCTTTGATTTTGAATATCCTTATCATGAAAGTTTGCAGACTTTATTTTAAGGGAATTTCCAGCAGAACCATTACCTAATCCCTTGTCACCATGGCATGACGAACAGTACAAATTATATATTTCTTCACCAAGAGGAAGGGTAAGTGGTTCTATCATGTAAGGATTTATTAAGCTATCTGCACATGCGGGAGCCTTCCATGGATCCTGCATGTTTAATTGGTGTTTGCCAGATGCTGATAATATAAAAATGCAAACGCTGAAAACAATCAAAACCATAAGTGAGCCCTTTATTCGCATTACACCAGACTTTAATCTTTTCTTTAACAGGGGATCCTTCACCATTTTTAATATTTTATAAAACCAGCCATTTAATACTCTACTGCATTAAAACTAAATTTATTTTCCAGGAACCTGGGTCTGTAATTTCAACATCAAAAAGTTCCCCATTGATGGTAAAACGTGCTCTGAAAGGATAAATTACTTCATTTAACTGTATCTTTTGACCTCTGCCATTTTTAACAACATTTGTCTTTTGTGGATAGCTTCCTCTCAGAACGTCAATGCTTGAAATCTCTGCTGGCGGTAGTATCTCCCCTCTAAAAGTTCCGGTACCACCAGAAATATTCGAAACCTCTATTTGTATAGAATTTCCAGTTCCTTTTACCGCTTTTTTTATTTCACTTTTAGAAATAAATTGGCTTTTTTCGTGAATAGTAAATGGTCTTTCAGTTTGTCTGATAATATTATCTAAAGGCATCAGAAATAAAACCCACGGAAAGAAAGTTAGAGATCGCATAATTTGAGTTATTTATTAACTCTAAGATACTGGTAATAAAAAGGATATATTTATAATCATTGCTGTCCGGTAAAAGAATAAAGTTATAAAAAACGAAGGCCGTGTCCTATTAGACAGATGATTTTTAGATTTTGGTAAAAGAACCTCCCCCTATGTCTGAAACAGGGATAATTGTTCTTGATTGATATTGTTCAAATCGCCCCAGTGACCATCCGGGTTTTTCAGGAATTTAAACAGATCAAGATAGGTCATTAAA
>DATLXK010000052.1:0-80305 GCA_035575925.1 Sphingobacteriaceae bacterium
CCTTCACGATCGCCTTCCTGAAGGAGAGCCAGACGATCTTCAGGACTGAAGGATCTTCTTTCTTTTTTCATAATTCCCTAATTTAATGGTTCTAAATTGTTTTTATAATTTAGTCCAGCCTTTTAGGGGGTTAATACAAAACAACGATTTCAAAATGATTTTTATGTTATAGGATTTGGATTTAGTTCGGGTAAACTTAAAGCATATAGCGGTGAACAACGGAAGTCAGTAATATATACGATACCCGAGGTTCAAATAAAGAAATCAAGCGATTATATTTTTAAACAGGTAAATATTCCAAATTTTATACTTGAATTCAAAACTGCTTCTACCAATCCATTAATTGCTGATTTCCTTGATCAAAAGTTAAATGCGCGTTCTATTGGGGGTGCTTATGATGAAAAAAAACAAGCACAAGGTGGAGATGGAACTTATCAAAAATTGTCGAAGATGTATGATGCAATTATTTTTATCAGAAATACTAGTGCATCTACCCCTTACATGAGCAAGTAACAATACAATATAAAATAAATAACCTTTTACTTTGTTATTTTGTTATTAAGTTAGTCTATTGGAGTATAGTATTGGTCTACGATAATACTGAAGATACTTTATAACCCAGCGGGCATCCTTCATGGGAAAACAAGTCCTGATCAATAACTATCAAAATTCTTAACTGCGCAGGCGGCATACTTTAAATTCCTATAAGCATCCCAAGATAAATCATATAATTGATAAAAGATATCTCTAAAAAAGGGGATATTCCTTTTCGAAAATACAACAACATGTTATTAATAACCTATTGATTATCAGCCATAATGTTAAATATCACCGTTTCCCCAGTAAGATAATATACGGCGACAACATCCTTGATTCAAAACCAAAAAGCTTTGTGGGTATTTTACCTGCATACCATAACAACTTCACAAGAGTCCGCGTAAGTGGTGTATGCTGCTTCTGATTTTCCAGCCAGACACTAAAACCTCCGTGGTAATATGCCTTTACTTCTTTAAGGCCCAGTTCATGGGCTATTGATGAAAGAAATTGAGGATCCATCGACCGGATATTATGCTTGTCGTAATTACTTCTGTCAAACGTTTTCTGAACCCAGCCATTAACAGATCTGAAATTAGGCAGGGTAATAAATAACATGCCTCCCGGCTTTAAGAATTGAACATGCCGGGAAATTATATCTTTAGTATCACCAAAATGCTCTATTAATCCGAAAGAAGAAACCATATCATATTGCTGATCCGGCTGAAAATTAAACAGGTCGGCTTCAATGATATGGATATCATTCACATTTAGCTGGTTAGCCATAAGCAACTCATTAATAATATCCTTTGAGATGAAATAATCAAATAAGGTAGTATCAAGGTTCAAGTGCTTTTTAAAATATATGCTGTAATAGCCGGGAAAACCACCAAGTTCAATAGCTGTTTTTGCATGGACCTCCTTTGACTTTACAGCCAGTATATCTCCAAACACATAATCCTTTTTGACGGGAAATATGAGATCTTTTTTCGATCTCCAGAACGATTCCCAAAAGTTACGGTCAGTTAAATGCTCACTCATTACTCAGATGCCGGAAGATGGTTTAGCTGGCAGAACTCTTGCCGGGTTGCCTGCCACAATACAATTCGAAGGAACATCCTTAACCACTACTGAGCCTGCACCGATCTTTACATGATCACCAATAGTAATCGCACCAATAATGCACACATTGGCACCGATATCCACATGATTACCAATTATCGGACATGGACTTAAGCTTCCATCCGCGAGCAATTTATGACCTATTGTTGTAGAATTTCTAAGTGTACAGTTCTCACCAATCTGTACATCCTGGTTTATGACCAGCGATTGCCCGTGATAAATAATTAATCCCTTTCCTGCCTGCATCTTCCGGGGAATTTCAATGCCTAATATCCATTCCACCATAATATGATACAGCACCAGGTACCAGAAAAAAAGTATTTTAACTATCAGGTGCCTGCTCAGCAGTTGCGCCAGTCTGAAAGAAAAAAGAACAAGCTGGCCTTTAATATTCCCGCGATTAGCGCTCCAATCCTGAAATAGATACGAAAACATATCTGTAAGCTGATTTAGCCCCGAATATAGTTAATCTTTTTGCGGATTATATTTGCTAAATTTTCTAAATCCATGTCACGCAATAAAAGCATATTTATACTATTATTGCTGTAACTGCACGAATGAAAGTAACACTGATTAATAGAGACGACGCGGGAGGTGGTGCAGCTATGGCCTGTCTTCGTCTTTTTAAGGCATTAGATTCTAATCAGGTTGATGTAAGCATGCTTGTGCAGGATAAAACTTCACACGAAGAAAAAATCAAAAGCACCATTCAAAGCACTTTTGATAAAATACACTCAGAATACAATTTCTTTTATGAGCGGTTATCTTTCATTTTAAAGGAACAGGATAAATCAGTACGTTTTGCTTTTTCTACCGCGAATGCAGGGACTGATATTGTTGATAAGCCATCTGTTACAAACGCTGATATACTGCATTTGCACTGGATAAACGGCGGTTTTTTATCATTAAATAACCTGGATAAGCTTCTTGGGTTAAATAAACCCGTGGTTTGGACATTGCATGATATGTGGCCATTTACAGGCGGATGCCATTATTCAGGTGTCAGTCAGAAATTTATAGCACAATGCGGCAATTGTCATTTTCTTAAACATCCTCACCCGCAGGACATATCTTATACCGGCTGGCATAAAAAACATGACGTTTATAACCGCAATAAGAATATAACTTTTGTGGCTTGCAGTAACTGGATGCGCGAGATGGCTCAAAAAAGTTCCCTACTGCAAGGTTTTGAGATCATAACTATTCCTAATGCCATAAATATCCATACCTTTTCTTTGCAGGATAAAATGGCTTCCCGTAGGAAGTGGAATATTCCTGAAAATACCAAAGTGATTTTATTTGGTGCTGCAAACATTAACCACACACGAAAGGGAATAAAATACCTTATTGAAGCTCTTAACGTGCTAAAAAACTCATCAGAAATCGCAAATAAGAATATACAGTTAGTGATTTTCGGAAAAAGTAAAGGTTTTGATTTTACCCAAATCCCGTTTCCTGTTATTAGCCTTCCTATTATTAAATCAGAAACTGACCTTGCAGAGATTTATAGCCTTGCAGACGTATTTGTATTACCTTCGTTAGAAGATAATCTTCCCAATATGGTAATGGAAGCTTTGTCCTGCTCTACACCCGTTGTTGCTTTTAATTCCGGTGGCATCAGTGACATGGTTGAACATAAACAGAATGGATATTTAGCTCAGTTCATGTCCGTAGAAGATCTCGCCCGGGGAATACAGTTTGTTATTGACTATCAGGGTGAAACCCTTGCTTTGAATGCCAGAAAAAAAATTGCTGAAAATTTCAGTTATGATATAATTGCTGAAAAACATATTAACTTATACAAAAGGCTCGTAAAAACTAATGAGTAATCCTGTACTGAGCGTTGTTACGGTAGTTTATAATAATGTCCGGGACATAGAGCGCACTATACTGTCTGTACTAAATCAAACCTATCCTCATATTGAATACATAATTATTGACGGAAATTCTTCTGACGGTACCATTGATATTTTAAAAAAATACGAACGCCGCCTGGGCAAACTGATTATTGAAAAGGATAAAGGTATTTATGATGCCATGAATAAAGGACTTGCATTAGCGTCAGGTGATTATGTACTATTTATGAACTCAGGTGACGAGATTTATGACACAGATACTGTACATAACGTTTTTTCTTCTGCACCCGGAGCTGATATTTATTACGGTGAAACAGAAATGTATGATGATGCCTGGAATAGTTTAGGCCAGCGACGTCATAAAGCACCTGAAACACTTACAAAAGCCAGTTTTAAGTATGGGATGTGTGTTAGTCATCAGGCAATTTACGTACGACTTGCAATTACTGAACCGTATGACCTGCATTATCAGCTAAGTTCAGATATAGACTGGATACTTAAGGCACTTGAAAAAGCTACTAAAGTGGTAAATACATATCAATGTCTGGCAAAATACCTGGTTGGAGGAATGTCAAAGAAAAAACACCGTGAAAGCCTGAAGGAGCGATTTGAAATATTTTCAAGGCATTATGGGCTGATACCTAACCTGATTAACCATGGTGTTATTGCGATGAAGTTATTATTGTATTTTGTTAAACATAAAAGGACAAATGATTAGATAGTCTGAGAACTGTGAGCTAATAACAGTCAATTAGTACACAGTAAGAAGAGTGTTATTGCTACTTGTTCAATCTGAACCAGCCAAATGTAAATTCTTGGACCCTGCTGAACGGGGTTGAATGATTATACTGGAAAGATTAAGTGTGGTGCGGTGACAACACCGACCACATGCCGAATCCGGTTAAAACCGGCCTGTGTGCGCTCCCTGAAGATTACAGTTATTCCTCTGCAAAGTACTATTTATCAGGTTTAAAGAATGAAATGTTAACTCATACATGGACCATCTATAAATTTATTCTTCGTTAATGAATTAATTATTATCATTGTCAATATTAACCAAAAAACCAGTTATTATGAGAAAATTTTTTTCTGCTTTTGTCCCACATACCACAGCTTTAATTGCAGCTCGTTGCGTGGGCTTGAATTGTCTATAAACCTTAAAATCATGAAGAATCTAACAGTCTTTTACGCGGTTATTCTTTTCCCTATACCTGCGATGTTTTTATTATTGCAAAAAGATCCAATAACAGGCGCAGTTTATCTTTTAGCTTATTTTCTACTGTATCGGCCATTAGTTGATGGTTATCGCTTAGTGTCCAAAGGTCTTATACGCAAAGAAAATTTTTGGATAACATTCATATTTTATAGTCATATCAAATATTTCAAAGAACTTTATTTTAATTAAAGACCAAAAAAGTCCTGCTAAAGATTTCAGCAGGACTTTTTTTTATCCTCTGCCCTGGTTCGTGTCTCCACGAAACAGAATAATTCCTCCTGCGGTTGGTGTTGTCACCATACCGCCTCTTTAACCGCCACTTATTATCTTTACAATCACTATTTTACTCGTAAGTTACCCGCTGCTTTATTAACTTATGCATCCTGGCCTTGAATTCTTCACAGCAACCTGCCTAAACTGGCAACCGTTACTTGCGGAGGCTGCACATAAGGGGATTGTAATGGAGAGCTTAAATTTTTTAGTAAAGGAGAAAAGGATATGGTTGTACGGATATGTAATTATGCCTAATCATATTCATATACTTTGGAGAAAACAAGATGCATGGATAGACAAAAGCATTCAGCAACAGTTTCTTAAGTTCACGGCACAGAAGATTAAGTTTAATCTTCTGGAACATTTCCCAGCCGAACTTGAAAAGTATCGGAGCACGCAGTCGGACAGGGAGTATCATTTTTGGGAACGCCGACCTTATAAAGCCACGATGTTATGCGAGCAGAAGCTTGATTACATCCATTACAATCCGGTTAAAGCCGGCCTGTGTGCACTCCCTGAAGATTACAGTTATTCCTCTGCAAAGTACTATTTATCAGGTTTAAAGAATGAGTTGTTAACTCATTACATGGACCATCTATAAGTGTGGTACGGTGACAACACCGACTACAGGTGAAATTATAGCTTACACGGTATTTCGATCTCGCAATATCACCCAGCTCAGGCTACAACCTTCGTTTCCCTATCTTTTCTAACCTCTGTATAAATCACATAAACTATTCCGGCAATCAATAATATGGATGCGATCAGTGATATAATTTCTCCGGTGAAATAAGATTTTGGTTCAAATTTAAACTCTACTTTGTGATTTCCTCCCGGAAGAGCAGCCGCGCGCAAAATATAGTTAGCCCTGAAATGCGGGATTTTAGTTCCATCCACATACGCGTTCCATCCTTTATCATACCACATTTCTGAAAACACCGCTACCACGTCCTTACCAGCCGAGTATTCATAAGTCAGATGATCCGGGCGATAATTTGTAAGCCTGATAAATGCGTTTGGATCATACCCAACCTTTTTCTCATCAATCTGCGATTTAAATCCCTGATCTATAAAAGCTTCTTTCTTGGGATCAAAACTGTTAATTCCTAACATTTCTTCATTTGCATTTTTTACGAAAGAGACAGATTGAACAATCCATGCAGCTCCTGTTGCAGAAGAGCGGTTTTGAATTTTCTGGTTACCCTCGTTATCCCCGGTAATTACATATTTTGTATTAAGCATGTCAAGAACATCCTCATTGATAGCATTATTAAACTGCCGATCCAGAACTTCCTGGAAGCGTTTTAGCTTTGCTGCGTGATAACCACCTATGCTTCTATGAAAATTGGAAGCTTTAGAACTTTGAAAAGGGTTTCCGGCACTTAAATCTAACACGCGATAATTTAAACTTGTATCACGCATTATAAGCTGATCAATTTGACTCGGGGTGAATTGCTGATCCAACTGTGCCTTATCAACGAAATTGGAATTATTAAAATAACGGTTATTAACAGACCACATATCAACAAGAATAACAGCTGCTAAAATAATGGATGCAAGCCTGGGGCTAATCCTTTTCTTAATAATGCCCCATATAATACCTGAACCCATAAGAACAAAAATCAGGGATCGCAAAGCATCCATACGAGCCATGCTTGTTCTGTCTTTGACTATAGCATTACCCAATGCATCCGCGAAACTACGGTCGCCCCCGGTAATCTGAGCCAGTTGTTGCACAACCTGTTCATGGGCTGAAGTCTTAAAACTCAAAAGCAAGCCCGGTATAATGAGTACGATAGCTAATATCCCGCCGGTAATATAAAGGGAGTATAAGAATTTTTTAACTAGTTCTTTGGGATCTGTTTTATTTTCAATTACCTCTTTTACTGCCAAAACAGCAAGCACCGGAAAGAGCAGTCCTGCAATTACCAGAATAGATTCTACAGCTCTGAACTTATTATATAGCGGAAAATAATTAAAGAAAATATCCGAGATCAATGGCCAGTTATTTCCAAAGGACAGTACAAGGCTTAATAAAGTTGCACTTAAAATCCACCATTTTAACCGGTTGCGTACTATAAATAACCCCAGAATAAATAAAAAAAATATTACAGATCCAAAATAGTAAGGCCCGGCAGTAAATGGTTTGTTTCCCCAATAAGTGCTTAAACCAGCTTGGGCTAATTGCTGCATGGCACCTAGTACCTGGTTTTGAGGAACACCCCGTTCTGTTAAAACTTTTGCTACTTCCGACTTTTCATCGCTGACAGGCCCCGACGCACCCCCATAAGCATTTGGAACCAGAAACGTTATATTCTCTCCGATACCCTGACTCCATTGATAGGCATAATCCCGGTCAAGACCATTTGCAGCTACAGATTTTTCAGTAGTTAAATTAGATTTACCCCTTGTACTTTCCTCCCCATATTCATAGGTAGTCCACAGCATGCCAGCATTAACTGCGATAGCCAAAACTGATGCACCGGCCAGATATGCAAAAGATTTATAAAATGCTTTGGTAGTTTTATTTTTATAGGCATGATAAGCTTCAATACCAATTAATATCAGCAAGGCCAAAAACAGGTAATAAGTCATCTGAATATGGTTAGATCTGATCTCCATTGCAAGAAAAAATGCTGTTATTACAGATCCTATTAAGAACTTTCCTCTTAAGGTTAGAATGATGCCAGCCAATATGGGCGGAAAGAAAGCAATGGCCATCGCCTTATTACTATGGCCGGCTTCTATAATGATAAAATTATACGATGAAAAAGCAAATGCTATGGCCCCTGCAGCTGCAAGCCAGGGATTAACTTTTAACACACAAAAAAGAAGGTATGCGCCTAAAAGGTATAGAAGAACGGTATCTATAGGGTTTGGAAAGACGGTTTTAAAAAAAGATATGATGTATGTAGTAATATTCATAGGGTACTGAACCCATATCTGGTAAGAGGGCATACCACCAAACGCAGCGTTTGTCCATAGCGGCCCTTTTCCGTCTTTAGCCTTAAAATCCATAATCTCTCTGGCCATACCTTTCGCTTGCGTAACATCGCCCTGATATAGTACCTTTCCCTGGAGAACGGGATTAAAATAAACAAAACACAAAATAACAAAGATCCCTGCTATAACCAGGTGTATACCATTGCGTTTAAACCAGTTATTCATTATCAATATTTTAGTGTGCCAAAAATAGAAAAAGATATCAGATGTCCGGTAAAGATTAACTGCTAATGAGAGGCACCTGTAGAGATTTAATTGTAATTGAAAAGGCCTTCTATGAGGCCTTTATATTATTTAATTTCTTCATAATCCACAAATTCTCCTCCCGAATTACCTTTATCTTTTGTGGCAGGAGGAATATAGTCAACACTTATTTTACCCTCAGGCTTATGATAGCGCTGTTGCTGTGAGTGTTGTTTTGCATTATTTTGGGCTTTTTTTACGAGGTTTTGAAATAAGTAGGGCAATGCAAGCCGTACTATGACCTTAATAAGCCATAATACGCAGATGATGATGATTAAAATTTTAACAAGTCCCATTTCAAAATTATTTGCAAATATATACGATATTCCTGCTTTTAGATTTCCGAAACCTGCAATCGTTACATTGTAATGAAAAATCGATTAAAATTCTTCATCTAAAATTTCTGCAACACGACCAACCTGTCCATCATCAAGCCTCACCTTTATTCCTCTTGAATGAAATGTTGAGCTGGTTAAAATATCCTTTACAATACCCCGCGTATAATTTCCGTTACGCTGATCCTTTTTAAGAATAATATCTACCACCACCCCCGGATATATGTCTTTTCTGTTCTGCCCATTCATGCTATTCGAAGCCTATTAAAATCTGGTTTTTTTCCACTTTATCGCCTGGCTTTATTTTTACCGACTTAACTTTCAGGTCTGCCGGAGATTTTATTATATTTTCCATCTTCATTGCCTCCAGAATCAGCAGATTATCGCCTTTTTTAACCTCATCTCCATTGTTTACAAGCACTTTTAAAACAAGGCCTGGCATGGGTGCTTTCAGATCCGTTATTTTTGAACCGGCTATCTTATCCATCCCCAACCTGTGAAGAAGTTCATCATACTGATCTGTAACCTCTAATGAATAGTTGGTACCGTTAACTTTAATAATACACGTTTTTTCCTCTCTGTTCAACTCAACAATCTCTGCCAGATATGATGTGTTTTTATGAATGATGCTATTTGTATTTTGGTTTATTTTATGGAGATCGAAAATGATTTCATTACCATTTACCGTCGTCTTGGTATCATCTTGCTCAATAACAAACGAAAAAGTATTATTCACTTTAATTTTAAACATCACTTTATTGTGTTAATGCGTATTGAACAAGATTGCTTCCCATTTTGAATGCGTTTTGCCGTGTGTCATCGGAATCACTGGCATAAGTTCCGGCATCTTCCCAACCGTTTCCCAAATCGGTTTCGTAAGAATAATAACAAACAATACGCCCTTTGTATATTAAGGCAAATCCCTGTGGGCGTTTTCCGTCATGCTCATGCACTTTGGGAAGGCCTGAAGGAAGTTTATATTTTTGATTGTAAATAATATGATTGGCAGGAAGCTCAATAAAATCAAGTTCGGGAAAAACTTTTTTCATTTGGGGCCTGATAAATTTATCCATCCCATAATTATCGTCGATATGCAAAAAGCCTCCGCCAATTAAATAATTACGCAAATTTTTAGTTTCCTGATCCGAAAAAAGCACATTACCATGACCAGTCATGTAAACAAAAGGATAATTAAAAATATCTGAACTCCCTGGATCCACAATTGCTTCTGCGGGATCAAAGTTGGTACCCAGGTTTTTATTACAGAATGCAATAAGATTAGGCAACGCTGTACGGTTAGCATACCAATCGCCGCCTCCGCTGTATTTAAGCTTAGCCATTCGGTAAGTTGGCACCTTAAATGCAAACATGGCCAGGCAGAGAGTCAGCACTATTATTTTTGATGTATATTTCATCGATTTAAAAAGTTCACTTCAAAGCAAGCGGCTAATGCAGCTGTTTCTGTACGCAACCTTGATTCACCAAATGTAACTGGTATGTATTCATTTTGTGTTGACAGGTATATTTCCTCGGATGTAAAATCACCTTCAGGACCAATTAAAACAGTATAATTTCCATTAAGGTTCATTACTTCTTTTAACGCGGATTTTTCTCCCTGATTACAGTGAGCAATAAACTTTTTGTTGGTGTTTTTTGCAGATATAAAGGTTTTAAACTTTACCGCTTCATTTAAATGGGGGTGATAGGCTTTTAGTGATTGTTTAATGGCTGCGGTTATAATTTTATTTAACCGATCTGTTTTTATTTCCTTTCTTTCTGAACGGTCGCAAATTACAGGTGTAATTTCATCTATTCCAATTTCTGTAGCCTTCTCCAGGAACCATTCAAATCGTTCTATATTTTTTGTTGGGGCTACAGCCAGATGCAGATAATGATTACGCTTACCAAATTCTGTTTGTTTACTTAAAACCATCAGACAGGTTTTTTTAAGATGCGGATCAACTATTTGAGCAGTATATAATGTTCCACGCCCATCTGTAAGAGTAATGGTATCACCTTTTTGCAACCGTAAAACTTTTGTACAGTGCCTGCTTTCTTCTTCATTCAGGATATAAAGATCAGAGTTTATATCAGGCGTGTAGAATAATTGCATACGCAGTAATTTATCGGAGGTCTAAAGTATCTTCTTTGTTGATAAAAAGATCCAGCTTTATAGCTTCAACATTTTGCTCTGTTTTTTTAAGAACCGTTAATACATACCCGTTAAACTCCTTGTTTTCACCTACTTCAGGTATTTTCCCAAACAGATGTCCTACAAGTCCCGCAATGGTATCATAATCTTCATCTTCCGGAAGATCGTGGGGAAGAAATTCATTTACATCGTAAATAGATGCCGAAGCATTCACAATAAACTCACTATCCGAAACTTTTTCTACAACCGGCTTTTCCTCATCATATTCATCCTGTATCTCACCAACAAGTTCTTCTACAATATCTTCTAATGTAACCATACCCGCTGTTCCGCCAAATTCATCAAGAACGATAGCAATCTGAATACGCTTTAATTGAAGTTCACTAAGCAAATCGTTGATTTTTTTAGTTTCAGGTATAAAATATGGCTTTCTTATAATATCCTGAAGTACTAAATCTTTATGGCTTGCAAGTATTGGAAGTATATCTTTAGCATGAACGATACCAACAATTTTATCAATGGTCTCATCATACACGGGAATTCGTGAATACCCTTCTCTGATGATGATTTCAAGTAATTCTGATGTTTGTGTATCTAATCCAATACCAGATATTTTGGTTCTTGGAACCATTATATTTTTAACTACTCGTTCATTAAAATCAAATACATTCTTTATCAGTTCATGCTCGTTATAATCAATGGCACCGCTTTCCTTTCCCTGATCAAGCAGGTATTGCAATTCTTCAGAACTGTGATGTGCCTCATGTCCACCGCCAACCGAATTAATTCCGAATAGTTTTAATATAACATTAGCCAGCCCGTTAAGTATGGAAATAATAGGTCTGAAAAGCAGGTAGAAAAATTGTAACGGGAGTGCAATTCCTAAAGTCGTATTAACAGGTCTTTGAATTGCAAGGCTTTTGGGTGCCAGTTCTCCGAATACAATATGCAATATGGTAATTACACTAAAAGCAATGATGTGGCTCACTGTACTGCCTGTATCAATAGAAAGGTTAAGGCCAATAAAAACGAAAAAATTATTAACCAGCGTTGACATTACCCGCTCTCCTACCCAACCCAATCCTAAAGATGCCAGCGTAATGCCTAACTGTGTAGCTGCCAGATAGCCATCAAGATGTTGGGTGATGTGTTTAGCTGTTTTAGCGACCCGGCTACCAGATTTAGCTTTAATCTCGATTTGAGACGCCCGAACTTTAACTATGGCAAACTCTGCAGCAACAAAAAAGCCGTTCAGAAAAACAAGAAAAAATGTAAGAAATACCTGAAAAGCCATCTTTAAGTATTTATTGTAAATGTATTCTCATACAATTCCACACTTTCATTTATTACATCCCATGCATATTGTCGTCCATGTAGCTGCTCAACAGTAACATCTTTCTTTTCAAGTGCCTTATAATCCTGGAAAAACCGTACTATCTCAATCATAGCGTGTGGGGGAAGTTCATCAAGTTCATTGATGTGATTTACAGACATGTCGTTTTTTGCTACTGCAATAATTTTATCATCCTGCTCGCCATTATCAACCATATGCATTACACCAATAACCTTGGCCTCCACAATAGACATGGGTATTACATCCACAGAACATAATACTAATATATCTAATGGATCCTTATCATCACAATATGTTTGTGGAATAAACCCATAATTAGCCGGATACATTACCGAAGAAAATAAAACACGGTCTAAACGCAACAATCCCGATTCTTTATCAATTTCATACTTAGCCTTCGAGCCTTTCGGAATTTCTATAATCGCATTAACGATTGAAGGAAGATTTTCGCCTGGAGAAACCGTATGCCACGGGTGGTCTTTACTCATATTTATTATTTCAAATAACTTTACTTAGGCCTTTTTGTTTACAACAATTACCCTTTTCAAGTAAGCCCAGATTAATGGAATTGTGGTAAGAGTGATAAAGCCGATTATAATGTATAACAGGTACTCCTCGATCTCGCGTTCAAACCTGCGGCCCAGAAAAAAGCCCAGCAAAGTTAATGATGTTACCCAAAGTATAGCGCCGAAAATATTATAGAACGCAAATTTTTTATATTCCATTCCAATAACTCCGGCTATAATTGGGGCAAACGTACGCACTATAGGAATAAAGCGACCCATGATCAGAGCAAAAGCCCCTTGCTTTTTGTAATACTCTTCCGCCATTTTTAAATGTGCCATTTTAAAGAGAAAAGTATCTTTACGCTTATAAAGAAGCGGACCTGCTCTTTTGCCAAACCAATATCCTGTAAAGTTTCCTAACACGGCCGCAGCTATTAAGCCTAGTATTAATACATAAATAGAAACATCAAGCCTATCGGTAGCTACAAACATTCCGGCAAGAAATAACAGATAATCTCCGGGAAGGAAGAAACCAAAAAACAAACCGGTTTCAGCAAAGACAACAAATAGCAATACGTAAAAGCCACCTTCACGAAGTAATTGTTCAGGATCTATAAGTTGTTGGAGGTTCGCCCAAAAGTCGTCCATATATGCAATATCCGTAAAACTACGAATATTAATAGATAAGATTACAACAGGTTAGATATAAGTGCCGGGAAGACCCCCAGTATAATTGTCACAATTGCTGAAAAGCCTAATACAAAATTAAAATATGGAGAAACGCTCACTTCAGAACAGTCTGACTCACGAAAGTACATAGCTACAATAACACGTAAATAATAGAATATACCAATTATCGCATTTACCACCGCAAGTACCACCAACCAGATATGATATTCTGTGAGAGCAGAACTAAACATCATAAATTTGCCCATGAAGCCGGCCGTAAGAGGAATACCTGCCAGGGATAACATAGCAATAGTTACTGTGAACGCAAGGAAAGGATTTTTCTTAGCGAGTCCGTTAAAGCTTTCAAACCGATCAGAACCTGTAACACGTTTAACCAGAATTAAAGCTGCAAATGCAATTACAGATGCTATAGAATAGGCGGTTGCATATAGAAAAACCGCATTACTTGAATTTGCACCCAAAGCAACAATAGCAAACATCATATAGCCGGCATGAGAAATGCTTGAGTACGCGAGCATCCTTTTAAAGCTCTGCTGATATAGTGCTGTAATATTCCCTATAAATAAGGTTGCGATAGTAATAACTAAGAGAACAGGCATCCAGAAATCATGTAATGGAGCGAAGCATGTTGCAAAAAGGCGTAAAAAAGCAGCAAAGCCCGCAGTTTTAACTACCGTGCTCATGAAAGCGGTAATTAATGCAGGGGCTCCTTCATAAACATCCGGGGTCCAGAAATGAAACGGGGCCGCACCAACTTTAAAACACAAACCTATAGTGGTAAGAACAATACCCCCATAAAAAAGAGCAGAAACACCTGATGGATTAGAAATAACGTAGTTCTTTATTCCTTGCAGATCAAATGATCCCGTAGCACCGTAAAGCAATGTTATTCCGAACAATAAAAAGCCTGTAGAAAATGCACCCATAAGAAAATACTTAAGAGCAGCTTCATTCGATGCCGGATCTTTCTTTTTTATACCCGTTAGAATATAGGAACTTACAGACATTATTTCAATACCAATAAACAGCATAGTAAGATTATGGTATGACACGATAACTATAACTCCTGCTAAAGCAAAAAGCATAATAGCATAATATTCCGCTACGTGTTCACTAATCCTATTAAAATAGTCTCTTGATATAATTATGATCAGAACAGTTGTTAAAATTGTGATAACAGAGAAAGCAATCGCAAAATTATCAAACAACATCATTCCGCTAAAAATGGGGGATGAATTAGTATTCCATTCAATTATAGCTAGTGTTGTTGCGACAAGAAGTCCTAAAACCGTTACAGCCACCAGGTGTTGTCCTTTGGCTTTAAAAAGCCCAAGGTATAAAACTAAAATTGCCAGCGCAGATATGGTTATTAATACGTTCATTTGTTTTATCTAACTGATATCTTTAAATTCACCTGCTCCACTAAATTTGTAACTGCTGCTTCTGAAATATGCAAAATTGGCTTGGGATACACACCAATAACCATAATTAAAATGCAAATAATAAATAAAACTGCCTTTTCTGATCCCGCGATTTCAGAAAAAAGGAGAGTGCGTTCGTTAGTTTGTCCAAGCATCACTTTCTGATACATTCTAAGCATATAAACTGCTCCCAGAATGACAGTTAATCCTGAAATTGCAGCAGCTGTTAAACTGTACTCATAGATACCCATTAGTAGCAAAAATTCACCTATAAACCCGTTTGTTAAAGGTAAAGCCACTGTTCCTAATAAAATGATAAGGAAAGCTACTGCAAATTGAGGAGCCACCTTTGCAATGCCGCCCAGCTCGTCAATTTCCCTGGTATTAAGTCTTCGAATAATAATATCAAGTACAAAAAACAACCCTACTACATTAATACCATGATTTAGCATCTGGATCATCGCCCCCTGTAAGCCTTGTACGTTCCATGCAAATACTCCGGCTGCTATAAGCCCTACGTGAGCAATAGATGAATACGCTACCAGGCGTTTAGCATCCTTTTGGGTAAAGGCAATTATCGAGGCATAAATTATTCCTATTATCGAAAGCATCAGGGCAGTTTGACCCCACTCCTGAAAGCCCAACGGAGCAACAGGAATTAACCAACGGATTACTCCGTAGATGCCCATTTTAAGCATGATACCGGATAAAAGCATAGTTCCGGTTGTGGGAGCCTCTGTATAAGTATCAGGCTGCCAGGTATGAAAGGGGAAAATTGGCATTTTGATTGCAAATGCCAGGAAGAATGCCCAAAAGATCCATCCCTGCGTTGATGCGTCCAGGTTTAGATTATAGATTGCCGAAATATCATACGTTTTATCCGGCGTTTGCAGATACAGGTAGATAATAGCGATCAGCATAATTAAACTACCCCCAATAGTGTATATAAAAAATTTCAGGTTAACCCGGATACGATTTTCACCGCCCCATAAACCACAGATAAAATAGATTGGAATTAAAGCAGCCTCCCAGCCGATGTAAAATAAAAATGCATCAAGGGCTGTGAAAACTAATAGCAATCCGCTTTGCATAAATAATATCAATGCGTAAAAAGCATGCGGGTTTTTATAGTTATGCTTGAAACTACCAAGTATTATAACAGGCACCAGCAAATTAGTAAGAATGACTAAGATCATACTTATACCGTCAATCCCGGCCTTAAAATGAATACCCAGTTGTTCAATCCATGGAACATCAATTATGAATTGAGTACTGGCATCAGGAATAAAACGGATAAGCAATGATACCGTATGAAGCATGGAAATGCAGGACCAGATCAGGGCTCCATATTTTACACTTTGCGTTTTCGCAAATGATGCGATAATGGCACCTAGTAACGGTAAGAATATAAGTAATATAAGATCCATCAATATTGTATCTCTGTCTTAATTAATTTTATAAAACGCGTATATCATTATTCCTGCAATAGAAATCACCATCATAAAAATATAGAAACCGATATTACCCGTTTGCAATAACCGTAATCCCTTGCCTGATTCTATAGCCCCCTTGCCCAACCCGTTAACTGCACCGTCAATTCCCATTTTATCAACTACTTTAAAGAAGAAAGAGGATAAAGCATCCATGGACCGGGTTATAATCGCATGGTAAATCTCATCTACATAGAATTTATTATACGACAGGTTGGCCAGCGCAGAGCGTGATTCCCCATCACGCACGGGAATATGATTTGATCTTACATACCGGTTATACGCTATCAGGGCGGCAATTAAGGCTCCCATTACGGATACAACCATCAGTATATATTCTGTTGAATGTTGTAAATGTAATACACCCATCATATTATTCGACTCACGGAGAACCGGAGACAGAAAATCAGCTAGCCAATGGCTTCCACCTAATGCTTCAGGAACACCGATAAATCCAGCGATCACAGAGCAAACAGCCAGCACCATCAAAGGAATGGTCATGGATTTAGGCGATTCATGCAAATGATGCTCCTGTTCATGCGTACCACGAAATTTTCCGAAAAAAGTTAGAAACAACATACGGAACATGTAGAATGCCGTTAACATAGCTCCCAATACACCAACGATCCATAATAACTTATTATGCTCAAACGCATGGGCTAATATTTCATCTTTAGAGAAAAATCCGGAAAATGGCGGTATACCAGAAATGGCGATAGTTCCCATCAACATGGTGAAAAACGTAACCGGCAATTTTTTTCTTAACCCTCCCATTTGACGCATATCCTGCTCATTGCTCATGGCATGGATTACAGAACCTGCACATAAGAATAACAATGCTTTAAAAAATGCATGGGTTATTACGTGAAAGAATGCACCGGTATAAGCTCCAACACCTAAACCTAAAAACATGTATCCTAATTGGGAAACTGTGGAGTATGCCAGAACTTTTTTAATATCATTTTGCGTAAGCGCGATGCAGGCTGCAAGAATGGCGGTAGCTAGACCAATAATTGATACAATTTCCAGCGTGAGGGGAGCCAGTGTAAATAAAATATTGGACCGCACAATCATATAAATCCCTGCGGTAACCATAGTAGCAGCATGGATTAATGCTGATACCGGAGTAGGCCCCGCCATAGCATCAGGAAGCCAGGTAAATAAAGGGAGTTGCGCTGACTTACCGGTTGCTCCAACAAATAACAAAATTGTTATCAGGATTAGCATATGATCACCGGAAACCATTGAAGCTGCCTTTGGAAATATATTGGCAAATTCTACGCTACCAAACGTTGTATAAATGAGGAATATAGCCAGTAGAAACCCCAAATCACCTATACGGTTCATCACAAATGCTTTTTTTGCCGCACTTGCATAAGCAGAGTTGGTGAACCAAAAGCCGATAAGCAGATATGAACACAAACCAACTCCTTCCCAGCCAATAAACATAACCACATAGTTTGATCCGAGAACCAGAATCAGCATAAAGAATATGAACAGGTTAAGGTATGAGAAAAACTTACCGAAGCCAGCATCAAGATGCATATAACCTGTAGAATAAATATGGATTAAAAAACCTATACCGGTAACGATCAGCAGCATCAGACTGCTCAACGGATCAACTAAAAAAGAAAAAGGAATAGAAAGTTTACCAGCGTTTATCCAATCGAATAAAGGGATTGTAAAGGATTTTACGGACGAAGAATTTAACTCAAAAAAGATACCAAGGCTGATAATAAATGCTATCAGCACGGTTGTACATCCTATAAAACCTATAATTGATTTAGAAAATATATTTCTGCCTATTCCTATGACCAAAAATCCTATTAAAGGTAGTATAGGAACTAACCAAACTAAATTTATCATATTGTATAATGCCGGTTTCGCTCTTTTTTCAGAAAGGGCTTTACCATTTTAACCTGTTTAACACATTTATATCCACCGTTCGGGTATTCCGGAAAATCATTACTATGATAGCCAGCCCCACAGCAACTTCTGCCGCCGCCAAAGCCATAATAAAAAATACAAAAACCTGTCCCGCTGCATCCCCGCGATAGGCGGAAAAAGCAGTAAGCAATAAATTAATCGCATTAAGCATGAGCTCAACTGACATAAATATAATTATTGCATTACGCCGTATCAGAACCCCAATTACGCCAATTGAAAAAATTATGGTGCTGAAAATCAGGTAATGATTTATCGGAACGACTTGTATGGTTTGTGTGAAGCTATCCATTTATAGGTGTTTCTGTTCTCTTTTAGCTAATAATACTGCTCCAACCATTGCAGATAATAGTAGAATTGACGACACTTCAAACGGCAAAAGGAACTCTTTGAATAAAACTTTTCCCAGATTTTTCACCAATCCGATACCGGGGTTTACAAGGACAACCGGCTCAGATATGTGAAGTGCTTTAACTGAGCCTGCAATGGTTACTAAAAGACACATTCCGGCAATAACACCGGCAATTTTAAGCATATTGGATTTTACAGGCTCTGAATCCTTATTGAGGTTTAATAACATCAAAACAAACAGAAAAAGAACCATGATAGCTCCCATATAAACTATAAAGTTTACCACCGCGAGAAACTGTGCATTTAAAATGATGTAGTGTACCGTAAACGTAAAAAAAGTAATAATTAGATACAACACACTATGTACAGGATTCTTAGAAAAGATAACCAGTATGGAAAAAAAGATAGATAAGAATGCTACAAAATAAAATAGAGATATACCCATTAATAGCTATTTTGACCATGCCCTAATGCGGGGCAAAGGTATTATTTCAGTGGTGCTTCTACAAGCTTATCCTTGCCGTAAATAAAATCTTTTCTTAAATAATCTGCCGGAACTATTGGACCATCAAGATAAATGGCCTCTTTAGGGCAAGCTTCTTCACACAAACCACAAAAAATACAGCGCAGCATATTAATTTCATACACCGCCGCGTATTTTTCTTCCCGATATACATTTTCCTCGCCTTTTTTACGTTCTGCAGCGATCATTGTAATAGCCTCGGCAGGACATGATAAAGCACATAATCCACAAGCGGTGCAGCGTTCACGACCCTCTTCATCGCGCTTAAGCGAATGCATCCCACGCCAGTTTTTAGAAAACTCTCTCTCCTGTTCAGGATAAAACACGGTTTCCTTTTTCTTAAACATATGGCGAAAAGTAATAGCCAGACCTTTTACAATTGCCGGGAGATACATACGCTCCCAGAAATTCATTGGTTCTGGTTCTAAAACTTTCTTTCTGTTACTTAATGACTCCATCTTATAAGGTAAAGGGTAAAAGGTAAAAGGAGAAGGTTACAGTGACTCTATTCCTTTTATTTTTACCATCTTGGTATTCTATCTAATTTGTACTATTTACCTTTCGCCTTTATCCTTTCAGCGGCTTAAAGTAATTCTTTAATAGTTATCACAATACCTGTAATCACAATATTGGCAATAGCAAGCGGTATTAATACTTTCCAACCCAAATTCATCAGCTGATCGTACCGGAAACGGGGAACCGTCCACCGTACCCACATAAAAAAGAAGATGAAGAAAAATATCTTACCTAATAATATAACTACGCCTACAAGCGGAGCCCAGGTACCACCCAATACAGAATATACCCAATCCATTCCCGGGTAATTATATCCCCCAAAATAAAGTGTAGCCATAACCGCTGATGAAATGAACATATTTACATACTCAGCAAATAGAAAGGCCCCTAGTTTGAAACCTGAATATTCTGTATGGTATCCTCCAACCAGTTCGTTTTCACTTTCAGGAAGATCAAAAGGTGTACGGTTACATTCTGCAAACGCGCACACCAGGAATATAATAAATCCGACAGGCTGATACAGTACATTCCATTGCCACGCATGCTGTTGTTCAGCAATCTCTTTCATACTGAGCGTGTTGGTCATCATCAGTAGAGCAATAAGCGATAGACCCATTGCTACCTCGTAACTAATGTTTTGAGAAGCGGCACGGATAGAGCCCATCAGTGCAAATTTGTTATTTGATGCCCATCCGCCTATCATAATTCCGTAAACTCCCAATGAGACTATTCCAAAAATATAAAGGATTCCCACATTAATATCTGTAACCTGCAGAGGCACCAGCCGATTACCGATCTGCATGTTTTGCCCCCATGGAATTACAGCACTTCCCAGTAAAGCGGTAAAAAGTGCCAGTGAAGGACCCAGAATAAATAAGAAACGGTTTGAATCCGTAGGAATGATCTCTTCTTTAGAAAACATTTTCAGTCCATCTGCTAATGGCTGGAACATTCCTCCCGGGCCTGCACGATGCGGCCCAACCCGATCCTGAAGAAAAGCGGCGATTTTACGTTCGGCTAGAGTTGAATAGGCTGCAACCCCTAAACTTACAGAGAAGACTACCGTTATCAGTATAAATTTTTCTATTACTAACGCTAATTCCATTAGAATTTAGTTGCTCTTTCCAATTGATCCTTATTTGCTTCCTGCAATGCAGGGTTTTGCTTAATTACAGGTAATGGTTTCAGGGTTTCATAATGATTGGACGATATCACTGACTGTTGTGATATGTGCCGCGGCCCTTCAATTATCCAATCGCTGGTCTTTTTAGTTTCAAACCTGCAATCATTGCAGATAAATTCTTCAACTTCACCAAACTGATCTTTCCTTGCGGTCACACGCAATACTTCATTACCTTTTTCCCACAAAGTAACTTTTCCACTACATTTCGGGCAATCGCGATGTGCATCAACCGGCTTTGTAAACCACACCCGGTTTTTAAATCTGAACGTGCGATCAGTTAATGCTCCAACGGGGCAAACATCGATCACGTTACCGGAGAAATCATTTTCAATTGCCTTTTCTATGTACGTTGAAATCTCTGAGGCATCACCTCGCCCTAAAATTCCATGAACCCGGTTATCAGTAATCTGATCTGCCACATAAACACACCGATAACACAAAATGCATCTCGTCATGTGTAACTGGATCTTATCGCCAATATCAATCCGGTCAAAAGTTCTCCTTTCAAACTCATAACGTGTATTGGCTACTCCATGTTCATAGCTAAGATCCTGCAAATGGCATTCACCCGCCTGATCACATACCGGGCAATCTAAAGGATGGTTAATCAAAAGTATTTCAACAACGCCTTTACGGGCTTCTATCACTTCCGGAGAAGTAATATTTTGCACTTCCATGCCGTCCATAACTGTTGTACGGCATGATGCTACCAACTTGGGCATAGGCCGTGGATCTTTCTCAGATCCTTTAGAAACCTTTACCAAACAGGTACGGCATTTACCTCCGCTACCTTCCAGTTTAGAGTAATAGCACATTGCAGGAGGAACCACATCACCACCAATCTGCCTCGCAGCATTGAGTATGCTTATTCCAGCTTCAACATCAACCGTAATTCCGTCTATTGTTACTTTAACTTTATCCATGTTAAAGATCTCTCTTTATAAATACGTCATGCTGAATTTATTTCAGCATCTTATGTTAGGGTCATCCTGAAGCAAGTTCAGGAAACATTTTTCCAGACTTACAAAGTTTCCGAAAACCGGTGAGAAACTTTGTAAGTCTAATCTATATTTTATGCATCGACTTCGCTAGCATAACAGTTAACTTGTTACCTCTTCAATGGCAGGTAAAGGATCTGCATACTTTGCTAATCCATAATTCCGTTCCATAGCCTCTTTAGGATGAGTTACATGCCACTCAAATTCATCACGAAAGTGACGTATTGCACTGGCAACCGGCCAGGCAGCGGCATCTCCAAGAGGACAAATGGTATTTCCTTCTATTTTTTTAGCAACATCAACCAAAAGATCTATATCACTCATTTTACCATGACCATATTCCAGACGATGCAATACTTTTTCCATCCAGCCTGTTCCTTCACGGCATGGAGAACATTGTCCGCAGCTTTCATGATGGTAAAAACGAGCGAAATTCCAGGTATTCCTAACGATACACTGATCTTCATCAAGTGCTACAAAACCACCGGATCCTAACATGGTGCCTGTTGGGAATCCTCCATCTGCCAATGATTCGTACGACATTAGGCGCGGCTCATTATTTATTGTTTTTAATATCAGATTTGCCGGAAGAATAGGCACGGACGATCCCCCTGCAACAACGGCCTTTAATCTTTTACCGTTTGCGATACCTCCGCAATACTCATCTGAATAAATAAATTCTTCCACGGGTACACCCAGATCAATTTCATAAACGCCAGGCTTAACCAGGTTTCCTGATGCCGAGATAAGCTTTGTTCCTGTACTCCTGCCAATTCCTATTTTGGCATATTCGTCACCTCCATCATTAATAATAGGCACAACTGCTGCAATAGATTCTACATTATTAACAACCGTGGGGCAATTATATAACCCGGAAATGGCCGGGAAAGGGGGCTTAATTCTTGGATTACCTCTTTTCCCTTCAAGAGATTCAATTAAAGCGGTTTCTTCTCCACAAATATAAGCTCCGCCACCGGGCTGAACATAAATCTCATGGTCATAACCACTGCCCAAAATATTTTTTCCTAAAAACCCGGCATTCTTAGCCTCTGCTATGGCTTTTTCTAAAATTTTTATCTGCGGCATCATCTCACCGCGTACATAGATGTAAGATGTATTTGCCCCTAACGCGTAGCTGGAAACGATCATCCCCTCAATAAGCAAGTGAGGAATGTAAGTCATGAGGTACCTGTCTTTAAACGTTCCAGGCTCAGATTCATCGGCATTACATACCAGGTAACGTGCTACCCCTTCCGGCTTAGCCAGAAAGCTCCATTTCATTCCTGTAGGAAACCCCGCCCCACCCCGTCCTCGTAAGCCGGATTTTTTAACTTCTTCTACCACATCATCCGCAGATAACGTTTTTACAGCTTTTTCTACAGCACGGTATCCCCCCATCTTGCTGTAAACCTCAAATGTATTGATCCCGGGAACGTTAATATGTTCTAATAAAAGTTTACGAGCCACAATTAACTTATTTGCTGAGCAGATTTATCTGCCGTTTTTAATCTTAAATTTTCTATTAACTCGTCAATCTTCCCCTCAGTAAGATTTTCATAAAAAGTATAATCAGGCCCTATTTGTAATACAGGGGCCATACCACATGCAGCCAGACATTCTACACCTCTCCAGCTAAATACTCCATCCTCCGTAATTTGTCCTTCCTTTACCTTTAGCTTTTGCTCCAGGTATTTCATTATTTTTTCAGCCCCTACCAAACAGCAAGGCCCCGTTCGGCAAATTTCAAGAACATATTTCCCCTGAGGCTTTAAAAAAAACATGGTATAAAATGTTACTACTTCATACACTTCGATAGGCTGAAGGCCTAAATATAAAGCTACTTTATCCATCGCACTTGAATTTACCCAACCATATTCTGCCTGTACCAGATGAAGAATTGGCAACAATGCAGACTTTTGCTTACCGTCGGGATACCGGGTTATTATTTCGTTGAACTTGGTAATAAGCTCAGGTGTTAAAACAACCTCTTCAGTGTTTGAAATACTAAGCATCTAATTCTCCCGCTATAACGTTTAAACTACTCAGATTTAGTATGGCATCAGAAAGCAACATGCCCGCACTCATGGGAGCATACATCTGGTAATTAATAAAGCTTGGCCTCCTGAAATGTAAACGATAAGGGGTACGTCCACCATCATTAACCAGGTAAAAACCTAATTCTCCGTTGCCTCCTTCTACACAATGATAGACTTCAGTTTTTGGAGTATCAATTTCACCCATTACAATTTTAAAATGATAAATGAGTGCTTCCATATTATTGTAAACTTCCTCTTTGGGAGGTAGATAAAATTCAGGAACATCGGCATGAAAAACACCTTTGGGTTCTTTATCAATTTTCTGGAGCGCTTGTTCTATAATGCGCAAGCTCTGCCACATTTCTTCATTACGAACCAGATAACGGTCATAAACATCACCGTTTTTCCCAACCGGGATCTCAAAGTCAAAATCCTGATAAGAAGAATAAGGTTCATTAACCCTGACATCATAATCAACTCCAGTTGCACGTAAAATCGGGCCGCTCCAACTATAGTTTAAGGCGGTTTCAGCATCTACAGCTGCTACTCCAATTGTGCGATCCATAAAGATGCGGTTACGATTAAATAACGCCTCGAATTCTTTTAAAATGGGTGGGAACTCACGTAAAAATTTTCTTATCCTGGCAAATGCAATTTCATTAAAATCACGTTCAAATCCACCAATCCGACCAATATTGGTTGTTAACCGGGCGCCGCAAACTTCTTCATAGATTTCATAAACATGCTCCCGTTCTTCCATTAAGTAAAGAAAACCTGTATATGCTCCTGTATCTACACCCAAAATACCATTGCAAATCAAATGATCTGTAATACGAGCCAGCTCCATTACAATAACCCGAAGGTAATCTACCCTTTTTGGTATTTCAATATCCAATAATTTCTCAACGGTCATGTGCCACCCCATATTATTAATTGGAGACGAGCAATAATTTAACCGGTCAGTTAACGGAGTGATCTGATAGAATGGGCGGTGTTCCGCAATTTTTTCAAACGCTCTGTGTATATATCCTAAAGTTGAAACACCACTTACAATACGCTCACCATCCATTTCCAAAACATTCTGGAACACGCCATGTGTTGCAGGGTGGGTTGGACCCAGATTTAACGTGGTTGTTTCTTTAAACTGATCTATTTCTGTTGCAAACGGATTCATTTATCTTCCAAAGAAAAAATCTTTTTTATCTACACGGTTTGGATCTTCCAGCGGATACTCTTTACGCATGGGAAATACATCCATATCATCAACATTTAAAATACGGGTTAAATCCGGATGTCCGGTAAATATGATGCCAAAAAAATCATATGTTTCACGCTCCATCCAATTCGCACCATGCCACAATGGCGTTGCAGAAGGTATTTCGGGATTAGTACTATTCAAAAACACTTTAATACGTATTCTGACATTATTTGTTAAACTATGCAAGTGATAAATTACGCCTAGCGGAAACTCAGTTTCAGGATAATGTATTGCAGTAATATCAGTAAGGTAATTAAATAATAATTGCTTATCATTTTTCAAAAAAGTAAGTAATTCTGCTATTACCTCTTTAGTTGTTTCTAATGTAAGTAAACCAAAAGGCTCTGCAGGAATGGAAATTTGATCACTGAATTTTTCAGTAATTTTCTGTAATACTTCTTCGTTGCTTATTTTACCCATTACAGGATTCCGTATTTTGTTAACAAATCCTGGTATTCCTGAGAATTTCTACGACGTAGAGATTCATTTTTTACTAATTCCTGAACTTTTATGATCCCGTCAATAAATGCTTCAGGACGGGGGGGACACCCGGGAACATAAACATCAACCGGAATAATTTCATCAATGCCCTGTAAAACCGAATATGTATCGAAAATGCCACCACTTGAAGCACATGCACCTACAGCAATAACCCAACGGGGCTCAGCCATTTGTATATAAACCTGTTTAAGAATGGGCCCCATTTTTTTTGCAATAGTTCCCATTACTAATAACATATCGGCTTGTCGCGGAGAAAAAGATGGTCTTTCTGCTCCAAAACGGGCGATATCATAATGAGAGCCCATGGTTGCCATAAATTCAATACCGCAACACGACGTAGCAAATGGCAAAGGCCATAAGGAATGAGAGCGGGCAAGCCCGATCACTTTATCAAATGAAGTAGCAAAAAAACCTGACCCTTCAACACCGGGAGGAGCTTCTACTAACTTAACCTCGCTCATATCTTGCCTTCAAGTAGCTTACCCTTTTAAATAAGCCGCAAATTTATAATTAATTTAACCTTAATCAGAGTAAAATTGAAATAGGGAGTAAATAATATCAATCCCAATTTAAGGCACCCTTTTTTATAATATAAACAAACCCTAACAATAAGGTTCCCATGAAAATAAACATTTCAATTAATCCACTTAAGCCAAATTCCCGGAAATTAACTGCCCAGGGATACATAAAAATAACTTCAACGTCAAAAAGAACAAATAATATGGCTACCAGAAAATATTTAATAGAAAAAGGCTGACGTGCGTTGCCTATTGATGGTATTCCAGCCTCAAAAGCCACCAATTTGTCGGCAGTTTTACGTTTTGGGCCTACTAAATGTGTAACCACCATTGTAAAAACCACAAATCCGAGAGCTACAATCATTTGAAATATGATAGGCAAATAATTAACCGGAGTGCTTTGTATTTCCATTACGCGGCAAATATAAAAAAACAGGGCCGGCAATTATGGCCGGCTCTGCAAAATAAATTAATTATTATTTACTTACTTCCGCCGATCTGTTTTAAAACGTCACGGGAGTAAGTGTTTGCCGGATCAAGTTCAGCGGCTTTTGTCAAATACTCTTTGGCTTTTGGAAGATTGGTTTTAACATAGAACGCACCGACGTTATTATAAGCCTCAACCATCATACCCTTCGTGCCGGCAGACATTACACCACCTTTGGCCGTAGTTAATTCAATAAATTTCTCATAATCAGAGACACTCAAACCCTGAGGATTAACCTGATCATCTGCTAATCTTTTAACACGTGCCCTTAATATATACGCAACATCAGCCGCCGGAGACTTTTGAATTACATAACTAAACGATGAATCCGCTTTTGTCAAAAACTCCTTCCCGGGTTTTTCATTAGCCTTAATTTTAGCTGCGTAATCATAATAATAGGATAGACCCAAATTTACATGATCATTTAGCAACGTTTTTGATTCAGGGTTTTTAATCGCAATTTCATAGGCCATCTGAGCGTCCGGATATTGTTTTTCTGTATAAAAAGCCTTAGCCACTTCGCTCATCACTTCAATGCTGGTTGAATCCATTTCAATAGCCTTCTTAATATTAGTAAAACCTTCTGCAGTTGCGCCGGTTTTCAATTGCGCTTTCCCCAGGTACAAATAATCAGACCCTAATAAGCGCTTGCTATCAACTTTGGCCATGAAATCTTTGATGGCCTGCAAGCTTGCAGGATAATTTCCATTCTCATATGAAGCATAGCCTAAATAGCGATAAATACGTGGGTTAGTTTTGTCAAGCTGTACCATTGCCTCAGCTTCCTGCTGCAAAGTTTTCCAATCGTTTGCATAAACCAGGAAGTCAGCATAACGCATTCTTGACTCAATAGATTTATCGGTTAGGCTAATATATTTCTTATAGTGCTCCAATGCTTGTTTTATCTTTGCATCTCTTTCTTTAAGATTACCAAAACCCCATTGAAGATTAGTTTCAGCTAACTCCCGGTAAGCCGGAGCATAATTAGCATCAATTGCAAGAACATTATTGAACTCAACCACAGACTCAGGCCATGCTTTTGACTCCTTATTTATAATTCCTAATGCAACCTTTGATCTTAATAAGCTTTTATCAAGATCAAACGCAGAACGATAAGCACTGAATGCTTCACTGTTTTTCATCTGGCCACGATATGCATCACCTAATGCCAAATAGATATTTGCATCTTTTGGATTTAGTGCTTTCGCTTTTTCCAAGTAAGTTATTGCCTTTTGATAGTCAGGAGAAATTCCTTTAAGCGGTTTAGGAGCATCTATAAGAGATCTTCCAATATATAACAACGGTAAATAATCCTTCTTTTTTAAGGTAGCTAATGCCTTATCGTAATAAGGTTGCGCACCCATAGCATTTTTACCATCAAGCTCTACTGAACCTAAACCAATATGATTTAATGGATAAGCAACATTTGCTGATATCCCTTTATTAAATGTCATTTTTGCAGAATCTGTATAACCCTGTTTCAGGTATACATTACCCAGGTGAAAATAATTCTCGGCATTTGAAGCTTGAGAATTTGTAAGACCTTTCAAAATCGTTTTGGCCTTCTGGTATTGTTCAGCATCAATTGCTTTGAGTGCATCATTAGTGCTTTGTGCATACCCTGAAGAACCTATCACTAAAATTAATCCTAGTGTTGTTTTAATTGCTTTTTTTATCATTTCCATTTGGTTCTATTTTGACTTTTAAATTTTCTTTCTTATTATTATTTGTCTGGAGGGAATACTATCAGGAACCAATCCTGATTTTAGTACAATCCGCTGTCCTTGTTCTCCTGCCAGGAAAGATGCAAAACCTGTGCCTAAACCCGGACCACCCTCACAATTGATTATATACAATTCTCTTATCAATGGATATAACCCTGAAGCTATATTACTTTGTGTAGGTTTATAAAACTTATCAGAGCCTGATCTGCCCGGCAAATTCTTTATCGGGATCACTTTCAAACTCTTAAGTATCTCTTCCAAATCCGCATCAGGCTGCTTTAACCAGTTAACTCCTACAACACCTACTGCACTGGGATTAGCGTGAACATATCTAATCACTTCAGGATTAGACTTCATTGCGTAAACTCCCGATGAGGGAAGAGCACTAACACCTGCCAACTCTTTCAAATAACGTACGGTGCTGGAATTTGCATTATCAAACACCAGACTTTTTATATTTCCTGGTTTACCCTTAAGAACAGCTAATATATCATCCACTTTAGCCGTTGAATCAGCATTTGATTTATTAGTGATTAGAGCGATTCCATCTATAGCAAAACGATTAACTCTGATATTTATTTTTTTATTCTCGTAAAATCTGGACTCTGCCGGCTTTAATTTACGTGAAAGTATTGCTACCTGAATACTGTCGGATAAGAATAAGTTTAAAAGTTCATTTTCAGGTTTGTATAACACATCAATTTTTGCTTTTGTGTACGTGTTTTCAAAAACGTACAGCTGATCCTCGATAATGGGCTCAAATGACTCATCAACGACAATTTTAACAATTCCGCTTGTATAAGTTTGCTCTGTTACCTCTGGTTTATTCCCGCAGCCATTAGCAAAAAGACAAAACATTAATATATAATATTTAATTTTTTTCACTTAGTCCTTGGCTTTTAATAATCTGACAAACCTGAAAAAAGCATATACAATAAGCAATATCCCAAATGCAATCCTGTATGGAAGATCCAGCTCAATAGGAAAATCTTTCCAGAAGATCACAGCAATACCGATAACAAAATATAATACAAAAAATAATACCCCTAAAATAAACAGAAATCGCTTTGCGGGCGATTTCTGATCTTGTTTTGAATTATAATTTGACATTATTGCCCTTGTAATTGGAAAAGTATGGGTATGGTATATTGTACCCTCACCGGACGACCATTCTGTATACCTGGTGCCCATGCTGGTGATTTTTTTAATACTCTCACAGCCTCTTCATCGGTTCCGGAGCCCAGCCCACGCAACACTTTAATATCGGTTAATTTACCATTCTTTTCTACAACGAAAGACACGAAAACACGACCTGAAATATTATTTTCCCGAGCCATTGATGGGTAAGTGATGTTCTTCCCAAGAAAAGCATAGAAAGCTTTATCACCACCCGGAAATAAAGGAAGAACTTCCACACTGGCAAAATCTTTAATGCTATTATCCTCTACGATGGCAACTTCTTTTGGAGCTTCACCCACAGGTTCTTCAATACGAATTTCGGCAGTAGGATCTCCCTCAATGGTTTTCTGACCAGGGTCAGCAACTTTAAGTTCCTCAACAGTAGGCGGCTCTTCGTCACGCACCTGCTCAGCCGGAACCACTACCGGAGGAGGGAATTTTACCTGATCCACTTTTGGTTTAGGCGGCTCGGCAGGAGGAGGAGGAGGAGGAGTATCTTTATTAATTGGTGGCGGAGGCGATAAAATCACCTCTGTCACTTTCACCTTTTCTTCCGGAAGGGCATTTGAAATAAGCTTGGCTATGAGCGGAGATGAAACGGCTACAATAAACAATATTGCACCAATCATTAATGCTTTAGATGTAGTGCGCGAATTATCCTTACGTAACATATAAGCACCATACGCCTTATTACGACCGGCAAAAACGACGTCAATCCACTCCAGTTTAAAAATATCTAATTTTGACATATCTGTTTATCTTATTATAACAGTGACCATTTAGTATAACTTATCCCGCTTTAATAAATCAATCTCCGGATTGGTGATATCTACAATAGCATAGGTTTGCGGTTTGGTAATAGCCATTTCATCAAGGATATCTACCAGGTTTTTATAATTTGACTTCTCACTAGCTTTTATTAATATTATAAGCCCTTTTTTAGGATCACCGGTGACACCTAATACTTGCTTTTTTTGTTCTATAATACTTTTACGGATACCATTTTTACCAAATCCTGTAGTAGTAGGAGCGCCAATAGGTTTATCAACTAATCCCATATACCATTCCAGTTTATTATTACTGCCTAAAAGAATGGTCATAGTACGATTATCCGCTACATCGAGAGTTTCCTGGTTCTTTTCATCTTTATCCGGCATGGCTATATCCATAGCCTGGGGCTTGGCCAGTGTGGTGGTAAGCATAAAGAACGTGATCAAAAGAAAAGCAAGATCAACCATCGCAGTTAAATCTACACGGGTAGATTGTTTCTTACTTCTTATTTTACCGCCTTTTTTACTGCCCCCGCCGGAGGTATCTAATTCTGCCATTTCTTACTGTTTTAAATGAATTATTTTTCTTCGGCCTCAAGTGAAGTAATCAGGCTAAATTTGTTAACTTCTTGTCGTTGTAAAATATCGATCACTTTTTTAACTGCTGGATATTTTTCTTTTGAATCGCCTTTTATACTGACCCGCAGTTCTTTGTTATTTACTTCTTTGGTGGCGTATCGTGCAGCAATAATCCATTCATGAAGCTCTGAAGCAGCGCCATTTACAGAATCTGCTGGAATGCCTGGTTGAAATCCTTCTTTACTTCTGGTTGCACCGTCAAGTGAAATAAACTGTTTTAAATTAGCTACAGGAACGCCGAAAGTTTCTATAAGAGAGAATCGCTTTTTTTCTTCAGGAGTAAATTGTATACTATATCTTTTACCTATACGCTCTAACATATTAACGCGCACCGGTTGTCCGGATACTCCAAAAAAAGTTTTTCCTTCACCGCCAATCGTAATGGTTGAAATGTCAGAATCGGGCAATTTGATTTGAACAATAGATGATGGTGTATCAACCGGCAGCGGTTCAGGCTGACGAGCAGTAGCTGTCAAAATAAAGAATGTTAATAACAGGAACGCCACGTCGCACATAGCAGTCATATCGATTGCCGTACTTTTTCTTTGAATTTTTATTCTTGGCATTACTAAATTTTAATTATTTCGTGTACGTTAATTTGAAGATGAAAAATTCCCGGATTTTCCATAAAAACCCGGGAAAATATTTTCAAATCTTATTTATGTGTACTGGCGTAAGTCTGGATGATAGAAAATCCAGCTTCATCAATTGAGTAAGTTAACTTATCAATTTTGGAGGTGAAAATATTGTACATAATGATGGCAATGGTAGAAGTAAGAATACCTGTAGCTGTATTGATTAACGCTTCAGAAATACCATTTGCCAAAGCAGCCTGATCGGGAGAACCTGCAGTTGATAACGCAGCAAATGCTTTGATCATACCCGTTACTGTACCCAGTAAGCCCATTAATGTTCCAATTGATACCAGGGTAGCGATAACAGTTAGATTTTGCTCCAGCATAGGCATTTCCAGTGCAGTAGCTTCTTCAATATCTTTTTGAATGGCTAATACCGCTTGTTCGGTATCTACGTTAGTATCAGCTTCAACTTCCTTGTATTTTTTCAAACCTGATTTGATCACGTTTGCTACGGAGCCTTGCTGCTTATCGCACTCAGCCATTGCCGCATCAATATTTCCTGAACTTAAGAAACCACGCACTTTACCAACGAAGGCATCTACATTGCCTGTTCCAGCCGCTTTGTTGATAACAAAAAAGCGCTCGAAAGAAAATACAATTACCATTAATAATAATCCCATTAATACCGGCACCACGTATCCTCCTTTATAAACCATTCCAAAATAGTTCCCTGGTAAAGGATGGCCATTCTCAGGATCCCCACCTTCAAAGTTTGTAGCATTTCCCATTACGTACTTCCATAATAAGAATGCAATAATTAAACAGATCACGATCGATAAACTTGCAAAAATGTTTGACCCTGAGCTCTCTTTCTTTACTGCTATTGGTTTTGGTGCGTTTGCCATTTTTTAGATTTTTAGTTTAGTTGTTGATTAAATAAATATAATAAGTTAATTGTTAGCTTGATGATTTGTTTTAACGGATAACAAAAATATCATTTCCGTATTAATAAAAAATTATTTCTCAATTAATTAAAATGCGATCAATAACCTTATAAACAAAAATTGTCCCTTTATCAGAGACAATCTTTTTACAATGAAAGTTATTTTTTTAATGATATGCAAATTATGAATAAAAAATGTCGGTAATAAATGTTATCACCTTCAGTAAGGTACATGCTATCCTCCAACCTTTTTTACCTTATATCCATCATTTTGGAGTAATAAAGCTACTTTTTCCCTGAAATCTCCCTGTATTATTATCTCCCCATGTTTAACTGATCCGCCAACTCCGCATTTTTGTTTTAATTTTTTTCCTAATAGTTGCAGATCATTATCTTTTCCTATAAACCCTGTTATAAGCGTTACTGCTTTACCTCCCCGTTGCTTTTTGTCCAATTGTACTCTCAGATCTTGTTTGCTGGTTTCCAAAGTATCCTGCTCATTTTCAAACGACTCCTGATATTCATGATCAGGATTTGTAGAGAATACTATCCCTTCAAAGCTGCTGAGCTTTTTAGACTTTTTATCGCTCATCTTTTCTTTTTACCAATGAAATCTCTACCCTTCGGTTCTTCATACGGCCTTCTTCTGTTCTGTTTTCCGCTGCAGGATTTAAAAACGCCTTTTCCGATACTCCGTATTTGGTGGGTGATGGACTTATCTTATTCAGAGAGTCCAATACTGCCTGGTTTCTGCGCTTCGATAAGGCCATATTATAGGCAAGATCACCAATACTATCTGTATGCGCTGTTAATTGCAACTGATATTTGGGGTACAGTTTAACGGCCATTTGTGCTATTCCGTTAAGCTTTTGCATTTCAGTTGCGTTCAATTCCGATTTGTCGAAATCAAAATAGATCACAACATTATCTGTAGTAATATTATCTGGCAAAATATCCTCAAGCTTTTTACCTTCCAATATTTTTTTCGGGTCTATATACTTACTCAGATCTGGATAGTCCACAAATCCGGGCTGAAGCACATCACGCTTTGCAGTAAAGCTCTGGTCCTGAATAAATACTCCTGAATCATACATATTATCTGAGACATCGGCAATAATTATTTTTAGATGATATTTTTTGTATGGCTGTACATAAGCTTGTGCGTCAAGTCGTTTAGTGATGCCATCATATTGAAGATTGCGGTACAAATTCTGACTGATGTTACGCATTAAATTAGGATCTGAACGTATCTGTACTGTTGTATTTGACTTTTGAGGAGGTGTATACGTGAAAAAGTTTTTTATAGCAAATAGTATTCGTCCGGGTAAGGTTCTATAGCGCCTGATAAATTTCTTTGGCTGAACAGCATCACGCTTAACAACAACCTGCGAAAAAATATTATTATCAATATAATGCTGGGCCTCCGTTTTAAAATTTATAGTGTTAACACTTACAGGGGTAGTTTTTCCAGGGATGAGGGCAATATTACGATTTGAGATTTCATCAGAAATAAAAAATGCAAAGATATCGTTATATGCCGATCCCACATATTCAGGATACTCGTCTGAACCAAACTGATAAGAAAAGCGAATACTGTTATCCATGGGTACAAAATCAAATTCAATGAAACTGATATCGTATAGGTTCTGTTTAACAATACGAGAAAGGTCACTGTCTTTTTCAGGTGATTTAATATCGCCGAAAGCCTTTGTATAATTAAAGGTATTATTGGCTCCAGCCACTCCAGAAGCAGTCCCTGTAGAAATTATCAACCCTTTTTGTACCTGTAAAATGTCTGGAGTGCTGGTGAAAACAGAAACAGCCTGACTATTACCTGAATATTTGATATTTCCAATAACCACTCCTTGTCCGCTAAAACTATTTTTCACCCACTGCTCTACTTGTACGGAAGAAGTTTTAATCTGGGCTGTTGTACTGCATATACTTACATACAGTATTATGTTTATTGTAAGGGCTAGTCTAATCATTTTAATATAAGTATGAAAGCAAAAATACTTGGTTAAAGTTTTAACTAGACCAATATACTCAGATTCAATGGGTTCACCATTATCTCAATTTCTTTTCCCATAATTTGTGCCTCGCCATCCAAATGAACTACCCCTTCTTCCTCACGTGAGATACGAATACCTTTACCCTTTACTATTTCAACATATTTGGATTTGTGCGCTGTTTTAATAAACATGTGTATTCCCATTACTGGAAAATGATAAAGTGGAAATGGCTTAATTATACACACGTCCAGCAAGCCGTCTTTTAAGGATGCAAAAGGCGAAATATGTGCGTTATTGCCAAATTGGGAAGAATTTGCAATACAAATCATAAATGCTTCCCGCTCGATAAATTTCCCGTCGATCTCTAATCTGTACTCCTGATTCTTGTATTGGGAGATTTCATCAAACGCAGTTTTAATGTATCCTTTTAAGCCGCGTGTCCTGTCTTTAGCAAAAGAAGCACTTATTTGCGCATCAAAACCAAGCCCTGCCATATTGAAAAAATTTTTTCCATTAAACAGCCCCGTATCTATCCGATCTATTTTTAACCGGTTTAATTGAATTACTGCATCTTTTTTGTTAGTACTAATCTTTAAAGACCTTGCCAGGCCATTTCCTGATCCGCAGGGGATAACTCCCATAATCTTTTTTGAATTAACTACTGCTGATGCAACTTCGTTAATAGTTCCATCACCTCCAACCGCCACAATAATATCTGTATTGCCTGTAACCGCGGCTGTGGCGAGAGAATTTGCATGGCCTATAGAAGTAGAAAACTCAAAGCTGGAATCAAATAAATTTTCCGACAGATTCTGTTTGATCACATCAACAATATTTACTTTGCTTTTGCCTCCGGAAATGGGATTGATGATAAAAAGAATATTCTTTTTCAAGCAGACAGGTAATTTTTACAAAAATACTTTATAATTTTTCAGAATTTAAAAATTGTTTACTTTTGCCCCAATTAGAAAAAAGTGGATCGATTTGCGTTGCCTGCCTAACGGCCGGCAGGATTGCAACCACGTAAAAAAAAGTGCTAAATAATTACTGATTTTTACTTGCCAAGTCACACATTCCTCCACGGTTCTATTTATTAATTAACTCTTTAATTTAGAATAATGCCGTATTTATTTACCTCAGAATCTGTATCTGAAGGACATCCTGACAAAGTAGCAGATCAAATTTCGGATGCGCTGATTGATAACTTTTTAGCCTGGGATCCGAACTCCAAAGTAGCTTGTGAAACTCTTGTAACTACCGGACAGGTAGTTTTAGCCGGAGAAGTGAAATCTCAGACTTATCTTGATGTTCAAAAAATTGCACGCGAAGTAATCCGTAAAATTGGTTATACCAAATCGGAATATATGTTTGAAGCGGACTCCTGCGGTGTTTTTTCAGCAATCCATGAGCAATCTGCTGATATAAACCAGGGTGTAGATCGTGTAAATAAGCAAGAGCAAGGCGCAGGCGATCAGGGAATGATGTTTGGCTATGCTACTAATGAAACTGAAAATTATATGCCTTTAGCGTTGGACCTTGCTCATAAGATTCTGATTGAACTGGCAGTATTACGCCGTGAGAATGGCGATATCAAATATTTACGTCCCGATGCAAAATCGCAGGTAACTATAGAATACAGTGATGATCATAAACCTGTGCGTATTGAAGCTATTGTAGTTTCTACACAACATGATGATTTTGATACTGAAGTTGCGATGCAGAAAAAGATCCAGGACGATATTGTTTCTATTCTGATACCACGTATAAAAAACCAATTGACTCCGGAGCTTCAGAACCTTTTTACCGACCAGATTAAATACCATATCAATCCTACTGGAAAATTTGTAATTGGAGGTCCTCATGGTGATACCGGCTTAACCGGACGTAAAATAATTGTGGATACCTATGGGGGCAAGGGTGCTCATGGCGGAGGTGCTTTCTCAGGTAAAGATCCTTCAAAAGTGGATCGTTCTGCAGCGTATGCAACACGTCATATTGCTAAAAACATGGTTGCAGCGGGAATATGTGACGAAATATTAGTGCAGGTATCCTATGCAATCGGCGTTAAAGATCCTATGGGGATTTACGTGAATACGTATGGCACCTGTAAATCGGGATTAAACGATGGCGCGATTGCTGAAAAAGTGGCTCAGATTTTTGATATGACCCCTTACGGAATTGAGACACGTTTAAAATTAAGAAATCCCATTTATTCCGAAACTGCTGCTTACGGCCATATGGGACGTGTAAATGAAACCGTAACTAAAAAATTTACCAGCGCAAATGGTGAAACAAAAGATGTAGAGGTTGAATTATTTACCTGGGAAAAACTTGATTTTGTAGATAAGGTGAAAGCCGCGTTCGGAATATAAACAATAGACTCATAAGGATTTAAGCCTTGTGAGTCTTAACTTTTACAAAGCCTTTATCATGAGTTGATAAGGCTTTTTTTATTGATATGATATGAAGAAATCTGAAGAGAATCCTTGGACTATTACATCAAGCCAGAACATCTATGATAATCCGTGGATCAATGTTACCGAATATCAGGTAATTAACCCCTCAGGTAATACAGGGATTTACGGAAAAGCTCATTTTAAAAATCTGGCAATAGGTATAATCTTACTTGATAATGAAGATAACACATGGTTAGTGGGTCAATACCGTTTCGTGTTAAATGAGTATAGCTGGGAAATTCCGGAAGGAGGAGGATTATTGGGAACTGACCCTCTGGATGCGGCAAAAAGAGAACTTCTTGAAGAGACTGGAATAACTGCCAGAAGATGGGAAGAAATTCAACGCATCCATTTATCAAATTCAGTATCTGATGAACTTGGCATTCTATTCCTTGCCCGGGATCTTACTTTCGGAGATGCTGAACCTGAAGAAACTGAGCAGCTGCAATTATGGAAACTCCCTTTTGATGAAGCATACCAAATGGCTGTAAACGGCCAAATTACAGATTCCTTAAGTATTGCAGCAATTTTCAAAATTAAACTGTTAAAGATAGAAGGTAAATTATAGCTCATGAGTGAATTATCATATTTGTATAATTTAGTAAAATGAAGAAACTTCTTGGTACTATTTTTACGCCTGTTCATTATCTGTACTGGGCAATTATATTATCACTGTTTCATCCCATTCAATGGCTAAGCTTAAAATTTGGGGGATATAGCGCACATAAAAGATCTGTTGATATCATGAACTTTTTCCTGATTGGGTCTTACTATATCCAGGGAAGCACTGTTATCTTTAAAAATCTGCAGATTTTACCTGAAAACAGGCCGATTATTTTTATTTCTAACCATCAAAGCATGTATGATATTCCGCCCTTGATATGGCATTTAAGAAAATATCACGCTAAGTTTATTTCTAAGATTGAGCTGACTAAAGGCATTCCCAGTATTTCTTTTAATCTTAAACATGGCGGAGGTGCTAATATTGATAGAAAAGATAGTAAACAAGCTGTTGTTGAAATATTTAAACTAGCAGAACGCATGAAGGCTCACAACTGGTCTGCAGTGATATTTCCCGAGGGTACCCGGTCAAGAAATGGAAATTTAAAACCTTTTGCGATTGGAGGAGTTGCTACCATCCTAAAGAAGGTTCCTCAGGCCCTAATTGTTCCGGTTGCTATTACAGGAGCGTGGAAATTAATTAAATATGGCACTTTCCCGTTAAGTTTCGGCGAAAAATTGACCTGGACGGTATTAGATCCTATAGAGCCCGGTGACAGAAATATCGAAGAACTGGTTATTGAGGCAGAACAATCAATAAAAATGGCATTAAATCAATAGCCATATTACTCAGATATTCTTAGTTTCAATCAGCTTAAAAAAATGCTCACGATGGGTATCTCCTATCGGGATTATTTTATCTGAAATAAAGATTCGGCTTCTTTCTATACTCTCAATTTTATCTAAAGAAATGATGTACGATTTATGTACACGGACAAATTTGCCTGCAGGCAACACCTCTTCCATCTTCTTCATATTTTGAAGTGTTATAACACGCTCAGTGTGTGTGAATATGGATATATAGTCTTTTAACCCTTCAATATAAAGGATATCATCCAAATATATTTTTTGAATTTTATGCTCGGTTTTAATAAAAATAAAATCATTGACACTGCTGACCGGCGCAGAAATAACCTCAGGTATAATAACGGATGCCTGATGGCCGGTTTGTAGCTGCAGCACTTTATGCACTGCTTTGTAAAACCTGTCAAAAGCTATGGGTTTTAACAAATAATCTACTACATCCAGCTCATAGCCATCCAAAGCATACTGGGGATACGCCGTAGTAAGAATTACCTGGCATTTACCGTTAATGATCTTCAGAAACTGAATACCTGTTAGCTCCGGCATTTGAACGTCAAGGAAAACAAGGTCAATATGATCCTGCTGTACCATAGCAAGCGCTTCGATAGGATTTGTTGTAGTTTTCACTAACTCAAGCGAAGGTATCTTACCGATATAATCAGTAAGAATATCAAGCGCAAGGGGTTCATCATCAACAACCAGACAGCGTATCATATTATAAATCTATAGATAATTTAGCAGTATAAAAACCATCATTATGAGTTATATCCAGGGTATATTTTTCAGGATACAACAAATCTAAACGACGTCTGACATTGGACAGGCCTATACCTCCGGTAACGTCTTTATTCTGAACACTGGTTTTATTCTCAATCATAAAAATAAGGCGTCCAATATCAATAACAATATTAATTTTAATAGGATTTTCGGGATCGGTTATAACGCCATGTTTAAATGCGTTTTCAACAAAAGAAATTAATACAAGAGGTACAATTTGTTGATGTACGTTACTACCCTCGATATTCAATTGCACATAGAAATCGCTTTTAAAGCGTAATTTTTGCAGTTCTATAAAATTTTCCAGATAACGTATTTCTTTACCCAGATCAACCCTAGGATCGTTGCTTTCGTATAACATATATCGCATAATCTCTGAAAGCTTTAAAATGGCTTCGGGTGTTTTCTCGGATTTTTGGTACGATAAAGAATAGATATTATTCAGGCAGTTGAATAAGAAATGGGGATTAATTTGTGAACGTAGAAAGGCCAGTTCGGCAATAAGTTTTTCGTTTTCCAAACCTCTGCGCTCCTTTTCATTTACAAACCAGTCCATCATAAATTTGATGGCCGTACTCATAAAAACAAAGAACCCGCTTACAAATAATGTACTTAAAAAATAATCTCTCAGGTTTACATTATATACTGCTGCTTTAGGACCACGCACCAACAAAAATTCTTTAAAAATTATAGCAATTCCGGTTTTTGCAAAGCCAAAAGCAATAATCAAAACCAGAATACTGATCGCGCAGGCCCAATATCTTCGTGCATTTAAAAATGTTGGAAGAATTAGCAGGTAATTGATATAAAATATCAAAATATTTATCAGGCCATAATAACCAAAGATCACAATAGTCTGGTATCGGACACTTTGTCCACGGGTAGCTATTACCATAATAACCGCAATGAGTGCGGTCCAGATAATGCCGTGCAGGAATATCTTTTTAAAAATATTCATAAATAAAAGTACATGTCAATCCCCTTTTTAGTCATCGCTTTAGACGAACCGCCAATTTCCATCTGCAAACAGGCACATTGAATACATAAACTGTTCACGTATTATAATTAGTCATTGGTCTTGAATTTAGCCCGCTTGGTCTAATAGATTTATTAAAGAAAATTATTGGGGCTTACTTTATACCATCAAACTAACAGAAATGAAAAAACTTACCAACCTAATATCCCCATTTATCATGATGCTGGTACCTGTATTTTTGGTAATTGGATTGTTAATACTTAACCGGGGTACAGAGATGCCAGCTAAAAAAATTGAAGCCGGCACATCTTTCCAGGCTCCTTCATTTAAAGTGATGGTACGGTCTATTTTAAGTGTTTAAGGCGTATTTAACTTTTAGAACGTTATATTAGTTAACAATCGTTGCGTTATTCTCTTTCTTAATAAGCTTTATATGGAATAGTTTATTCCATTTTTTCCCCGTTACAAACAACCGCTGAGTTTTAATATCATAGGCAATTCCATTGAGAACTTCTCCGAATGTAAACCTTTCTGAAGGATAGATGCCTGCCAAATCAATCTCTCCGGTTACAGCGCCTGTGGCGGGATCAATAATGATAATCTTATCTTTTGTATAAAGATTCGCATAAAGCGCTCCATCAATAAATTCCAATTCATTTATTGAATCTACGGGGCCATTCTTATCAAAAACCTCTATAAATCCCTCCTCATTATAAACATGAGGATTAAGCAGCCAAATCCTATTCGTACCGTCGGATTTATATATTTTCTTTCCATCATAGGCCAAACCCCATCCCTCCACGCTTTCTTCATAGGAAAACTCACCTGATTTTTTAAAAGTAGCCTTATCATAAACAAAACCAATTTTATCCTGATAGGTAAGCTGAATGATTTTATCACCTATAACTGTAAGCCCTTCAGCAAAGATATCGCCACTCAAATCCAGTTTTTTTAAAACTTTTCCACTTAACGGATCTACCGTTCTTAAACTGGAGCCTCCCAGGTCAGCCTTGCCGCCATCGCTTTCATAAAAAACCCCATCGTGAAACTCTAAACCCTGTGTGTAAGATGTAGTATCATGCGGATAAGATTGAACTACCTGATAAGTAAATCTCTCTGGCTCAATACCAGAATGGAGAATAAAATTCGACGTAATCTCCTGCACATCTCCATTCTTATAAATTTTTGCTGTAATAAGCCGGTTGCCAAGCCTAAGTTTTGCAGTGTTTATGTTTACTGATGAGGTATCTTTCTTTCGCTCAATTACAGTTGAATCAATCATATATACCACAGAATCGATTTTATTACTTTTAAAATCTAATTTTAACTTAAGCCCTTTATTTGAGTGTACGGTTGAGCCAATTTCAGGAGTTATAAAAGATACATTATCTTCAGATTTATCCTGCTTGCATGAACTAATAATCATAATAAATAATAAAGCAGCAAGACATTCTTTCATAAAAAATAACTTATTCAGGCCAAAATGCATCTTCAATATGGTTTAAAGTATAATCAGTTTTAGTATTAAATAAAATGGAGATAATATCAAAGCGGATTTCCCCTTTAAAATCCATCAAATAAATATATTCATTTGCAGCCACTTCCAGCAGTTTCTGCTTGGCTATATTTACAAACTCTTCAGGCTCGCCAAAGTTGTTACCAGATCTGGCTTTTACTTCTACAAAAATGATCTTATTATTTTTATAAACTATCAGATCTACTTCTGCTTTTTTAAAGCACCAATTTTCTTCCAGGATTTCATACTTCGCATTCTCCAAATGAGCTTTTGCAAGCTGCTCACCCTTTCTCCCAAAATCATTATGCCTTGCCAATCTATTTAAGAATTACAGATCCAAGATAAGTAGAAATACCTTTCTCTACTTCCTTGACCTGCATATACCGTTTCATTAAAATGGCCTGATTGTCAGGATCATTTTCTTCCTGGATTTCCTGCCGGATATTTTTTAGTATGCGTTCTACTTTTCGTTTTTTAAGATGGAAAATTCCACCTAAAATAGTTGTACGTAGATTTTCATTTTCCTTACGGACATAAATTTTACGCTTCTCAAACCAGTTCTCACTAAGCACATAGGGCGATGAAATAAGGGAAATGGTTAGTTCTGATATTTCTGAAACTGCATGCTTTATAAAATCCTGCTCAGAGGGTAGTTTACCCTGCTCCAACCTGCTTTTATATTCATCAAATATTGTTTTACACAACGGATGCTCAATTTCTACATCACTGAGATTGGCTACCACGTAAGGTGCAATGTAGGTATCGGTTATTCCGTCCCAATTAACTAATTCGTGCCCATAACTAAGCAAAAGCCTAATAATTTCCTTTTCCTGGTATTCGTCTGTATGTGTTAACGATTCTGAAAGGTGCAGATCATCAGTTGAAGATGGTTCAGGCTTATCGTATTGTGACTGTGCTGTTTGATTGTCTTTTTTAATTTTGCCCAGACGCATTTTATTCAGCTCGGAGATTAATGCCCGTTCATCAACCTGCAAAATGGAGCTGCACTCTCTAATAAAAACAGAGGCTTTAATACTATCAGGAATTTTTGCAACACTTTCTACTATTTCTCTTATAATTCCTGCTTTTTTTATAGGATCATTTCCGGCATCTTTTAAGAGAATAGCGGTTTTGAAGAGAATAAAGTCCTTCTTGCTTTTTTCTATATACGTTTTAAAGGAAGAAGTGCCTACTTCATGTACATAGGAATCCGGGTCGTGTCCATCAGGGAACAACACCACCTTTACATTCAGACCCTCTTCCAGTATCATATCTAAACCGCGCAAAGAAGCTTTAATCCCTGCAGCATCTCCATCGAAAAGAATAGTTACATTTTTGGTAAAACGTCCAATTAACCTAATCTGATCTGTAGTAAGTGAGGTGCCTGAAGAAGCCACAACATTTTCTATACCTGCCTGATGAACCGAAAGGACATCTGCATAACCTTCTACCAGGTAACAATTATCTTCATCACGAATTGCTTTTTTAGCAAAAAATAATCCGTAGAGAACAGCCGATTTATGATAAATATCACTCTCGGGAGAATTAACGTATTTAGGTACATTTTTATCCGTTTTCAGCGTTCTGCCGCCAAAGCCTATAATTCTCCCGGTAAAGTTATGTATGGGGAACATCACACGCCCTCGGAAACGATCGTATAATTTGCCTTTATCATTACGGCTTGTAAGCCCGGCTTCTTCCAAATACTGCTCTTTATGACCTTCAGATACGGCCGCATGTATTAATGCATCCCATTCATCCGGAGAATAACCAAGCTCGAATTTCTTTATGATATCATCCCTGAAGCTACGCTCTTTAAAATAACTAAGTCCAATGGCTTGCCAGGCGTGTGTCTCCCACATGGATTTTTGAAAGAATTTACCGGCCCAGGCGGAAACCACATATAAACTTTCCCGGCGGTCATCAGCAATTAATTGCTCCGGGCTCGGTGCAATTTCCTCGACTTCGATATTGTATTTTTTTGCCAGGAACTTTAAAGCTTCGGGATATGAATACTTTTCATGCTCCATTATGAAGCGTACCGAATCGCCACCCTTACCACAACCAAAGCATTTATAAATACCTTTAGTTATTGATACATGAAAGGAAGGCGTTTTTTCATTGTGGAACGGGCAAACTCCTATCAAACTTATACCCCGCTTTTTAAGCTGCACAAAATCCCCGACCACCTCGTCAATCCGGGCGGTTTCAATTATTTTATCGACGGTTTCTTTGAGTATCATAATTAACCGGAAGATTAGCGGGGCACTTTGTTGAAATGAAGAGCTTTTTGATCAAAATTACAAATTTAATCTTAACGCAAGTTTTCTTACAGCTTTTTACACAGGATAAAAGAGACATATTATGGAAGACAAGTAGACTTTAATAAAATAAATTTCTAACCCTGTATTTTACAGCTGCAGATGTTACCTATTGACCCCTCCGTGCCTGCTTACAAATCAGAAAAAGTGCTTTAGATATCATCTCAGATTTTGTCTGTTTTTAATTCATTCGATTGGCTACAACGCCCAGCTAATGCAACTTTATGATAACTCAAGTATTAATAGTCCGTAAGAAGATAAATTCAGTATTATATTTTTTTCAGTTCTGACTCTATGAGTGAGTTTAAATAATTATCCGTTTACCGGACTCGGAATTTTAGTGCTGCTTTATTTCAATCAAGCCATTTCTACCTGTTTGAGCCCATCCAAGGATATGCTCATCAAGTGTAAATGAAACGACTTTATTTTTATAATCCCCTGGCCTTTGAACAACCACTTTCCAGAAACCTCTAGAATCGATATTAGCGGGCGAAAGATATCGGGATGACTGTGAATTTACGGTACTCAACTCACCTGCCAGTTTTCCATCGGGCGAATAAACTTTAGCCTGTAACCCAAGTCCAAAGCTCATTATAATCCCAAAAGGAACATCCGCTTTATCATTGTAAAAATAAACGGGCAATTCCGGAGTTTGAAGATCGCTTAACGAAAGGCGGAAACCTTTACCAGAATTTCGGTTAGTTTTGAACGCTTCAATACCATTTTTGATATCGAATTGAATAACAGCCTGCCTGTTTACAATATCGAAATAATAATAATTTCCCTTTTCTGCGGGGAAGGTGATCTTTTTTCCTTCTTTCATTGCTCCGGCATCGATCATTTTACCATCCATGGTATAAACATTATACCTTACAAACTCGGCTACACCATTGAATTTTCTAATATCGACTTCAATATTTCCTCCGCTTGGAGAATAAATAAGCACCTGGGAGTCGCCGTTAGGAGCCATAAAAGATTGTGCAGAGGTTTTATCGGACTTTACCTTTGCTTCTGCCACATCATAAAATTTACCCAGTTTCATCACAAACTCATTATCGATAGCCGGAAGTTCTTTATTTTCGTTTTCAAGCACTAGTTTATCCATATCAGAATCGTTTAAGGCCATTTTATTTTTTTGACCCTCCGGAAACAGTTTTTGATTACGCATATTCCATTCCATTACCGAAAAGACAGCACCAAACTGTTGCAGCCGATAATTCTGTTTTTCATCAGCCGATTTGTTTTTTAGTGCCCGCAGCATCTGCTCTTCTATTTGAGGATAAATCGGCAAATAAATATCTTTCATGTGGGCCGGGGTAAGATTCCATGATTTGTCAGGATTTTTTTCGTAAAAAACTTTATAGGCCGAATCGATGATGGAATAGAGCCTGCTGATGTGCGGAGCTGATTTTTCACCATAAGCTTTTACGTAATATTCGTTTATAATTTGGTGTGCATCAAGTTTGGGGTTCCAGCAAAGTTTGGCTATAGCATAGTTCATTGCTCCGAATACTGGCCAGATCGGCCGCCCGTAAAATCGTGTGCCCAGGAAGTTATAGGTGTCGAGACGATGGAAAATAAAATTCAAAATATCAGGTGCCGGCGGCTGTATATTCCCGTTGTGCTGCATCAATGCAGTAGGAAGATCATAATAATACAGCTCTGATCCGCTCTTAACAGCTGCTTTTCCCCACGCATCGATTACGTCTGTCCACGTTTTTTGTGTCGATTTTCTATATAACTGAAATCCGTATGCAGGGCTGGCAGCAATCATAAAACCCAAATTTGGCTCCAGGGCAGGTATGCCTTTATTAGGAGGATAAAAATAGTCGGAATAGATATAGCCCCCTAGTTTCCGGTCAGGAAATTCTTTGCGGACGATTTTAGCCACATCATTATAAAACTTGAGGACAACGGGGGTTTTAGACAATTTACCGTTAGGTCCAATCTCTTGAAATGCCTGTGTTTCAGGACTGTTACTCCAGCCCTGTTCGCCGTTCACCCCGTCAGACGGGGAAAGCGAATACCATCTCCGATTGGGATCCGCCTTAAATTTATTAATTATCACATCAGCATAAGCCTGCACTAATGCCGGGTTGGTAGTTTCCAGTTTATGCCTTTCTGCAGGTGGTTGATGCTTGCCGTCTATTTTTGCAAAATAATCCGGATGTTTATCGTATAATGAAGCGGGGATCGTTGCTTCCCATGCATGATTATATTCAGGTGCAGTAACTTTTCCTAATCTTATTCTTTTCTCCCAATCATGCGGTGCGCTACCCGGGCCAAGGAAGGGCAGGTTACGCAGCAGAAGTCCGGGATTATCTATCAGGCTGGTTTGAACGACCACTAAATTTTTTGTAGCAGGAATATATTCTCCCATTTCACCTGGCATAAGCCATCGTATCCCTGCAAATTTTTCAAGAAAAGAATAAACTCCGTTAGCAGTACCCTCACACCTTCCACCCAATTTGTTAAGTTTTCCATCCGGCGTGTCTTCACCAAAAATAAAAAGATTGCTGCCTTTGGTAATAATCTTATAACCGTCAGCTTTAATCCCCGAGAAATTCAGTCCCGAAGCTTTAAGGGCAACATTTGCCCCCAAGCTAATGTACCTTCCGGAAGGTATTTTTTCACTCTTTACAACAGTTAGTTTTGACCCTGTCTGTTTACTGATATAACCCGATAAGTTCTCAGCGGCTTCCTGAACAGACTTTGTTGCAGCAGGATCAATAAAAATTACATAATCAGATTTTCCTCCAGTAACAATTTCCACTTTCTGTGCTAAAGCATTAAAATAGGTTGTTGCATACAAAGCAAACAGCACAACACCAAACCTGTACAAAGTATTAAATTTCATATATACTAACATTTGAATAATCAACTAGAAATCTATTTGAGACAATCCTCATTATCAGAAAATTAGGTTGATCGAATAAATTGACCCGCAACCAAATTTAAATCTCAAAAATTTCTTAGAATTAGTATTATATTCCGAATTGTGATACTATATTTCAACATGCAATGCATTTTTAACAGAATGATATACTGTTGCTATATGATTTTTAGAGCTTCTAATTAAATGCGGTGTAGGCAGATCAGCATGTGCAATATTTTATTCTGACCGGAAAAGATTGGGGAATTTACAGGCAAGGGAATTTATTTGAATAGAATTCCTCAGCAGGGGATTTCATTTTTACCTTTAGATGTTAAGTGGATAAACGATGGTGGAAATGACTCTATAATTCTCGATAAATTCTTTTCTTTATAAACTGCCAGAAACAACAAAAGCGATCGTTTGTGATCGCTTTCGTAGCCCGTAGGGGAATCGAACCCCTGTTTCTAGAATGAAAATCTAACGTCCTAACCCCTAGACGAACGGGCCAATTTTAAAACTATTTTTAATTGGTCTGCAAAGTTAGGAAAATAGATAAATTATCAAAAAGAATTTTGAGTATGCTGATTAATCAGCGGGCTGAGCTGTTACTTTCTTTACAACTTCCTCAAGCTCATTTATATCAAAAGGTTTGGCAAGGAAAGTTTCCGCACCGGCTTTTGCAGCTAAGGTTTTAATATCATTATTGGCTGAGAAATAAATTACAGGAATGTATTTGAATTCGGCATGCTCTTTTATTAGTTGGGTAGCTATAATACCGCCGGTATCAGGTATCCAATTATCCATTAAAATAACGTTTGGTCTCACCTCTTCAAGTGTCTCAATTACAAAATTGCAATGTGTTCGTGTATGTACTTCCCACCCCTGTTCTTCTAAAATATAGCTGCAAATAGATAGGATATCGGTATCATCATCAAAAATTATTATTCGTTTTGCCATTGATTACGACTAGTCTTTTAATTAAGAACTGGAATTATAAGGGCAGCACCCGTACTTTTGTCTTGAAATAACGCTTATACTATGCACCCTTCCCAAAAACGTAAACATAATTATAACCCACTTGTTTTACAAAACACCCTCTTAAAGTATTATTAATAAAAAAAGCGACCTGATATTCAGATCGCTTTAGGTAGCGGGGACCAGACTCGAACTGATGTCCGCCGCGGCGGATATGAGCCCTAATTGGTCCTTTCTGAAATCAATCTCCAAATAAATTCTCGCCCCTTTCCTGTTTTTAAAACTTTTTCCCGCCTTAAAGCATCTGCTTTACCCAAATACTCTTCAGTGAAAAGTATCGCCCATGGCCTGAATTTAATTGTATAACCTTTGGTTGCCAGGTGGTTATGAGATAACAGCCGATCTTGAATATCGGAAGTATAACCTATATATATCTTGTTAAATTTTACAGAATAAAGCACATATACCGTGTACATTCCTGAAATAAAAAAAGCGACCTGATATTCAGATCGCTTTAGGTAGCGGGGACCAGACTCGAACTGATGACCTTCGGGTTATGAGCCCGACGAGCTACCAACTGCTCCACCCCGCACTATTGACAATTAAATAAGGTTTACACAAGTGGTAGCCTCCTTTTAATTGGACTGCAAAGATATATTTCGTTTCTTTGCAGTCCAAATATTTTTGAAAAAAAATTCCATGTCGCATAAAGCCGGATTTGTTAGTTTGATTGGTAAGCCAAATGTTGGTAAATCAACATTAATGAATTCATTGGTTGGAGAAAAAATTTCAATCATAACTCCAAAAGCGCAAACTACCAGGCACCGTATCTTAGGGATTGTTAATGAACCTGATTATCAGATAGTGTTTTCAGACACCCCCGGAGTTATTAAACCAAACTATGGGCTACAGGAGTCTATGATGGGATTTGTTAGAGAATCTCTTGTAGATGCAGATTTGATATTATTTGTGACAGACATTAATGAACGGTATGATGAAAGTGATGTGATTGAGCGGCTTCAAAAAACCACATCGCCCATTGCATTAATTATTAACAAGATTGATAAATCAACTGAGGAGTATGTAAAGGAAAAACTCATTTACTGGCAAAATCTCCTGAATCCTAAAGCCATTTTTGCGGTTTCGGCATTACTTGACCATAATGTTACCGCAGTAATGCAGTTTATTCTTGATAACCTGCCAGAGCATCCGCCTTATTATGATAAAGATACCTTAACAGACCGATCAGAACGATTCTTTGTATCGGAAATGGTTAGAGAAAAGATCTTTAAACTATATGAAAAGGAGATTCCGTACAGTACAGAGGTTATTATAACAGCCTTTAAAGAGGAACCTGCCATTACCCGGATAAGTATAGAAATTATTGTAGAGCGCGATTCTCAGAAAAATATTCTTATTGGCAAGGGTGGGGAAATGATAAAAAAAGTTGGAACATATGCCCGTAAGGATATTGAAGAATTCCTACAGAAAAAAGTGTTCATGGAAATATTTGTTAAGGTAATTGCCGATTGGCGTAACCGTAAAAATTATTTGAAGAGCTTCGGTTATGAAAACTAACAGAATAAAGATTACTAAGAGTAAAAATCGAAGAAGGAGCTGCGTGATCCTTTCTTCTTATTAATATTTAGCGAACATAAATTAAAGAACAAAGGTTGAAGAGCAGCTCTAGTAACCTTTGATCTTTGCCTTAATCCTGCATCCAAATAAACATGAGTAACATAGTAGCTATAGTAGGACGGCCCAATGTTGGCAAGTCTACATTATATAATCGATTAACTGAAAGCCGTAAAGCTATTGTTGATGACCTTAGTGGTGTAACACGCGATCGGCATTACGGAATTGCAGAATGGACCGATAAAAATTTTACGGTAATAGATACCGGAGGTTATGTAGCACATTCTGAAGATGTGTTTGAAGCTGCTATACGCGAGCAGGTAGTAATTGCTATTGAAGAAGCCTCGGTTATTTTATTTATGGTTGATGTAACTACTGGCATTACCGATCTGGATGATGATATTGCAAAACTTCTCAGACGTAGTAAGAAGCCTGTGTTTGTTGTGGTAAACAAAGTGGATAATAACCAGCGTGTAAATGACGCAAATATTTTTTACAGCTTAGGGCTTGGTGAAATTTTTACTGTTTCTTCAATGACAGGATCAGGTACGGGGGAACTGTTAGATGAGGTAATTAAGCATTTTGACGAAGTAGTTGAAGAGGAAAATAAATTACCTAAATATGCTATAGTAGGAAGGCCGAATGTGGGTAAATCGTCCTTAATAAATGCACTTATTGGCAAAGATCGTAACATTGTAACCCCGATAGCAGGCACTACACGGGATTCTATACATATACATTACAATCAATACGGGCATGAGTTTATGCTTATTGATACTGCCGGTTTACGTAAAAAAACTAAAGTAAAAGAGAATATCGAGTTTTATTCAGTAATGCGTACTATTAAAGCATTAGAAGAAGCTGATGTTGTTTTACTTATGATTGATGCTATGGAAGGTATTGAATCTCAAGACATTAATATTTTTCACTTAGCGGAGAAGAATAAAAAGGGAGTGGCAATACTGGTTAACAAATGGGATTTAATTGAAAAAGATACTAAAACTACCAAAGTTTTTGAAGAGAGAATACGCCAAAAAATAGCTCCGTTTTCTGACGTACCTATTGTATTTATCTCAGTGACTGAAAAGCAGCGTATTTTTAAGGCTGTGGAAGCTGCTTCTAAGATTTATGAAAATAAATTTAAAAAGATTCCTACATCCAAATTGAACGATGTAATGCTTCCCATCATTGAAAATTATCCTCCGCCGGCAACAAAAGGCAAGTACGTTAAAGTAAAATATGTCACTCAAATCAACGCGGCATCGCCCATGTTCGCATTTTTTTGCAACCTGCCCCAGTATGTAAAAGAGCCGTACAAGCGATTTATAGAAAATAAACTACGGGAAAATTTTGATTTCAGCGGGGTTCCCATACAAATCTACTTCAGACAGAAATAACTAAATTAAATGCCATGAAAAAAGTATTAATAGGCTTTGTTATGAGCCTGGTTATGTTATCCTGTACCAATAATAGTCGGGTTTCTCAGGAAGAACAGGATTCATCAGCAGCGGCCACTACAGCAGATTCGATGCTTAATGATGCTATTAAAAGCGACACCACTGCGGTGGATAAGCTTGCAATAGACACGTCTGGCACAGACAGCTTGTAAAGCTATTTAGCTAATTGGCTGATAGCCGTTAGCACAGCTTTATCCTGCGAATTCTCTATGCGATAGAAGCCTTCATCTCCAAAATAATACCGGGCCATTAAGGCCTTTAAATCTTTTCTTATTTGTGGTTGCGATAAGGCAATTTCTTTCTTTTCGCCTTTAATTGCTTTGGCTTTTACAAAACCGTCAAACTTTTCAAGGTCTTCCATGGAAATAAAATCCGGTGAAAGAAGATCATTTATTGATGATGGTTCTACACGCTTTACCAGATACTGATATACAAACTGGTTAATTATTCCCATCGAATAAACTGCCTCGTAATATCCGGTAAACCCCGTAGTATCTATAGGTATAAAGATATCAGGCATAATGCCGCCTCCCGCATATACTGCCCTGCCTGATGCGGTTCTATAGCTATTTTTTTTATTGTTTGTAGTAACTGGTGATTTTTTGGAATCAGAAGAAACTTTTCCTTTGCTGTTTCGATTATGTACTTCATCGAAATATATCTCATTTCCCTGTTGATACGATTTTTGAATCGAGCGTCCGGAAGGAGTATAATACCTCGCAATAGTTAAATTTAGTGCCGAACCATCACCGAAATCAAACTGCTCCTGAACCAGGCCCTTTCCAAATGATCCCCTGCCAATAATTATTCCCCGATCAAGATCCTGTACTGCTCCTGCAACTATTTCACTGGCAGAGGCCGAATTTTCATTGATTAAAATTGCAAGTTTCCCGTTTTCAAAAGCACCTGTAGCGCTTGCCTGGTAATTTTTTCTTTTTTCATGAGCCCCCTGTGTATAAACAATAAGCTCTTTATCCTTCAGAAAGTGATCAGCCAGAGTTGTAGCAGCACTTAAATAGCCGCCCCCATTATCCCTCAAATCCAGAATCAAATTCTTTAATCCCTTTTTTTGAAGATTTACCAATGCACTCGTAAAATCTTTGGCTGTGTTGCTCCCAAACCTATCAATTTTAATATATCCGGTGGTGCTATTAACTAAATACGAAGCCTGAATACTGCTTACACTTATTCTATCGCGTTCAATTTTCAGCTTTTTAAAAGTCCTGCCTCCTTCATTTTTAACCAAAAGATCCACGAAAGTTCCCTTTTTACCACGTATAGCACTAACCACCTGTTTCCCGGTTATACCAATGTTAATTACCGGCTTATCATTTATTTTAATAATCTGATCGCCGCGTTTTAAACCCGCTTTATGAGCCGGCCCTTCCACATTTACTGAAGCTATGGTAAGCGTGTCATTTAATAAATAATATTCAATCCCAATACCATAAAAGTTTCCTTCCAAATCTTCATTAAGTATACTGGCCTCTATGGGTGGCAAATAGGTTGAATGAGGATCGAGATGGGTCAATATCTCATCAATGGTTATTTCCTTTAATGAATCGGGGTCAATTTCATCAACATAATTATTATCAATCAACTTTAATATAGTGGTAAGTTTTTCAGCCCTTCCGTTTAGAAAGGGAAGAAAGCTGCCGTTTTTTTTGTTCTGATCTTCTGCTGCAAATTTAGGCCCCAGAAACATACCTACAATGAATACAGCTGTGTAACTGGCTGCAATTATGATATTCTTTTTAGTTGATGACTTCATTAGTTTTTTCGCCGCTGCTAAAATAACTATTGCTTACTATGTTTATAGAGTTATTAGCATGGTTTTGAGATAAAGGCGTGCATATTGTTACTAAATGTGCCAATATATGTGATAACAGACCTAATAATTATTTATTATTGGCAATAATTTTTCACTTTAAAGATAGGATTGCGAATTTTACGTTTTAATTTTGCTACATGGAAAGAACTACTGAACAGGATTCAAATTATAATGATCTGGAGAAAATGCCACTTTATGATCTGCTTACAGGCATGAATGATGAAGATAAAAGTGTTCCATATGCTGTTCAAAAAGTAATACCGCAAATTGAAGATCTGGTTAAGATAATTGTCGAAAAGATGAGGGCCGGAGGACGGTTATTTTACATAGGAGCAGGCACAAGCGGGCGGTTGGGAGTTGTTGATGCTTCTGAATGTCCTCCAACTTACGGTGTACCTTTCGATTGGGTGATCGGAATAATTGCCGGGGGAGATACAGCTATTCGCAAAGCCGTTGAGTTTGCAGAAGATGATACCGATCAGGCCTGGAAAGATTGCCTGGAATATAATATAACTTCTAAAGATGTATTAATCGGCATAGCAGCATCGGGCACTACGCCTTATGTAATAGGAGGTTTGCGAAAGGGAAATGAAGAAGGCGTTACTACAGGTTGTATTGTTTGTAATTCAGGCAGCCCTGTGGCTGTAGAGGCAAAATATCCTGTAGAAGTGGTTGTGGGGCCTGAATTTGTAACCGGATCAACCCGAATGAAATCAGGAACTGCACAGAAATTGGTACTGAACATGATAAGTACTGCAGTAATGATTGGATTAGGACGCATAAAAGGCAACAAAATGTTTGATATGCAATTAAGCAATCATAAACTGGTAGGCCGTGCCCTGCGTATGATAATTGAAGCTACCGGCGTGAGCGAGCATACGGCTCAATCACTGTTAGATGAATACGGAAACGTACGTAAAGCAGTAGAAAATGCCCCAAAACATTTAAAAGGTATCTAGAAAAAAGCAACTAAAAATTCTGTGATGGAGGATGTTGGAGGGATGAATGCACGAGATTGAGCCATATTACCGCTGGCGGGATGACTATATTTCTTCAGAAGATGAGCGTTCCCCGTTCTATCAAACACAGTATAGTGAATTTGAGTTCGATAAAAAAATCTACAATTATTTTATTCATCCTCAATGGGATCAGTTTGGTTCCCAAACCCTGTATCTTAAAGTTCTTTTTGCTGATTATGATCACGGATATACCATTATTGAGCTGATCGGCGAATGGAATGATGCTATAAACAATGATGTTATGCTAATGAAGCGGGAGATCATTGAAATCATGATTAACTATGGTATTAATAAATTTATACTGATTGGGGAAAACGTTTTAAACTTTCATTCATCAGATGATCTGTATTATGAAGAATGGTTTCAGGATGTAGAAGATGGCTGGATTGCCGGAATAAATTTCAGGAACCATTTGCTGGATGAGTTTAAACGTAACCATATCGATTACTATATCAATTTTGGTGGTCATCTTGATGATATGGCGTGGCGAAACCTGAAACCGGTGCAACTTTTCAAAAATGTTGAAGAACAGTTAATCAAGCGGCTAAGTTAATTTCTCTCATTTATTGCTGAATTCTTACAGTTATAAAGATACCCTCATTTTGGATTTACATAATAAAATCGCATTTTTGCATCGCTTATTCAGAAAGACGGAGGGATTAGACCCTGCGAAGTCTTAGCAACCTGTGCTAACAAGGTGCTAAATTCTAACTGACTTCTAACTAAAGGAGAAAGAAAGATAAGTGAATTCTGTCTCAACCGACATTTCAAAGATAAGCTTGAAGAAGTACGAAGTATAAAGAAGCAAGTATCAAGTCAAGTCGCTTAATACACTAAATCTTTATACCTGATACTAAATACTTGATACTATTTCATGAGCATTAGAGAAGAACTACAAAAACGTATTTTAGTTATTGATGGCGCTATGGGCACAATGATCCAGCGTTACCAGTTAACGGAAGAAGATTTTCGGGGTGAGCGATTTAAAGATCACCCATGTGATGTACGTGGAAATAACGATTTGCTGAACATTACCCGTCCGGATATTATCAAAGCAATACATGCCGAATATTTAGATGCTGGCGCTGATATCATAGAAACCAATACCTTCAGTACACAACGCATTTCAATGGCCGATTACCAGATGGAAGATCTGTCTTATGAAATGAGCTATGAAGGTGCCCGAATCGCCAAAGAAGTTACAACAGAATATACACTCCGCAATCCTGATAAGCCCCGTTTTGTTGCAGGAGCATTGGGCCCTACTACGAAAATGGCTTCTATGTCGCCTGATGTGAACGACCCTGGATACCGTGCCGTTACTTTTGATGAACTGGTTGATGCTTATTACGAACAGATAAAAGGGTTAATAGATGGTGGTGCAGATGTTCTTCTTTTCGAAACTATTACCGATACTTTAATTACCAAAGCTGCTCTGTTTGCTGCGAAAAACTACGAGAATGAGATCGGTCGCAAGATCGAGATTATGATTTCTGGTACTATTACAGATGCCAGCGGTCGTACGCTTTCTGGTCAAACGGTGGAAGCATTTTTAAATTCCTTATCGCATGCAAACCTCCTAAGTATTGGTTTAAACTGTGCTTTGGGGGCAAAAGATATGCGTCCGCATATTGAAGAATTATCAGCGAAAGCTAATTGCTATATTTCGGCTTACCCGAACGCAGGTTTACCAAATGAATTTGGCGCCTATGATGAAGTACCTCATGAAACAGCGCATTTGTTGGAAGATTTCATCAAAAATGGTTTTGTGAATATTGTAGGTGGCTGTTGCGGAACTACACCTGAACATATTAAGTGTATCGCAAATGCGGCGGCTAAATATTCGCCCAGAATTCCGGCAGAGCCTAAGCCTTTTCTTCGCTTAAGCGGATTGGAGCCTGTTACCCTAACTCCCGAAACTAATTTCGCAAATATTGGCGAGCGTACAAACGTAACCGGTTCACCAAAGTTCTCTAAGCTTATTTTGGGTGGCGATTTTGAAGGTGCTCTTACTGTTGCACGTCAACAGGTTGAAGGCGGAGCCCAGGTTATTGACGTGAACATGGATGAGGGGATGCTCGATTCTGAAGCGGCAATGACTAAGTTCTTAAATCTTATTGCTTCAGAGCCGGATATTTGCAAGCTTCCAATCATGGTAGATTCTTCCAAGTGGAGCGTAATTGAAACTGGTTTAAAATGCCTGCAGGGAAAAGGTATTGTAAACTCAATCTCGCTTAAAGAAGGCAAAGAAAAATTTATAGAATACGCTCGCAAAATTAAGCAATATGGTGCAGCCGTTGTAGTAATGGCTTTTGATGAAGACGGTCAGGCCGATTCATTTGAACGCCGTATCGAAATTTGTAAAAAATCATATGATATTTTGGTTGATGAAGTTGATTTTCTACCTCAGGATATCATTTTCGATCCAAATATTTTAACCGTTGCCACGGGATTGGAGGAGCATAATAACTATGCTGTTGATTTTATAAACGCTACCCGCTGGATAAAAGAAAACCTGCCACTGGCTAAAGTAAGCGGTGGGGTAAGTAATATTTCATTCTCATTCCGCGGAAATAATACCGTCCGCGAAGCCATGCACTCTGCTTTTCTTTATCATGCTATCAAGGCAGGTTTAGATATGGGCATAGTAAATGCCGGTATGCTGGAAGTTTATGAAGAGATACCGAAAGATCTACTGGAGCTTGTTGAAGATGTTCTTTTAAATCGCCGTCAGGATGCTACAGAGCGGTTGGTGGAGTTTGCTGATACCATTAAAACCAAGGGAAAAGTTATTGTTAAAAATGAAGAATGGCGTAAAGAAAGTGTTGAAAGCCGCTTATCGCATTCCCTTGTTAAAGGCATTATCGATTACCTGGATGATGACGTGGAAGAAGCCCGCCAAAAATATGCAAAACCCCTTGAAGTAATAGAAGGCCCCCTGATGGACGGTATGGGAATAGTTGGGGATCTTTTTGGCCAGGGCAAGATGTTTTTGCCTCAGGTAGTAAAATCTGCCCGGGTTATGAAAAAGGCCGTAGCTTACCTGCTGCCATTTATTGAAGAAGAAAAACGAAATAATGCCGACAGTAACCAGCGAAAAAATGCAGGGAAAATATTATTAGCGACAGTTAAAGGTGATGTTCATGACATAGGAAAAAATATTGTTGGCGTTGTACTGGCATGTAATAACTTCGAGGTTTTCGACCTGGGCGTGATGGTTCCTGCCCAAAAAATTATCGATGAAGCTAAAAAGCATCAGGTAGATATTATCGGTTTAAGCGGACTGATCACTCCTTCATTGGATGAAATGGTTCATTTTGCAAAAGAAATGGAACGCCAGGAATTTAAAATTCCTTTGATCATTGGAGGCGCAACAACTTCGCGTATTCACGCAGCGGTTAAAATTGCTCCTAATTATACCGGGCCAACGGTGCATGTATTGGATGCTTCGCGAAGCGTAACGGTTTGCAGCACGCTGATGAGCGATGACAATCGCGAAGAATACATAAATCAGATCCATGGTGAATACAATAAAGCCCGGGAAGCACATTTAAGTAAAAAATCAGACAAGCGGTTTAAGTCGATAAATGAAGCCCGCGAGCAGAAATTTTCCATTAACCTGAATGGCAGTATTCCTCCTGCCCCCGCGTTTACGGGTGTGAAAGTTTTTGAAGATTTTCCTCTTGAGGACCTGGTGCCTTACATCGATTGGACACCTTTCTTTCACACATGGGAGCTGAGAGGGAGCTATCCTAAAATATTTGAAGATAAAATAGTTGGCATTGAAGCTAAAAAGCTTTTTGATGATGCACAGGACTTATTAAATAAAATTGTTAAAGAAAAAATCCTTACTGCAAGTGGAGTAATAGGCTTCTGGCCTGCAAATTCAATTGGAGATGATATCGTTTTAGAGGTTGAAAGTGAAAAATTGGTTGAAGGTTCTAAGTTGAAAGTTGAAGGGAACCCACAACCTGCAACCCATAACCCACAACCCATAGTCATTCACACGCTTCGCCAGCAGGCAGAAAAAGCGAAAGATGAACCTTACTACGCGCTTTCTGATTTTATTGCTCCCAAATCCAGCGGAATTAAAGATCATTTTGGTGGATTTGCAGTGACTACAGGAATAGGGCTGGATGAGTTTGTTGCAGAATTTGAGCGGAATCATGATGATTATAACAGCATCATGGCTAAAGCTCTTGCTGACCGTTTAGCAGAAGCCTTTGCAGAAAAACTCCATGAACTGGTGCGCAGAGAATATTGGGGCTATGCAAAAGATGAAACGCTGAATAAAGAAGACCTTATCAAAGAAAAATATACAGGGATCCGTCCGGCACCGGGATATCCTGCATGCCCGGATCATACTGAAAAGCGTACGTTGTTTAATTTACTTGATGCAGAGAAGAATACAGGTATTATACTTACAGAAAGTTATGCTATGTACCCTACAGCTGCTGTAAGCGGATTTTATTTCGCCCACCCGCAATCCAGGTATTTTGGGTTGGGTAAAATCAGTAAAGATCAGGTAGAAGATTATGCAAAGCGAAAGAACATGCCCCTTGAAGAAACCGAAAGATGGTTAAGCCCGAATTTGGGGTATTAGGTGAAGGTACAGAGTAGCAAGTATAGAGTAGCAAGTATTAATAATAGCATAAGAGGGGATGCATAATTTTAAGGAGTTAAAGGTTTGGCAGGCTTCAATGGAAATCTCTAAAGCGGTATTTGTTGCTACCAGGTTATTTCCCCAAGATGAAAAATTTACTTTGACTTCTCAAATGATGAGAAGTGCTATTTCTATTCCATCAAATATTGCCGAAGGTTGCGGGCGAAAATCCAATAAAGAATTTTATCAATATTTAAATATCAGCTTAGGTTCGTCTTTTGAATTAGAAACACAGCTTATACTGGCTAAAGACTTCAATTATATAAATGAGGCAAATTTTAAACTTTTACAATCACAACTTATTGATGTTCAACGTATGATAACCGGCTTGCAAAAAAGCCTTAATACTTGATACTTCGTACTTGATACTCCATACTTAAATGAAAATCACCGAACACATACAAAACGCTAAAGGTAAAACACTTTTTTCTTTTGAACTTCTTCCGCCGGTTAAAGGGCAGCGCATAGAGAATATTTATGATGCTATAGATCCGTTAATGGAATTTAAGCCTCCTTTTATTGATGTTACTTATCACAGGGAGGATTACATATATAAACAGCATTCCAATGGTCTGCTGGAACAGGTTTCTTATCGTAAACGTCCCGGTACAGTAGCTATTTGTGCAGCCATTATAAACCGGTATAAAGTAGATGCTGTGCCGCATTTAATATGTGGCGGCTTTACAAAAGAGGAAACGGAAAATGCATTGATAGACCTGCAATTTCTTGGAATTGATAATGTGCTGGTGTTACGCGGAGACGCCCGAAAAGGTGATTCCGGTTTTATACCAACCCCGGGCGGACATGCATTTGCCACTGATTTGTTAGAGCAGGTAGTTAATTTAAATAATGGAAAGTATTTGCATGAACATACCGAAGCTCATAAGTCGGATTTTTGCATTGGAGTTGCTGCCTACCCCGAAAAACACTTTGAGGCGCCTAACCTGAAAACAGATTTCGATTATCTGAAGATGAAAATCGATATGGGAGCAGATTTCATTGTCACTCAAATGTTTTTTGATAATCAGAAATATTTTGATTTTGTAAACTCTTGTCGCGAGAATGGAATAAATGTTCCAATTATTCCGGGATTAAAGCCTATTACATCATCTAAACAATTGATTAGCCTGCCTAAAATATTTCATTTAGATCTTCCTGAAGATTTAACTAATGCTATATCAAGCTGTTCGTCAGAAAAAGATGTTAAAGAAGTGGGAATTGAGTTTATGATTGAACAGTGTAAGGAGCTAATGAAATTTGGTGCCCCGGTATTACATTTTTATACCATGAGTAACCCTGGTCCAACCAAAAGAATTGCAGAAGCCATATTTTAATTTAAAGTATTGACTTTTGAAGCTGAATTAACCATGACTTCTTTATAAAACTCTTCATAAACAGGCAATATAAGGCTTAGATCGAATTCTTTCGCTCTTTTTAAAGCATTTTCTTTAAATAACTCAAGGCGGTTATCATCTTCCAGGATTTCGATAGCATGATTTGCCATGGTATTAATATCACCTACTTCATCCATAAAACCTGTTGAGCCATTAACATTTAACTCAGGTAGGCCCCCCGCGTTTGAAGTAATAACCGGAACTTTACATGCCATTGCTTCCAGAGCTGCCAGGCCAAAACTTTCAGACTCAGAAGGCATAATAAACAGATCTGAGACAGAAAGTATTTCCTCAATAGCATCCTGTTTTCCTAAAAACCTCACATTTTCGCAAATTTTTAACTCCCGGCAAAGCTGCTCGCAATATACACGGTCAGGGCCATCTCCTACCATCAGCAATTTTGAAGGGACTTTTTCCTGTATTTTTTGAAAAATAAGGATCACATCCTGCGTACGTTTAACTTTTCTGAAATTCGAAGTATGGATAACAATCCGTTCCTTATTCGGAGCGATAGCGCGCTTAAAATGGTCCTTAGCCTTCAGGTTAAACCGTTTCATATCCACAAAATTGGGTATAACCCGGATCTCTTTTTTAATATCAAAATGTTTGAATGTATCATCTTTCAAATCCTGGGAAACCGCAGTAACCCCGTCAGACTGGTTAATTGAAAATGTCACAACGGGCTTATAGGTGGGATCTTTACCCACAAGGGTAATATCAGTTCCATGCAGGGTAGTAACAACAGGTATATGAATGCCATACGTGGATAATATTTGTTTTGCCATAAAAGCCGCCGACGCATGCGGAATAGCATAATGCACATGCAACACCTCGAGGTTTTCAAACCTAACCACATCAACCAATTTACTTGCTAAAGCCGATTCATACGGAGCATAATCGAAAAGCGGGTAATCCCGAACTGAAACTTCGTGATAAAATAGATTTTCTGAAAAAAAATCCAGCCGGGCAGGCTGGCTATAGGTAATGAAGTGTACCTGGTGGCCATTATCAGCCAATGCTTTTCCAAGCTCTGTAGCTAAAACGCCGCTTCCGCCAAAAGTTGGATAACACACAATACCTATCTTCATATACACAAATTAAATGTTAATCTGCGGGATTTTTGTTTGCAAACCGTCAATTTAGATACGGTTGATTACAGCAGATTTATACCATAACGGGCTATTTTTTTATTTTCTGTATAGCTTCATAAACCACATCCTGAATACGCGGACGAATACGCAGTGACAATAATTTAGCATCAACTGAAGGGTGAACACGATTCGATAAAAAGATATAAACCAGGTTATATTTAGGATCTACCCATACACACGTTCCGGTATACCCGGTGTGCCCATACGTTTGGGATGAAGCCAGTTTAGAAGGATAATTACTACCGTTTTCCGGATCCCAGCGATCAAAACCCAGACCACGACGGTTTACATCAGATTGACGTTTGGTGAACATATCTACCGTTTTTGATTTGAAATATTCCACACCGCCATAGGTACCGCGGTTTAATATCATCTGATACAAAATTGCCAGGTCATTGGCACTGGCAAATAATCCGGCATGGCCGGATACACCATTTACCATGGCTGCGCCCGGGTCATGAACATATCCATGCAGCAGTGTTTTACGAAAAGAAGTATCCTGTTCGGTCGGCACTATTCTTTCCTTACCAAAACGATAACGGGGATTAAACCCGGCAGTATACATTCCAAGCGGCCTGTAAAATTCATCCGTTACATACTTATTAAGCGGCTTGCCGGATTGCCTTTCAACAATCTCTTTCATAAAATACATGCTAAGATCACTGTAAACATACTTGCCACGGGTTGTAACAGGTGCATTGAGCATCTGCGGCCACATCACATCTTCAAAGTAATTTTTCTTGAGAAAATAGTCGTCCGCCACTTTCACTGGAAATGCGTTAGAAGAATCACGTCTGTAGTCGGCAACAGTGACTTTAGTGTAGAATGGAATAAAAGGTACAAAGCCTGCCTGATGAAGCATTACTTCACGCACTGCAATATTATTGCTCCCCGTTTTCCTGGCTTTGGGAATATATGCGCCCACATTGGTATCCAGTTTCAATTTTTGCTGTTCATATAACCTCATAACGGCCATGGTAGTTGCAGATATTTTTGTAACAGAGGCCAGATCATATATATCCCCGATCCGCGTAGGCTGACCGCCATAAGTATGCGCTCCATATGCTTTATTGAAAATCACATTTCCATCTTTAACCACCATAACTACTGCGCTGGGAGTGGCTCTTTCACGTATAGCTTCAGCAACTATTAAATCAATTTCTTCGAGGTCTGCTGATTTGATTCCAACTTCTTCAGGTACAGTATACTTTAACCGGATCTTCTTTGTTACAAAACCATCGCCCAGGCGAAACTTTGGGCTAATATTTTGACCTAGTTTCCCCTTTGCCTCAACTCCGCCAAAAATAAGCTGAGCCGCATAACCAGCAGTTACAGCATCGTAATCCGGGCTCCATATTATTGGGGCACTAATTGCATCCAGCTTTTTAAGTGCAGTAAAATTGCCAAAGCCGGCTAAAATAATTTCTTTATTGGCTTGGTTATCAAGTATAAAACGAAGCGTTTCCGGATCATTCAAAGATTGTTCAGTAACCTGTATCACGACTGTATTATAAAACTTAAGATCATCTATCAGGTCGTCCATGCTTAATGATCCTGATTTATATGATGTAGAAGAAAAACTCTTTACGGGAGCATATTTATTTAGCAGGCTATCAAATACAACTGAATATGCTGAACCCATACTTACCGTGGCAATTTTACGATCAGTTAAAACTTTCAGCGGAATGATACCCGATTGATTGTTTAATAATACAATTGACCGGTTCATATGCTGTTGTTCCTTTAAAACCATCTTAATATCGGATTTCCGGTAATTTTGAACAAATGCACAAAATATTAACAGAGCACCAATCCCTGCCAAAATCAGAAATGAAATAATTATTTTTTTGTTAACTGAATTTATAGTTGCTATGGGCATGTCTGTTTCTTGAAATTGTAACGGCTAAGTTAACGCTATTAATATAGAGATAATCTATTGAAAGAGGGAAAATTTGGATTGCAATAAACATATTATATAGTTTCACCTATAAAAACTAAACGAACTCCATCCGACAAAAAATAGCTAATTTTGCAGTAGTTATGCCCGATATTATACAGCTTTTACCCGATTCCGTTGCTAACCAGATTGCTGCAGGGGAGGTGGTACAAAGACCGGCATCAGCTGTTAAAGAACTTGTTGAAAATGCTATTGATTCTGGTGCTGATAAAATACAACTTATAATAAAAGATGCAGGAAAGTCATTAATCCAGGTGATAGACAATGGCTGTGGTATGAGTATAACCGATGCACGTATGTGCTTTGAACGGCATGCTACTTCCAAAATCAGGAAGGCTGAAGATCTGTTTGCCATCCGGACCATGGGTTTCAGGGGTGAAGCAATGGCCTCCATTGCTGCTATTTCCCAGACAGAGCTTCGATCTAAACGCCATGAGGATGAACTGGGCACTTACATCCATATTGAAGGTTCTGAAGTTATCAATCAGGAACCTGTTTCTTGTCCTTCGGGCACAAGTTTCAGCATAAAAAACCTGTTTTATAATACACCCGCCAGAAGAAACTTTTTAAAAGGCAATTCTGTAGAAATGCGGCATATTATTGATGAATTTCAGCGCGTTGCCCTGGCTAACCCGCAAATATTTTTCACACTGCACCACGATGGAAGCGAAGTTTTTCATCTTCCTCAAAGCAGTTTAAAACAACGGTTAGTTCATTTATTTGGTAATGCTTATAATCAAAAGCTGGTTCCTTTAGAAGAAGAAACCAGTATCATTCAGCTAAAAGGATATATCGGAAAACCTGAATTTGCAAAAAAAACACGCGGCGAGCAATTCTTTTTTGTGAATAACCGCTTTATAAAAGATCCGTACCTCAACCATGCTGTTCTTACAGCTTATCAGGACCTGCTTGCGGATGGTAACTATCCATTGTATGTGCTTTTTATTGATATTGATCCTTCACGAATTGATATTAACGTACATCCAACAAAAACAGAGATAAAGTATCAGGATGAAAAATCTATATATGCCATTATCCGTTCTGCAGTAAAAAGGGCACTGGGCAGGTATAACATTACTCCTACTCTGGATTTTAATCAGGAAACAGGTTTCAGTAATATGATCACGCAAAAAGCGCATGAAGATATTGTGCAGCCCAGCATACGGTTTAATGCTGATTTTAACCCTTTTCAGACAACCGAAGGAAAAACCGGGAAAGAGCTTCCTTTTTTGCGAAATATAGGCGAGCGACAACAAGAAACAGTGAAAAACTGGGGATCCCTTTACGAAATAGTAGAGACAACTTCGTTGCAACAACAGGAATTGCAGATGGATGAACTTGAATTAGCCGAGAATCCCAAAAAGACCGCAAAGCAAATTTTCCAGATACACAACCGTTTTATCGTATCGCAAATAAAATCGGGTTTTATGCTGATTGATCAGCAATTTGCGCATGAACGTATCTTATATGAACGCTTTTCAGATCAGCTGGAGACTCGCAAAGGAGCCAGTCAAACAAGTCTGTTTCCTCAAACAATAAATTTAAATGCCGCCGATTTCGAGCTTGCAAAAGATTTACTACCTGATATACAAGCTCTGGGATTTCAGATCAGGGAATTCGGGAAAAATGCGCTCATCATTGAAGGTATACCGGCAGATATAACGATTAGTATGACTGAGGCTGAAATACTTGAACATCTTATTGAAGGGTATAAAAACAATCACGCCATGCTTAAACTAAACAAGAGGGACAACCTGGCGAGAACCCTGGCAAAAAATGCTGCTACTAAACCGGGCATAACATTATCTCCCGAAGAAATGAACCAAATGGTAGATGAGTTGTTTGCCTGTCAGATGCCTAACCTATCCCTGACCGGAAAACCGGTAATAATCACTTTCACCATTGAAGAACTTTTACAAAAATTCGAAAAGTTTTAGTCACCTTTTATGAACGCATCGCCATTTTCGAATATTTCTCCTGTTGTTAAGAACCTGTTAATCATCAATATCATATTTTTCATTGCAACGCTCATGTTTGCCGATAAAATGGTAACATGGTTTGCAGTTTTCTATTTCGATTCCCCACTCTTTAAGATATGGCAAATCATTACTTATATGTTTATGCATAGTCCGGTGAGTTATGCACACATCCTCTTTAATATGTTTGCTTTATTCAGCTTTGGTTCTACTATTGAATATGTAATGGGGTCTAAACGCTTTCTAAATTTTTACCTGATTACGGGTTTGGGAGCTTTGGTACTGCAAATGGTGATACAAGCTATTGAATTATACATGGCAACCGGATCAATTATGCCGGTCTCTCAGAGTGCATCGCTGATCACCCAGGGTCAAATGGATCTTGTCAGAGAAATCTATACAGGGCCTATGCTTGGCGCATCAGGTGCAATTTTTGGCCTGTTGATTGCTTTTGGGATGATCTTCCCGAATGCCGAATTATTTATAATGCTCATACCTGTTCCTGTCAAAGCAAAATATATTATTCCTGTTTATATAGTTATTGAATTAGTTTTGGGTGTGGGTCAGTTCGCAGGTGATTCAGTTGCGCATTTCGCTCATTTAGGAGGTGCATTATTCGGCTTTATCCTGGTTAAAATATGGGGTATCAGAGACCCGGGAGGTTATATATGAGCATAATTAAAGAACTGCAATATAAAATGTTCCGGTCGGGAAGCAGGCTGTTGCTTTTTATCGGAATTAATGTTTTGGTTTTCCTGATCGTGAACCTGCTGGCGATTCCCGAATTTTTATTTACCAGGACAACCTCTGCTTCAGACTGGTTGCAGGAGCAGTTATCAATACCGGCCTATTTACCTGCATTGGCCTTTAAACCCTGGACCATCCTAACCTATATGTTTAGCCATAAAGGCTTGTTCCATATTTTTTTCAATATGCTCTGGCTTTACTGGATGGGGCGTTTGTTTGAGGAATATTTGAATAAACGTCAATTTACATTTACCTATTTTGCGGGAGGATTAGCAGGGGCATTGTTATTCATACTGTTCTATAACACTTTTCCGGCGTTTAGCGCAAATGTTCAATCAGCGTCATTAATAGGAGCATCTGCCAGTGTGATGGGTATTGTAGTGGCAACAGCAACATTACTGCCCGATTATACCATTCAATTGCTTTTATTTGGTTCAGTACGATTGAAATACCTTGCTATTGTATATGTGTTGTTAGATATTATTTCAATAGCAGGGGCTAATGCAGGTGGAAGTATTGCACATCTGGGCGGAGCAGTTTTAGGATACTTTTATATCGTTCAATTACGAAAAGGTAATGACTGGAGTAAAATATTTATGCCCAAAACCAGGCTAAAACCAATTTCTAACGAATCAGGTAAAACCAACAGTAACACTTCGAGATTTCCAGATCAGAATGCTATTGATCTTATCCTGGATAAAATCTCCAAATCGGGTTATGAAAGTCTTACAAAAGAAGAAAAGCAGAAGCTGTTTAATGCCAGTAAAAAATGAGACGGGATAAGAAAGGCGGCATCGGTTTAATCAGTAAACTTATATTGGCAGGCAATATCCTGGCTGTAATCTCATTATTGCTTGCTTACCTGGCCCCCGTTACAGATCCCAATTCGTTTTGGCTAGTAGCATTCTTCGGATTAGCTTATCCGTTCATTCTGCTCATAAATGCCCTGTTTATTATTTACTGGCTCATACGGAAACCGGTTTTCTCGCTCATATCCCTGATACCTATATTGATCGGATATAAATCTGTATCTAGTTACATCGGATTTCGTGAGATCACCGCAATTGAAGTCCCCAAATCCTCTAAAAACTTTATCAGGGTAATGACCTATAATGTTCATTTTTTTAAGAAGTTCGGAGATACTAATGACGACTTCACAAAAGATGAGATGCTGAACATTATCCGCAAAGAGCAACCTGATGTGATTTGCTTTCAGGAATTTTTTTCCCGTCAAAAAGGAGACTATAATTTCAAAAAGTTAATTCAGGAAGTTTTAAACACAGAAAATTTTTATTTCGTTCCTAATATTGATAATAACTATGAAGCCATGGGAATGGCAGTATTTTCTAAACTTCCTATAAAAGCAAAGGGAAGTATACGTTTTGATAGTGTAACACGGGGGAATGAAGCTATATATACTGATGTTGAGTTTCAAAAAAAACTATTCAGGATCTACAATGTCCACTTTCAGTCTATAAATTTTCAGCCTGAGGATTATTCAGATTTTAAAAAAGCGACAAAAAAAATCAATCCTGATGTTGAGTCGTCCAGACGTATTGGTGGCCGGTTAAAAAATGCTTTTCAAAAACGAGCCGATCAGATTAAAATAATAAAATCTCATTCCCGCGATTGTAAGTATCCATATGTGATTGCCGGAGACTTTAATGATACTCCTATTTCTTATGCGGTAAGTTATATGAGCAAAGGTTTGAAAAATACTTTCGTCGAAAAAGGAAGCGGGTTTGGCATCACTTATAATGGCCTTTTTCCTAATTTTCAAATCGATTATATCCTAACATCACCTGATTTTTCGGTGAAAAATTACCGTATAATTAAGAAAAAACTCTCTGATCATTACGCCGTACGAAGTGACCTGGAGTACGCTCCTTAGCCTGTATAAAACCAGCTTCATTTAGTAAGTTTGCAGCATGGATAACAACCTGGTTATTTATAACACTATTTCCAGAAAGAAAGAAAAATTCGAGCCGCTTACTTCTCCGTTTGTAGGTATGTATGTTTGCGGGCCAACGGTTTACAGCGATGTTCACTTAGGTAACTGCCGTACTTTTGTGTCCTTCGATCTGATATACCGATACCTTTTACACTTGCAGTATAAAGTACGTTACGTACGTAATATTACGGATGCGGGACACCTGGAAGGCGACCAGGATGAGGGCGATGACAAATTCTCCAAAAAAGCACGGCTTGAGCAGGTTGAGCCTATGGAGATCGTTCAACGATACACCTTGGGATTTCATGATGTAATGCGCCTGTTTAATACCCTTTCTCCGGGAATAGAACCTACCGCTACCGGGCATATCTCTGAGCAGATAGAAATGACTAAACAGATCATTGACAATGGATTTGCTTATGAAAGTAATGGAACGGTATATTTTGATGTAGAAAAATACAGCCAGCAACACAATTATACTATTCTTACTAACCGGCAATTAGAGGAAATGCTTGCCAATACCCGTGATTTGAGCGGCCAGAGCGATAAAAAGGGACGCCTGGACTTTGCGCTCTGGATCAAAGCAAAACCTGAACATATTATGCAATGGCCTTCACCATGGGGTTCCGGCTTTCCGGGCTGGCATATAGAATGCTCGGCAATGAGCAGGAAATATCTGGGCGAAACCTTTGATATCCACGGCGGTGGCATGGATCTGGCAGCTACTCATCACACCAATGAAATAGCTCAATCGCAAGCGTGCAGTCAAACCAATCCTGTAAAGTACTGGGTACATACCAATATGCTGACAGTAAACGGGGTTAGAATGTCAAAATCCTCAGGAAACGGTTTCCTTCCACATGAGCTATTTACAGGGAGCCATCCTTTATTAACTAAGGGACACTCCCCCATGGTAGTACGTTTTTTCATGCTTCAGGCTCATTACAGAAGCACGCTTGATTTTTCAAATGATGCGTTGGAAGCTTCAGACAAGGGCTTTAAGCGGCTTATGAATTCGATCGGCCTGTTAGATAAGATTAAGCCTTCCAATACGGATGATTTTGATATTAACTCGTTGAAAGCACGTTGTTATGCTGCAATGGATGATGACTTTAACAGTCCGGTCTTAATGGCTGAACTGTTTGATGCAGCACGAATTATTAATACTATTTATGATGGGAAAGGTTCAATTACCGGTGCAACCCATCAGGAACTTAAAGCTCTCATGCATACATTTGTTTATGATGTACTAGGACTTAAAGAAGAAACTGCCGGTACAGATAATTTAAACGAGCTATTGGAGTTCATTATCAATTTGAGGATGGAGGCCAAGACCAATAAAGATTATGCCACTTCTGATAAGATCAGGATCGGGTTGCAGGAACTTGGCATACAGCTTAATGACGGAAAAGACGGTACTACATGGAATAAAGTATAATGGTGTTTCGCCTTTAACTATATTTAACTTTATAATGAAAAAAATACTGCAGTTTATTATTCTTATAAATGCGTCTTTTGCTTATGCCCAGGTGGCTGACAATAATGTGCAATCTTTACTGGCAGCTGAAAATTATTTCTCAAGCATTAGTATCGAAAAAGGTATAAAAAAGGCTTACCTAACTGTCAGTGATGATGCGACAATCATTTTCCGGCCTTCACCAGTACCTGCCAGAAGCTTTTATAAGAAAATCAAAAATGATAGTACATACCTGAGCTGGTCTCCAAGCTTTGCCCGCATTTCAAAAGGAGGCGACTGGGGGTTTACATCCGGTCCATTTATATCCAGGTTGTCAAAGGAAAGCAGCCAAACCAAGCACGGCCAGTATCTTTCAGTATGGAAAAAAAATAAAAAAGGCATTTGGAAACTCGCAATTGACGCAGGCATAGATCATTCCAATCCCAAAATGGAACCAAAACTTGATTTTCTCACCAATGAAGGAAAGTTTTTCAAACAGCATTCTGTCAAAAGGCAGCAACAGCGTGCAGACATTGTTCTAAGTACAGATAAACTATTTAGTCTTTCCTTAAAGACCACAGGTATTAACGCTTATAATGAATTTGCCAATGATAATATTCATATTTTGTTTCCGGATGCCCAACCTGTAATTGGAAAGAAAAATGCAATTGCCTTTTTTAATAAACAAAAATTACGGATCACTTCAGAGAACATAGCAACCGACCGTGCCTTTGGGGGCGATTATGCCTACACGTATGGTAACGCTAACTTAGCCAGAAATGGAAAAGAGGATAAGTTTACTTATATCCGGATATGGCAGCTTTCAGAAGATCATACCTGGAACGTTCTGTTTGAGCTTTTTTCACCGTCTGAATCTACGGATGAGGTTTAACTTAAGTAATTTAAAAAAGATTGGATATTATTTTTTCTGTACTGATACCTTCTGCTTCCGCTTTGTAATTTCTAACAATCCGATGCCTTAATATTGCTGCTGCAACTGCCTGAACATCTTCCCGATCGGGAGAATACTTTCCTGAAATTGCTGCATGGCATTTAGCCCCCACCACCATAAATTGAGAAGCACGGGGACCGGCTCCCCAACTCAAAAACTTATTCACTTCATCAGTAGCACTTTCAGTGCCGGGGCGTGTTTTAGCGGCCAAGGAAACGGCATATTCCAATACATTGTCTGTAATTGGAATATTACGGATAAGTGATTGAAAGTACATGATCTGCTCGGCATCCAGCAGCTTATCCAGCTCAATGTTAGTATTAGAAGTAGTGTTCTTTACCACCTGCAATTCTTCTTTAAAGGATGGATAAGTTAATGACACATTAAACATAAACCGGTCTAACTGAGCTTCGGGAAGCGGATAAGTACCTTCCTGCTCTATCGGGTTTTGGGTTGCCAGAACAAAGAATGGTTTTGGCAGAGGATGGTTATGGCCGCCTACGGTAACACTCTTCTCCTGCATAGCCTCAAGCAAAGCTGCCTGGGTTTTAGGAGGTGTACGGTTTATTTCATCGGCCAGTATAATGTTAGAGAATACAGGCCCTTTAATAAATTTGAATGTGCGGTCTTCGCCAAAAATTTCAGAACCCACAATATCTGAAGGCATCAAATCAGGCGTAAACTGAATACGATTATAACTAAGATCTAACACCCTGGCAACTGTTTGTACAAGCAACGTTTTAGCCAGTCCCGGAACGCCTACCAATAAACAATGCCCATTACTGAATATTGAGATCAGTACAGATTTTACAACATCATCCTGGCCTATAATTACTTTACCGATCTCATTACGAATGTCTTTATAGCTACTGCTTAGAGCATCTACTGCTTCTACTTCCGAGTTATAAGACTGTTGCATTTAATTAGTTTTGGCAGTCATCCAAGATCCAATAGAAGGGCAAGTCAGATATTCATCGCCTATGCGGATATACGTTTCTTTCCGTTTTTTCTCAAACCATTCACTCACTGTTCTGCTGATTTTATCATCATAGGCGGCCTCCTTAAGTTTTGGAAGATCCTGATCCAAACTGGCACGGTGAGGCACTGTTTTTGATTTAAGATATAAAAATCGATAACCCTGGCCGCCCCGTTGAGAAGTAAATAATTCGGGTTTAGAGTAACTTCCAACCTTCATCGTATCAATAGTAAGAAAAACCTGTGGTTCTAATTTATCTGAAGGAATGTAAGTAGTACGGTTTTGAACGTTTTCAGCATTTAACAACATGCCCCCATTGTATTTAGTCTCATTATTATCAGATAACAGTGAAGCAGCTGTAGCAAAATCAATTTTCTTATTTACAACATCTGTGTATATACTGTCAATATGGGCTTTTGATCGTTCAAGGCTGGCAGCAGGAGCGTCTGTTTTAATGAGCATATGACGAACTCTTACCTGCTCCCCCCTTCGTTCCACTACCTGCAATACATGAAAGCCGAACTCGGTTTCAAAAACTGGCGAAAGTTCACCAGCCTTCAACTTAAAGGACATAGCCGTGAACTCTTTCGCCATAGCTGTACGGTCGAAAAAGCCGAGATCGCCGCCCTCTGCCGCCGATCCCGGATCTTGTGAATATAATCTGGCAAGGGTCTCAAAATTTTCACCACCCTTCACTCTTAAACGCAAAGCTTCTGCCCTGTCATGAAAAGTTTCCTTTTCAGCCTTTGTTAATTTTGGATATACTACAATCTCGCCAACTTCAACTTCAGTATTGTAATATGGTAAACTATCCACAGGTATCGACTCAAAAAACCGGCGAACCTCAAGCGGAGTTACACTTACGTTTTCTGTAATGGTGCCCTGCATTTTATTAGCTACCAGTTGTTCCCTGATATCCGGTCTGATCTCTTCTTTATATTGAAGAACTGAACGGTTTAAAAACTCCTCCAGCCTTTCCTGGCCACCTGCACGGGTTATCATTGTTCTTAGTCTACGGTCGATTTCCGAACCAATTTGATCCTCCGTAACCGTAACGGAATCAATTATTGCCTGTTGTGAAAGTAACTTTTGCGAAAGTATTTGCTGCAAATAATAACATCTTATATCTGCGTTATTGTTAGCGTCACCGCCCTGGGCAATGTACTGTGCATATTGCATTTCCAAATCAGACTGCAGGATTATAGTATTTCCTACTACGGCGGCTATTTTGTCGAGGGATTTTTTTTGTGTTTGTACCGGCGTTGTTGTTTGTGCCTTTACTTGTATTATACTAATTAAAATTGCTGCAATCAGACCGTAAATTCTATTCATTTTATAATTTATCAATGGAATCCATCCACTTTGAGCGGATAGAAATCTTTCAAAAATATCAGATTAATTTGTGATTCAGTTAAATTTCCTAAAAATGCTTATTTGACCAGGTAAATTAACCAAGATTTAAACGCATCAGCCGCTAAATTAGTCTTTTGATTCCTGCCGATCATTCATTTAACTATTTTTAACAAATTCCCTTATTACCTTTGATTATGGATCTGCTTACCAACAACCCCGGTGCTTTGCGTATGCTCATGACCGAAGAACTATTTCTTGTAAAAGAGGAGCCGGTTATATATAAACCGGATATCGAACCAACTCAATTAGCGCAGGCTGATAATCAGGCAGATTTTATTTATCTGGGAGATAATAATAAATATTTTCTAATTGTTGTTAATGATGAAAAGCACATCCATTTGAATAAAGAATATCTGGATATGCTGTTGAAAATAATACAAGCGAAAGGGCTTGAGTTACGCGATGTAGCAATTTTAAATTTAAACCAATATCCGGGTACGCTTTTTAAGGATTTAAAGGATTTTTTTGTGCCTGCCAAGGTAGTGCTGTTCGGTATTGATCCTAAAATTACAGGTCTTCCGGCCATGAGTTCAAACGAAATACAGCATGCAGATCAAGTAAAAATTCTGGCCACCTATCATTTTGAAGAAATGAAAAGTGATGTTAACAAAAAACGCGAATTCTGGCATGTATTTAAATCCATTTAGTAATGATCAGCAGCTTAGTTTTTGCAACAAATAATCAGCATAAAATAGAGGAAGTGCAACATCTGGTTGGATCGTTAATTAGCCTGAAAAGCCTTAACGATATAAACTGCAATGAGGATATTCCTGAAACGGGAGCTACATTCAAAGAAAATGCCTCACAAAAAAGCCATTATATTTTTGAACACTATCATACCAATTGCTTTTCTGATGATTCAGGATTGATAATAGATGCATTACATGGCGAGCCGGGGGTGTATTCTGCCCGCTACTCCGGCACACGCGATATGGAACAAAATCTTCAGCTGGTTTTAAACCGGATGAAAGATGTCGAAAACAGATCAGCACGCTTTAAAACAGTTATCTCTTTGATATTAAATGGCGAGGAATATATTTTTGAAGGCGTTGCAGAAGGAACTATTACTCCGTCTAAAAACGGAAGCCATGGTTTTGGATATGACCCTATCTTTCAGCCAGAAGGCTATAATATAACTTTTGCAGAAATGGATCTTGGGGAGAAGAACAGGATAAGTCATCGGGCAAAAGCAATTAAGGAACTGGTAGCTTTTTTGAAGAATTATTAACCGTTTTTCTTGCCGGTATTTTTCCTGGTACAGCCGGCTTTACTATAGGTTTGGATGCAGGCTTACTTTTAGGTTTTAAAGAAGAAGGAATTATTTCTTCTTTAGATCGTGGCCGGTCTTTGGGTTTCCAGATAAAACCATCCAGAATATCTTTATCCTGAGGAATCTTCTCCATTGGATAATAGTGTCCTTCGGGTTTTCCTATCGGAACGATACCCCGGATTTTATTATCCTCAAAGCTAAGCTTCATCCTGCTGGCTATTAAATGGTTCATTCCAGAATACGATGAATTTTCACGGGTATAATAAATACTTTCTGCATTGCCGTCTACAAATAACCTGTTCATCTTACTATCCTTAAACACACCCGTTATCATCTTACCTTTTATCTGGTTAAATCGCGCAGAGTCGGCTTCAGTATTAACTATAAATCCTTTATTCCTAAGCAATATATTATCTACTTCGCCATTCTTTAACTTAAGATATATTGTATCAGCAGTAAGCTGAGACCCCCCGGACCATATTATGGGATTTACATAACAACGTAAAGTAGAATCGGCATAACTGTAAAAAGCTGAGTCGGATCTTGCCTGAAGATCGGATTTAAATATTTTTACATTCCGGTAAGCTAATATGATCCGGGTTTTACCGGTATCCACAATTGCTGTATCCTTTGCTATATCTAATTTACCAGGCGGTTTTACAGAAGGTGGTTTTTTGGCATTTCTATTTTTAGAATTCTTGGCTTTAACACTGTCTGTAACGGACGATTTTTCAATCGTATCTTTTACAGACATTTGATTCCTTGCTTTTATGCTATCCTGCACACCAGGCCTTGGTTCTACTACATTTTTATTTAACAAAGTATCAGCTTTGGCCTTAAGATTTCCCGGGTCAGTATCCTTCGCAATTGCACTTCCTTTTTTTCCCTGATTTTTTTCTTTAATTCCTGACGAAGGTGTTGATAAACTGTCATTAACAGTTTTGGATTTAGCCACAGGCTGTTCTATAATATCCTTGCCGAATTGCGGATAAGAAATAGCTGCAAAATCCTTCATTGGTAATAAGCGGGTATATAATGTATCTGCCGCCATATAAATAGAGTCAACCTTCCCTTTATCTTCCGTGGTTAAAGTAACATACGCATTTTTAGTTACAAGGGCGCTTTCATCAATTTCCCTATAAAGTCCCAGATCGCCTTTTAAAATTGCTTTCTGTTCCGTATCAATAAATGTCACTTTGTTAATTGCTCTTCCAATTCCGGCCTTACCATCATAAAAAAGACTATCCCCTTTTAAGGATTTAGTATTCTGCTTATATAAGTTTTTCTTACCAAACCTCGCCTGTTCGGTTAACGTGTTGTAGTTTCCATTTTCAGTATAAAGCTTCGTGCTGTCCTTTTTACCAAAAATATTTGTAGGGCCGTAGAAAAAAGCTGTTTTAGTAACTGAATTATATCGTAAGGTATCAGTTTTAATTAATGCATCAGGGGTATTAACTATTACATTGTGCCTGAAATAAGCATCGTTTGTATTGGCGAAATAATATCCGTTCTTACTGGTTAAAACATCATTACCGCTTACAATCTTCCCGCCACCTGTATAAGTACCTATCCGCGTTCCCATGTTATAGGTCAGAAAATCTGTAGTAAGCGTGGCTGATCCGTCAATAAGTCTTACATTCCCGGTTAGGAGAGCCACCCGGCTATTTCCATTATAATTTAACAGGTTCGAATACACACTGGTTCCATTACTTTGGGTTATTACCACATTCCCAAACGCATCAAATGTATTTTGCGACTGGTTAAAATTTGCGCTGTCTGCAGCCAATGATGAGCCTTCATGGGAGAATACAGGGTTTATAATGCGAAGAAAACCCTGGGTATCATATCCTTTCAATAATGTTGAAGAAATTAACGTGACCTGTTTTATATTTTGGCCAAGCCCGTGAAGGGTGTATAAAAGAAATAAAGAAGCAACAACCAGTTTTTTCACGTTACAAAAGTAGTTTTTTGCCTAAGGATAGTAAAATCATAAATTTGAGCATGTTGCCTCTGGATAATTTCCGCCGGTATATAACCGAAAATAAGCTTTTTAATCCGGCTGAACCAGTACTTCTTGCTGTAAGTGGAGGAAGAGATTCTGTATTATTGGCGTATTTATTTAACGTTTCTAAGTATAAATTCGGTATAGCGCATTGCAATTTTATGCTTCGGGGCGATGAATCCATAGCTGATGAGGTATTTACCAGGCAGCTTGCAAAAAGCTTTGGAGTACCTTTTTACAGTAACCATTTTGATACGCTGGCTTATGCAAAAAAATATTCAATTTCTATACAAATGGCAGCCCGTGATATGCGTTATGAGTGGCTGGAAAGTATCAGGGAGCATCATCACTATCAGTATATCGGGGTTGCCCATCATCAGAATGACAGCATAGAAACCATTTTACTAAACCTGGTTAGAGGCACCGGCATTGCCGGATTGCATGGAATTGTTTCAAAACGCGGAAACATTATCCGACCCTTATTATTCCTAACCCGGGCTGAAATAGATGAGATAATTGCTGCTGAAAACATCACATATCGCGATGATATTTCAAATTTATCATCAAAATACGCCCGCAATAAACTACGAATTGAGGTAATTCCTAAACTAAAAGAGTTAAATCCCGGCCTGGAAGAGACTTTTGAAGCTAACCGCAGAAGATTTTCTGATTTAGAACTAATCCTGAATGACCACGTGGAGGAAGTAAGAAGTGCTATTTTCTTAATGCAGTCGAATAATAGTATAATGATTGAGATTGCCGCGCTCAAGCAAATTAAACCATTGCAAACTATTTTATATGAACTGCTAAAACCTTACCAGTTTAAGCAATCTGTGGTTGAAGACCTGATCAGATCTTTAAACGGGCAGTCCGGGAAAAGATTCGAGTCGCCAGCGTATGTGATTCTGATTGACAGGGATAACCTGATCCTGAGTATGCGAAAAGAAGAAGTTTTACAAGAATTGGAAATTAATGAAAGTTCAAACACTGCTACCTGGAATGGTAATGACTTTATGATAAAAACTGTATCAGCAAATTCCTTTCAGGTAATTAAAAATAAAAATATAGCCCAATTAGATGGGGATCTTTTAATTTTTCCGCTTAAACTACGCTCCTGGAAAAGTGGTGACCGTTTCAGACCTTTTGGTTTTCATGGTGAAAAAAAACTGAGCGATTTTTTTATCGAGCTCAAAATCCCCGTAACTTCCAAACCGGAAATACCTGTTCTTGAAAACGGCAATGGGGAAATTTTAACTGTTTCCGGGTTACGAATTGACGACCGTTACAAGGTTACAGCAAAAACTAAAAAAGTTTTTATATTCGAATGGATTAAAACAGATGGAAAGCAGTAAGCCAACCTTTATTGAAAAGCAATACCTTGGCCGGGATTACACACGAATAAGTGTGCGACTTGTTCTGGCCTTATTCTGCTTTGCGGCCTATTTTATTACCGAGCAACGTGAAGAAAATGCTGATCTTTTTCTGGTTGTAGGATGCAGCATACTGATTGTATCAGTTATAATGATGTTTATGCTTCATTTTCAAACTACTGTAATCAATAAGAGTGTAGTTTTAAATGGATTATGGACCACCCGGCTGGTTAAAATAGATCTTAACAGTATTGTAAAAGCAGAACGCGCTCCTTACAGTACTTTTATGATTAATAATCCGGTGTATAACCTCCATAAAAAAGGCACAGTTCGTTTTTTTGCCGGTGGTAAAGATTCCATCCGGCTTACAGACCGGGATGGTCTGGTTTATATCATCGGAACACAGAACCCTGTGGAGTTAGAACAAAAAATAAGAGAAGAGCTCAAAAAGTAGCTTCCGGCTACATTTTTAATCCGATTTCACGAAGTCTTTCATCCAGATATTCACCGGCGGTTATGTTAGTATAGGCCTTAGGTGAACTTTCATCAATACACGAATCCAGGCAGTTAAGATCCATTTTTGATTTTGGATGGAGGAAAAATGGTACTGAATAACGCGAGTTTTTCATCAGTTCCCGGGGTGGGTTTACTACCCGATGAGTAGTTGATTTTAATTTGTTGTTAGTGAGCCTTTGAAGCATATCGCCTACATTAACTACAATATCCTCTGCATTGGCCTTTACCGGAAACCACTGCCCGTCCCGTGTAAGCACTTCCAAACCATCAGAACTGGCACCAATTAATAAAGTTATCAGGTTAATATCTTCATGAGCTCCGGCACGTACCGCATCCTCAGGTATGCTATCCGGATTATCTATCGGGAAATAATGAATCCCTCTTAAAATCGAATTGCCATTAAGAACGTATTCATCAAAATAATTTTCAGGAAGATTAAGATAAAGCGCAATTGACCTCAAAAGATGCTTTCCGGCATATTCCAGGCGTTCATACACTTCGTGTGTAACTTTATTAAATTCAGGAAGCTCCTTAACCATAACATTGTCAGGATATTCATTCCTTACCGGGTCGCCATCAGTAACTTCCTGCCCGCGCTGCCAAAACTCTTTCAGATCGGGAGTTTTAGAATCTTTGGCTTTTTCTTTACCCTTACCAGTATACCCCCGCTGACCTGCAAGCTCAGCAATTTCATATTTATTTTTTACTTCGTCAGGAAGACTGAAAAACTTTTTCACCTCAGCATACAATTTATCCATAAGGTCCTGGGTCATGCCATGATTAGCAATAGTGACGAAACCAGTATCAATATATGCCTTGCCTATATCATCAGAGAACTTTTTCTTTTGATCGGGCGTTCCATTTATATAATCATTCAGATCAAGACGCGGGATATTTACTTCAGCAGTCATACTATTTTATTAAGACACTAATATAATCCGTTTTCAGTAAACATGTTTGGTTAGTTAAAACATATTCTTCATTTTATTATTAATATGTGTAAAGTCATAACTTATAAAAGTTTACGTTAGAATAAATCATACGTTAGAATAAATCAATAAGTATCTTTAAGAAAAATACGCCATGAAAATATTAGCTGTTATAATTGCCTTATTAGTTTCTGCGCCAAACTCGGTTTATGATTTTAAAAAAATAAAAACTATCGATGGTAAGAATTTTAATCTTTCAAAATATAAAGGGGAAAAATTATTGATAGTAAATACTGCTTCAAAATGCGGTTTTACAACTCAATATACCGATCTGGAGAAGCTTGCACAACAGTATAAAGGTAAACTGGTTGTTATCGGTTTTCCTGCCAATAACTTTGGAGGCCAGGAGCCCGGGACTAACATGGATATTAAAGAATTCTGCAAAAAGAATTACGGAGTTTCATTCCCATTAACTGGTAAAGTAAGTGTTAAAGGTGAAGATATGGATCCTTTGTTTAAATATTTAACTACCGCAGATAATCCTGATTTTAAAGGTGATATCAAATGGAATTTCGAGAAATTCCTGATCGATGAAAACGGGAAATTAATTCACAGGTTTAAATCATCAGTTAAACCGCTATCACCTGATCTTACCAAATACCTGTAGATCAGTATATTATTCTTAATTGCAATTTTTTTTTGAAGAATTGAATTGAGCGGCTATATTTGCAATCCCAAAAGGGAGTTTAGCTCAGCTGGTTCAGAGCATCCCGACTAACATCGGGAGGGTCACTGGCCACACTAAATGTATAACAAATAAAAGGGAGTTTAGCTCAGCTGGTTCAGAGCATCTGCCTTACAAGCAGAGGGTCACTGGTTCGAACCCAGTAACTCCCACAAACAAAGCCTTTCAGTTAACACTGAGGGGCTTTTTTCGTTTGCAGGAGCCTCAGAACCCTGAGCTAAACTCTTATTTGATAGTAAAAGATAGTGCATAGATAGTGCAATCAGGTGACCATAAACACTCAAATTATGGTCTATTACAAGCTTATTTTAGATACCAAAAGATTAAAAGATAGTGGTATTTACACAATCGTAGTAAGAATTACATACAATAAGAATAATACAACACTTAGTACCGGGGTACGAATTAAGGAAGAATATTGGGACGCTACTTCCCAACTTGTTGTAAAATCCCACCCTCAGTTCCAGATCCTCAATCAGGCTATTTCAGAGAATTATCTTAAAATTCAGAAGGCTATTCATCAGTTACAAGACTCACATGAGTTCTCGTTTGAAGCACTAAAAGACAAATTGCAGGATAAGCCTAAAGCAAAACCTGTAATCATAGGATTTATTGAATTTACCCAATCATTAATAGCTGAGATGATGCAATTAAAGCAAACCGGGAATGCAATGATATATCAAACAGCTGTAAACAGGCTTGTTAGGTTTTGTAGTAGAAATATTAATTTCTTAGAGATAGATTACACCCTCCTGAATGGGTTTAAGCATAATCTGATGTTGGATGGGGTAAGCACCAATACCATTAGCAATTATTTCAGAACAATCAGAGCGATTTATAACAAAGCTATTAAAGCTAAAATAGTGGATAGGAACTTTTACCCATTCTATGATATCAAAATAAAGCAGGTAAGAACCGTTAAAAGATCAATTACAGAAGATGATCTTAAAAAAATTTGTGCGATGGGGCTTGAACAGAACTCACCGTCCTTTCATGCTAGGAACTACTTTCTACTTAGTTTTTCACTAATTGGAATATCATTCACTGATCTTGCTTATCTGAAAACCGAAAATATTGTAAAAGATCGTATCGTGTTTTTTAGAAGAAAAACTCATAAGCAGTATAATATTAAACTAACAACCTGAGTTCGATTTAAAACAGGGCAATTTGTATTGAGGAATCAGTATCATATTTGATGGCCGGTTTTTTAGGAAAGAAGCTGTATGCAATCAATCCGGAAAGTAGATTGGTGATAAAGTTTCCCATTGATCGGTGTCTG
>DATLXK010000053.1:0-68368 GCA_035575925.1 Sphingobacteriaceae bacterium
GCTGATTCTTAACGGCTTCCAATGCCACTTTGGCCTTGAATACAGACGTAAATTTACGACGGGTTTGCTTGCTCATTGTTTAGTTAATTTAAAAGTTTTTTTAACTAAACCAATGGTCTTATTTTAGGGGAGTATTATATATTGCCTTTTTTGTAATTTGTAACTCCAGCGTAGCTCAGGAAGCTCAATTAATTACCTTAAATACAATAAAAGACGATAAAAAAATAAACGAACTTATTAACCGCTATCCAGACTTAATCAATGGTAAAGTACTCTTTAAGAATAACACAGAGTCGAATGCGAAAATGAATTATAACCGTTTAAATGATCAGATTGTCTTCATTGATAAGAGAGATACGGTGGTATTTGGGAATCCGGAAACAGCAAGTGAAATAATGATTGGTACCGATAAGTTTTACTTTCATAATAAGGGTTATGTTGAAAAGGTTACCGAATACTTAACCATAAACCTGGGTATAAATCAAAAAGTAAAATTTGTTGGCTCTGCAAAAAAAGACGGTTTCGGTTCTTATTCTGCAATTTCTAACAGTGTGAATTTGAATACGCAGGATGCTGTTGGCAATAAGGAAAAAGCGGATGAAAATCATACCTACAAATCAATAACCACGTATTATTTGATTGATAAAAACAATACTATTGTATTGGCAACAGAAAAAAATATATCCTCCGCCTCCCCTCAATATAAGAAAGAGATAAAAACTTTTATATCTTCTAATAAAACCAATTTTAAAAAAAGAGCTGATATTGAAAAATTGCTTGAATTTACTAATTCCTTAAAATAGGTTTGGTATTAATAGACGTTAAAACCTAAGTCTGGCGAGACACCAGGTGGTCATATCGACGAAAGGAGATATCTGTACTGCGAAGTGGGAGTTAAGCATGTTCTTCCTCCGCTGCAGCGAGGGATCTTTGATGCTTGAGCAATAATTGAGAAACTGGTATAATCATAACTCCGCAGATGGCGAATAATATAAAAGAAATTTGCAGATTAAAGGTGTGGGCAAGATATCCGATCATAGGTGGTCCAACCAGCATACCGGTAATAGCATAAGTTGCTATAATGGAAATGGCCATGCCGGGAGAATATTTGTTGGAGAATCCTGCTAAAGAATAGCTTATTGGTACTATGGCAGCGGTGCCAATACCAACTAATGAAAAGCCCGCCATAGCAATCCATGCTATGGGAAAAAATACAGTAAGTCCGATTCCCGTAATAATGCACAAAGCACTTATAATGTAAGTTGCAGACATTCCAATTCTTTTTATCACATAATCAGACATAAACCTGGCCATTGTCATACAGATCATAAAAATTAAAAATCCGTAAGTGAAAACTTTGATTTTAAGAACTTCCTGAAAATATATCCCGCTCCAGTCAAACATTCCCCCCTCACATACTGCAGCCAGAAAAACCAGTACACCCAGATAAAAGATATACGGATCCGGCCTTCCAAGAATAAGTTTATTGCCAGAGGGTGAACGATCATTCCTTAAAAGATGATTGTATAACAATAAAGTAATTAAGGCAGTAATAACCGCTACACTTAACAGATGAAATCTGTAAGATATATTTAAATACACCATTAAAGTTGAAATAAGTATTCCTATAATGCCACCACCGCTCCAAAGCCCGTGCATTACACCCAATATTTTTTTATCATATTGTTTCTGAAGGGCAATGGCCTGTGTATTTACGGAAACACTAAATATTTTCATGGTGAAAGCAAACAGACATAGGGCTACAGCAACCGCCAGCACACTTTGTGAAAACCCTATAAAAGCCAGGCAAACACAGCTAATAAAAAAGGCTATTCCCAACGGTACCCTGCTATCATACCTGGAAACTAACCACCCTGAAATAGGCAGCCCGATCAGTGACCCTATGGGCAAAGCCAGAAGCAGGGTGCCAAGTTCAGCCTCATTTAGTGCGAACATTATTTTGATAGTCGGGATACGTGATGTCCAGGTAGCGAAACAGATACCAGAAATGAAGAAAAACAGACTAATTGATAGTCGTTGTTTATTTTGTATGATCATGTTAAGTCATACAAATATCTTCAATTTTAACATGTTATAAAAAATTTGATTGCCTGCCAGCTTATTGTTTGTCCCTTTTTGCCTCCTGCATAGGATTTGATCCTGTTGATGTACCCCGAACAGCTCCCTGCTGTTTAAACAGTTCGAAACGCGACGGTATATTCTGGCGTGGCCAGCTGTTATTATTCTCGTTAATATCGGCAGTTTCACGGTAAGGATCCAGTTTCACGGCTGTTACGGTTTTATCTTTCGCAAAAACCTTTGTAACCTTATTTTCATTTTTACGCCAGATGTAGGCCGGAACATTTTCTACTTCCTTCGTTCCGTCACTGAAAGTCCATTCCAGGATAAGGGGCATAACTAAACCTCCAGTATTAGAAAAATCAAGCTCATAGAAGTTTTTTTTACTGTCATAAACCTTTTTCTCTTCCGGTGATAATGAATTATAGTAGTTCTCAAATTGTATACGCGATGCGTCAGATACTGCAAAGCGATCATAACGATTATAGAAATCCTGCAGGCTGGTATCCTGTTCTACAGCAAACTTTGTACCTTCAGCACGGTTCCTTTCCCGTCCTATAACGTAACGGTCCCGTTCAAATTTTTTACGTTTCTCCACATTTTCCACATCGGGTTTCATGGTGTTCATATTAAAGTATCGTACGTCATCCAGGGAAATATCAACAACGTCGGTGGAATAAAACCAGCCTCTCCAAAACCAGTCAAGATCTACTGCAGAAGCATCTTCCATGGTCCTGAAAAAATCTGCCGGAGTTGGGTGTTTAAAAGCCCATCGTTGTGCATATTCTTTAAATGCATAATCAAAAAGTTCACGCCCCATAACAGTTTCACGTAAAACATTCAACGCGGTAGCCGGCTTTGCATATGCATTAGGGCCGAAATTGATAATGTTTTCTGAATTAGTCATTATCGGTTCCAATTGGTCTTTGGGGAGCTTCATGTAATCTACAATTTTGTGTGCGGGGCCGCGCTGAGAGGGGTAGTTATTATCCCATTCCTGCTCTGTTAAAAATTGGCAGAAGGTGTTCAGTCCTTCATCCATCCAGGTCCACTGGCGCTCATCAGAATTAACGATCATTGGGAAGAAATTATGTCCTACTTCATGGATAATAACCCCGATCATGCCATATTTTATCGCTTCTGTGTAGGTTCCATCCTTTTCAGCACGTCCATAATTAAAACAGATCATCGGATACTCCATACCACTGGCTGCCTCTACAGAAATAGCTACAGGATATGGGTAAGGAATAGTGTGTTTTGAATATACTTTTAAGGTGTGAGCCACTACCTTGGTTGAATAACGGTTGTATAAAGGATAGGCTTCCGGCCCGTAATAAGACATAGCCATTGTTTTTTTGCCGTCGATATACGTAGCCATCGCATCCCAAACCAACCTTCTGGAAGATACAAAAGCAAAGTCACGAACGTTTTCTGCCACATACGTCCATGTTTTTTTTGCACTAGCTTTAGATCGCATGGCTTGTTTAGCCTCATCTAAAGTCACAATCTCAATAGGTTCTTTTGCTGATTGTGCCTGCTTCCATCGGTTTAGCTGTCCGGAAGATAATACCTGTGCGTAATTCTGGCATTCGCCTGTTGCACCAATAATGTGGTCTGCGGGGGCTGTAATACTTACTTTATAATTTCCAAATACAAGCGCAAATTCACCTGTGCCTGTAAATTGTTTGTTTTGCCATCCCTGAAAGTCTGAGTACACCGCCAAACGGGGGAACCATTGCGATATAGTATATAAATAGTTCCCGTCTTCAGCAAAATATTCATAACCGCCGCGCCCGCCTACAGTCATGCGGTTTGATATGTTATAGTACCAGTTCACCTTAAAGATAAATTTCTCACCCGGACGAAGTGTTTTGGGTAATTCAATACGCATCATGGTTTCATTGATAGTATACTTTAATGCACTGTTCCCGGCATCAGTAATTTTCAATATCTTAACACCCAGATCCTGTTCAAAACCAATAATCTTTTGCAGATCCAGCGCAGTCATTTTTTCTTTTACTGTGCTGGTATTAATCTTTTGGAGCGCGCTTTTCTGATCATGTTCGTTCTCATCTAGCTGCAGCCACAGATAGGTCAAGGGATCCGGAGAATTGTTATAATAGGTTACAGTTTCAGAACCTGTAATTCTTTGTTTGGTATCATCAAGCTCGACATCGATATCATAATCTGCACGCTGCTGCCAATATTTGGGGCCGGGTGCTCCAGAAGCAGAGCGGTACATATTAGGATCCTGGATAATTGTTCCCAGCTGCTCAAACTTGTTACCATGATTTGAACCGGGATTATTCCGGATATCTTGAGCGAATGATGAAAGGGAGATATAGGAAAGGATAAAAAGTAAGCGAGCTCTCATTATATATTGTTAATTTATAAAGTGCTAAAACGTTCTGCAGCCATTATTAAAGCCATTCCGAATATGGCAGAGGAGAGGAACAGGTTCCACTCCCGCTGTTTTACTTTTAATAATTGCATGGTAATATATGAAAAAAGCATTATAATTATAACAATTACTAGCTGGCCCACTTCTAACCCTAAGTTAAATGCTAAAAGTTGCGTAATAATAAAAGTATCTGAGCCCAGTAAGCTTTTTAAGTAATTGGAGAATCCCATGCCATGTATTAACCCGAATACAAAGGCCATAAAGTAATTAAATTTAATATTTTTCTGAGAAAAACTCTTGCTGAAAATGTTAACCAATGCAGTAACCAGAATAGTCACCGGGATTAAGAATTCAATGAGTGGGGTGTTCATTCTCATCTGATTAAACAGGCTTAGTGCCAATGTAACAGAATGACCAATAGTAAACGCACTGACTAATATTAGAACCTTTCGCCAATCTTTTAATAGATATATGCCGCAAAGCGCAGCTACAAACAAAATATGGTCATATCCTTTAATGTCCAGAATGTGCTGGTAACCTAATTCAAAGTATAAGCCAAAATCCTGTAACATTATTAGTTTGTAATTTTGTCTTAATAATAGCGTTTTTCATGTAAATTACCGCAATTACGTTATTGATGTATATGTTACAATTTGTCATTGCTGTTTTAATCAGTATTTTTCATCCTTTTTTCGTTAGCGTAACTGAAATAAAACATAACGAAAAGACAAAATCAATTGAAATAAGTAGCAAAATCTTTTTTGATGATTTTGAAAGCGCGCTTGAAAAAAAGTATCATACCCCAATCGATATCCTTAAACCTGCCGACCGAAAAAAGGTAAATCAGCTTATTAATGATTATTTGAGTAAGCACCTAATTCTCAAAATAAACGGAAAGCCCGTTAAAATGATTTACCTGGGTTATGAGATTGAAGAGGATGGAGCGTGGTGCTACTTTGAGGTTCCGGAGGTAAAAAAAGTTAGTAGAATTGATATAGTGAATAATATTCTTTTTGAGAATCATCCGTCGCAAATTAATATGCTGCATGTAACTGTTAAAGGGATTAGAAAAAGTACCAAACTGGATAATCCCGAGAGTAAGGCAAGCTTTGCGTTTTAGACTTTTAATTTCCCGCTCTACAGCTTTGCTTCTATAGCCTGTGTTAATATATTAAATTCGTTTTCTGATAGAGTTCCGTCACCGCAGCTTTCCTACTTCCTAGATCCGTCATCTTTAATCACGATCTCCCAAATTTCAATATCCCCTGAAGTATATGAAAATGTTGATCCTCATCTTCCTTTTCCAGGATTATTGTAAATAATGCCTGTGTATCGTTTTCATTTATTGTAATGTCAAATGCCTGCATAATATGTTGTTATAATATATATATAAATTATGTGCTAAAATTGTTAGAGCTGCTGGTGTTCAAGTATTAATATACTAAGTTGGAAGATTTTGTTGTCTCAAATGCCCCTGCATATTGACTTTTTTGCCATCTTCTATTTATCAAGCGAAGTATAATTTTGTTATACTAATTTGAAGTGTTTCAGATTTTAAAAATAATACCATGGAAAAAAGAATCAACAACAGCACATTAATGGAGCCATTCATCCTGCTGTATGACGGGCACACCAAATTTTTTAACAATGTACTGGATAGCATGACCGATGAGGATGCACAAAATCGGCTGAACACACAAGCCAATCATGTGGCCTGGATTGCCGGCAGCCTGGTGTTTGAACGGTATGAATTAGCCAGGTTGCTGGATAATGGCCCTGACGCCTTTACAGCTAAACATACATCTCATAATCTTTTCAAAGATCATAAAGGCCTCCAGAATGTGGAATATCCATCAATAAACGAGTTCAAAAAAGATTGGGAAATTATTAGTCCGGTTTTAAAAAATATCCTGCCAAATTTAACTAACGCTCAGCTTAATAGCCCTGATCCTTTTGGGATGCCGGGTGGAGATTATACGCTATTTGATGCAGTTACTTTTTGCATTGACAGGGAATCTTACTGTATAGGGCAAATCGGCTTGTATCGTAGATTATTGGGTTACGAAGCCATGAAGTATGATTAACAATTTTTTTCAGGAAGCCGGCTATTGGCTATTTGTTAATCCTATTATTATAGGACAAGGTATTCCACTGTTTAAAGGCATAAAAGACAAAATAAAACTAAAACTATTGACTACTCATCAATTTGTTTGTGGAGTAACTGAACTGAATTACACAGTAGACAGACAATAACAATAAACCCCGCCCGAACGAAGTTTAGTCGGGCGCGACGCTAACAGCATCTTGCCAAAAGCGAGGGAAGAAGTAAGTAATTTAACGGTTGTGCATTTAATAAACTTAATCGCAGCTTAACAGTTTGTGCTTTCTAAGCACCGCCTTCGGCAAGTTGCAAAACGATATAAATTAAAAGTGATAAGCTATGACACTCGCTTTTAAGCATCTGGTGCCGGACTAACAAATATTGACGGTTTTCCTTTGTAGAATGCTGTGATATGCTTGAGTAAGGTAATCCAAATGAAGAAGATAATTTTTAATAAATAAATATTAAACAGAACAAAATGAACCTAATTGTAAAAATTTTATTCGTATTAATCATTCTGGTTGCAATCCCTTTGATCATCGCATTATTTGTTAAAAAAGAGTACTCTGTTAAGCGGGAAATAACCATTAATAAACCCAAACAGGAGGTTTTTAACTATGTAAAGTATGTTAAGAACCAGGAACAGTACAGTAAATGGGTAATGACAGATCCCAATATGAAAAAAGAATTTAGAGGCACAGACGGCACCGAGGGTTTTGTATATGCCTGGAACGGAAATAGCAAAGCAGGGGAAGGGGAGCAGGAAATAAAAAGAATAAAGGAAGGTGAGCGTATCGATATTGAAGTTCGTTTTAAACGACCTTTTGAGGGATTAGCTCATGCTCCAATTACTACCGAAGCCTTGTCTGCAAATCAAACAAAGGTAGTCTGGGGAATGGAAGGTAAAAGTAAGTATCCTATGAATATTACCAATCTGTCTATAGATGGTATGCTTGGTAAAGATCTGGAAACCAGTTTGTCCACGTTGAAAGAGATTTTGGAAAAACAGTAATAAGGTATGACAAACCCATAAATGGAATAGAATTAATAGGTACGGGTTAATTAATATAGAATCCATCAAAACTTTAATATATCGATTATGAAAATTGAAAAATCAATTAAAATCAAAGCCAAAAAAGAAGCTGTTTGGGAAGTATTACTTCAGGATAAGTACACCCGAATTTGGTACTCCGAATTTTCTCCGGGATCACATGCAGAAACCGATTGGCAAATTGGCAGTAAAGCTGTTTTTAAAGATGATAGCAAATGCGGGATTGTAGGCATGGTTGTTAAAAACAAGCCCTACGAAATTATAGAACTGGAATACGATGGGATAATTACGGATGGTATAGAGGATTATGATAGTGAGATAGCGCGAGAAGTAAAAGGCGGTTTGGAAACCTATCAATTATCTGAAGAAGAAGGTGTTACCCAGCTGTCAATTGCGTGTGATATGTCTGAAGAATATTTTGAAATGATGTCAAAAGCTTGGGATAATGCATTAGCTAAAATAAAAGAACTCTCAGAATCATAGATCGGCAATAAAAGCGTCTTCTTTCTGCAAAACTTTTCCCGCTAATTATAAAGTATAATTATAACAAAAGCTATTATTGAAGGCTTAATAACCACCATCTAAAACATAAATATTATGTTAAAGAACAGTAATGCATTCAGCGGTTTTTCCGTAAATAACATACAGACAGCTAAACAATTTTATAGTGAAATGCTTGAGTTGGAAATCGCTGAGGGTGTTATGGGTATTCTGGAAATACAAATTGCTAACGGTAATAAAATAATTATCTATCCAAAAAGCAATCACACTCCCGCCACGTTTACTGTTTTAAATTTTCCGGTACCCGATATTGAAGAAGCAGTAGAATATCTTAGCTCAAGGGGAGTAGCTTTTGAAATTTATAAGACGCCTGATCTCTCTACAGATGAAAAAGGAATTTTTAGAAAAGGAGGGCCATTAATAGCCTGGTTTAAAGATCCTGCCGGTAATGTTTTATCCGTGATTGAAAACCGGTAATTCGGAAGCTCTTTTGTTAAAAGGTTGTTTACAGGTGCTTTTTAGTTAAGAGCAAGCATGGTAAGCTAGTTGCATAAACCCGAGGATTAGTTTTCATAACATGTTGTATACATATCGATCAGAAACATATAATAAACAGCAATGCATAAAAAAAAGCCGGCGGAGCCAGCTTCATGGGATAACCCAATATGTTTTGTTAATGAATTATAAGTTACTGATGGTATAAGTGATTACCATTCCGTAATCCTGTGCCGGAGCATAATCATAACCGGGATTAACTTTATAATCTACACCTAAGGTAGCTGTACCTCTTGCATTTTTAGCTGCGGATGTACCACTTAAAGAAGTAGGGGTAGTTGATAACGTTGAATACGATCCGGCACCATTCAGTTTGAATTGAACTACTGAAGCAGGCATTGGAGTAGCAGAGGTGCCAGTAAAGTTAGCCGAATTAGCTGTAACGTTTACGAACCACGGCTTGTTAGATTTATAAGTTAAAGTAACGGCATTTGCAGTTTCAATACCAGCATCAATTTTAGCAATAGTATTAAAATCGAATGTGCTGGTAGCGCCGCTTGTAACAGCAAGGTCAAGGACTTCAGAAATTTTTACTGTAAAAGCCCCTGTTGGAGCAGCAGTGCCTAATTGGGCACTAGCCTGATTAGAGAAGATAACTGATAATGCGATGAATGTGGCGGCGAATATTACTTTTTTCATGATTGTGCTTTTTGTGTGTTTAAGGTTAAGTTAATTTGAGAACGTTAACTTTTACACTTATGAATAATGATATCCAATAGCTGTACCAAAAGAGAAAAGGGCACAAATATGCATAAAATAGGGTATTAATGTATGTATGAAGTGGCAGAGGTGGGGAATTCCCCAATTTTTTGGGGAAATTTTACTCTCAATGCAAGGAGTTCTTACAGTATGAATATAGAAGGATTTATATACTGGTGGTGGCAGTATAAAACGGGACGAAAAAAATTAGACCTTGAGTTAGAAAGAACAAGGGAGGGTGACTTAGTCCGTCATATATATGCAAAAGAAAATATAATTTATTTCATTGCAGAATAACCTAAAATCAGGTTACATTTACAAACAATGTCATTGTTCATCACATCCCTGAACTCAGGAAGTAACGGTAACTGCTATTATATTGGAAATGAAACCGAAGCGGTGCTTGTTGATGTGGGCATTTCATGCCGTGAAGCCGAAAAGCGGATGAGCCGTATAGGTTTGCATATGAAAAACGTGCGGGCAATTTTTGTATCGCATGAGCATACTGATCATATTAGTGGTATTGCTGTTATGGCCGGCAAATACCAAATTCCAGTTTATATCACACATAAAACCTTAAATAATAGTGCTTTAACATTGGAAAATCATCTGGTTAGATATCTGAATGGATGCGAGCCGGTAACTATAGGTGGACTTTCCATAACTGCGTTTCCTAAGCTGCATGATGCTACAGAACCGGTCAGCTTTATGGTATCGGGCAATGATGTTAATGTTGGAGTGTTTACCGATATTGGTACGCCTTGCGATCAGTTGATCCGTTATTTTAAGCAATGCCATGCTGCCTTTCTTGAAGCTAATTATGATGAAGACTTATTGAATAACGGAAAATATCCATATTTTCTAAAGAGCCGTATCCGGGGAGGAAAAGGACATCTTTCAAATAAACAGGCATTGAGCGTATTTACTTTACATAAACCTTCCTGGATGAGCCACTTGTTATTATCCCATCTTTCGAAAGATAATAACTGCCCAGATTTGGTTCATGAATTATTTTCAGCCCATGCCGGTGCTACTAAGATCATAGTTGCGTCCCGTTATGAAGAAACACCGTTGTTCGCTATTAGCAATATTCCGGCAATTAAGATCAAATTAAAACCCGCACCCTCATCTCTAAGATCTGCTCAGCTTCAATTTGTCTTCAATTGAAATATCTCTTTTGCCATCACTGTAAAAAAGACATCTCAATATTTTAAGGAAACTATTCTTGAGATCATGTGTTTATAATAAAAAATAAAAGCCATGAAAAGTTATAATTCATTACTCAAGGGTGCAAAATCTTTACTTAAAGATACCTCCCATATCAAATCAAGATCAAGTGACGACAATGGTAACATTGTAGCAGCAGCTATAATTGGATTAGCGGCCGGAGCAATACTTGGAATACTTCTTGCCCCGGAACGGGGATCGGAAACCAGAAATTATCTTTCCAATTCTTTAGGCGACCTGGGTTCTGCTGTACGCGATAAAGCTAAGCAAGGTGCCGAAAGGTTTTCGGAGCTGAAAGATAAAGCAGTTGAAACGGTAAGATCCAAAGTCAGAAATTCTGATAATGGTATGGAAACTGAAATCGAAACTCCGAACGTATAGTTCAGGAGTAAGATTATTAAATTAAAAAAAATGCCTGTTCTTAGCAGGCATTTTTTTATTTATTTTTTTTATGAACTACCTTGAGCGAGCTTTTCATATCCGCCAGGAAATCGACAGAGTAACTTAAAATGTTTAACGAGCGAAAGCTAACTCGTTAAATGAAGGCAAGCCTTCCGAAACTATGGTCTTTAGTTAAAGCAGTAAAACCGTTAATCCCTGTAATTTTAATTACATTGGCCAAGGGCTACATAAATTATAATAAATACTACAATAGTTGATAAACAACCACCACCTAATTTTTTAGCTCCATAACCGGCAATCAGTGCTCTAAATATATTGTTCATAGATTATAAATTTTAATTTATCCTAAACATAACTAATAATTGAAGATAAAGTTCTAGATTGGGTATTTAAAATTTACTTCTCTAATATATTTATTCACTTAGAGGGATCATCATTTTGCCAGGGCAGGTTTTCTCCGCGGGCGGAAACGATTAAGAGTTTTAGGATTACAACAAAGATTCATTTCAGTTGCTTTTTACCCATAAAGCAATATCATCAATCACGCTGCCTGCTACGTTCCCTGGCTGCTGGTACTGTTGCGGCGAGCCTTTTTGCGGCTGCGTTATGAATAGATGATTCAGTTCCGGATATAATTTAAAAGTTACATTTTTCTTTTTGGCGAATGCGCCTTTCCATAAATTATAATCCATAACAGGAACCTGGAAATCATTTTCGCCCTGTAAAATTAATATCCGTTTCTTTAATTTTTTAGCAGTACCAACCTGATCATACAGGTTCATGTCAATCCAATAAGAAACAGGTAATCCCAATAGTAACGAATCGACTTTCATAGTTCCTGGTTTCGTAATTCGGGTCTTCTCCAACTCTGTAAGAGCATTCTGAAGTTGTTTTTTGCCTTCTGCCGTAGTGTCTTTTGCTGATTCAAACATATATTTGTTCTGGTCACTAATTACATCTGTAAATTTTCTGGCAGGAGCTGCAGCCATAATAATTCCATTTACATCGGGTGCGAGTGAAGCTAATTTTGGTGCCAGCATTCCCCCGAGGCTATGTCCGAGAACATAGATCTGCTTTTTATTAACTCCAGTTATCGTTTTGGCTAAGGCAATAGCAGCAAGAGCGTCATCTGTCACTTCTTCTTTTAGTGTAAATGCTTTATTAAACTCGCCGGGATATACCCGGGTTCTTTTCACATATCGAATAGTAGCAATACCTTTAGCGGCCAATCCCAAAGCAAGGTCTTTGAAAGGTTTGTTTGGTCCTATACTTTCATCCATATCAGAAGGGCCAGATCCGTGCACCAAAACAATTACAGGAAAATTAGTTCCGCTTTTAGGTGTTGTTAACAAACCGGCAAGCTCATGTCCTGAGGTTTTAATTGAAACAGGCTGTTCTTTATATAACGTACTATCAGCATAAACGGGATTCTGGTAAACGGCTGCATTGCTTTTTGGTACCACAAAAAAGCCAACCATCTTTTCTTTCTGATTAAATACAAATTGGAAACCTTGTGTTCCCTTGGAAAACTTGCAAATTAGAGTAACCACGAAGAATTCCTCCTGGGTTTTGTTTTGCGCACTCTCTACAGATTCCAGATTCCCTAAGGTGCTATTTGTGGAATTCCAGAAATTTTTCAGGATTTCAGGCTGTACCTTGTCTTTTACACCTTCATCGAAAAAGTTCTGAGCGTCTTCAAATTTACCTTTTTCTAAGGTGTCTAAAAATTCATTTGAGCGATTGATAAGGTTTAAAATACTCTGGGAAAAAGCAATCTCTGTAATGAATAGAGCAATAATCAGTATTAAATATTTTTTCATAATTGATGTAATAATAACCATTTTTAAAAGGTAATTAACGCAAAATTAGTAATGATAATACACTTCAAAGGCGCTTTAGTAAAATGCTGACTAAATAAAATTACAACGATGTCATAATCTAGAGGTGTGTGACGCGGAATAATAGCAGGCCTTAGAAATTTAATTACTTTTACAGAGTTTACAAAACCTTTGGGCAGCAGAGTTAATAATCACACTATGGATAAAGAGTTCCTCACCCATCTTTGGAACAAACAGCAGCAGGTTGATACAGTACCGTCTAATAAGGTTATTGCAGACTGGGCTCTGAATATTATTTATTTATTATATCCCGAGCATAATAAATCGATCTCTCCTTCTACTCTTGAACTTGGTAAAGAATTTAATAAGCTTGAAGTTCAATTACTGGAACTTCTTCAGGCTACTACAGCCTGTCAGGATTGCTATAATGAGGATAAGGCAAAACATTTCTTTGAGAATCTGCCTGAGTTATATCAAATTTTAAATACCGATGTTTCTGCTATTTTAACCGGTGATCCTGCCGCAAAATCCCAGTTTGAGGTAGTCAGGGCGTATCCGGGATTTTTGGCAATTTGTTTTTACCGTATATCTAATGCGTTGTTAAAACTTAATATTCCATTGCTTCCCCGAATCCTTACTGAGTATGCACATTCAAAAACCGGTATAGATATTCATCCCGGGGCAGAGATCGGTGAATATTTTTGTATAGATCATGGCACAGGTGTGGTTGTAGGCGAAACCTGCATAATTGGTAAATATGTTAAATTATACCAAGGAGTTACTCTTGGAGCATTAAGTGTGGATGTATCACTGGCTTCAGTAAAACGCCACCCAACAGTTGAAGATGCTGTGATCATATATTCGGGGGCTACAATTTTAGGTGGAAAAACTGTAGTGGGTCATAACAGTATAATTGGAGGCAATGTGTGGCTTACTAAAAGTGTTCCCTCTGATTCATTGGTATATCATACTTCAGATATTAAAATAGTTGGCCGGCAAAAATTGAAAAAGTAATGGCAGGAATAATAGATACAGTAGGTAACACCCCTCTTGTAGAGATAAAAAACCTTAATCCGAATAAAAATGTAACTATTTATGCCAAGCTGGAAGGTAATAACCCCGGTGGAAGTGTGAAGGATCGTGCGGCTCTAAATATGATCAGAAGCGCGTTAGAAAGAGGAGATATAAGACCCGGGTCCCGGTTAATTGAAGCTACCAGCGGCAATACGGGTATAGCCCTGGCTATGATGTCCTGCTTGTTTAAACTGGAAATAGAATTAGTAATGCCTTCTACATCCACACGTGAGCGTACGTTAACCATGGAAGCTTTCGGGGCAAAAGTAACCTTGCTTGATAGTATTGAAGAATGCCGTGATTATGCGGAACAAAAAGCATCTGCAGGTGAATCATATCTCTTGGACCAGTTTGGGAATGCAGACAACTACCTGGCTCATTATAAAACAACGGCACCTGAAATATGGCGAGATACGGCCGGTAAGATCACCCATTTTGTAAGCGCTATGGGCACTACTGGCACCATTATGGGTACTTCTATGTTTTTTAAAGAGAAAAATCCGGAAATAAAAATTATAGGTTGCCAGCCTACAGAAGATTCTTCTATTCCCGGAATAAGACGGTGGCCGGCTAATTATCTCCCTAAAATATTTAATTCAACCCGGATAGACAGAATTATGGATATATCTCAACAGGAGGCCACCATGATGACCAGAGAATTGGCTAAATGTGAAGGGATTTTTGCAGGAATGAGTAGTGGAGGTGCCGCTTCAGCGGCTATAAGGCTTGCTAAAGAACTGGACTCCGGGGTGCTCGTATTTATAGTTTGCGACCGGGGCGACCGTTACCTTAGCAGTGACCTGTTTGACTGAAGTTTTCAAAACTTAAAACGAATATTTAGAACTTAGGATACGAAAATAAATATTTTCATTCGAAGAAATAACTTCATTTAAGCTCATAATTCATTATATTCGTATGTTTATTGATCCGGAAATTGTTGGATATTTCAGATTTACCATATTAAACTTCATTTGAAATGAAAGGAAAAAAAGTGAAAAACTCATCTAATACATCAAGAAGAGAATTTGTAAAAAGCAGTGCTATTGCCCTTGCAGGATTTACAATTGTTCCGCGCCATGTGTTAGGCAGAGGTTTCAGAGCACCAAGTGATACCCTATATATTGCCGCTGTTGGGGCTGGCGGAAAAGGTGAAAGCGATATATCTGGTTTTGTCGGTAGCGGCAAGGCTAAAATGTCATTTTTATGTGATGTTGATCAAAACAGGGCGTCGAAGGCTTTTTCTTTATATCCAAATGCTAAAAGGTACGTTGACTGGCGAGAGATGTTCGATAAAGAACATAAAAAGTTTGATGCAGTTTCTATATCCACTCCGGATCATACTCATGCCGTGGTTGGTTCTGCTGCTATGGTTTTGGGTAAACATACGTGGATACAAAAGCCATTAGCCCATGATGTTTATGAGGTACGTGTGCTTGCTGAACTTGCAAAAAGATACAAAGTTGTGACCCAAATGGGCAACCAGGGTGCTTCAAATGATGGTGTAAGACAAATGAGGGAATGGTTTGATGCGGGTATTATTGGTGATGTAAGCGAGATATACACCTGGACAAACAGACCGGTTTGGCCACAGGGTAATATAAACTGGCCGACAAAAACCGCTACTCCTCCGTCTACTTTAAATTGGGATCTATGGCAGGGCACAGCCCCGGCTAAGCCTTATCCGGCACCAGGTTCCGAAGGAGGAGCTGATGTAGTACCGTTTAACTGGAGAGGCTGGTGGGAATATGGAACCGGGGTCCTGGGTGATATGGGTGCCCATATTTTAGAAGCTCCAATGAGCGTATTGGGCCTTCAGCATGTAACTGAAGTTCAAACCAGTTCGGCCGGATCGGGATATTTTCCTGAAACGGGACCTGCGGCAAACTATAGTATCATGACTTTTCCTAAAACTCCGAAAACAAAAGGCCCAGTAAAAGTGCATTGGATGGATGGAGGAATACAGCCCCCACGTCCGGAGGAATTAGATCCTGCTGAGCGTTTTGGTGGCGGTGATGGTGGCATGTTGTTTATTGGTACAAAAGGCAAGATGATGGCAGGCTGTTATTCTGCAAATGCCCGTCTGTTACCGGTTTCACGAATGGATGAGGTAACGGTTCCTCAAACTTATAAAAGAGTGCCTGACGGCGCAAATGGTCATTATGCGCAATGGGTAGAAGCTTGCCTTGCCGGGTATGGAAAAATGGAAACCAGTTCTCCTTTTGATAAGGCAGCATTATTATCAGAAGCTATGCTGATGTGTAATATGGCTATAAGAGGACATAATCTATTTACCGAAATACCGGCTCCGGAATCAGGTGCAGGTGCTGGTCGCGGTCCTCGCAGAATATATCCTACCCGTGGTATTAATTTGCTCTGGGATGCTGCCAATATGAAAGTTACCAATGTTGACGAAGTTAATCAATACGTGAAGCGTAATTATAGGGCTCCATGGAAACTTAGCGGAGTATAATTCAAACGGATAATTAATTAAGAGCAGGAGATAATTGCATTCAATTTATCTCCTGCTTTTTTAATGAGATTTTTTTAATGGCTGATAATATTGCGAAAGTCATTATTAATCGGGTGGTTAATTTTGCTCATGGGTAATACCAGTAATTTAATATGGGAGTAGTTTTTTTCATTCGGAGCATTTTATTCTATTTTTTCTTTTTATTAGTTACTGTAAATGGCGCATGGGGCCAACCAGGTACAAATAAAACGTTGCGGAATGATCATATTTTTCCGGCTGCTTCTGAAGCCAGGCCTTTTATTGACTATGATAGTAAAGGTTTTCTTATCCATGGTAAACGAACGTTTATTGTGTCTGCTGGAATAGAATATGCACGTGTTCCACAAGGGCTATGGTATGATCGCTTGTTAAAATTAAAGCGTGGAGGGTTTAATGCTGTTGAAATCTATACATTCTGGAATTACCATGAACCCAGGGAAGGGGAATTTGATTTCTCGGGAGACCAGGATCTTGATGCATTCTTAAAACTGGTAAAAAAGCTGGATATGTATTGCATTGTAAGAGTAGGGCCTTATTACTGCGGGGAATGGACCTTAGGCGGTTACCCTATCTGGTTAAAATTTAAACCGGGTTTACGTGTTCGCGAAGAGAACATCCCGTTTTTTAGTGCTGTAGATAATTTTTTTAAAAAACTCATACCCATTGTTGTAAAGAACCAGATAAATCATGGAGGTTCTGTGATAATGGTTCAGTTAGAGAACGAACATAAAGCGGGTTGGGGAACCATTGTACCAAACGCTTATTTTCAATTTTTAATAGATAAAACCGTTTCTCTTGGATTACAGGTACCATATTTTTTCAGCGGATTACATCATGGCAATGATCCTGCAGGAAATCTAAAAAATCTCGATAATCCTTTGCGGCCAAATCCGTGGTTTTCTTCAGAATACTGGGGTGTCTGGTTCTCTAATTATGGTCCGCAACCCCAGGACTCAACTATTTATGATCGCAGGACCTGGAAAATAATTGCTCATGGTGGGAAGGGTTATAATGTATACATGGCTCATGGGGGTTCCAATTTCGATTATAATAATGACCGGGATATGGCTGCATCATATGACTACGGTGCAGCGGTCGGTCAGTCTGGCGATATACGCCCGATTTATTTTAGTTATAAACGTGCAGCTTGGTTCGCGCGTGGCTTTCAGAATATCCTGGCAAACAGCGTGGACGCAGGTGATGATTATAAACATTCAACCACTTCTAATAGTGCTATTTCCGTCACCGCCCGTCACAGTCCTTCAGGTACTATTACATTTTTGGATAATCCAGGTAAAGATCCAGTTGAAACCCAAATCCATGCACCTGAAAATAGTCACTTTTCTCCTTCACGCCCCATTACGCTTGTGGCCGGTGAGATTATGCCCGTGGTACAAAACTACACGTTATTAAATAATGTAAAACTGGCATGGGCTCCAACCAGAATATATAGCCTGATACCTCAGGGAAATACCACAACTTTATTAATTTACGGTGCTGCAGGTTCTTCATCACAACTATACTTTAATGTTCCTGCCAATGTGAAAATCATAAGTGGGGAAGAAAACTTTCGTCTGAAATCAGGAGTTCTTGAATTTTCAAGCATATTCTCACCAACCCGGCCTGAAGAATTTACCTTTGAAACAGACGGACACTATATTCGGATTTTAGCAGTGAATGATATACTGGTGCAGCGTAGCTGGTTTATTGAAACAAGCAATCAAAACCATATTGTTATTGGCCCTCCATATGCTGCTGATATTAGAATTAGCGATAAATGTTTAACCCTAGTTACAGAGCAGGCCTGGAAGGATAGCTCTGATTATTCTGCATGGCTGATTAAGCCTCTGGGTATACCGGTTCAGTTAATAAAAAAGTCGAAGGTTATGGAGCATGCTACAAATCTCCATCTTAATCCCTGGCAAGTAAAAGATTCTTCAGACCCTACACGTCCACAGTATGATGATAAAACTTGGAAATTTAGTGATGAGCCGCTTCAAATTGGTGCAGATGGCGATATTTCTGCAAGTGCCTGGTATCGAACCAATATAATAGTCCCTGAAACCGGAAAATATAATCTGCACTTTAAAAATATCCGTGAAAGGGCATCTTTTTTTTTAGATGGCAAGTACATAAATTCTGAAAAAGCATCCACCAAGTCAATTGATATGGATCTGAAAGCTGGGTATAACCATACCCTGGCAATTTTTACTGCTCATAACGGAAGAAATAAACAGCTTTTTTACGTTGGGCCACTTGACTCTGTTGATGCTAAAGGATTAACTGGCCCTGTGGTCTTGAAAAAAGCAGATGGTACAGGTTCAGTGATTAAAGTTAACCAATGGCGAATGAAGGGTGGTCCCGGCAACCCGAATGCCCAAAGTGGATGGAAACCTATAACTTCTCTGTCTTCAGAAAATAGACCTGCGTTCTTTCGTACAAAATTTTCTGTTCCTCCTCTAAATGGTTCGCATCATGTTTGGAGAGTAGTTACCAATACCCTGAGCTACGGATCTGTTTGGGTTAACGGACATAATTTAGGGCGCTATCCGGAAAAAATAAAAATTAATGGGGTTTATATACCTGAAAATTGGTTAAAGACAAAAAATAATACACTGGTAATTTATGATGAAAATGGTTTTTATCCTGATAGGGTTTCTATTGAGGCTGAAACAGAGGCCGGCAGGGATGTGACAATTTATACGGAAAACTGTCGTTAATAAAAACCAAACCTTGAAAGATTTATTAAATCAAAAATTGTAATTTTGCTTAAGTAACTTACTAACCAATTTTTATAACCTATGAAAAAAGTATTATTGTCAGGTGTTTTGCTTCTCTTAATTGTTGCTGTTTGTTTTGCAGTCCACGTTGACGGGGCCTGGAAAGGATATATTGAAGGGCAATATAACATGACTGTTACTCTGAAAACAGAAGGTGCCAAACTAACTGGTATGTTGGCTTTGGTTGACAATAATCCGAAATCTGAAAACCCAGACGATTCAGGTTACAGCCCTTATGTCGCAGCACAAATGGGAAAAAATGAAATTAAAGATGGTAAAATTGAGGGGGATTCCATCTCATTTACCTGCCTTTTTAATGGTAAACCAATTCATTATAAAGGAGCAATGCAAGGTGAAAAGTTAATTTTGACTACAACTTTTAACAAGCAGAATGTTAAAGCAACGTTAACACGTGCTAAGTAATTAAGTATATATGATATGATGAGAGTTGGCGATAGTCAGCTCTTTTTATAATAAACCTGTAGCCAACAATATATTATTCTTTTAGATAATGTGATGTCGTTAATGGATAAAGGGTTTATGTATTTTATAGATTTGAATAAGTTCATCCTTATATAATCGTTTAATAAGAAAATTGTAACATTATTTAGCTTGATTATATGATCTTTAAGAAAATCTGTTTTTCTGTTATTGTTGTTTTAATGGTGATTACGGTTTGTTTTGCCTCAAATGTAGCCGGTCGGTGGTCAGGTACTATAGAAGGCCAGTTTGAGATTGATGTAGATTTAAAAGAAGAAGGTAAAGGTAATGTAGCGGGTCTTATTTCATCGCAAATAGGTGAAATTCCAATTATTGGAGGCAAGCTTACTGGTAATGACATAGAGTTTAATGATCTCACATTTAACGGTATAGCTGTGTCTTATATTAAAGGTAAAATAATTGGCGATACTCTGCATGTTAATGTAGGCTTTCAGGGCCAAAATTTTACTGGAAAACTTACCCGGATAAAATAATATTCTCCACTAATTCATTCTAATTTTTCTCATTAATGAACCTGATGTTATTTAATGACATTAACGGCTCAATGGATTTAGCCTGAGCATTTTTAAATATGAGGTAAACATCATGCAATCCGGATGTGGTTTTAATATCTGTTTTAAGTGGAGGAGTATTGGCATTTCGCGGTGAATCAGTTACCGATGGAACTTCCGTCTGGCCCACTAATTCACCGGTAGGAGAGTCTAGCCTTACTTCAATCATACCGCCAGGGTTATTTTCACGTAAGCTGGTAGTAACACCCAATTCCAGTTGTTTAATATCAGTAAGATCTATTTTTTTAAATCCTATATATCCATTATTATTTGGAATCACATTTATTGTTCCATCCTGGCCGTTTATTTTAACAGCAGCGTTATTAATTATTTCTGCACTTGAAGGGCTAACTTGTGGATTACGTAAAATAATGGTTGCCTCGGATGTTTGATTTGGAACAGTTTTGTTTCCTTTATCAGTGTAAGCCGCACGAACTACATATTTCCCCTTCCCATTATCACCTTCGGGAACTTTAACTTGATAACTTCCATTTACCGGCAAGGTATTAATAGTTTTATTGCCGATGTTCATGATGTATTTCATAATGGTATGTGCATCCCCTACAGAAATAGAAGGATGGGCAGGCATGCCTATTGTGTTTCCCCAAACACCAATGCCGCCTCCACGGATGGTTTTCACCAGACGGTTCATTTCCGTCTCAGGAGCTGCTTTGTATTTTTCTGCAATCTGAATAAACGAAGGGCCAATATTCTTGGAATCCGCATTGTGACAATTCTTGCAGTCTGATTTACTCATAATGGCACGGGCAACGGCAAATTGGGTAGAGGCGTCTACACTGCGCTGTCCTTGTATAATTTCAGCATAATCAAAACCTTCAGACGCATAATCAAAACTTACTGCCACTTGCCCGGCACTGATCGTACCGGCTTCAAGGCTGCCATCTTCTTTGTCGGTTACACTAACATTATAATCAATAGGTTTATTACTAAAGAAAAAGGTATTATTACCAGGCAGGTTAATTTTTACGATAGGCGTTTCATTTCCGGCAATAATCTTTACAGATTTGGTATTACTGGCTCCTTTTGGATCTGTCACTGTTAAATTAGCGATATAAACACCGGGCTTATCAAAAGTAGCAACTGGATTTGCAGTAGTAAATACTTTAGGAGCAACCCCGGGAGATGTTATTTTCCATTGATATTTCAATACATCCCCATCGGCATCTTGTGTGCCTTTTGAAGACAAAGTAACTTTTAACGGAATTGTTCCTCCGGATTTATTTGCAGAGGCATTTACAAACGGTTTACGGTTTCCAGAATTATATTCAATTTTTACAAGCTTAGCCGAAGCACTTTTTCCAAACCAGACACTTCCATATTCCAATACATATAAATCACCATCAGGGCCAAATTTCATATCAATTGGCTCCACCGGCTGATAAGATGGAAGAAATCGTTCCATTGATTTATAGTTCCCATTTGTACTCATAGAAATAGACATGATCCATCCACGAGCCAGGTCTGTAGCTATCCATTTGCCTTCATAATAACTTGGCCATGGCCGCTTTGCGTTTGGAAAATCTGCACGGCGGTAAACCGGTCCACCAGTAGCGCTGCGGCTTCCGCTTCCCAACAATGGAAAATCTTCTGAAACAGCGTAAGGATAATAGATAAATGGAGAAGCAACTGGGGGCAACTCCTTTAACCCCGTATTATTAACCGAATTGTTTATCGGATTTTTGGGATCTTTCTTATCTAAAAGTTCACCTGCTACATAATCAAAGTATGGGAAGGCCGCATTGGGGCCTACAAAATAAGGCCATCCAAAAAATCCCGGTTTTCGGGCCTGGTTTAACTCATCATAACCTCTGGGCCCAATATCAGTATCCTCATTAGCATCCGATCCTATATCTCCCCAATAAAGAAAACCTGTTTGGCTGTCAATGGAAGGACGCCATGGGTTACGGTGCCCCATGGTATAGATTTCCGGACGGGTGAGTGGTGTCCCCTTGGCAAATAAATTTCCTTTCGGGATGGTATAGCTGCCGTTTGGTTCAGGATGGATTCGCAGGATTTTACCAATTAAACTGTTTGTATTAGCGGTTCCGCGTTGGTCATCCCAGTTAACGCGGTTTGGACGCTCATCTGTAGATGAAGATAAGGATGTTCCGGTATTATTACCTATGGTGATGTATAAATTCCCCTTAGAATCCCATGTCATTCCTCCGCCGGTATGACAGCACGTTTCTCGCTGTGTTGGAAATTCGAGTACTACTTTTTCTGAACCAGACACCAGTTCGTTATCGAGAAGTTCCCAACGGCTAAGTTGAAATTTGTTTTCAGAAGGATGTGAATAAAAAGTATATATCCAGTGATTTTTCTCAAAATTGGGATCTACTGTCATGCCTAAAAATCCTTCTTCAGCTTCTGTAACCACACCTTTAAGATTTGTATACTTAGTATTTACCGCTATATTGGTAATTAACCGAGTGTTTTTGGTTAGAGGATCATACATTTTCAGGGCGCCTTTACGTTCGCTGATCAGAACACGTCCATCTTTAAGTACTTCAAATGTGTTTGGCTCGTCCAGATCTCCGGGATTCGTTAGAACTACTGGCGTAAAGCGGCTCTCATCAGGTTTTTTAGGTTCATCCTCCACAAACGAGTATAAAAAAGTTGCCGCTAAAAGAATTATTGCAGACAGTTTAATCGCTGATTTATTGTTAATCATATTCCTTATTATTCTGGAGTGTAAATATAGTAACGAGGTTGAGAGTTTAAAAATACAGTATATCATTCCAATGATTCGCTATCCCCGCATAAATCAATATGATAATGATTTCTTATTATTCTGATAAATATTTATTAAAATGTCGTATATTTGCAGCTACCCCCCATCCTAAGAGCTTTTCATAGAATATGAGACAACTTAAAATTGCACAATCCATTACCAACCGTGAATCCCAGTCACTGGATAAATATTTAACAGAAATTGGCAAGGTAGATCTGATTACTGCACAGGAAGAAGTAATTCTTGCGCAAAAAATAAGAGAAGGTGATCAGGCTGCTTTAGAAAGATTAACTAAAACAAACCTGCGGTTTGTTGTGTCTGTTGCAAAACAATATCAAAATCAAGGCCTTACGCTTGGAGATTTAATAAATGAAGGCAATCTTGGTTTAATGAAGGCCGCTAAAAGGTTTGACGAAACCAAAGGATTTAAATTTATTTCTTATGCAGTTTGGTGGATCAGGCAGTGTATCATATCTGCAATAGCCGACCAATCTCGTGTGGTACGTTTACCATTGAACCAAATTGGTTCTTTAAGCAAGATCAGAAAAGCATACTCTAAATTAGAACAGGAATTCGAGCGTCAGCCTTCACCAGAAGAATTAGCTGATTGCCTGGAAACAACAGTTGAAAAAATTTCGGACTCGTTAAATAATTCAGGGCGCCAGATATCTATGGATGCTCCATTTGTACAGGGGGAAGAAAACACCTTGCTTGACGTTATGCAAAGCAATGATCCGACTACTGATAGCGGACTAATGAATGATTCTTTATCAATGGAGATTCAGCGGTCATTAACAACTCTTTCTGAGCGGGATCGGGAAGTTATCGTATTGTTTTATGGTTTAGGTAATAACAGCCCTCATTCATTAGAAGAAATAGGAGAGCGGTTTAACCTTACCCGTGAACGCGTAAGACAGTTAAAGGATAAAGCTCTTCAACGCCTTAAACGTTCATCCAGAAGTCAGGCTTTACAATCTTATATGTAGGATTGTACAAAGATCTTTGGTTTATACCTAACTGTGGGCTCTTAATTAAAGAGATGTAATGGCCTGAAACGGGATATGCATGCCAAACTCCTGTACCCAATAGTAATTGCTTTGGGCGACACCAATATCTTTAAATGCAGGATTCATCAGGTTTTTACAATGCCCTACACTTTTTATCCAGCTTTGCATTACCTCATCAATAGACCGTTGTCCAAAAGCAATATTTTCTCCGATAGAATATGCTCTTGTACCATTTAGCTTATATCCTCCAGCCTCAAAACGTTGCTTTATAGTTTCACCTTTTAGACTAGTATGGTTGAAGTAATTATTTTTAAACATATCCCTTGCATGGTTCAATGCTGAAAATTGAAGCTGCATATCCCATTTTAAGGGAGCAACCGGGGGCATATAGGTATTACCGCATTTACAGCCAGAAGTACGTAAAGCATTCACCTTGGTTAAAAACTGCTGTTCAAAAATACGACCTGAAGGAATAGAGCTATTGCTATTAATACGTGGTTTAGAGTATTTGCCAGCTTGCATCGCACAAGACGATAATGCGGCTACTATTATAATAAGCAATCTCATGCATCCAAAACGCATTTAGTGACAAAAAATTATTTAAGTTTCCCTGTCACTACGTATTGATTCGTGCCCAATATTTTTACTGTCTGTTGCTTTTTAATTGAATAAGCCGAATCTGTATAATAATCCAGTTTTTCAATGGATGTATACAGAAAGTTGGTTGTTTGATTTACAATATGGATAGCTTTAATCCGATTAGATATTTTAATGATTGCTATACATCTTGTCTTCAGATTATTTTCAAGCGCCGTATATTCTGTTTTCGAAGGACCTGAGATTTTTTTAAAGCTATTTTTCCACGCAGGTTTATTAATATCTGATTCTGTAAATAAAGCAAGTTCGGTCACCCAATTTACACGTACAGTTCCGCTTTCTTTATTGGCGTTGCGTGAAACAGTCTTTATAACAGTTTTATTCCCTTTGTTTAAGCGTAAGGCTTCTTGTTCAAAAAATCCTTTCAAATCAAAATAGGCGGGTGTTACCGGGTCTGTACGAGTAGAGTTACCGCATGACGAAAGAACGATACAAATTAAGAGTATGGATGTAATTCTCATGCAATAACCAGAACATTACCTGTCATAATTGTTGGAGGTTGAATGCCCATTAATTTTAAAATAGTAGGGGCAATATCACCAAGTTTTCCGTCCTGAATGTGCTTAAAGTCGTTATCAATTAATATACAGGGCACCAGGTTTGTAGTATGGGCAGTATTTGGAGATCCATCTTCATTAATCATATAATCCGCATTGCCATGATCGGCCAGAATAATGAAAGAATAGCCATTCTTTATACCACATTCAACTACTTGTTGCATACATGTATCCACTGTTTCAACTGCTTTTACTACTGCTTTAAATACACCGGTATGACCTACCATATCGGGGTTTGCAAAATTAAGACAGACAAAATCCGGCCATTTTGCTTCAAGTTCAGAGCATATCGCTGTGGTGATTTCTTTTGCTCCCATTTCAGGTTGCAGATCATAAGTGGCCACTTTTGGTGATTGAATTAATATTCTTTTTTCCTGCTGAAATTCTTTTTCCCGGCCGCCAGAAAAGAAAAAAGAAACATGAGGATATTTCTCTGTTTCAGCAATCCTGATTTGCTTTTTACCATGAGCCTCTAACACTTCGCCCAGCGTTTGGGTAAGGTCATCCTTACAAAAGAGAACCTTCACATTCTCAAATGTATCATCATAGCATGTCATGGTAATATATTCAAGCGGCAAAGCCGCCATAGAAAATTCAGGAAAATTTTTCTGTGTTAACGCCAATGTTATTTCACGTGCACGATCCGTGCGGAAGTTAAAACTAAGAACAACATCTCCCGGCTCTATTACAGCAACCGGGTTTTTGGATTCATCAACTGCAATAATGGGCAAAATAAATTCATCAGTTATCCCTTCAGCATATGAATTTTCAATAGCGGTTTCAATATTTGTAGTATGTGTTCCTTTACCTGCCGTTAACAGATCATAGGCAAGTTTAATCCGTTCCCACCTGTTATCGCGATCCATAGCATAATACCTACCGATGACAGAGGCAATTTTTCCAGTAGAGTGAATAAGATGGGATTGCAGATCCTTAATGTAGCCCAAACCTGAATTCGGGTCTGTATCTCTGCCATCCATAAAAGCGTGGACGAAGATATTCTCTACATTATTCTCCTTTGCAGCATCGCACAACCCTTTCAAATGTTCAATGTGAGAGTGTACTCCTCCATCAGACAGAAGTCCCAGAAAGTGTATTTTTTTGTTATTTTCTTTTGCGTAATTGAATGCTTCCTTTAATACAGGATGAGAAAAAAAATTGTTGTCTTTTACAGCTTTATTTATCCTTCCTAAATCCTGATAAACTACACGGCCGGCACCTAAATTCATGTGACCTACTTCTGAATTGCCCATTTGGCCATCAGGTAGACCCACAGCCTCTCCTGAAGCTTGTAGTTTAGAATTTGGATAATTAATAAGTAGCTGATCAAAAAAAGGCGTACTGGCGTTTTTTACAGCATCAGATGAGGTATTATTACCATAACCCCATCCGTCGAGAATCATTAAAACTGCTTTCTTATTTTTCACCTTGCAAATATACATTTGCAGTATTAAATCAAGACTGTGTTTTTAACGTTAACCGCTCATGGAATTAAATAAAGATTTACTGGATAGTTTTATAAAGTCTGCACTGGCTGAGGATGTAGGTACAGGTGACCATACTTCACTTGCTACTATAACACACGGCACGCAGGGACGAGCCCAGTTAATAATTAAGGATGATGGTATTTTGGCAGGCGTGGAAGTTTCAAAAGCAATTTTTAAGGCAGTAGACCCGGCACTTAACATAGAAATACTTATTGAGGACGGTACGGAAGTACATTATGGGGATATTGGTTTGTATGTGGAAGGAAGTGTGCATGCAATACTTATCGCTGAGAGGTTAGTGTTGAATACTATGCAGCGGATGAGTGGAATAGCCACATTAACTAATCATATAAGGAAGAAAATATCAGGAACAAAAGCTCAATTATTGGATACACGTAAGACAACTCCGGGACTGCGGTTTCTGGAAAAACTTGCTGTAAAAATTGGAGGAGGGGTAAATCATAGGTTTGGTTTATATGATATGATATTGATTAAGGATAATCATGTTGACTATGCAGGGGGAATAGCACAGGCTTTGGATGCAGCCATGAAATATCTTCAGGTGAATAATTTATCCATCCCTGTTGAGATAGAAATAAGAAATCTGGATGAATTAGCCCAAGTTTTAGATTATGAAGGTATTGAGCGTATCCTACTGGATAACTTTGAACCTGATAAATTAAAAGAAGCGGTTAAGATCATAAATGGTAAATTTATAACAGAAGCCTCTGGTGGAATATCTCAGGAAAATGTTTTACAGTATGCAGAATGCGGAGTAGATTACATTTCAATGGGTGCTTTAACTCATTCTGTAAAGAGTATAGATATGAGTTTAAAAGCTATCAGGTAATAAACCCTATGTTTGCACCTCTATTTTTTAGTATTATTGTATCTTAATGATATCAGTTTATTCGATTTCAGCATTAATAGCAGCATATTTATTTGGCTCTATTCCATCAGCTGTATGGATTGGACAAGCTTTTTATGGTATAGATGTTCGTGAATATGGTAGTGGTAATGCCGGGGCCACCAACACGTTCAGAGTGCTTGGCAAAAAAGCCGGAATAACGGTGATGATTATGGATATATTCAAAGGCTGGACGGCTACCAACCTTGTCTATTTCATTGGATTATCAGTTACAGGACCCCAAAATTCTGTTCAATTTGTAAATTATCAACTAGCACTTGGCATTACTGCGGTTATGGGTCATTTATTTCCTGTGTTTGCAGGGTTTAGGGGAGGGAAGGGAATAGCAACATTATTTGGGATGATATTAGCTGTACATACGGAAGCAGCAATGTTATGTGTCCTAGTTTTTATCATTGTCCTCGTTTTGTCAAAATATGTTTCTCTTAGCTCTATTCTTGCAGGTTTTACGTTTCCGTTGAGTATAATATTTATTTTTCAATCCCCCATACGGTCTGTATTATTATATGGGATGAGTATTTGTATACTTATACTGGTAACCCATCAAAAGAACATTGAAAGGCTGATAAAAGGTAAGGAAAGCAAAGTAAATCTGTTCCGTAAAAAAACAGTTTAGGTTAACCGACTGTTGAAAGGAAAACACAGACTATGAAAAGATTTAAAATAATTCCGCTTATACTGTTCATTGCAGTATTTACGGCCTGCTCTACTGTTCCTTTAACGGGTAGAAAGCAGCTAAACATCGCAAATTCGGCAGCAATACAACAAGAAGCCGGTGCAGCATATCAGCAATTTATTCGTGATCCATCTACACGTGTTGTGAGAAGCGGAAACGATTATCAGCGGGTAAAAAATGTAGGCAGCCGGGTAGCTACAGCTATTCAAAAATACCTGAATGAAAATGGGTATGCTAATCAATATAGTTTCCAATGGGAATTTAACCTGATTCAGAGTCAGGATATTAATGCATGGGCAATGCCGGGCGGAAAAGTAGCCGTTTACACAGGAATATTACCTGTTATGGCAAATGATGCTGGTCTTGCTACAGTAATGGCGCATGAGGTTGCTCATGTAATAGCCCGACATGCCGAGGAACGGTATTCACAAACCGCGGGAGCACAGGTTCTGGGCGGTGTTGTTGGTGCAGCAACAGGATCACAAACTGTACAGCAATTATATGGACTGGGCGGTCAACTGGCATTATTAAGATATGGCAGAAACCAGGAAAGCGAAGCTGATCGGTTAGGATTAATATTTATGGCAATGGCCGGATATGATCCTGAGAATGCGGTAGCTTTCTGGCAACGTATGGCAAGGGCTAAAGAAGGAAATGGAACTCCTCCTGAATTTTTGAGTACTCACCCCAGCGATGAAACCCGTATCTCGGCAATCCAAAAGAATATGCCTGAGGCAAAAAAATATTATACAGCCAGATAGATCTTAAAAAACCCGGCTTAAAACCGGGTTTTTTTTATTTTATGGCTTATTGCAGGTAAAGTTAAGCTAATTTAAAACCGCTTGAATAGCTGAAGCTTTTAGCAAACATTCTTCGTATTCCTTTTCTGCACTGCATTCAAAAGTAATGGCACTACCAACCTGGAAAGACAAATACTTCGCTGTTTTATTGTAGAGGATTGTTCTTATCACGACATTAAAATCAAAATCGCCATTAGGCGAGATATAGCCCACTGTGCCTGAAAATACGCCTCTTCGGGTACGCTCATACTGCTCAATTAATTGCATAGCCCGTATTTTTGGTGCCCCGGTCATAGATCCCATGGGGAACGTGTTTTTTAGTATATCTTGATTGGAAATTCCATAAGCAGCCTGACAAACTACGGTTGATATCATTTGATGTACCTGCTTAAAGCTGTAAACTCCGAATAATTCCTTAACGGTTACAGATCCGGGTTCAGCACTCCTGGTAAGGTCATTCCGTACCAGATCAACAATCATCACATTCTCAGCTTTTTCTTTTTCGTCACGATAAAGTGATTCTTTATTTTTAAGATCCTCATCTTGATTAACTGATCGGGCCGCTGTACCTTTAATAGGCTGTGAAATAAGTTTTCTGCCCCGTTTACTTAAAAAACGTTCGGGTGTAGCGGAAATAATATACTTATCCCTGATTTTAAAAAAATTGGCGAACGGTGTAGGTGAGATGTTATTTAGAGATTGAAAAATTTGCAGCGGATCCAATTCAACATTATCAGCAAAGAATTCCTGGCAAAAGGTTATCTCGTAAATGTCGCCTTTTTGAATATGTTTTTTTAAAAGGTTAACTGTTTTTAAATATTCAGGCTTTGTAAAACGACTTTGAATTGTAATATTATTTTTTTTCGGTGTTACAGTTTTTTGCTCCTGAATATTTCTCCAAACCTTCTCCGGTTCATCTGAATAAATAGTGACCTGATTCCCTTTAAATAGAATAAGATGTTCAGGAATAAAAAAATACAGTTCTGGAAATTGAAGATGATCTGTATTCAGAGATACCAAATCTTCTAACTCATTTTTTAAATCATAAGTAAGGTAACCAGGCACAACTATTTCCCTGTTACTTAAGAAGCGCCCGAGATTTTCAAACGCATTTCCATTACCTGTACTCAGTTCTTCTTTAGCACCGGCAGCAATCAATATATCAAATGCAGAATAGGGATCTGAGTAATTATTTGAATCAAAATAACAGGCAACATCAAAAGAGTAAGCCCAGTTGAAGGCCTGTTCTTTAAGGGTTACAGTATCATCAAAAAAATACTGATGCACCTTTACAGTTGAATTTTATAGAGATGATTAACAATTAATGCTTAATTCAGAATTAGTGTTTGAACACGGTCTGGCCCAACTGATAAATACTTTACCGGAACCTCCAGGTGTTTTTCAAGATACCGGATATAAAGGTTTAGCTTTTCCGGGATCTCATCAATTAATCTTATTTCTGTAATTTCCTGCCCCCAGCCGGGTATAGCTTCATAAACAGGCTCAGGCTGAATGGCACTTATATCGTATGGCATGTAATCAATGGTTTCGCCATTATATTTATAGTGTGTACAGGCATAAATGGTGTCAAAATCACTTAGAACATCCGCTTTAGTCATTACCAGTTCAGATACACCATTAAGCATGATTGCATATTTAAGAGCAGGCAAATCAATCCATCCGCAACGGCGGGGCCTTCCGGTAGTCGCACCAAATTCATGTCCGATCTTTCTAAGCTCTTCACCGGTTTCATCATTAAGCTCAGTAGGAAATGGCCCGCTGCCTACGCGGGTGCAGTATGCTTTGAAAATCCCAATAACCTGACCTATATTTTTTGGTGCAATTCCCAAACCTGTACATGCTCCAGCAGTTGTGGTGTTTGATGAAGTTACAAAAGGATAAGATCCAAAATCAATATCAAGCATGGTTCCCTGCGCACCTTCTGCAAGAACAGTTTTGCCCTCTCGTAAATATTGATTTACAAAATGCTCACTATCTACCTGTGGAATATTTTTTAGCAACTCAACGGCTTCAAAAAAGGCAGTTTCTTTTTCTGAAAAATCAGGCACTTCACCATAATGGATCAATATCGATTTATGTTTATCAACAAGTTTTTGATAGCGTTCCTTAAAATCAGGCAAAGCTGTATCACCTACACGCAAACCATTTCGGCCAGTTTTGTCCATGTAGGTAGGGCCGATACCTTTTAAGGTTGATCCGATTTTGCTTTCCCCCATTTTACTTTCAGAAGCTGCATCAAGAAGTTGGTGGGTAGGAAGTATAAGGTGTGCTTTACGGGCAATCACGAGTTTTTTATCTGACACGGGATCAAACCCGCTTTTTTTCAGATTATCAAGTTCGCGCTTTAAAATAATCGGGTCAATCACAACACCGTTACCTATCAGGTTCATCGTATCCTTGTTAAAGATACCGGATGGAATAGTGTTTAAAACGAATTTTTTCCCGTCAAATTCAAGAGTATGACCCGCATTTGGTCCACCCTGGAACCTGGCTATTAGATCATACTTCGGACTTAAAACGTCAACAATTTTTCCTTTACCTTCGTCGCCCCATTGCAGGCCTAATAAAACATCAACTGGCATTTATAGTATTTTTTTATGATAATATGAACTAAAAGTATCTTGAATTAGTTGCTTAATCTCTTTCCATGTAATTTTGGTTAATGCAACGGGACCACATTCCTGATCTGCATCTTCAAAATAAACCAAAAAACGCATCACTGCAAAGGTATCTTCATTGGGGTATTTTTCAACATAGAATTTTAAAAGATATTCCAGAGTATAAGACTTTAGAATATCAGGTTAACGTATTGCTCTCACAATGGCCCTGTTTTAGCCGGGCGCAGTTACCATATAAATTTAATGAATGGTGCTTGATCTCAAACTTAAGAAGGTCACCCATCATGCTTTGAATCTGCCCAACACGCGGATCGCAAAATTCAACTACTTTACCGCAATCCAGGCAAATAATGTGATCATGCTGTTTATAACCGTATGATTTTTCGAACTGAGCCATGTTTCTTCCAAACTGATGCTTGGTAACCAGATCGCACGCTAAAAGAAGTTCTAAGGTATTGTATACGGTAGCCCGGCTTACACGATATTTTTTGTTTTTCATATGGATATACAAAGATTCCACATCAAAATGATCTGTTCGCGAATATATTTCTTCAAGTATCGCAAAACGCTCCGGCGTCTTCCGAAGACTCTTATTTTCAAGATAAGCCTCGAAAATCTTTTTTACCATGTCAATAGTTTCTTGCCCCGGCATATCTGAATTTAACTGGCATTCAAAGTTATCTAAAAATAAGAGAATGTTTAATTTTGGGTTAAGATTTTAAAGATTTTATGTTAAAGGACTTATGAAGCAATTTCAATTGAGTTTGCGTCTTCAGAATCAAACCTGGTTACACGGGTAACACCACGAACCTCTCTCAATCTTTTTATAAGATTCTCCAGATGCTCAGTATTATTTACGTATACCATAATGGATCCTTCAAAAATCCCGTCATTGCTATCAACCGTAATTGACCTCATATTTACTTTAAAATCGTTGGAAATAACTTGTGTGATATTGTTAATCAGACCCATATCATCAAATCCTACAATCTGTAATCCCGTTAGGAAAGCCAGTTCTTTTTGAGAGGTCCATTTTGCTTTTACTATCCTGTACCCGTAATTGGACATGAGTTTGGCAGCATTAGGGCAATTTGTCCGATGTATTTTTATTCCATCATTAATAGTGATAAAACCAAACACATCATCGCCGGGAATAGGATTACAGCAAGCAGATATTTTATAATCTATTCTCTGCATATCTTCACCAATCAGCAAAGTGTCGCTTTTCTTTGTCTGAACTTTCCTGATAATCCCCTCGAAATGTCCGCCTTCAGGTTTTTCGGGTGGACGGTTATCAATGCTTTTCTCTGAAATAACAAACTCTTTTAAATCTTTAAGATCAACAGTTCCCTTAGCAACACTAACAAACAGATCCTGTGATGAAGCAAGCTTCAGAAAATAAGTAAGTTTATGAATGTTGTCGGAGTTATAGGTAATTTTAAGCGATTTGAGTTTTCTTTCAAGTATTTCCTTGCCATCTTCGGCAATCTTCCTTTTTTCTTCTTTTAACGATGATTTAATGCGTGACTTGGCTTTTGCAGTAACAACAAAGCTTAACCAGTCTTCTTTTGGAGTCTGTTTGCTTGATGTAATGATTTCAACCTGATCCCCGTTCAGGAGTTTATAAGAAAGAGGAACCAGTTTGTGGTTCACTTTAGCACCAATACAACTCGCGCCGAGATCTGAGTGAATTTCAAAGGCAAAATCAAGAGCGGTAGCATTAATAGGTAGTTGAATTAAAGCTCCTTTTGGAGTAAAAATAAAAATCTCATCGGAAAATAAATTCATCTTGAAATCATCAAGAAAATCCAATGCGTTGGCTTCTGGATTACTTAAAAGCTCCCGCACTTTATGTATCCATTGGTCTAAACCGCTATCTGCTGCGGCCTCTTTGTATTTCCAGTGTGCGGCAAAACCCTTTTCAGCGATCTCGTTCATGCGGGTTGTTCTGATCTGTACCTCTACCCACTGGCCTTTTGGTCCCATTACGGTAGTGTGTAATGATTCATAGCCATTAGCTTTAGGTGATGACACCCAATCACGCAAACGGTCAGGATTAGGCCGGTAAAGATCGGTTACGATAGAATATGCTTTCCAGCAATCAGATTTTTCCTGTTCAGGTTTGCTGTCCAGGATTATACGGATGGCAAAAAGGTCAAACACCTCCTCAAAAGGCACACTTTTTTTACGCATCTTATTCCAAATGGAATGTATGGATTTTGGACGGCCGTAAATATTAGATTCAAGTCCTTGCTCTGATAAGATTTCTTTGATAGGGCCAATAAATTCTTTTACAAAAAGTTCCCTTTCGGTTTTCTTTTCATTCAGCTTTACTGCGATAAACTTATAAGTTTCGGGCTCCATGTATTTCATGGCGAGGTCCTCAAGTTCAGATTTCATGGTATATAGCCCCAGGCGGTGGGCAAGAGGAGCGTATAAGTAGATGGTTTCAGAGGATATTTTAAGCTGTTTATCACGCGGCATAAAATCCATTGTACGCATGTTATGCAATCTGTCTGCGAGCTTAATAAGGATAACCCTTACATCATCAGCAAGGGTAAGCAGCATTTTTCGGAAGTTTTCTGCCTGCAGGGAACTGTTATAGTCAAAAACGCCTGAAATTTTCGTAAGGCCATCAATAATCTTAGCTACTTTTTTACCAAACTCGCGCTCAATATCTTCAAGTGATATATCGGTATCTTCAACAACATCATGTAAAAGGGCGCAAACTATTGAGGTGGTGCCCAAACCAATTTCTTCAGCGGCTATTTGTGCAACAGCAATAGGATGATAAATGTAAGGCTCCCCGGATTTGCGCCTCATATCCTTATGACTTTCCAGGGCGATATCGAAAGCACGTCTTATCATGCGTTTATCGCCCTTTTGCAAGGTGGATTTACAGGCTTTCAATAAACCCCTGTATCTTTTTAAGATTTCATTCTTTTCTGCTTCCAGGTCAATTACTAATTCCTTCATAGTTATTATATAATAGAGGCATAGAAATAACGTTTTGTGCTATAAAGGTTACCTTAAGATTTAATTGGTATATATAGTATATAATTTTACTGTAAATTGCAGTATATAAAAATATGAAAAAATTCACTCTTTTGCTGACCTTAATTGTCATTATGATGTCCCAAAAAACATCAGCACAAGAAAAATATAATCCATATTTTAAGGGCAAAAATGATACCATTCGCGTAGCTCTCACTATGGTTGATAATGAACTTATCCCGTGGCTCACTATGTCTGATGTTGTTATTTCAGCAAGCCGGATCTTTAAAAGTGAATTGGAACGGGCCAAGTTTAACAGGTTGCGATATAATGTTTTAAAGGTATTGCCCTACGCACGCTTTGCCAAGGATCGATATTCCAAGCTAAATCATGAACTGACTCTACATACCAACAAAAAGGAGCAAAAAATCCTGGTTAAGGCCTGCGAAAAGGAAATAAAGGATATGTTTAACCGGGAGATTAAAAACCTCACCATCACCCAAGGAGAAATATTAATCAAACTTATTGACCGCGAAACAGGTTACACTACATATCAGTTAGCCAAAGATATGAAGGGTGGATTTAATGCTTTCTTTTACCAGTCTGCTGCCCGTATATTTGGTCATAATCTGAAAGAAAAATATAATCCGGAAGAAGAACGGGATATTGAGAGTATCATCCATTCACAAACCGGATATTACAAGTTCAGCTACAATTAAAAATGATCGAAAATTCAATTTACCAGTTTGCTGTTCCAACAATGGACGGAGACGAGGTAAGTTTAAGTGCTTTTAAAGGAAAAGTGCTTTTAATTGTGAATACAGCTTCTGACTGCAACTTTACTCCTCAGCTTAAAGAACTTGAAATGTTAAGGAAAAAATATGAGGCTGAGGACTTTGACATTCTTGCTTTCCCTTCTAATGATTTTGGCGGCCAAGAGCCCCTTGAAGATAAATCACTGCAGCAGTGTTACAGGATAGATTTCGGGGCTAATTTTCATATTTTCGATAAAATTCGCGTCAGAGGTGCTTATACACATCCGTTATATAAATTTCTGTCAGACAAAAAGCAAAATAAGCATGTTAGTGCCCTGCCCAGATGGAATTTTCATAAATATCTTATAAACAGAAAAGGGGAAGTAACTGATTTTTTCTATCCATTTACAAAACCTTCCTCATCGCGGTTGCGAAAACGTATTGAAAAGCTCCTTAAACAAACTTTGCCCATTTGATGAAACTCGATACGCTTGTATTTGCTGCTCACCCTGATGATGCAGAACTGAGTTGCTCAGGAACCATTCTAAAACAAATTGAAGCCGGAAAAAAAGTAGGAGTAATTGACCTCACCCGCGGTGAACTTGGCACCCGCGGCAGCGCTGATCAACGGGGTGATGAAGCGGAAGTTTCGAAAAATATTCTGGGTCTCCATATCCGGGAGAATTTAAGAATGCGTGATGGGTTCTTTATTAATGATGAAGAACACCAGTTGCAAATTATAACAGTGCTGAGGAAATATAAACCTCATATCGTTCTTTGCAATGCGTTATGTGACCGCCATCCTGATCATAGTGAAGGCTCAGATCTTGTTATTAAATCAGCATTTCTTTCAGGCCTGAATAAAATTGAAACCAGAGTGAATGATGTGGTACAAGAGGCTTGGCGGCCTCCGCTTGTTTTTCAATACATTCAGGATACTTATATTAAGCCTGATATTCTGATTGATATTACTGATGTCTGGGATAAAAAGATGGATAGTATACGGGCATTTAAAACTCAGTTCTTCAATCCTGAAGATATTAAATCTGATGCGACTTATATATCATCACCCGATTTTTTAAATATAGTAGAGTCACGGGCGCGGGAGCTGGGTAAAAATATAGGTGCTAAATACGCTGAGGGATTTACCTCTAAAAAATTGTTAGGTGTTAATGACCTGTTCAATTTGAAATAAGACCCGGTATTATTATAGATCCCTAATAATCTTTTCTGCAACTTCAAGTCCGGCATCTATATGTGTTTTTTCAATAATAAGGGCAGGTCTGAAACGTATGGTCTGATTTGCGCAGCCCAGAAACATTACATTGTTTTGCATTCCGGTTTTAAGGAATTTATCACGCATTGTTTTATCCGGCAAATCAAAAGCTGTTAATAAACCGCGGCTCCGCACATTAGAAACTTTATCTGTTTTTTCTGCTAAATTACGTAAGCTGTTCTGTAAATAAGCACCAACAACATCTGCATTTTTCAGAAGATTATCTTCTTCAATTATCTCCAATATCTTTGCAGACCGAACCATATCTACCAGATTTCCGCCCCAGGTTGAGTTGATTCGGGAAGGGACATTAAATACATTCGTTTCAATTTCATCTACTTTCTTTCCGGCAAGAATTCCACAAACCTGCATTTTTTTCCCAAATGCAATGATGTCAGGACGTGCTTTTTCACCAAAATGCTCATGGCACCAAAATTTTCCTGAGAGACCAACACCGGTTTGAATTTCATCATATATCAGGAAGCATTCGTTTTCATCTGCCAGTATGCGGACTTGCTCTAAAAATTCGGTACGTATGTGGATATCGCCACCTTCTGATAGGATGGGCTCAATAATTATAGCACAGATATCATCCTTGTTATCAACAAATGCCTGCCGGATCTGGGAAATTGATAATGCCTCCCTTTTAAGCAGATCTTCATGATTGTGGTCAGAAGCGGGAAATTCTATGCCTGGAGTTGATACCCGTGGCCAGTTAAACTGTGCAAACCATTTAGTTTTATCGGGTAAGGTATTAGTGAGACTTAATGTATAACCCGAACGCCCGTGAAAAGCCTTTTCAAAATGGATCACTTTAAATCCCCTTTCCTCAGAATATCCCTTTTGGAAGTTCTTTTGAACTTTCCAATCCATGGCCACTTTTAAAGCATTTTCAACCGCTAATGAACCACCTGCAATAAAAAAAGCATGAGGCAAATAGTCAGGAATGCCCACACGAGAGAAAGTGTCTACAAATTGTGCGTATTGGGTTGTGTAAATATCCGAATTGGAAGGATTGGTTAATGCGGCAAGCATCAGGTTCTTCTTAAACTCTTCATCATTAACCATTTTAGGATGGTTATATCCAAGAGGGACTGAAGCAAAACATGTAAAAAAATCCAGAAGCCGGGCTTTGTTTTTTGAATCATAAATATGAACTCCCTGACTTCTCTCCATATCAAATGTGAGGTCATAACCGTCAGCCAGGATGTGACGATTTAAAGTATCTTGTACCTTTTCTGGTGAGATGGAAAGTTTATACATCGCTTAATTATTAATTAATCAAAGATATAAAAAGCCCAAAAAAGCACCAATTTGAAGTTTTTTTTTAATATTGCTTTAAAACGTTTAAAGCAGTATTTTAAACAGTTGGAATTTTTTTCAGAAAAAAATGCACTTATTTAGGAAGATATTTAAGAAGAAATAAACTTTTCTGCCTGGCTTAACAAACCGAGTAAACCTCCGGAGTGGATGAGTAATAATTTATCCCCCGGATGAAAATGGTCATTTGCAATTAAATCATATAATGCATACGCCGCCTTGCCTGTATACACCTGATCAAGCAGGATGCCTGTTGAAGATGCGAACATTTTTATGAAATTTAAGAGTTCGGGAGTAGATTTTGCATATCCGCCAAAATGATAATTGCAATGCAATATGAGGTTTTGGGTATTTATATTGTATTTCCCAATTTCTTCTTTAAGAAAAGAGCCATTTTTTAATGATGAAATTGCATGAAAATATGCTGGAGAACCAATTTGTTCCAATCCTTTTAAAAGTCCGGCAGCAGTGGTACCTGTGCCTGCCGCACAAAAAATATGATCAAATGGTTTGTCCAGCTCCGCAATTAATTCCATGCAACCTTTTACAGCTTTTTCTCCCGCGCCTCCTTCATCTATAAAATAAGCGTCATCATCATTCGTGTAATATTGATCGAATAGTGTGTTTTTATTCCGGTAGCTTTCCCGGTCAGTAAAAATCAATTCCATTCCAAATATCCCGCATAGCATCATGGAATGATTATCTACAGGCTCACCGCGCACAAATCCTGTTGCATTAAATCCAAACCGCGCGGCAGCACATGCAGTAGCTACTAAATGATTGGAGTATGCCCCGCCAAAAGTTACGAGGTGATTTTTTCTCATTTCTCTGGCCCTGATAAGTGTATATTTTAATTTTCGCCACTTATTGCCTGAAATGAACGGATGGATAAGATCATCCCTTTTAATAAAAACCGTTACGTGTTTTTTTGTAAACAGCGGATCATAAAGCTCCTGAACGGGGCTGTTAATATCCAGGGCAATTATTTCTTTGTATATTTCCACATCCGCGATTTACCTTCTGCAAGCCATTCTAAAGTAGTGGCCATCCGTTTAGTTCTAGTTTCTTCCGTTTTAGCTTCTGTTAACCATTCAATGTATTCTTTTTTATGGCTGTAACTAAATTTCTGAAATACTTCTGATGCTTTTTTGTCAGAGGAGAGTGCATGGATAAAATAGGATGGGATTTCAAGTTCTTTTGTTCTTACAGTTTTATTTTTAGAAGGCAGCTTAATATTATTTTCATTCAGCCCGTATGCTTCCTGAAGATATGCTTTGAGAATTCCGTCTGCCGGAAGATCCGTTATACTTTTTATCTGCCCTAACTGGCCCATAGCAGTTTTCTCTTCTTTTTGAAACAGTAAGTATTTATCAGACATTAAAGATGATTTCCAGAAGCCAAATGCACAATGCTGTTTAAAAGCGGCCATGCTGCAAACCGGCCCTTTATAATCGAAGTGCGGAAAGCCCCATTTGATAGTTTCTTCAATATCAGGGCACACCTCATGCACAAGATACCTGAGATGGGTTAAAACAGGTTTTGCAAAATCAGCTGATTTTGTAATATAGGTATCAATTCTTGGATCTTTATTTCCCATTATATAAACTAAAAGTAACAGAACGGATATACTTTTCCTCGATGTAATGTACTAATAGATGATAAAATTAAAACGGTTATTCAAAAAAACAAAAAGCCACAAGATGTGGCTTAAATTATTTTCCAGGTGAATTATTCAAAGTATTCTTTCATCCGGTCAAAAAAACTTTTTTCATTTTTACCCGGTTGCGGCTTAAAGTTTGGTGAATTATTTAGCTTCTCTAAAAGCTCCCGCTCCTCGCGTGACAAAGCTTTTGGTGTCCAGATGTTTACATAGACCAATTGATCTCCGCGTTGATAAGAATTTACTTCAGGAATACCTTTTCCCTTTAATCTGAGAATCTTTCCACCCTGAGTCCCCGGTTCGATTTTGATCTTTGCCTTCCCATCAATTGTAGGAATTTCTACACCTGCTCCTAAAGCGGCATCTGCAAAACTAATATGCAGATCATAAATCAGGTTATAGCCCTCCCGTTTTAGTGACTCATGTTGAGTTTCTTCTATCAAAATAATCAAGTCCCCGGCAACGCCTCCTCTTGGTGCTGCATTACCTTTGCCACTCATAGAGAGTTGCATGCCCTCGCTTACACCGGCAGGTATGTTAATTGAAATGGTTTCCTCACCGCGTATCACACCATCGCCATGGCAAGATGTACATTTAGCAGTAATTTGTGTTCCCTCGCCACTGCATGTAGGGCAGGTGCTTGTGGTTTGCATTTGCCCTAAAATGGTGTTGGTTACACGTCTCACTGCTCCGCTGCCGCCGCATGTACCACAAGTATTAAAAGATGATTTGTCTTTAGCACCCGAGCCATCGCAGGTTTGACAGGCTATCTGTTTATTTACTTTGATTTTCTTTTCGGCACCGTTTACAATTTCAGAAAGAGAAAGTTTAACTTTTATACGTAGATTACTTCCACGGGCCACACGGCGGCCACCACGACTTTGCCCGCCACCGCCACCAAAAAAGCTATCAAAAGGACTTCCGCCACCACCGAAGATATCACCAAACTGACTGAAGATATCTTCCATATTCATATTGCCGCCACCGTAGCTTCCCGCTCCGGTTCCGGCATGTCCGAACTGGTCATAACGCTGTCTTTTTTCCTGGTTGCTTAATATTTCGTAAGCTTCAGCACCTTCTTTAAATTTATCCTCTGCAGCTTTATCGCCCGGATTTTTATCCGGATGGAATTTAATAGCCAGTTTACGGTAAGCTTTTTTTATCTCATCGGCTTCTGCATTACGCTCAACACCTAAAATATCGTAATAGTCTCTTTTCGCCATTCTAATTAATCTTGTAAAATTTGCCTGTCATGCGCAAACTGTATTTTTTTCCTTATTGCAATGTCTAGGCACCCACAACAACTTTTGCAAAGCGTATTACCTTATCATTTAAAGAGTAACCTTTTTCAACTTCATCAATCACTTTTCCCCTTAAATCGTCAGAAGGGGCAGGTATATTTGTTATTGCTTCATGTAAATCGGCATCAAAGGTGGTGCCTTTTGCATTCATCTCTTTTAATCCTTTATTCATCAGAATATTTTTCAACTTGGAATGTACCAAAGTGATTCCTTCTTTTACAGGAGCAATATCAGTAGCGGTTTCTATTGCTTTAGATGCACGCTCAAAGTCATCAAGTACTGTTAAAAGATCAGCTATTACATCTCTTCCTGCAGTTTGCAGCATTTCAACACGCTCTTTTGAAGTTCTTCGCTTAAAATTATCAAACTCTGCATATAAGCGAAGATATTTGTCGCTCGCCTCAATAAGCTCTGCTTTAAGTTTCTCTTCAGCGTCCGGTTGATTGGATTCTTCCTGTTCAGTATCGTTATCTATTGGCACATTTTCCTGATCTTCACTCATAAGTGTGGGAATTTCAGAATTTTGCGTATCTTCTGTCTTATTGTTTTTCTTTTTCTTTAACATATCTGAAATATTCATGATAGTTCATCTTTGACAAATAATTTGCCAAGCATTAAATACCGTCATCCTGTCAGGGTTTGACTAGAATGATTGCCTGATATTAAGAAATAGTCACATCTTCATGTACGTGACCGTCTTCACATTTAATTATGCGCGAAGGAAACTTACGAATAATATGATAATCATGTGAGGCCATCAAAACTGCGGTTCCAGACTGGCTGATCAGACGGAGAAGTTGTACGATCTCTTCCGATGTATCCGGATCAAGGTTTCCGGTAGGCTCATCAGCAAGAATGATTTCAGGATCATTTAATAGTGCCCGGGCTATAACCACACGCTGCTGTTCTCCTCCTGATAACTCGTGGGGCATTTTCTTAACTTTTGAACGCAAACCTACTTTTTCAAGCACATCACGTATTCGTTCTGAAATTAACTTTTTATCCTTCCATCCGGTAGCACGCATTACAAACTCCAGGTTTTGTTCCACCGTTCTGTCTGTAAGCAGTTGGAAATCCTGAAATACAATTCCAAGTTTACGGCGTAGGTATGGAACATCCCGATCTGTTAATTTTTTAAGATCAAAACCTGCAGCATGACCTTCTCCATTGGCTATATGCAGATCTCCGTAAATTATTTTTAATAAGCTGCTCTTACCAGATCCGGTCTGACCGATTAAAAAAACGAACTCACCTTTATCAATATGTAAGTTAACATTCGTTAATACCAGGTGTTTTTGCTGATATACATCAACATTTTCGAGCTTAATAATTGTATTTCCAATCATATTAAATATCTATTTTCAAAATCTTTCCAAAAGGCAGATCAGTAATTAATTGCATGATATAGTCGGTTTTATCTGCTAAGCCGATCTTTTCCAACGTTTTTTCCGGCCGATCAACTCTGAAATAAGCTAACAGAGTGAATTTCTCATCACGCAATTGTACATAATCAGGAATTTTGGCTACTCCTTTTACTTTGATAGCATACATCTTGTCAAAGTTAACATTTATTGTAAAGTTGTCAGAAAGTTCATGGTATCAATTCCGTCAGCGTAATCCCATAAACGCGGATACTGGCTTTGACCAAAATTTACTTTTTGACTATGATTAATGGTAACTATATCTTCTGCGGAAACTATGCACTGTATGTGATCTGATACGTTATTTAGTTTTTCTATAACAGTTTCCTTCTCTTTATATTCCTCATAATGTAAAACTGCCAGCGAAGAGGCTAAGCCCTCATCATTTTTTACCAGGAGAAAACCGTTATCAAAATGTTTAACCCTGTTTAATAATAAAATGGATTTATTGTAGTCATAATTATTATGATACTTATGATGGTCGCCAACAGTACTGAATTGCTCAATACCTTCAAAAAAAGCAATAAAGTCAAACCCCTCCGGGATAAATATTTTAGATACGTTTCTGCATCCTAAACCATAATAATCGAATATATCATGTCCTAAAGCAGTAAGATCTGCCTCTGATTCTTTACCTGTTAACACCGCCACGCTATTACGGTTCTTACGAATAATATGCGGAACCTTTCCAAAATAATACTCAAAATACCGCGATGTATTAGTGCTGCCGGTAGCAATAACCCCATCAAAATTTTCAAGTCGCTCAACAAAATGTATAAATCCGGAAAATGCTGGTTCCAGCTCAATCAGCTTTTTTAAAATGTGTGGTATTATTTCCTGATCCTGTGATGACAGTTTGATCAGTGCAATGTGACCGGCAGCGAGAACACACAGAATATCGTGAAATCCCACTAACGGAATATTCCCCGCCAGCACCAAACCTATTTTTTTAGCCTTTGAGGTTTGTTTATTTTCATTGATTACAGGTTTTGGGGTGGCCGGCTTAAGCCATATTTCCACATCATGCGGGTTAAGCATTTCGCCGATTGATAGTACCGCTCTTTTTGTGTTTTCAGATGTAAACCATGCATTGTACTGATTTGCCTGATCCATAAGTTGCAAAAGGGCAGTATCAGGCGATCGCAGGTATTCTCCAAGTGCGATAAAAGCATCAAGTCGTTGTTGTAATGTCAAAATCATGCTTATGAAACTAAAATCCTCAGAAAAATGTTATACTTTTGTGCCGTTTTAAAGATACAGTATCACATAGGTGCGTACAAAATTAAATTTTTCAAAACAGACTTAAGAGAACATGGCAATTATAATCACGGATGAGTGTATAAACTGCGGAGCTTGTGAACCTGAGTGCCCGAATAATGCTATTTACGATGCTGGAGCAGCATGGCGTTTTTCGGATGGTACAGGGTTGCGCGGAGTAATAGATTTTGGAGATGGCACAACATTGGATTCAGAAGAGACGCAAGGTGCTATTTCTGATGAAGTATATTATATTGTTCCTGATAAGTGCACCGAGTGTAAAGGATTTCATGATGAGCCGCAGTGCGCTGCAGTATGTCCTGTAGATTGTTGTATAGATGATGAGGATGTGCGTGAAACTGAAGAAGAGCTTCTTGCTAAAAAAGCATGGCTTCATATGGAGAGATAATCCCTGAGTTCATTAAAATAACAGAAAGCGGTTGATAATTCGGCCGCTTTTTTTATTCTCCTTTTGGTATAATCAACACAGGGCATTTAGCTTTACGTACCACATCTTCAGCAACACTTCCTGATATAAAATGATCAAAACCTGTTCGTCCGTGAGTTCCGAGGATGATCATATCTGCACACCATTCCTCTGCTGCATTCAAAATTTCATCGCGGGGATTACCAATTCTGGTAAAAGTGTAAAGAGTTGTGTCTTCATGATTTTTGGATAAGCGTTCAAAAAGTTTTTTACAAGCGTCTTCCTGAATAGTTATAATCTGGGGCATCATCATTGAGTCCGTCATCATTGGGTCGGTAATATTCGGTGCGGCCATACCTAAAACCTCATTTACATGTACCAATGCTACTTCTGCATTAAATTTTTTAGCCAGCCTAAATCCATAATCACATGCCTGATCGGAATAGCTGCTATCTTCTACCGCGATTAAGATCTTTTGAAGGTTGTCGGGAGTTACCATATTTTTAAGAACAGGTTTGTGATACTATGGTTTGATAATCTGGTATGTTTAATGATCTTATCAGCTAAATTTATTTTATTTGCGTTATGGATCAAGGATTTGGTATTTGTACGCTTTCTTTAGCTCCTGTCCGGGCAGAAGCATCAGACCGGAGTGAAATGATCTCACAATTGTTATTCGGAGATTATTTTCAAATTCTGGAGCGCTCTGACTCATGGTTGAGAATATGCGCCCAATACGATGAGTATGAAGGTTGGGTTGATTTCAAGCAGATCGTAGAAATTGAAGAAGACTTATATAATAAGGTGAAATCTGACGCGGTTCTTGGCTTACAACTGACCCATGAAGCAACTCAGCTGTGTAACAACGAAATTATCCACTTATTGTCAGGCAGTACGTTGCCTTTTTATAATGACGGCATATTCCATTTAAATCATAAGGAGTATACAATCAATGGTAGCGTAAGTAGCGGTAATCCAAAAAACTTTGCCTCAGGTATAGAATCGGTCGCCAGATTTTATCTGAATGCTCCATATTTGTGGGGAGGCAGATCCCCATTCGGCATTGATTGTTCAGGCTACACCCAGATTGTTTTTAAACAGTTCGGTATCTGTTTGAAACGGGATGCCCGGCAACAGGCTTTACAGGGAAATATGGTTGGGTTTTTACAGGAAGCCAGGGCAGGTGACCTTGCTTTTTTTGATAATGAAGAGGGCCGGATCACGCATGTAGGTATTATGCTGAATGATCACGAAATTATTCATGCATCAGGCAGAGTAAAAATAGACAAGATTGACAATCAAGGGATATTTAGTGCTGATTTAGGACGCTATTCCCATAGACTAAGGATTATTAAGCGATATATTTGAAGCATTATCTTTCAACTGTAATTTATTGCCAGAGTGGTGATTCCATTAGCGGAAAGTACACGTGCCTAATCGTGTTTAAATGTTACATCCCAGACATAAACCAATTTATCATCCCCAACGGAAATAAGATTTTCATTGTATTTACTCCAAACGAGTTTATTAACTGATAAGTAATGCGTTTCAAATCCTTTTTCCCTGCTTATTATCCGGCAAAGCCTGAGATCGTCAGTACTCCATATCTTAATGGTCTTGTCTCTGCTTGCAGTTGCAAAATAAGGTTTAGTGGGGTGGAATTTGATGTCGTAAATGGCGAATAAATGTGCCGGAATGGAGTGTAATAAAGTAAAATCAGATACTCGCCAGACCTTTAGATGTGCATCCCTGCTGCCAGAAAATAGTTTGGTTCCATCCGGTGAGAACTGTACAGAAGTAACCGGCATAGTATGCCCCGGAAGCTCCACATGCAAACTGTAGTCTTCCAGGTTATAGATCCTGATAAAGTTGTCTTTACATCCAAATGCAATTAATTTTTCATCAGGACTGATAGCCATTACGCGTACGGTATCAGGTGAGACCCTGAACTTATGGATCTTTTCATATCCGTTCATATTCCAAACGGAAACAGTACCGTCTTCTGATGACAAGATCAGTTCTTTTTTTGACGATACAGACTGAATATCAAAAACAGGAAGAACGTGATGTATTAAAACGTGTTCTGTTTTTTGATCTTCAAAATTGAAGATTTGCACTTTTCCGCTGCGTTCGCCCACTGCAAGCACAGGACTGAATGAAGGAGCATGAAGAGCGTATGCAGAACTGTTAACGGGCATCAACACTTTTACGAAGGTATTGGTTTTCAGGTTCCATTCCACAATTCCCTTGTCATTTCCGCCAGTAAAAAACAGGTGGGGTTTTTGGGAATTCTCAACAGTATAAACCGGATTCTGGTGTCCTGAAAGTTCTTCTATACGTTTTACATTAACCATACTTCTAATGGGTCTGAAGACTTACGAGGTTTTCTAATAAAACGGTCAGAAACCTTGTAAGTCTATCACTAATAAAAGTGGCCGGTGGGGACACCGGCCACGGTGGTATTTCTCGGTTGGTGTCTCACCAACCGCATGATAAAATCTATGTTATGTGACGTTTTTCAGTCTCAGGTCTGTCATTTCAGTTTCTATCTCTTCTTCTATTTTTAACATCGTTTCAATAAAATCTGGGAATCCTTTTTTTGTTACAACAAATACATAAGCCATTGAAGCTGTTTTTTTGTAATGGTAATTATAAACCAACATTGATAAATCTACATTCTTTAAGTTATGTCTATTATCGCCAGTAGTATGTAACTCATAGAGATCATCAGCAATAAGTAGAACAGGAATATAAATAAAGTCTCTCCAATAACCATTTTCTGGTTCTTCAGTTTCTTCTCTATCAATAGCCTCCTCACAAAACTGAGTAATTTTCGATAAGCCAGAATATATATTATCAGGGTGAAGAGCCATTAAATCTTCGTTAGCTTTTTTTCTTTGAAATGAACAATATTGCGTAAAGATTGACCCTCTTTTATCTTGAACAAGTTTGTCCCAATATCCAGTATAGTAAATGTTTTTCAATCCTGTTGGAATTGTTCCCCATCGTTTAAGTCCTAACCAATCTTCTAAATTTGGTGAATGTTCAAACTTTGTCAAAAGAACAATAGGTGCAATATTGTTTTTAATTTCAAAAACGAATCGAACCTTAGATACACATTTAGTTTTGCTTGTTCTATGCCGAAAATTAAAAAACTCCGCAGTTAAGTCTATTTCTCTACTTTTACCTGTAAAAGCGTCAATAATTACCTGATTGTTTTCGGTAATAAATCCAGATTTATTGAGTATATCTGAAATTTCAGATTCAAGTAAATAACCTGACCTTTCTAAGGCTTCGAGTAGTTCTTTTTCGCTACAATCTAATTTCTCCATTCAGTTAAATGTCATATCACATCCAGATTTACGAAATTTCTGACCGCCAGCAAGAAATTTCATAAATCTATTTTTGTCTTAACAGGCTTATAAAGTTGAAGATGGAAAGAAACTTCGTAAAGTTTATAAAGCTGTTATTTATGCCGGGTTTCCAGGTTTTCACCAATCGTTTTTAAACTGATGTTCTTTTCTTTTAATAATACCATTAAATGGAAAATGAGGTCAGATGCTTCGTTGATCAGGTCTGCTTCAGTCTCATTTAATGCTGCAATTACTGTTTCCACGCCTTCTTCACCAACTTTTTGAGCGATCTTGTTGAGACCCTTATCCCTCAGCTTATTTATATATGAGCCTTCCTGTGGATTTTCATACCGATCAGCTATTACACTTTCCAGCCGAAACAGGAAATTTTGATTAAAAGGGGTATTAAAACAACTTCTTGATCCCGTATGGCACGTCGGACCGATTGGTGTTACTTTAATTAACAGCGTATCATTATCACAATCTACATCTAAGCTTATTACATGAAGAAAATTTCCGCTCTCTTCGCCTTTCGTCCACAACCGGTTTTTAGATCTGGAAAAGAACGTGACTTTTTTATCCGCAACGGTTTTGTCGTAAGCTTCATCATTCATATATCCCAGCATTAAAACCTCCAGTGTTTGGTTGTCCTGAATGATCACCGGTATAAGGCCATCACTTTTTTTAAAATCTAACATGGTATTATATTCTAACTTCAATATTATTTTTTTGCAATTCTTTTTTCAGGTCAGGAATTAAAATTTCTCCATAATGAAAAACCGATGCGGCTAAGGCAGCATCTACGTTTGTTTGCAAAAAAACATCACAAAAATGTTGTTTGCTTCCTGCGCCGCCTGATGCAATAAGTGGAATAGATAAATTTGAATTGATCTTTTCCAATAACCGGCAATCAAATCCTGCTTTTGTACCATCATGATCCATAGAGGTTAACAATATCTCTCCTGCACCACGATCTTCGACTTCCTTAATCCATTTTTCAGTTTCCAGCTCAGTAGCTATTCTTCCGCCATTCAAATGGACCCAGTTTTTGCCGTTAATATGTTTTGTGTCAATAGCCACTACCACGAATTGCTTCCCAAAGGCAGCTGCAAGCTTGTTTATCAGTTCAGGATCGCGCACTGCTGCTGAATTCACAGAAATTTTATCAGCACCGGAGTTCAGCAAAATATCTGCATCAGCTATTTCATTGATACCTCCGCCGATAGTAAAGGGAATATTAATATTTCTGGCAACGGCTTTCACCAGCTCGGCCATGGTTTTTCGCCGCTCATGTGTGGCTGTAATATCAAGAAAGACCAGTTCATCTGCCCCCTGCTCGGAATATTGCCATGCCAGCTCTACCGGATCACCCGCATCTTTCAGATCAACAAAGTTTATACCTTTTACAGTACGGCCGTCTTTTACGTCAAGGCAAGGAATTATTCGCTTAGCCAAAGCCCCTGAGGTAGAGGTATTCATAGGTTTTTAAGAGTATTCAAAACTTTACACGTTGTTGGAATATATTATTGAGAAGTATTAAGATTAGGCCTCGTAGGAGGTAAAATCGGGCTAGAAACTAATAAGCGACTTTAAATTCCAGTCTTTTATTTCTTCTATAGTAATGCGATTCTCATAAATGGCCTTTCCAACCACACATGCTTCCACTCTGATATCCTGGAGGGAATAAATGTCCTCCATGGAGCTTATACCGCCAGATGCAATCAGCTTAATAAACGGATTATGATCCAAAAGTTTTTTATATAACTCAACACCTGCACCCCCTAATTTTCCGTCTTTATCAATATCAGTGCATAAAAACCTGAAAAACCCCAGAGACAGGCAGCGGTCAACATAATCTTTTAGCTTGATAGGGGAGCTTTCCATCCATCCTGAATATTTTATCACTTCGTCTAACACGTCAATAGCAACCACAACTTGGTCAGAACATTTGTCTTTACCGCATATTTCCTCTGACAGATCTTCCAGGAACGTGGGATTAGTAATTGCCTGGGTACCTACTATGATTCGGTGAATGCCGGAATCGATTAGTTCCTTTACTTTTTCAATACTTCGTACACCACCTCCGTACTGAACCTTCATGTCCGTTTTTCGGATGATATCAAACAGGTATTTCTGATTGCTGAAATCGCCTTTTGCACCATTAAGATCAATAATATGAACAAATTCGGTTCCGTTCGACTGGTATTTTTCAACCATTTCCTCAAGCGTAACATCGTAAAATGTAGCCTGGTCATAATCTCCTTCGCGTAAGCGGACAACTTTTTTATCAAGTATGTCAATTGCCGGAATGATGTACATAATGTTCTTTATAAGTGAGCAAAATTTAGTAATACCTGTTCGCCTGCTTTTCCGGATTTTTCGGGGTGAAATTGCACACCGTAAAAATTATCCTTCATAATTGCAGCCGAAAACTTTATACCATATTCAGTTGAAGCAATTGTAAAGTTAGGATTAAATTCTATATGATAAGAGTGTACATAGTAGAAGTATTCATTGTTTAATCCGTTAAATAACTTATTTTCTTTCTCTACATGGACTTTGTTCCAACCGGTATGGGGCACTTTAAGTTTAAGATCTGACGGAAAATGACGTGTATTTAACTCCATAATATCCATCAGGTCAGAATTGCCTTCTTCAGAAAACCGGGTTAACAACTGCATACCCACACATACTCCAAGTACAGGTTTTTTCAGTTTCATAATCTCCGGAATAAGACCCGTTTCATTAAGTTTATGCATGGCAGCCCCTGCATGGCCTACACCTGGAATAATATAACGCTCATGCTTTTCAAAATCTTGCGGGCTGCTGATCATTTCATAAGAAATATTTAACCGGTTTAAAGCTGCAGTGAGGGAGAAAATATTCCCTGCGCCATAATTAATAATCCCAATGCTTCCGTAAGATCCGTGAAACGGGGATAAACCTTCTGAAATATTTTCCATATTTTCCATAACGTAATCCCTTACAATCGGAGTTAAATAACCCCTTTAGTGGTTGGTAGCTCAGTTCCGGTAACCTGAATGGCCTGTTTAATGCATTTTGCCAGCGCTTTAAAACTTGCTTCGATCATGTGGTGCGTATTTTCACCATCAATAATTGCTAAGTTTAAATTCATTCCTGCATGTTCTGAGAAGGATTTCATCCAGTGCTCAAACATTTCAGTTGGGAAATCACCCACATATTCTCTGTTAAGAGATCCTTTGTAAATGAAATATGCCCGGTCTGAAAAATCTATAGCACATTGCACAAGGGCTTCATCCATAGGTAACAAAAATCCATAACGTTCAATTCCTCTTTTGTCGCCCAGTGCTTGCTTAAATGCCTTCCCTAACGCAATGGCGCTATCTTCAATGGTATGGTGTTCGTCGATTTCCAGGTCGCCCTGCACGCTCAGCTCAAGGTCTATGCCTGAGTGCCTGGCAAGCTGATCAAGCATGTGGTCGTAGAATTTAACGCCGGTGTCGATTTTATGATTTCCGTTTCCATCCAGGTTAAGAGTCAGACTAATCTTTGTTTCTTTTGTATTTCGCTCAAAATGAACCAGACGATCATTTTTTCGTGTTAAATATGCGGTAATTACATTCCAGTCATTCGAAGTCAGAGCAGCGTATTCGTCTGCAGCATTACCATATTTTATTGCTTTACATCCTAAATTAACGGCTAATTGAATATCTGTAGCCCGATCTCCTATGGTATACGAGTTTTCAGTATCCAGCTGATTGGTAGCAAGGTACTTAGTAAGCAAGCCGGTATTTGGTTTACGGTTAGGGCTGTTTTGCTCGGGAAATGAATCGTCTATAAATATTTCAGTAAATGTTATTCCCTCATTGGCAAGTATGGTCAACATTTTCTGATGAGGCTTTTGAAAATCATCCTCAGGGAATGAACTCGTTCCACGCCCGTCCTGGTTGGTAACCATAACCAATTCATAACCAAAATCAGCCAGTTTTTTTAAGGATGAAATAGCGTACGGCAGAAATTCCAGTTTTTCGAGCGAATCTATCTGCAGATCAGGTAAAGGCTCAAGGATGAGGGTTCCGTCGCGATCTATGAATAATACCTTCTTCATTTAAAGTTTTGTAAAGCGTTTAATAAAATTTTGTTCTCCGATTTTGTCCCTATCGTAATTCTTAAACAACCTTCACATAAAGTTACTTTAGAACGATCTCTCACTATGATACCCTCACCAACCAGATGCTCATAAATATCTCGTGCATCTGTGGTTTTAACCATAACAAAATTAGCATCTGAAGGGTAAATCTTAGAAACTACCGGAAGCTTTACCAAATCAGCAACGAGCTTTTCACGCTCATTTATAGTTTCTTTTATCCATTGGTTTACCTGATCGACGTTTTCCAGGGCTTCCAGTGCAAGCTGCTGCGATGATTCATTGATGTTGTAAGGTGGTTTTACCTTATTAAAAACCTCAATGATCTCTTCGCTCGTAAATGCCATGCCTATACGTAATCCGGCAAGTCCCCATGCTTTGGATAAGGTTTGCAAAACAACCAGATTAGCATACTCAGTTAGTTCCTGTATAAATGTTTTCTGACGTGCGTAATTAATATAAGCTTCATCAATTACAACAAGTCCTGAGAAATTTACCAGCAAGGTTTCTATATCATCGCGATTAATGGAATTTCCGGTGGGATTATTGGGTGAGCATATAAAAATGAGCTTTGTATTTTCATCAATTGCTTCTGCTATACCTTCCAGGTTAAGCTGGAATTCAGATGTAAGGTTTACTTTCCTTATTTCCACATCATTAATATTTGCAGAAACTTCGTACATCCCGTAAGTAGGAGGTACGATAATTACATTATCTATTCCGGGTTTGCAGAAGGCTCTGAACAGGATATCAATAGCCTCATCACTTCCGTTTCCCAAAAATATATTTTCCGGAGGTACGCCTTTTATTGTACTGATGCGTTTTTTCACTTCATACTGCAAGGGATCCGGGTAGCGGTTATAATTAGTTGTTAAAGGCGAGCCGAAACTGTTTTCATTCGCATCAAGATAAACAGAGGCATCTCCTTTAAACTCATCTCTTGCCGAAGAGTAGGGGATCAGGTTCTTTATATTTTCCCTCAGGATATTTTTTAAATCAAACATCTGCTAATCTTTTAAGCGGATACTTACCGCATTTTTGTGTGCCTGCAGGCCTTCAAGATCTGCGAGGACTTCTACTGTTGACCCAATATTTTTAATGCCCTCGTTAGTAATATGCTGGAAGGTAATCTTCTTCACAAAAGAATCAACTGATACTCCGGAATATGCTCTTGCATAGGAGCTTGTGGGTAAGGTGTGATTGGTTCCCGAAGCATAATCACCTGCACTCTCGGGTGTAAAGTGCCCGGCAAATACCGATCCTGCATTAATAATCAGGGGCAATATTTTTTCCCATTCATCAATTTCAAGAATAAGATGTTCGGGAGCATAAACATTACTGAAAGACAAGGCTTCTTCCACTGTATTTACTTTTACTGCGTAAGATCCTGATAAGGCTTTAGCTGCAATTTCAGCCCTGGGTAGTTCTTTAAGCTGCATTTCCAGCTGTTGTAATGTTTGTTCCAGGATATCTGTTGAAGTGCAAACTAATATACTCTGACTATCAGGTCCATGTTCAGCCTGAGCCAGCAGGTCGGCTGCTACGAATTCCGGCCTTGCACTATCATCAGCAATCACTAACACCTCTGAAGGCCCCGCGGGCATGTCTATAGCCGTATTTGTAGTTGATTGGATAATGGTTTTTGCCCTGGTAACATATTGATTACCGGGTCCAAAGATCTTATCCACTTTAGGTATTGTTTCTGTCCCATAAGCCATAGCAGCTATAGCTTGTGCTCCTCCAGTTAAATACACCCGGTTGATTCCTAAAAGCTGTGCACAGTATGCGATATATTTATTGATATTTCCATCGGCTTGTGGGGGGGTGCAGACTATAATTTCATTGCATCCGACAATTCTTGCAGGAATACCCAACATGAGGAAGGTACTTGGTAAAACAGCAGTTCCCCCGGGAATATATAATCCCACTTTTTCTATAGCCCTGTGCTCTCTCCAGCAAGTTACACCGGTCATGGTTTCTATTTTATCTTCTGCTTTAAGCTGGGGGAGGTGAAACTTTTTAATGTTACTATATGCAGTATCTAATGCCTTCTTTTCAACCTCCGAAACTGTGGATGCAAGCTTGGTTAATTCGTCCCCTTCAAGAAATAAAGTATTAGATTCAACCTGATCAAACTGCCTTGCAAATTTTATTAAAGCCTTATCTCCATCGGTTTTAACCTCAGAAATTATTTCTAATACCCGATCATTTACTATATGAGTGTCATCAGAATTACGCTTACATAACTCTTCAATCTGTTGTTTAGTAAAGTCTTTTAAATATAAGATTTTAAGCATGTTATATTTCCTATTTAACTATAGGTTAACCCGAAATTTGACGTTATAAAATGATTTTTTCAATAGGGAGCACTACAATACCCTGTGCTCCGGCAGCTTTAAGGTTATTGATCTTGTCCCAGAAATCTTTCTCAGGGATTACGGTATGAACGGCAACCCACCCCTCCTCTGCAAGTGGAACAACGGTCGGACTTTTAACACCAGGGAGCAGAGCAGTTATGGCTTCGATATTTTTCCTTTCTACATTAAGCACCACATACTTAGTTTCCTTCGCTCTCAGAACAGATTGAATGCGCTGGATAAGTTCTAACACCAGTGGATTATCTTCAATTTCTTTTCTTCCTATTAGTACTGCCTCTGATGTCATTACATCCGTAAAGGCCCGAAGGCCGTTGCTTTTTAAAGTTCCGCCGGTAGAAACGATATCACAAATAGCAGAGCTTAAACCCAGGCCCGGAGATATTTCTACAGAACCCGAAATAGTTCTTATTTCTGCATTGATCTTATTCTTCTTAAGGAATTTTTTAAGAATAACCGGATATGAAGTAGCAATGGCTGTACCATCCAGGTCGCCTAATGATTGGAAATCACTTTCATTGGGTACCGCAATTTTTAAAGAGCATTTTCCAAAACCTAATTTCTGCAGGAAACTTACCTCAACTTCGGTTTCACTGATTACATTTTCGCCAACAATTCCCAGATCGGCTATTCCGTCCTGAACATATTCCGGGATATCATCATCTCGTAAAAAAAGTATTTCAAGTGGGAAATTAGAAACCGAGGATATTAACGAGCTTTTATAATTTTCAAAGCTTAAACCGCAATTTTTAAGAAGTTCTACTGATTTTTCGTTTAACCTACCTGATTTTTGGATAGCAATTTTGAGTGTTTTCACTTTGTTTTTATTAATCTGACCAACTTATATACTTTAAACAGTTTCACCAAGAAACATACCTGTTATTTCATCGCCACATGGCAATGATGGAAATGTACGTTATGAGTGAAAAAATTAAGCATATTCTGGTCCCGACTAACAATCAGGGTATGCAAAGATAAAAATAGATGATAAAAAACAGAATTTTTTATCTAATACTGTTTTGAATTCCGGGCTTGAGTGATTTAAACAATGTTGTCACATAAATAAATATTCGTAATTTTGAATTTTAATGAATTTCCTGTATCCCGGATTTCTATTTGCACTCGCAGCCATATCCATTCCGGTAATTATTCACTTATTTAATTTCAGGAGGTTTAAAAAAGTATACTTCAGTAATGTGAGGTTTCTTAAAGATGTAGAACAACAAACATCGTCCGGACAAAAAATTAAGAACAGGCTTATTTTAGCCACCAGAATACTGGCAATAACCTTTATTGTATTAGCATTCGCAAAACCGTACATTCCAGATAAAAGCAACTTCAATTCATTCCAATCGCAGGTTATCAGTGTTTACATTGATAATTCCTATAGTATGGAAACGGTGAATAAGGAGGGTTCGCTTCTGGATGAAGCAAAACGACGGGCTAAAGAAATAGCTTTGGCATATAGCTTAAATGATAAATTTCAGCTGCTTACCAATGATTTTGAAGGCAAACATCAGCGGCTATTGGGTTATGATGATTTTTTAAGCGCAGTTGATGAGGTGAAAATCAGCAGTAACAACAGAACAGCTGATCAAATTATAAGCCGCCAATCTGACGTGTTTTCATCAGAACCTAACTCAAAAAAAAATATCTATCTTATATCAGATTTCCAGAAAAACATACTGAACAGCACCCTGATTAAGCCAGATACGGGAATTTCGGTAAGGATGGTTAAATTAAAGGCCAACTCGCTGCCTAATATCTCGGTAGACTCGGTTTGGTTTACAAGTCCGGTACACAGGCCGGGGCAAACCGAAAAATTAGTAGTAAAGCTCCGGAATAACTCGGATAAACCTGCTCCGCAAATCCCCGTAAAACTGACGGTAAACAATCAGCAAAAAGCATTAGGAAGTATTTCGCTCGAACCACGGGGCACAAAGAGTGATACACTTTCATTCAGCGGTCTTGGGGCTGGCTGGCAATCCGGTGAGATAAGTATCAATGATTATCCAATTGTTTTTGACGACCGTTTTTATTTCAGCTTTAGGATAAGGAAAAACTTACCTGTTTTAAGTATTAACGGTAATAATCCAAGCAGGTACCTGCAGGCAGTCTACAGATCAGATCAGTTTTTTCAGCTTGAAAATACACCTGCGGGTAATATAAGTTACTCCACAATTGCCAGTTATCCAATTATAATTCTGAATGAAGTTAGTGAATTATCAACCGGGTTATCTCAGCAATTAGTCGCCTATGTTCGTAACGGGGGAAGCTTGGTAGTTTTCCCTTCATTGACTGGAAATCAGTCCGCTTTAGGTGGATTTTTACAAAATATTAATGCAGATATTCCGGAAACCATTGTAACTGCTGACACAAAAGTGATCTCACTTAATCAGCAGCATGCCGTGTTTACCGGTGTATTTGACCGTATTCCTTCAAACCTGGAACTCCCGGCAGCAAAATCGTATCTCCAATATAGCTTAAGAAACACTACAAACCGAAAAGCTATTCTGGAATTCCCGGGTCGAAGAACCTTTTTTGCTGAATATATTTCGGGAAAGGGCAGGGTATATTTATCGGCAGTTCCTCTTGATGAAGAAGCAAGTAACCTGGTACGTCATTCGCTGTTTGTTCCTTTAATGTTTCAAACGGCATTATTAAGTTTAAGAAACCAGTGGCTTTTCTATACGTTGGGCCGGGAGCAGTTAATTGAAACCGATAAAATAACGTTAAGTACTAATCAAACCCTGAAACTGCGGGGGACTAACTTTGAAGCTATACCTGATGTAAAACAGCTTGAAACTGGTACTGCTTTATACCTTGCGGATCAAATAAAAAAAACCGGTAATTACAGTTTAACCAAAGGTGATAGCTTACTTCTGGTACTTTCTTATAACGATAACCGCACCGAATCTGATTTGAGCTATGCTTCTAAAAAAGAAATTGAAGATAAGTTTTCATCGGATAATATGAAAGTTTTTCAACCGGGTAGCGGATCAGTACAGAATGCCATAAAGGCAGCCAATTATGGTACACAGTTATGGAAAGTTTGCCTTATTTTAGCCCTATTATTTCTTGCAGTTGAAATTGTGCTGATACGTTTTTATAACAAATTCCATCAAAAATGACAAACACATAATGAACCAGTCTTTTATACTTCGTTCTGTCACCAATCTTTACCCTAATAGTGAATTTTATAAAAAAGATATAGATGTTTTAATAAAAGATGGCAACATTGCTGCATTAGGTGAGAATATTAAAGCTAAAGGGACAGAAGAAATAGATATGACGGGGCAATACCTGACGCCCGGATTTATGGACCTGAATGCTAATTTTGGCGAACCGGGCGAGGAAACTAAAGAAGATATTGAAACCGGATCAAGAGCCGCTGCTTCCGGTGGGTTTACAGGCGTAGCGCTCATGCCGAATACCAATCCTCCAATTCATTCAAAATCAGAAATTTCATTTGTAGTAAACAGGTCCCGCGGAAATGTGGTTAATATTTATCCACTGGGGTGTCTCAGCAAAAACAGGGAAGGTGAGGATCTTGCCGAACTGTACGATATGTCATTGTCCGGAGCACGGGCTTTTACAGATGGTGACCGCCCTGTAACTGATTCCGGCCTGATGAGCAGGGCATTGCTTTATGCAAAAGGGTTTAACGGCCTTATTTTTTCAAACCCGGAAGACAGTTCCATAGCCGGAAAAGGCCAGATGAATGAGGGAGTTATGAGTACGTTGCTAGGACTGAAAGGAATTCCCGCCCTTGCGGAAGAAATGGCGATCTCACGTGATCTGTACCTTGCTGAATACAATGATTCACCAATTCACTTCAGTACAATATCTACCCGCGGCAGTGTTGATCTTATCCGGGAAGCTAAAAAAAAGGGAATTAAAGTTACCTGTGATGTTGCGGCACACAATCTTGTATTTAATGAGGAGCAACTAAGTGGATTTGACAGTAATTTTAAGGTGAAGCCGCCGCTCCGAACTAAAGATGATATCCGGGCACTGATATCCGGATTGAAAGATGGTACTGTAGATGCCATTGTTTCTCAGCATACTCCACATGAAATAGAATTTAAAAATGTAGAGTTTGAAACAGCTTCATATGGAATTATAGGTTTGCAAACCGTTCTTCCATTAGCTCTTAAAACTAAGTTATCGCCAGAACTTCTGGTAGAAAAATTATGTGTTGCCCCCAGGAAGATATTATCGGTTCCGCTATTTGGTTTGAAGGAGAATACTCCTGCAGATTTCATTGTTTGGAATAAGGATACAGAATGGGAATTTAATGCAACTGCTAATCTTTCAAAATCCTCTAATTCCCCTTTGCTCAATCAAAAGCTAAAAGGAAGGGTTACTTTCGTTTGTAATAATAATCAAGTTTTTATACCTTAACATATGGATAAGAGAGTACAAGATGCGCTGCATTTTTCCACTGAGCAATTTGCCGAAGCAGAAAATATATCGCCGGCAAATTTCTTATCATCGCTGGAAGCGGTGTTTAACTCAGGTGAAACCTTTATTGAGAAAGTTAGTGCATTAGATAAAGTTTTTGATGAAAATGAAGCTTTAAATCCTCTACGGGAAGTCTATTTTGATCTGTTACTTATTAACTTTTTCACAGAAGATGTAAAAAAGCTGGAGGAAGATTACCTGGATTCGCCGGAATGGGAAGAAATAGAAGAAGGAACATTAGAGCGGGGGACGGAACTTTTAAATGTACTTCTTTACTTACGCGAGTGTGATGATGAAGATATAGAACCTGAACTGGAAGATTATTTGAAGGAATTCCTACTGGTTGAAGAAGATGAGTTTCAGGATGAGCACCGCATTTATGAGGATGTTATTGCAAACCAGATACTTACCGATAGCTCTTATGAGGAGATTGCACGAACTGCACAGAAGCTTGATAAAGAATCAGAACTCAAAGAACTGTTTTATCCGTTAATGAGCTTTTTTCACGAACAAAACCCTGCGCAGGAGGATTTGGAAGAATTTAAAATATATAGTTCGCAAAAATCTTTTGACGTGGCAATTTATACTTTGTTAACAAACTACTAATATCAAACTTAAATAATTTATATATGGAAACTACTTTAGAAACCTCTGAAAATCCCAAAAAGCTTGCTTTTACTAATGGATTGATCTGGGCAGCGATTAACATCGCTATTTTTCTGGTTATTTATTATGTTAAGGCTGATTGGATGGGTAATACCCTATATCAGATAATTCAGTTTTTGATAGGGTTGGGGCTTGCTATTTATTTTTGTATGGATTTAAGGAAGAAACTGGGAGGGTACTGGTCTTTTAAAGAGGCTTTGGGAACCATTTTTATAATGTTTGTAACACAAGCTCTTATAGTATATTTTTTTACAATCATTTTCGGAAAATTTATTGAGCCTGAATACGCAGTAAAAATGGAAGAAATAACGGTGAATGCTACAACTTCTATGATGGAGAAGATGGGATCAAGCCAGGAAGAGATTGATGAAGTGTTGGAAAAATCGGCTGAGAACTCAAATATGAGCGGCAAGAAGATTCTTACAGGTTTAGGCGGAGTCATCATTATGTATTTTATTGGTGCGCTGATTTTTGCTGCGATATTTAAAAAAGAGCGTCCAATGTTTGTAAATGCAGAAGAATAATAGTGTATAATATTTGCACGTGCAATTAATCAGTTTTTGATGATTGCACGTTTTTTATCACATTCAACAGCTCTTACCTCCAAAAATAAAAATGAATATCTCGGTAGTTATCCCCTTATATAATGAAGAAGAATCATTGCCGGAATTAACTGCTTGGATTAAATCAGTGATGGATAAGAATAATTTCTGCTATGAAATTATTCTTGTTGATGATGGAAGCAATGATAATTCATGGAATGTTATTGAGCAGATAAAGCAACTGGATCCCCATATCCGGGGAATAAAATTCCGACGGAATTACGGAAAATCAGCAGCCTTAAATGTTGGATTTGAGGCAGCACAGGGAGATGTGGTAATTACAATGGATGCCGATCTGCAGGATAGTCCGGATGAAATACCTGAACTATATCGCCGAATCAGGGAAGAAGGTTGTGATCTTATTTCAGGATGGAAGCAAAAAAGGTATGATCCACTTACCAAAACAATACCTACCAGATTATTTAATGCCGCTACACGCAGCATGTCGGGAATTAATAACCTTCATGATTTTAATTGCGGACTAAAGGCATATCGAAAAGAAGTGGTTAAGAGCATTGAGGTATATGGCGAAATGCATCGGTACATTCCTGTTATTGCAAAATGGGCCGGATTTAAAAAAATCGGCGAGCAGGTAGTTGAACACAGGGCTCGCAAATATGGAACTACCAAGTTTGGGTTCAGCCGATTTGTAAACGGTTTTTTAGATCTTTTGTCGATATTTTTTGTGGGTAAGTTCGCCAAACGCCCGATGCATTTTTTTGGCACCATGGGTGTATTAAGCTTCACAGCGGGATTTATTATCACCATAGGCCTTATCACCGACAAACTGATAGATATTGCTAACCATGCTAAATATCGCAATGTAACAGATCAGCCATTGTTTTATATCGCTTTGGTTGCTATTATTGTTGGTTTTCAATTATTTCTGACAGGGTTTATTGCGGAGTTGGTGGCGCGTAATTCGCCGGAGCGTAACTCTTACCAAATAGAACGAACTATATAATTTGCTAATGAGGGTAATTTGTCAATTTGCTAATGATTCAATTTGTCGATTAGAATAACAGGAAATCTAAATAATTCTGCACATCCGCACATTGACAAATAGCAAATCGTCACGCCAGAACAATTAACACATAACCACATCAGCACATTGACAAATTGTACCCATGTTCTTCTCCATCATTATTCCCCTTTATAACCGCCCGGAGGAGATCGGTGAATTACTGCAAACCCTAACCCGCCAAACATACACGCAGTTTGAAGTGCTGGTTGTAGAAGATGGCTCAGAAAATGATGCAAAAACTATTGTTGAAAGTTATTCTGATCAACTGGATATCCGATATTTTTATAAAAAAAATGAAGGTCAGGGATTTTCCAGGAACTATGGCTTTGAACGTGCCAAAGGCGATTATTTCATCATCTTTGATTCGGATTGTTTAATACCGCATCACTATTTCGAAACAGTAAAGAATTACTTGTACGAAGATAACCTGGATGCTTACGGCGGTCCGGATGCAGCGCATACCTCTTTCACACCAGTTCAAAAAGCCATCAGCTATGCAATGACATCCCCATTTACTACAGGAGGGATCAGGGGAAATAAAAAACGCATGGGAGGACAGTTCCATCCCCGCAGTTTTAACATGGGGATTTCGAGGGAAGTTTGGGAAAAAACAAACGGTTTTATTCTGACAAGGCTGGGAGAGGATATTGAATACAGTATTCGTATCCACAAGGCCGGGTTTAAGATTGGTTTAATTCCCGATGCTGTGGTATATCATAAACGGCGAACCAGCTTCAAACAATTTTATAAGCAATTGCATTTCTTTGGAAGGGCCAGAATAAATATTCATAGCTTTTTTCCATCAGAACTTAAGCTTGTGCATTTTTTCCCAGCAGCATTTACTGTATTTCTTTTTTTAGCTGTAGTGGTTAATCTTATGTCGGTGAAGATTGCAGTAATTAGCAACATTTTGCTAGTTATTTATATATTGTTGATATTTTTTCATTCATTAAGCATAAACAAATCAGCAAAAGTTGCATTTTTGAGCATAATTGCTTCCCTGGTACAATTAACCGCTTACGGCTTAGGTTTTATGCAGGATTTTTATAGACGAATTATTTTAAAACAAGCTTAATAAATGAACAAGCCCTTTTCGGTTAATGAAGTTATAGCAGATGCATGGATCATTGCTAAGAAAAATATATGGATAATACTGGGATTCACAGCGATATATTTTGTAACGATGTTCGTTATAAGTTCCATATTAAGTATTCTGCTTGGGGAATCCACAACCTCAATGGCCTTATTGCAAAATGTGCTGATTAATCTGGCCGATGCTTTTATATCAGTAGCGATGTATCAGGTGTTTTTTAAACTGATCGATGACGAAGGCAATCCTGAATTTCCGGACTTTGTTCCAAACCTGATGAAAGCATTTAATTTTGTTATGGTTAAACTCATTATCGGATTAGTAGCAGTGGTTTTAATAGCTATAATTGCTGCAGTCTATTTTATGAACTCACCCGAAATTGAAATAGACTCTACTAATCCATTTAACTGGAAACTTTTGCCTGTATTTATTTTGATAGCTATTCCATTAATATATTTTACCATCAGACTTTGTTTTTCTTTATGCTTTATTGTTGACCAGGAATCCGGTGCTACCGAATCTATAAGTCAAAGCTGGACATTGACGTCGGGAAATTTCTGGTTTTTGTTATGGCTGTTCGTCGTTATTCTGGGTATTAACATACTGGGTGCAATTGCATTGTTTGTCGGACTGTTTTTTACTTTCCCATTCTCTATTTTAATGATCATAATCGCTTACCGTCATATGGTCAACAATTATGCAGATGAAGAGGAAGTATTGATTGAGGACAACGCATAATTCATGGGATTAAAAGCTGCTCTGAGCAAGCCTTTTGCTGCATTTGTAGTTTGGCAAATGAGCAAATGGAAAAAAAATGCAGTTACTGCACAAAATACCGTTTTACAAAACCTTATTCGTGAAGCTAAACATACTGTATTTGGCCGGGACCATCATTTTGAGCAAATTCAATGCTACGCGGATTTTAAAAAAAACGTGCCCATCCGCGATTATGAAGAACTTCGCAGTTATGTAGACCGTGTAGTAAAAGGAGAGCCAGAGGTACTTTGGCCCGGTAAACCTGTTTATTTTGCCAAAACTTCCGGAACTACCTCAGGTACTAAATATATCCCCATTTCAAAGGAATCTATGCCTGAACATATTAAGGCAGCCAGAAATGCTTTATTGTGCTATATCCATGAAACAGGAAATACCGCTTTTATTGATGGTAAAATGATCTTTCTGCAGGGTAGCCCCGTTATGGATAGTAAAGAAGGAATATCATTTGGAAGGTTATCCGGGATAGTTGCCCATCATGTACCACAATATTTACAAAAAAACCGCCTACCATCTTATAAAACTAACTGCATAGAAGACTGGGAAAAAAAAGTGGACGCAATTGTTGATGAAACCATGCATGAGGATCTGCGCCTTATTTCTGGCATTCCACCATGGATCCAGATGTACTATGACAGGTTATCTGAAAAATCAGGAGGGAAAAAAGTAAAGGAAATATTTAAAAACCTGAGCCTGTTTGTATACGGAGGAGTGAATTTTGAGCCTTACCGTGCAAAACTGGAAGAAAGTATTGGTAAGCGAATAGATTCGATTGAGACCTATCCGGCATCTGAAGGATTTATTGCATTTCAAGACAGTCAGAAAGAAAAAGGACTTCTTTTACTTGCCGATGCCGGCATCTTTTATGAGTTTATTTCTGCTGATGATTACTATACTGAAAACCCAACCAGGATATCTTTGCAGAATGTTGAAATGGGTATTAGTTATGCTATTATTTTAAATACAAATGCCGGTTTATGGGGGTATAGTATCGGTGATACTGTAAAGTTTGTCTCTAAAGATCCTTATCGCATTCTGGTTACAGGCAGAATCAAACACTTTATATCTGCATTTGGAGAGCATGTTATAGGCGAGGAGGTGGAAAGTGCATTACTTTCGGTGGCCAATTCAGAAGGAGTGGAGATCACTGAATTTACCGTAGCGCCTCAGGTAATTGCGGGGGACAATCAATTACCTTATCATGAGTGGTTTATTGAATTTGCCAAATTACCAGCAGATATGGATGCTTTCCGATTAAAAATTGATGCTGCTTTACAGGAAAAAAATGGTTACTACTCGGATCTTATTAAAGGAAGTGTATTGCAGCCTTTAAAAATAAGGCTATTACAAAAAAATGCGTTTATAAATTATATGCGATCTGAAAATAAGCTTGGGGGGCAGAATAAAGTTCCCAGATTATCAAACGACAGGAATATAGCGGATAAATTAAACCAATATATTCTGCATGATGAATAACGCGGTATTTTCGATCTTGGTCATTTCGACGCAGGAGAAATCTAATAATAATTCAGTCCGTCAATAGATTTCTTCTCCATCTAATGATAATTCACAATAAATAACGTGATTAATAGAAATATAGGAATATTAGGCTCTACAGGCAGTATAGGTACCCAGGCATTGGAAGTGATCCGTGAAAATGCGGATCGGTTTAAGGTGTCTTTTCTTACAGCACAATTCAATGCAGAGCTGCTTATAAAGCAAGCTATTGAATTCATGCCCTCTAGAGTGGTGATCTGTGCGGAAAGGCATTTTTCATACGTCAATGAAAAATTATCTCCCCTGGGTATAGAAGTATTAGCGGGTGTTGAATCTTTATTCGTTGTAGCTGCAGATCAGAATACGGATATGGTATTATCAGCTCTGGTGGGTTTTGCAGGATTACAACCTACCATTGCCGCTATAAAAGCAGGAAAAGATATTGCCCTTGCTAATAAAGAAACGTTGGTTGTTGCAGGTGAACTGGTTATGGAATTGGCAAAACAGCATTGCGTAAAGCTGCTTCCAGTAGATTCCGAGCATTCTGCCATTTTTCAATGCCTGATCGGAGAGGAGCGTAATCCTGTTGAGAAAATCTATCTTACTGCCTCCGGCGGGCCTTTCAGGGGAAGAGATGTGAATTTTCTTGCAAACATTACTAAGACCGACGCTTTAAAGCACCCCAATTGGGTGATGGGTGCTAAAGTAACTATAGACTCTGCTACACTAATGAACAAAGGTTTAGAAGTAATTGAAGCTAAGTGGTTATTTGATCTGAAAATCCCACAGATTGATGTGATTATTCATCCTCAATCCGTGGTTCATTCTATAGTGCAGTTTGAAGACGGATCAATGAAGGCACAAATGGGCCTTCCAGATATGAAGTTGCCTATCCAATATGCTCTTGGTTATCCGCAACGGATTTCAAATAATTTCCCCCGGTTTAATTTCCTGAATTATCCAAACCTGAGCTTCGAAAAACCAGATTCGGACACTTTTAAAAACCTTGCATTAGCCTACAGCGCTTTGGAGAAAGGCGGGAATATGCCATGTATTTTAAATGCCGCCAATGAAGTTGTTGTAACAGCGTTTTTAGATAATAAAGTTGGTTTCCTGCAAATGAGTGATATTATTCAAAAATGTATGAAAGAAATTACGTATGTTTCTGCACCTGGTTTGTCAGATTATATGGAAACCGATTGCGAAACACGCATATTTGCACGAAAATTAGTAACAAACCGTTAAGGAAACAATCAAACAAAATAAAAGAATCGAATGGATGGATTAGTAATGGCAGGTCAGCTGCTTCTTGGCTTATCAATTTTAATAGTGCTGCATGAGTTAGGCCACTTTTTAGCAGCACGTGCTTTTGGTATTAAAGTAGAAAAATTTTACCTTTTTTTTGATGCATGGGGATTTAAGCTAGCTAAATTTAATTATAAAGGATGTGAGTATGGCATTGGATGGCTTCCGCTGGGAGGCTATGTAAAAATTGCCGGTATGATCGATGAGTCTATGGATACCGATCAACTGGCTGGTCCGCCGCAGCCATGGGAATTTCGTTCCAAGCCGGCCTGGCAGCGACTAATTGTAATGTTAGGCGGTGTTACCGTGAATATAATCCTGGGAATTTTCATTTTCTGGATGCTTACGTTTAAATATGGCGAGAACTTTATAGCTAATGATAAACTCCCTTATGGAGTTGCTCCGGGATCTATTGGCCGGGAATTAGGGATCCAAAGCGGTGACAGGATCACAGAAGTGAACGGTAAAAAAATTGTACGCTTTGATGAATTAATAAGCTCAAAGGTTTTATTGGGAAACTCAGTATTAACTATTAACAGAAACGGACAGACTAAATATGTAACAGTTCCCGGAGATGTATTAGAGCAGGTTTCTGACCGAGGTATCGGACAGTTCATTCAGCCGCGTACAACCATGCAGGCTATCGGACTCGTGCAACCTAATAGTAATGCAAGTAAAGCAGGTATTTTAAAAGGAGATAGTATTCTTGCGGTAAATAATCAACCGGTTAAGTTTTTTGATGAATTTCAGTCTGCTTTAAACCAATATCGCGAGAAAAGAGTGAATATTACACTATGGCGTAACGGTACTACGATGGTTACTAATCCCGTGGTTAGTTCAGAAGGTACGGTAGGCGTATCTATACCTCCGGGCGGCATTCCATATGAAAATGTAAAATACGGACTTCTCCAGTCTTTGCCTATTGGTGCAACAGAAGCATGGGGGAAGTTTACAGATAATGCAAAAGGGCTGGGCCTGGTATTTACAGGTCAGCTTAAAGCAAATAAGGCATTTACAGGGCCTATTGGTATTGCCACCATGTTTGGCAGTGAAGTTAATTGGGTAAGGTTCTGGACATTAGTTGGCTTATTGTCTATGGCTCTGGCGTTGATGAATTTATTACCTATACCGGCATTAGATGGTGGGCATGCTGTGTTTCTTTTAATTGAAATGGTTAAAGGAAGTCCGCTAAGCGATAAATTTATGGAGCGTGCCCAGATTGTAGGTTTCTGTATTTTAGTTGCGCTGATGGTCTTTGTCTTCGGTAATGATATAGTTAAACACGTTCTATAATACGAATGGAGTATTTCCAACTTTATGATATTCCGATAAGTTTTAAAGTAGATGGTGTTCAGATTAAAAAGAAATTTTACGAACTGAGTAAAAAATACCACCCCGACTTTTATATTAATGAGCCTCAAATAAAGCAGGATGAGATCTTAGGTTTGGCCACACTTAACAACAAGGCATACCATGTGCTATCACACCCGCTCAGGCGCATAGAGTACGTATTGGAACTAAATAATCTGATTGTAGAAGGTGATAAGTACCAGCTTCCTCAAAGTTTCCTTATGGAGATGATGGACATCAATGAGGAATTAATGGATCTTGAGTTTCAAGCTGATACTTCTTCAATTGAGCAAGTAAAAATTCAGGTTGATGGAATTGAAGCTTCGTTATTTGACGAATTATTCATGAATACTAAACAATTTGATGAACACCCTGAAGGTGATAATAAGGATATTTTACTTAAGATCAGGGACATCTGGTACCGCCAAAAATATTTATTGCGAATAAGGGAGAGTTTGAATAAGTTTGTCCTGTGAGGCGCTCATTTAGAGCAGCTCATTAATATGCCCAGCTGGCGGAATTGGTAGACGCGCTGGTCTCAAACACCTGTGGGAAACCGTGCCGGTTCGACTCCGGCGCTGGGTACGTTTAAATTGTATAATCCCTTGTAGATCAAATATTTACAGGGGATTATTTATTTGGGGGGGGGCTGAATAGGGGATTGTTTTTAAATAGCTATACTCACTATGAAATTTTCAAAACCTAAGATTTGTACATTTTCACTACCGAAAGGACAAACTTTATTACTCGAAAATCACTTCGATGAAGTATATGAAGGATCATTAGGACTGGTGCAACGCGCTAATTATCAAATCAATGATAATTGCACTTTTTTACCTAATTCTAATATTCCAAAAAATATTCAAGAATACGACATTTTTATTTTTGATTTTAATAACGTAGAAATAAGTGAATATAATTCTCTGCTAAACCGTAGAACTGATACGAAATCAACGACTGAAATTTATTTTAAAACATCTAATCCTCAAAAGGTTTTTGACCCGAGGATGTTTGTTGTTAATAGGATTTTTGAGGCTATTTATAAAAAGGGAAAATCTGTAAACATTATTTTTTCAGCTGAACAAGAAACAATAAACTATGAATTGCTTGATGTTTTAACTCGTAATGTAAGTTCAATTGCATTCAATACTTATTCCTTTTTGTCTGAAAATATAGGCATTTTAAATAAATTTGGAACAGAATTAACTTTTCCTCCAAGTCCTTGTCAATACTTGTTTGAGCAGCTAGCTAAAGACTTAAACTATAAGGCGGTATTTCAAGTTGAAAATTACTTTCTTGAAAGCCATGATTTAAATCTGATACCTCTAGCTATCAATAATGATGAGGAATTGGTAGCTTTTATATTGGAGAGCAAAACTCATAATTATGTTTTTTTGCCAGATATTAAAGGTAAAGTATAACACTCCCCAATATCGAGACCAAAAGTTCGGTTTGTTAAGTTAATAATTTGTGATGATTTTCTTTCATTATGCTGCGATTTTGGATAGAGATTCCGCGTATCTGTTATTGGGCGATTGCTTGGTTGTATGATGTGT
>DATLXK010000054.1:0-20944 GCA_035575925.1 Sphingobacteriaceae bacterium
AGAACCCACAATTAAAAACTTGTCCCTGTCCGGCGTAAGTATCGGTGTACGCATGGACTTAAACGGAAGTTCCAGCTCGGTATTTGTCTTTTTATCCAGATCATAAACCCAGATACCTTCATGCTCCAGCGAATTGTCCAGGTAAAGTGCTTCCATATAAACTTTTCCGGCCTCTTTACTCCAGCCTATGGGCTTAAAAGCTAATTTATTCCAGTCTGTATTGCTTTCTGATATCAATATCGTTTTCTGGTTAGTAGATACATTATAATGGTACAGGTGGTAGCCTGCCCCAATGCGTTGTCTTTCCATATAAATCCACACATTCGAATCATAAGGGCTTTGTACACCCTGGAAAAAATCATAAGATGGTGTTACGCTCAAACCGGATGAAATGTCTTCCGTATAATAAGCTACCTTATCTATATAGGAAGCTGAAAGAACAGGTGCCGAAGAGGTCTGTGTTCCTGAAGTGATTTTGTCCACCGTAGAAGAAGCGGCATCGTATTTATAGGCCGTATTACCCGTTTGGATTTCGAGTTTAAACCCGTTTTCCCCTTTGGAGTTACTTACCTCGATTTCTTCTTCACTCTGATCCTGGACCTTCCTGCACGAATTTGCGATTAATAGCACGCTCAACATGCCATAGGTAATAAATTTTGTTTTCATTTATGTGTGGTTTAAAATAAAGCTTACAGACTGCCTATGTAATTGTTTACAACAAGCTAAAGTGCTTCGGGGTTAATATGCTTTGGTTTATACTAGCAATATAAGTCCACAATACCCTAATCCGACAATTGCCGGATCAGGGTAGGAATATCATATTTTTATAAACTATGGGGCGAGTGTAATAGATATCCCGTTAAAGCGAGACCTATCCTCGATACTGGCTTCACGAACAATGATCTCATAGTTTTTACCGGCAACCACTACTATCTGAAATGAAGTTGCTGCACTTTCAGTAAGAGATTTCCCGGTTACTTTAAATTGCGTGGTTGATGATAAGCCCGCTTCGCGGAATTCCACATTGACCAATCCCGGGTAGCCAGGATCATAATTATAAGTATTTACGTTATAAGTTCCTCCCGGAAGACCCTCCATACGGAGTCCTATTCCTACACCAGCTCCGTCATTAAAGGCAAAATCTCGGGATACATCTCCAGCTGTAGCCCGGTCACGGGTGCCTTGTATTCCACCGAACATAGTGAACTTATCGCCGTTAATGGTAACAGTACTTCCCTCTGTTCCCAGTAGCCCGGTCCATCCTGCTCCGGTTACATTAGTAGTATGGTTAATATCAATTTTATAAGTGCCGGCTGTAGGAGGGTTTACTTTAGCCATAAACTTGTTCCATACCTCCTGGGTCATATTAAGGACATGCAGTGGATTTTACATCACCGTGCCCATTGATACCAGGCGCTGCTACTGCACGAACTTTCGGAATTGCTCTTCTGTCGCAAACATTTCTTGCCAGATTTCCACCTGCTGTAAGCATAGGTTCGCTGTGCCACATAGCCACGTTAGTAGCTAAAGCCTCGTGTTCGGTTCCTATACCTCTGTCATTATAGAGATCAACCCCCTGGGACCATGCCCTGTTTATTTCTCTCACTACCTGGGTTATCTGCCCGTCTGAATTACGGACTACATAATGTGCACTAACTTGTGAACTGCAGTTCTTAAACCAGTTAATAGCTCCCTGATAAGTTCCGGTTCCTATATAATGTACAAAATAATATTGTATAGGGTTACCATCCCGGCTGTTGTAATTACAGGTGGTATAGTCTTCCAAAGCTCCCGGATATTCCGATGCTGATACCCCATCAGATGAAGGCAAAGCCTGTACAGTGTTACCCCCGCCTTTACTGTAAGTTGCCGTTAGCTTGTTTCCGGCCTCTTTTATTTTATGGCTAATATCCACTCTTACACCAGGAATATTGATGATCTCTCCCCATAATGTAACCGATTTAGAACCAGTATTGATCAGTTCGTAAAAACGTTGTGCCAGCTGCTCTTTATATAAAGGTATTTGCAATCCTGTAACTTCCTTAGTAGCGTCAAACCAATCGTCCAGTGAATTAGGGCTTTGGTTGGTCTGATATTTTGCCAGTAAGGCCGCTGCTGCGCGGATATTAGTTCTTGCATCATCTTTAATTTGTTGCGGGCTAACCTTTAAGATACCGGCTGCTTCTGTAATTTGTTGAATCAGCTGGTTTTCTATTATACCAGTTATACCATATGAACCATACATGGATTCGCCAACCTGGGTCCAGTTACTTTGTACCTGACCGATAGCCATTAGCAACTCTACCGGAACATTAAATTCTTTTGCTGCTTCATTGAAATATTTCTGTACGGATTTTACAGAAGGATGCGGACGGTTTAAAGACGCGATTAACTGGGCATCTTTATGATCATGGCCCTGGTCGTTTGATTGTGTACTTGCTGTTTTTGGAAGAACGGTGGTTTCCAGATAATAAGACATATCCCTTTGCAGAATTTCGTCGCCATCGGCATTCACGGTTTTTTTAACCGGTGTTTTTACCATAAGTTCCGTTAGTCGAAGTAATTCCCGGTCTGTTGGATTATCAGACAATGAGTTTGCACCATTTTTTAACATGCCCTGATCGGTTGGATCCTGGTTAGTCATGGATTCGTCATTCTGTCTTTTACAGGATGATGCCACTAATAACATGCCCAGCATGCCATAGGTAAGAAGTTTGATTTTCATTGGAATGGTTATATAATTAAGGTTTATAATGCCGCTTTTTAGGGTTGCAGCTTTACCCTTGTATTTTCAATAGATAATAAATTATTAATTTTTATAAATTAAAGATGTACATCCGGCACACTAAAATTAATTTATAAAAGAATTCAATAGATTTATAATTAATCAAATTTAATGATACACATTTCAATCAAGTGTAATAATATCCAAAATATTTTTGTACTTTCTGATATATTTTTTATGGATATCCTAAGAAATAACATTTGTATTGCATATAGTTAATTAACTCTGATGATAAAAACAAATAGAGAATTGAACAAACAATTACAGTTTGATTTCTTGAATATATTGCTCAATTATGAAGTCAGGTAATCAGAAAAAATTATCAGCATTTTACCTGTATTAAGCAGAAAACAGCCTGATAATTTCTCAAGATCAATTTCTATACCGAAAACCAAAATCTACTTTGGTATAAAAGTACCAAATTTTAATATTACCTTTCGCAAAAAAAGCCAAACTATATTTTTATACAGCCTTGGTTTTTAAAATTAAGTATCTATTTTAAAAAAACTCATTTAGGTATTGCTTGCAATATTGAAAGTTTCTAAATTGACATGAATGAAATTAAAGTCATATACCCTTGTATCAGATGGCACTTTCTTATCAGGAATGTACCTTCAGACCGCAATAAATTGTCGTCAGAAATAAATTTTTTGGCGATGATAAAAAGGTATAGTTTATACATATTTTAAAACAGGATATGGATAATTTTAACAACAGCACGGTATTATATTTTAATGGTGAGTTTATCAGGACTGAAGATGTTAAAATTGACGCTTACGGACAATCGTTACATTATGGCTTTGGAGCTTTCGAGGGTATCAGAGCATATAATACCCGTAACGGAGTAAGGATATTTAAAGCGGAAGAACATTATGAACGCTTAAAACGCTCCTGTGAATTAGTAAACATTCCCTATACCTGGGATAATAAAGAATTGATAACTCAAACCTACCGGTTATTGGAGATAAATAATCTTAAAAATGCATATATAAGGCCTATGGTATTGTGCGGCCCCAATATGGCACTTACAAAGCCGGCTTATGTAACCGTAATGATATGTGCATGGGAATGGAGCGCTTATCTCGGAGAAAAGCTTCTTCGTATGTGTACATCCAGCTACCAGCGTCCTAACCCCCTTTCTATTAAATCAGAAGCAAAAATAACGGGATATTATGTTAGTTCTATTTTAGCTGCAACCGAAGCAAAAGAAAAGGGCTATGACGAAGCATTACTACTCGACATAAACAATAATATTGCTGAAGCTCCGGCAGCAAACTTCTTTCTCGAGAAATATGGATGTCTTTATACGCCGTCTTTGGGTAATATTTTACCAGGAATAACACGTGAAACTATTATTGAGCTTTGCAACATATTTGAGATAGAAGTTTACGAAGAGCATTTAACATCCAATGACATTAAAACCGCTGATAGTGCATTTTTATGTGGTACTGCAGTAGAGATTATTGGAGTAAAGTCTGTCGATGATGTTGTTTTTCCTTTAGATTGGTCAGACTCATTAGGTTCAACATTACAGCGTGCTTATAAAAATTTAGTTTTAGAAAAAGAGAATTACGAGATCATTATCTGATGGAAATAAATAAATACAGTAAAGTTTTAACTGCTGATCCAACCCAGCCCGCTGCACAAGCCATGTTATACGGCATTGGCTTAACCGATGAAGACATGAAAAAAGCCCAGGTTGGTGTGGCCAGTATGGGATACGATGGAAATACCTGCAATATGCACCTGAATGACCTGGCCAAATTGGTAAAACAAGGCATTTGGGAAGAAAATTTAGTTGGGTTGATCTTTCATACTATAGGTGTTAGCGATGGGATGAGCAATGGTACAGAAGGTATGCGCTATTCGCTGGTAAGCCGTGATATTATTGCAGATTCTATCGAGGCTGTTTGCGGTGCCCAATATTATGACGGATTAATTACCCTACCCGGTTGTGATAAAAATATGCCAGGCTCCATTATGGCAATGGGCAGATTGAACCGTCCATCTATTATGGTTTATGGCGGCACCATTAAACCTGGTCATTATAAAGGCGAAGACTTGAATATCGTTTCAGCATTTGAAGCTTTGGGAAAGAAAATAGCAGGACAGATAGATGACATCGATTTTAAAGAAATTATAAAAAACGCTTGCCCTGGCGCAGGAGCCTGCGGTGGTGTTTACACAGCTAATACGATGGCTGCCGCTATTGAGGCACTGGGAATGAGTCTTCCATACTCCTCGTCTAATCCTGCTATCAGCGAAGAAAAGAATGCGGAATGCCTTGCTGCGGGAAAAGCAATTAAAATCCTGCTGGAAAAAGACATTAAACCAAGCGACATTATGACCAGGGAGGCATTCGAAAATGCGATAACTGTGATAATGGTTTTAGGTGGATCAACTAATGCAGTATTGCATCTTATCGCTATGGCAAAAAGTGTAGATGTGCCATTAACTCAGGATGATTTTCAGACGATCAGCAACCGGATACCCGTATTGGCAGATATGAAGCCCAGCGGAAAGTATATGATGGAGGATCTTCACAAAGTGGGTGGTATACCTGCTGTAATGAAATATTTATTAAAACAAGGCTGGCTTCATGGCGACTGCCTTACCGTTACAGGGAAATCGATTGCAGAAAACATGGAGACCGTACCTGAGCTGGATTTTGATTCTCAAAAAATCATTTTACCTGCTGAAAAGCCTATCAAAGCAACGGGTCACCTGCAAATTTTGTATGGAAACCTTGCAGAAGGGGGAAGCGTGGCAAAGATAAGCGGAAAAGAAGGTGAGCGTTTCGAAGGTCCTGCACGGGTTTTTGATGGAGAATTTGATCTCATCCATGGCATCCAAAGTGGCCGGGTAAAAGCCGGAGATGTGGTAGTGATCCGCAATGTTGGCCCTAAAGGTGCGCCCGGAATGCCTGAAATGCTTAAACCAACTTCGGCAATTTTTGGCGCTGGTTTAGGAAGCAGTGTTGCGCTCATTACCGATGGACGTTTCAGCGGAGGCACCCACGGGTTTGTAGTTGGCCATATTACCCCGGAATCATTCGATGGCGGACTCATTGCCCTGGTAAAAGATGAAGATAGAATTGAGATAGATGCATCTGTCCGCACTATAAAATTGATGGTTCCAGATAGTGAGATTGCAGAGCGAAGATCGAAATGGAAACAACCGGCATTAAAAGTTACAAAAGGAATTTTATATAAATACGCAAAATATGTCTCTACAGCTGCAGAAGGCTGTGTAACAGACGAGTAAGTACAGTTTATTTTAGCTGATCAGGAGTAATACTTATAAAATATAACATACAACTACAATATGGAAGTTGCACAACACGAATTAACCGACATTACGAAAAAGAAAACTATGGAGGTTTCAGGATCTGTGGCCGTACTGGAGGCCTTAGTGGCAGAAGGTACTGAAACCATTTTCGGATATCCCGGCGGAGCAATCATGCCAATATATGATGCACTATACGATTATAAAGAAAAGCTCAATCATATTCTGGTAAGGCACGAACAAGGCGGCATACATGCAGGCCAGGGATACGCCCGAACATCAGGCAAGGTAGGTGTGGTATTTGCAACCAGTGGCCCCGGTGCTACTAATTTAGTGACAGGTTTGGCTGATGCTTTGATAGACAGCACACCACTGGTATGTATCACCGGACAAGTTTTTGCGCATCTCTTAGGAACAGATGCTTTTCAGGAAACCGATGTGATTAACATTACAACACCAATTACTAAATGGAACTACCAGGTAACCGATGCGAATGAAATACCGGAAGTAATTGCAAAAGCATTCCATATTGCACGCAGTGGCCGCCCGGGACCAGTTTTAATAGATATTACAAAAAACGCCCAAATACAGCTATTTGCTTATGAGGGATATACCCGTTGCGAACATATACGCAGTTACAGGCCAAAACCTATTGTCCGTCAGGAATACATTCAAAGGGCCGCAGATCTGATTAATCAAGCTAAAAAACCATTCGTTATCTGGGGTCAGGGAGTTATTTTAGGTGAAGCAGAAAAAGAATTTAAAGCATTTGTAGAAAAAAGCGGTATTCCTTCAGCATGGACCATATTAGGCGCAGGTGCAATCCCAACCGACCATCCATTAAACGTGGGTATGCTGGGCATGCATGGAAATTATGGCCCTAACGTGCTTACCAATGATTGTGATGTACTGATTGCCATTGGAATGCGCTTTGATGACCGGGTTACCGGTCGGCTTGATAAATATGCCCGCCAGGCAAAAGTTGTTCATCTGGATATTGACCCTGCAGAAATTGATAAGAATGTTCAGAGCACTGTTCCGGTTTGGGGGGATTGTAAAGAAACGCTTCCCCTTTTAACTCAGCTGGTACAGCCTAAAACTCACTTGGAATGGCTGCAAAGATTTAAGGATCATGAAAAACAAGAAATAGAAGCCGTAATTCACAATGAACTTCATCCAACAACGGGTGAACTAACCATGGGTGAAGTGATTTTTCAATTAAACGAAATTACCAAGGGCGAGGCAATAATCGTAACCGATGTTGGCCAGCATCAAATGGTAGCTTGCCGTTATGCTAAACTCAACCACACACGCAGCAATATTACCAGCGGTGGCTTAGGCACTATGGGCTTTGCACTGCCGGCTGCTATCGGAGCTAAATTCGGAGCAAAAAACCGTACAGTAGTAGCTATAATTGGTGATGGAGGCTTCCAAATGACCTTACAGGAATTGGGGACTATCATGCAAACCGGAATAGATGTTAAAATTCTTATTCTGAACAATCGTTTCTTAGGAATGGTGAGACAGTGGCAGGAGCTTTTCAATGAGCGTCGTTATTCATTTGTAGATATTGCAAGCCCGGACTTTGTGGCCTTAGCCGCTGCATACAGCATTCCCGGGAAATGCGTTTCAGATCGTTTAGACCTGAAAGGTGCCCTAAATGAAATGATCAGCAATAAAGGCTCATTCCTCCTGGAAGTAATGGTCACTAAAGAGAATAATGTATTCCCCATGGTACCTCAAGGGTGCAGTGTGAGTGAAATCAGGTTAAAGTAATACTATTTAAAACAGACTACATGAGCATTCAAATAGAAAAGGCCCCGGATAAGGTAGAATATAACATTACTGTTTATACTGAAAATCAAATAGGTTTATTGAACCGTATTGCAATCATCTTTACCAGACGAAAGATCAATATTGACAGCCTGAACACTTCTCCTTCTGAAATTGAAAGTATACATCGATTCAATATCGTAGTAAACGAAACAGAGGCTGTGGTTATAAAATTGGCACGGCAAATTGAAAAGCAGGTTGAAGTTCTAAAAGTATATTTCAATACAAATGAAGATGTGATTTGGCAGGAAATGGCACTTTATAAAGTACCCACAAATGCAATTGCTGAAAAAGCACCTGTTGAACGTCTGCTGAGAGAGAATGGCGCCCGTGTGGTAGTGATCCGGAATGATTATACGGTATTTGAAACTACCGGACATCGGGAAGAAACCGATGCATTAATTGAAAAGCTGCAGCCTTTCGGTTTAATCGAATTCGTACGCAGTGCGAGAGTGGCCATTATTAAACATAGTGATGGCTTTCACAGGAAATTACGCGAATTTGAAAAAGCTGAACCGGGGGAAGAAGTAATTGAAAACGAATATCTTAATAAGGGACAGAAAGTTTTTACCATGTAGCCTGCATATCCATAACAGCAACTATAAAAATATAGCAAAACATATAATTAGATAACAGAAATCAAGTAAATAAAAAATGGCAAATTATTTTAACACCTTACCTCTTAGAGAAAAATTAAATCAATTAGGCGTTTGTGACTTCATGGACAGTTCAGAATTTTTGGACGGCGTAAGTGCGGTGAAAGGTAAAAAACTAGTAATTGTAGGTTGTGGTGCTCAAGGCTTAAATCAGGGTTTAAATTTAAGAGACAGCGGCTTAGATGTTAGTTACACATTGCGCAAAGAGGCCATCGAAAATAAAAGAGACTCCTGGAAAAATGCAACTGAAAATAATTTTGCAGTTGGCACTTACGAAGAATTAATTCCGAATGCTGATGTAGTAGTCAACCTTACTCCGGATAAACAACACACGTCAGTAGTGACCTCAATTATGCCTTTAATGAAAGAAGGAGCTACGTTAATGTACTCTCACGGTTTCAATATTGTAGAAGAAGGTATGCAAATCCGTAAGGACCTTACAGTCATTATGGTTGCTCCAAAGTGCCCTGGCAGTGAAGTCAGAGCTGAGTATGTCCGGGGCTTTGGTGTACCCACTTTAATAGCTGTACACCCGGAAAACGACCCTCAGGGCAAAGGATTGGCACAGGCCAAAGCGTATTGCGTGGGTACTGGCGGACATAAAGCCGGTGTTTTAAAATCATCTTTCGTAGCTGAAGTGAAATCAGATCTGATGGGAGAGCAAACCATTCTTTGTGGTTTATTGCAAACCGGATCTATTCTTTCTTTCGATAAAATGATTGAAAAAGGAATAGACGCAGGCTATGCTTCTAAATTAGTTCAATACGGTGTGGAAGTAATTACCGAAGCTTTAAAACAAGGTGGTATTACAGCAATGATGGATAGATTGAACAATATTGCAAAAATCAAAGCTTTTGAGGTTTCAGAAGAATTGAAAACAATCATGCGTCCGCTATTCCAAAAACACCAGGACGATATTATGAGCGGCGAGTTTAGTCGTATCATGATGGAAGACTGGGCAAATGGTGATAAAAACTTATTAGCATGGCGTGCAGAGACAGGCGAAACCGCTTTTGAAAAAACTCCTGCGGGCGATGTTAAAATCGGTGACCAGGAGTATTTTGATAACTATACATTAATGGTTGCTTTTGTAAGAGCAGGGGTTGAACTGGCTTTCGAAACAATGGTTGATGCGGGTATTAAACCTGAATCTGCTTATTACGAATCGTTACATGAAACGCCACTGATTGCAAATACAATTGCCCGTAAAAAATTATTCGAAATGAATCGCGTAATTTCTGATACTGCAGAATATGGTTGCTATTTATTCGATCAGGCTTGCAAACCTTTATTGAGCGACTTCATGAAAAAAGTGGATACGGATTTAGTTGGTAAAAACTTTAACGAAGGAAAAGATGGTGCTGTAGATAACAGAGCTTTAATTGCAGTAAACGATGCACTTCGTTCTCATCAGGTTGAAGTAGTTGGCGCTGAGCTAAGAAAAGCAATGACTGCAATGAAATCAATTAAAACGGTATAAAGTCGGGAATGTCACATTGAGCGAAGTCGAAATGCATCTCGATATTCATGAGGGCTTCGACTTCGCTCAGCCTGAATAAGAAATAAATAACAACCGCATAATGTCAGAACCATTGGTCCATATCCAAAATTTAACCCTGCAATACCAATCAAAAGTGGTGTTAAAGGATTTGAATTGGGTTATAAATCATGGCGAAAACTGGCTATTAAGCGGGGCTAGCGGAAGCGGTAAAACTTCTTTGGCGAAAATAATTGCAGGTTTGCAGCCTTCAATTGGAACTGTAAAAATAAACTTCAATACACAAAGTAATTTACCCGCAAAAGCACTTTATGTTGAAAGCTGGTATCAGTTTAAAAACGTTGAAGGGGTTGCGAATTTTTATTATCAGCAACGCTATACCAGTCAGCAAACTAAAGACATACTCACAGTAAATGCTGAATTAATGGCTTATGGCAAGGAAAACAACCTGGATTTTAGCGAGGTTGAAATTCTTTTAAATGCATTTGGCTTTTCGGCTTTAAAAAATTCACAGTTAATTGAATTATCCAGCGGAGAGCATAAAAAATTGCAATTGGTAAAAGCCTTGTGGCTAAAACCTCATTTGTTAATTATAGACCAGCCTTATACCGGGTTAGATGCTGCATCCCGCCAAAATCTGAATAATTTATTAGATGAAGTAACAAAGTTTGGTGTACAATTAATTTTGATTTGCAGCGATGCTCAGATTGAGTTACCTAAAAGCATTAATCACTTTGCTGAAATAAAAGAAACACAATTTGTCGAACTTAATTCCAGGCAAATGATGTCGGTTTTACCTGAACGACCGATGCGGGAGCTTCCGAATTTCTTAAAAATACCCCCTCCCTATTCGTCTGATACGATCGTTAAGATGATTGATATAAATATCAGTTACGGCGAGAAACAGGTATTAAAGAATATTAACTGGCATGTTAAAGCAGGAGAAAAATGGCTTTTGCAAGGCCCTAACGGTTCCGGAAAATCAACTTTGCTGAGTTTAATAAATGGTGATCATCCGCAATCGTATGCTAATACACTTTATTTATTTGGCAATAAAAGGGGAAGCGGTGAAAGTATTTGGGACATTAAACAACATATTGGATTAATCTCGCCCGAATTCCACTGGTATTTTGATGCCTCATCAACAGTTTGGCAAAGTATTGCCTCAGGCTTGTATGATACAGTAGGATTATTTCAAACTTTACCCTATTCTAAAAGTGCTCAGGTTGATGAGTTAATCGAATTTTTCGGTTTAACAGAAAATAAGAACGAATTGCTAAGTACACTCCCTCTCGGGAAGCAACGATTGGTTTTACTTGCAAGAACGATAATTAAAAATCCGGAATTATTAATACTTGATGAACCTTGTCAGGGTTTAGACCAATCACAAACAACTTATTTTAACCATCTGGTAGATGAGTTGTGCAGCAACGGGGTGACCTTGATTTATGTTGGACATTTTGAGTCAGCGTTACCGGAATGCCTGGAGAAAAGAATTGTACTGGAAAACGGCGAAATTAAATCTGTGGGCACACTACTTGAAAGTTGTATTACAGAAGAAGAAATATTAATAAACTAACCATGCTACACGATTCTAATCGCATATTTATTTTCGATACCACGCTTCGTGATGGCGAACAGGTGCCCGGTTCACAGCTTACAACTCCCGAAAAAATAATTATTGGCGAAGCCCTGCAATCGTTAGGAGTTGATGTAATTGAGGCTGGTTTTCCTATATCAAGTCCGGGTGATTTTAAGAGCGTTGTCGAATTGTCAAAAGCAGTTCGGGAACCCATAATTTGTGCCTTAACACGAGCGAATAAAAAAGATATTGATTGTGCAGCAGAAGCATTGAAACATGCCAAAAATCCGCGTATCCATACAGGGATCGGCGCTTCAGATATGCATATACAATACAAATTCAACAGTACCAGGGAAGCAATTCTGGAACGTGCTGTAGAAGCTGTAAAATATGCTAAAACTTTTGTTGAGGATATTGAATTTTACGCAGAAGATGCTGGAAGGGCTGATAATGAATATTTAGCCAAAATGATTGAAGCGGTGATTGCTGCCGGTGCAACCGTAGTTAATATTCCGGATACAAACGGATATTGCCTGCCGGAACAATACGGCGCAAAAATTCGCTTTCTGAAAGAAAATGTAAAAAACATTGACCAGGCAGTTATATCTGTTCACTGCCATAATGATTTAGGCCTGGCTACTGCAAACAGCATTGCCGGAATCCAAAACGGGGCCCGACAGGTTGAATGTACTATTAATGGTATCGGTGAACGTGCAGGAAATACTTCACTGGAAGAAATTGTAATGATCCTTAAAACCCACCAGGGCTTAAATTTTAATAACAAAATAAATAGCAAGCATTTGTATGAGTTGAGCGGAATGGTAAGCCGTATGATGCGAATGCCTGTGCAGGCTAATAAGGCCATTGTTGGAAAAAATGCTTTTGCACATAGTTCAGGTATCCACCAGGATGGTGTACTTAAACATCGTGAAACTTATGAGATCATCAACCCGGAAGATGTAGGCATAGATCAGTCGGCAATTATTTTAACTGCCCGGAGCGGAAGACATGCTTTAAAACATCATCTGGAGCGTTTAGGATATGTTATAGATCGTATTGATTTAGACCAGGTTTATGAACAATTTTTGACCCTTGCTGATTCCAAGAAAGAAATCAAAGATGATGATATACTGGAACTGATGGGTGATGAAACAGAAAAAAATTACAAAAATGGCTTAATAATTAATATGCTGCAGGTGTCATGCGGTGACCACTCGATGCCTGAAGCACGTATAAAATTAAATTATAACGGATCCGAGCATGAAGCTACAGCATGCGGCAACGGCCCTGTAAATGCAACTATTAAAGCTATAGAAAATATTGTTGGTAGATCTATTGCAATTAAAGAATTTAACATCCATGCCATTCACGGCGGAAGTGATGACGTGAGTAAAGTGGATATGCGGGTAATTCATGAAGATAAATCATATATGGGATATGGTTTCAGCACAGATATTGTAAGAGCCTCGGCTAATGCGTACCTGGATGCGCTTAATAAATTTGTATAATAAATTGGTTGGGGAGAACACCAACCGCAACTGTAGATTTGTCATTTCGACCTAAGGAGAAATCTGGCCTGTACAAGTGTTGGGCATGAGGTATAAGATCTCACCGCTTCGCTCGAGATGACAAACGATTTAGAAATAAAGAATTATTGATAAAATATAAAAAGTAAAATGAGCAAAACATTATTTGATAAAGTGTGGGACACTCACGTAGTACGAAAAATAGAAGGCGGGCCTGATGTGTTATTTATTGATCGACATTTGATCCATGAGGTTACCAGTCCGGTAGCGTTTTTAGGATTGAAGAGCAGAGGCATAACAGTATTGTATCCTGAGCGTACGTTCGCTACTGCTGATCATAATACTCCAACAATTAACCAGCATTTACCTGTTGCAGATCCGCTTTCTGCTAACCAGTTGAAAGCTCTGGAATCAAATTCTAATGAATACGGTATCAGCCATTGGGGACTGGGTCATCAGAAAAATGGCATAGTACACGTAGTAGGACCGGAATACGGAATTACACAACCCGGAGCAACCATTGTTTGCGGAGATTCTCATACATCTACACATGGTGCTTTTGGCGCTATCGCTTTTGGTATCGGAACATCTGAAGTAGAAATGGTGCTTTCTACTCAATGTATTATGCAGCCGAAGCCTAAACAGATGCGGATCAATGTAAATGGTAAATTAAGCAGGGGCGTTACTCCAAAGGACGTTGCATTGTTTATTATATCTCAGCTAACTACTTCCGGTGCCACCGGATATTTTGTAGAATATGCTGGAGAAGTTTTTGAAAATATGACCATGGAAGGCCGTATGACGGTTTGTAATTTAAGTATTGAAATGGGTGCCAGGGGTGGCATGATCGCTCCTGATGAAACTACTTTCAATTATGTAAAAGATCGTGAATTTAGTCCTAAGGGTGAAGCCTGGGATAAAGCTATGGCCTACTATCAAACCCTGAAAACAGATACTGATGCCACGTTTGATAAAGAATTCACCTTTAGCGGGTCTGCTATAGAGCCCATGATCACCTACGGAACCAATCCGGGAATGGGTATGGGTATTTCAAATAACATACCGGATGCTTCAGACGTTGAAGGCGGAATTGCTACCTATGAAAAATCTCTGGATTATATGGGGTTCCATGAGGGGGAAGCTATGATCGGCAAAAAAATAGACTATGTTTTTGTAGGCAGCTGTACAAACGGACGGATTGAAGATTTCAGGGCATTTGCATCCATAGTTAAAGGAAAGAAAAAAGCAGAAGGTGTTACCGTATGGTTAGTTCCGGGATCTCACATTGTTGAGGCGCAAATTAAAGAAGAAGGACTATTAGATATATTTAATCAAGCTGGTTTCACATTACGTCAGCCGGGTTGTTCAGCATGCCTGGCCATGAACGATGATAAGATACCCGCCGGAAAATACGCGGTAAGTACCTCAAACAGAAACTTTGAAGGCAGACAGGGGCCCGGTTCAAGGACATTATTAGCTAGTCCGCTCGTTGCGGCAGCTGCTGCTGTTACCGGAGTAGTTACAGACCCGAGAACGCTTATACAGGAAGAAGATTTGGTTTAAATGATGAAAGAATAAGGACAAAAGATCAAAACAAAAAGCATAACGACTTATTCCTGATATTAATTCTCAGGCTAAATACCTGATACTAAATACTTGATACTAACAAAAATGGCTTACGATAAATTTAATACACTTAGAAGTACTGCAGTTCCCCTTTCTATTGAGAATGTAGATACTGATCAAATAATTCCTGCCCGGTTTCTTAAAGCAACTGAGCGTGTAGGGTTCGGTGACAACCTGTTTCGCGACTGGAGATACAATCCGGATAATACGCCAAAACCTGATTTTGTACTGAACAATCCTGTTTACAGCGGAAAAATATTGGTAGGCGGTAAAAATTTTGGTTCCGGTTCTTCCAGGGAACATGCAGCATGGGCAGTGTATGATTACGGATTCAGATGCGTGGTATCCAGTTTCTTTGCGGATATATTTAAAAACAACTGCTTAAATATTGGGGTATTGCCGGTGCAGGTTAGCGCTGAATTTTCCGAAAAATTATTCCAGGCTATTTCAGCAGATCCTAAAACAGAACTGGAGATAAATTTACCTGAGCAAACTATTACACTATTAAGCACGGGTGATCAGGAGAAATTTGAGATCAGCTCTTACAAAAAAGACAATATGGTGAATGGCTTTGATGATATCGATTATTTGCAAAATATAAAAACCGAAATCCAGCAATTTGCGGAACATCTTCCGCTTTAAATAAAGGATCTTATTAGACTTACGAAGTTTTTAAAACTTCGTAAGTCGTAATTTAATTGGCTAAAACTAATGGAAAAAAGGAAAATTGAAATAATGGATACTACCCTTCGGGATGGCGAGCAAACATCAGGAGTTTCATTTTCCATTTCCGAAAAGCTAACGATTACGCAGCTGTTACTCGAAGAGCTGCATGTAGATCGAGCAGAAGTTGCATCAGCCCGCGTATCGGATGGTGAATTTGAAGCTGTAAAGGCCATTATGAATTGGGCTGATATAAACGGGCATACTAATCGCATTGAAGTATTGTCTTTTGTAGATAATGGGGTTTCCATAGATTGGATGGTGAAAGCGGGTGTTAAAGTTCAGAACCTGTTAACTAAAGGCTCATTAAATCATCTTACGCATCAGCTTAAAAAAACCCCACAGCAGCATTTTTCGGAGATCGCGCATGTTATTGAACTGGCAAGGAAAAATAATATCGTAACCAACGTTTACCTGGAGGACTGGAGCAATGGTATGCGAAACTCTCCTGATTATGTATTTCAGTATCTGGATTTCTTATCCAACCAATATGTAGAACGCATTTTATTACCCGATACACTGGGTGTTTTAACTCCTTCGGAAACTTTTAAATATATTTCAGAGATAAAATCAAGATACCCGCACATCCATTTTGATTTCCATGCACATAATGATTATGACCTGGGAAATGCAAATGTACTGGAAGCTATTAAAGCCGGGGTAGACGGGCTTCACTTAACCATAAACGGAATGGGTGAAAGAGCCGGAAATGCATCTATGGCAAGTGCTGTAGCGGTTATTAACGACTTTATGCCTGACATTCAGATTTCTATAAAAGAATCATTTATATATACCGTAAGTAAACTCATTGAAACTTTTTCGGGCGTTAGAATTCCTGCAAACAAACCTATTGTCGGCGATAACGTATTTACCCAGACAGCAGGTATCCATGCAGACGGGGACAACAAAAAAAACCTGTATTTCAATGATTTGCTGCCTGAACGTTTTGGGCGGAAACGTAAATACGCATTGGGTAAAACTTCCGGTAAAGCCAACATTGAGAAGAATCTTCAGGAACTCGGCTTAAAATTAAGTGACGAAGATTTAAAAAAGGTTACTCAGCGTGTTATTGAATTGGGCGATAAAAAAGAAACAGTAACTATCGATGACCTGCCATATATTATTTCAGATGTATTGGATAGTAATTCGTATGAAGACAAGGTTGTTGTAGAATCTTATGTATTAACGCACTCCAAGGGATTACGCCCGTCTGCAACTATATCTGTGCGAATAGATGGTGAAGTTTTTGAAGAACACGCGCAGGGAGATGGCCAGTTTGATGCATTTATGACCGCGCTTAATAAAGTTTATAAAAGTAAACGAATGAATTTGCCTAATTTGATTGATTACACCGTAAGGATAGCGCCGGGCAGCAATTCAGATGCCTTGTGCGAAACTATTATTACATGGGAAACCGAACATAAAACATTTACAACCCGGGGATTGGATTCTGATCAAACCGTTTGTGCTATAAAAGCCACTCAAAAAATGTTAAATATAATTGGTCATGCTCAGGAATCTGTTTCTAAAAATATGCATTTACTAAACGTAGTATAAATCTATGCTACTAAATATTAATTATTCCTTACTTAAAAACCGTTATAACATTAAAAAATCATAAATAATCTTCAATGAAATTAAATATCGCTCTCCTTGCTGGAGATGGAATAGGTCCTGAAGTTATCGAGCAGGCAGTAAAAGTATCAAATGCCGTTGCAAAAAAATTCAATCACGAGATCAGTTGGACCTCTGCCCTAACCGGAGCTTGTGCCATTGATGCGGTTGGTGAGCCTTATCCAGACGAAACTCATGAAATCTGCATGGCTGCTGATGCCGTTTTGTTCGGTGCTATCGGTCATCCACGATTTGATAACGACCCTAAAGCAACAGTACGCCCTGAACAGGGATTGTTAAAGATGCGTAAAAAACTGGGTTTGTTCGCAAATGTGCGACCTACCTTTACTTTCCCATCATTAATTGATAACTCACCTTTAAAAAGGGAACGGATAGAAGGTACAGACCTGATCATATTACGAGAACTTACCGGAGGAATTTATTTTGGTGAAAGAGGCAGAAAAGACAATGGCGATACCGCTTTTGATACCTGTACTTATACCCGGGCAGAAGTTCAGCGTTTAGCAAAACTAGGTTTTGAAATGGCCATGACCCGTAGTAAAAAACTGTGCTGCGTAGATAAGGCTAATGTATTGGAAACCTCCAGATTATGGAGAGAAACCGTTCAGGACATGGAAAAAGACTATCCGGAAGTTGAGGTTAGTTATGAGTTTGTGGATGCTGTAGCTATGCGTTTGGTTCAATGGCCAAATTCGTATGATGTGTTAATTACTGAAAATCTTTTTGGTGATATTTTAACTGACGAAGCCTCTGTAATTTCCGGCTCTATGGGATTAATGCCGTCAGCGTCAATCGGCCTTCACACCTCATTATTTGAGCCCATACACGGCTCTTATCCGCAGGCAGCAGGCAAAGATATTGCAAATCCGTTAGCGACAGTGTTATCTGCCGCTATGATGTTCGAAGATGCCTTTGGATTAAAAGAAGAAGCAGAGATTATCAGATCCGTTGTAAACAAATCTTTAGCAGAAGGCGTTGTGACTGAGGATTTATCCGGAAAAAATAAGGCTTATAAAACCAGTGAAGTTGGTGATTGGCTGGCAGCTAACATTTAGACAGCAACTATTTTAAGGCAGTAATGTGGCTTCGGGTGATTTAGTATAGCCCGTGCGGCTAAACACCTTAAATCATCCTATCAAAAGATAAAACCGATATGACCGTTACCTGTTAACACAGGTAGCGGTTTGTTATATCAGGAGATTTTATAAACTCCAATTACATGCCTGCCGAATGCTTATCTTGACCTGATAAATTTAACCATGGCAAATCCTGTAGTCCAATTAGATTATTTAGCTGCAGCAGAACGAATTAAGGATGTAATTAAACACTCCCCTTTAATTCACAATGCAAGACTGTCTGAAAAATACGAATGTGAAATTTACCTCAAAAGAGAGGATCTACAGATAGTTAGGTCATATAAGTTGCGTGGGGCATATAACATGATCAGCCAGCTGAACCAGGATCAGTTGGCAAAAGGGGTGGTGTGTGCCAGCGCAGGAAACCATGCTCAGGGAGTAGCCTATTCCTGTCGTAAACTCAATATTCGTGGTGTAATATTTATGCCTGAAAATACTCCAAAACAGAAAATTGACCAGACCAGGATGTTTGGAGAGGGAATGATTGAAATTATATTGGTTGGTGATACATTCGATGATTGTCTGCAGGAAGCACGTGCTTATCTTGAAACTCACCAGATGACCTTTATCCCGGCCTTTGATGATTATCGGATTATTGAAGGCCAGGGAACGGTAGGTGTAGAAATCCATGAGGATCTTCCTGATGCAGATATAGTCATAATTCCTATTGGAGGTGGCGGCTTGTCTGCGGGTGCAGGAAGTTATTTAAAACAAGTGAACCCGGCAATTAAAATAATTGGTGTAGAACCGGAAGGAGCTCCATCCATGTCTAAAGCCTTTGAAGCAGGCAGGCCAGTAACATTACCTGTAATAAACCGCTTTGTTGATGGCGCTTCAGTTAAGCGTGCCGGCGAGTTAACATTTCCTATTTGCAGGGAAGTGATTGATGAACTCATTTTAATTCCTGAGGGAAAAGTGTGTACTACTATTCTAAGGCTTTATAATCAGGAAGCCATCGTAGCTGAACCTGCCGGAGCTTTATCTGTTGCCGCCTTAGATTTTTGCGAAGACCAGATTAAAGGTAAAAAAGTAATTTGTGTGTTAAGCGGAGGCAATAATGACATTGAGCGCATGCAGGAAATTAAAGAACTATCTTTATTATATGAAGGATTAAAACACTACTTTGTTGTCAGTTTCCCGCAACGGCCAGGATCACTTAAATTGTTTGTAAGCCAGGTTTTAGGCCAAAATGATGATATTACCCGTTTTGAATTCATAAAAAAAACCCAGAAAGAAACCGGGCCAGCCCTTGTCGGCATTGAGTTGAAATCCGCGTCCGATTATCCATTACTGCTAAGTCGCATGAAAGAATTTAAATTCGATTTTAAAGAACTGAACCATGATCCTACCTTATTTGAATACCTCGTTTAAAGAGCCGATTCAGGGATCGACTATATTATAGTGTTTAAATTCAATGCCAACTGTTTCACCAATCGAATAATCTGTTTTCTCAGATATTGCTTTAATAATTAAATTGTCAAGAATACAAATTTCATATTCATAGTAAAGAAACTTATAAGTTGCGGTTTTAATTACTCCTGGAATGCCCCCATTAATTATACTTACGTGATTAGGATATACTGCGATCTGCGAATCAGGTGATACAACTACATTGCTAAAAATTTTGCTGAAATGATTCGCAGAAATAATATTTGCATCTCCCAAAAGAGAGGCTACATAAGCAGAATCAGGATTCTGTGCAACCTGTGAAGGGACACCTTCCTGAACAATGGTCCCCTTTCTTAAAATTATCAGCTTATCGGCCAGAGACATGCCGTCTAAAGGATCGTGTGAAACCAAAATGATTGAGATTCCCAGATCTCTTGATAGTCTTTTAAGATCTTTACGAAGTTCGTTCTTTAAAACAGTATCGATCTGGCTAAAAGGCTCGTCAAGCAGCAGGACATCCGGATTAGTTATTATAGCCCGCGCTATAGCCACACGCTGCTGCTCGCCCCCGCTCAATTCAACAATACGCTTTTCTGAAAGATGATCAATCCGCAAAAACTTCATCATTTCCTGTGTTCGTTCTTTTTTAAACCGGAGATCATCATTAGATAGCATCGATGCAATATTATCATACACCTTTGCATATGTATTTAATGAAAAGTCCTGAGTTACCATTTTCATCCGGTCGTGCCCTGGAATAAGCTTTTGATCAGGCCCGGGCACCGGAGTTCCCTCAAATAGAATCTGTCCGGTATCGGGAGATAAAAGACCGAAAATAAGCTTCAGAAGAGTACTCTTACCACTGCCACTTTCACCAATAACAGCAATAAATTCACCCTTTAAAAAAGTAAAAGAAACATTAGAAATACCAGAATTCTGCCCGCCCTGGTACAGTTTACTTACTTCTTTGATTTCAATACCCGCTAACACGCTGCAAGATAGATAAAAAGCCACTACTCATCGATAGAAGTACAAAAAGGAACTATATTTGCCCTTAGTTGGCTTAAGTGATTATTATGTTAAAATCACGGTTTTGAAGTTGAAACTTATCATACAATCTTATAGTGAGAATATAACACTCCCCAATATCGAGACCAAAAGTTCGGTTTGTTAAGTTAATAATTTGTGATGATTTTCTTTCATTATGCTGCGATTTTGGATAGAGATTCCGCGTATCTGTTATTGGGCGATTGCTTGGTTGTATGATGTG
>DATLXK010000055.1:0-20505 GCA_035575925.1 Sphingobacteriaceae bacterium
GAGAACAGGATGCAGTACCAATATCGGCAATCAAAAATAATCAGGATGCAGAATATTCAAATGAAAAATTACAGCTAAATTCGAACGATTACTACACAACTAATTCACAACTTTTGTCCAACTAATAAGGGGTCGGTACAAGGATAAGATCAGGGTGAATTAAAATCCGTTTCCAAAATTGCGTAAAAATAATTATCAACCCATTCCCCCCGTATCGGTAGGTTTTTTCTTTTTCTTCCTTCCTTAATCATGCCTACTTTTTCAAGAACCCTTATTGACGCTATATTGTCAACTGCACACCCGGCTTCAATTCTATGAAGCCCAAAATCGGTAAATCCAACTTCTAAAAGTTTGGTTAGAGCTTCAGTTGTATAACCTTGACTCCAATAAGCAGGATGAATTTTATACCAAACCTCTGCGTTTCTGAAATTTAATTTACCTAAACCCAATGCAATTAATCCAATAAATTGATTTGAAACTTCCAGCTTCACACAGAAAATGTATGATGTTCTTGGAATTGCTTTCTGTTGTTCAATCCACTCGGTGAGTAAATCTTTAGTATTCTGAACAGTAGCGGGAATCCCTAAAGTATTAAACTCATCAACTTCTGGTAACGAATGAAGTTGATGAACATCTTCTACGTTGGCCAAAGACAGATCTGTTAGTAGTAAGCGTGTGGATTTAAGCTCCATTCTGTAAAACTAAACGCTTAAAATATATTAATCCCGGTCTCTTGATAGCTTGCTGAATTTCAATGGGTTTGCTTTAAGTTCAGCTGTTTCCCTGCGCCGTTCCACAATATTAACTGCGGCAAATATGGCTTCCCGGAACGAGCTTTCTGAAGCCTTATCCTGGCCTGCAATATCATAGCCTGTTCCATGATCAGGCGATGTTCGTACAACGGAAAGCCCTGCTGTATAATTTACACCGTTATGAAATGCAATATGTTTAAATGGAACCAAACCCTGATCATGATACATGGCCAGTACAGCATCAAATTTTTGGTACGTATTGTTGGCAAAAAAACCATCTGCGGAATATGGGCCAAAAGCAAATATGCCGCTTCCATTTGCATCCTCAATTGCCGGAGAAATAATGTTTTGTTCTTCACTACCTATTAAACCGTTATCCCCGGCATGCGGGTTTAATCCCAATACAGCAATTTTAGGCTTCTGAATCCAAAAATCTTTTTTAAGGCTTTCATTCATCAGGGTAAGTTTTTTCAGGATTTTTTCTTTAGTTATTGCAGCCGTTACCTGGCTTAACGGAGTATGTCCCGTTACTACCCCCACACGCAATTCATCGCTTATCAGGAACATCAATGATTCATCTGCATTGCATTTTGCCTGAATGTATTCGGTATGTCCGGCAAAAGTAAATTCAGCGCTCTGAATGTTGTGCTTATTGATAGGTGCGGTAACAAGGGCATCAATTTCGCCTGCAACAAGATCATTTGTTGCCTTTTCCAGTGATATTAATGCATATTTTCCACCGGTTTCATTTGAAATTCCGGTTTCGATCTTTATATCCTCATCCCAGCAGTTAATCAGATTAGCCTTTTTAGGTAAAGCCTCTGATGTTTGATTGATTATGTTAAAGGTAAAATCCGGTATAGATAAGGTGTTACGATAGAAGGATATAACTTTCGCATTTCCATAAATGATGGGTGTACAGTACTCAAAAATCCGATTATCTGTTAAGCTTTTAATAATCACTTCTGGCCCAATACCGTTTACATCACCAATAGAAATACCAACTTTTAATTTTCCGCTCATACTTTTCCGTTGAAAGCTGCAAAATAACTACTTTAAACTTAATCACACATTTCATAATTTAAAACTACTATCTATTTAACGTAATTTGTACCCAATATAACAGAAATGAGTTTAGTTAGGGCAAAAAAACATCTGGGGCAGCATTTTTTAACGGATAAGAACATTGCCGAAAAAATTGTTAACAGTTTACAACTTAAAAATAAATATCAGCAGATACTTGAAGTTGGACCGGGGATGGGTATACTGTCTGATTTTTTGCTCCAACAGAAAAACCTGGAAGTATACATGATTGACATAGATATTGAATCCTTCCGGTTCCTGCAAAAAAAATATGCAGGTTTGGGTGACAAACTGATCAATGGCGATTTTCTCAAACTTAATTTCAAAGACGTTTTTTCAGGAAAATTCGGCATAATCGGTAATTTTCCATATAATATTTCATCGCAAATTTTATTTAAGGTTCTGGAAAACCGGGATGATGTAGTAGAGGTTGTCGGGATGTTTCAGAAAGAGGTTGCTGAACGGTGTGCAGCAAAACCGGGAAGTAAAGAATATGGAATTTTAAGTGTGTTACTGCAGGCATGGTATACTGTTGAATATCTGTTTACTGTTAAAGCAGGGGTATTTAACCCTCCGCCAAAAGTGCTTTCAGCAGTTATAAGACTAACACGTAACGAAACAGAGCAACTGGATTGTGATGAAAGACTGTTTTGGCAGGTAGTGAAGACTGCGTTTAACCAACGCAGAAAGACACTTCGGAATGCATTGTCATCAATAATTAATAAAGAGAAAATGACAGAAGAGCCTCTTTTGGATCTGCGGGCGGAACGTTTATCGGTGATTGATTTTGTAAATCTTACCAACACAATTAGCGCTAGTAGGGTTGAGGTAGAATAATTTATTAAGATATCATGAAAAAAAAAATCTTAATAGTTGATGATCTCCATCCGTATTTTAAAGAAGAAGCGATAAAACTGGGTTATGAGATTAACGATCAACCTTTGTTTACCCGTGAGCAAACATTAGCAATCATTGGAGAGTATGATGGGTTAGCCATACGCACAAAATTTCAGGTAGATAAAGAGATTATAGACCATGCACATAAACTAAAGTTTATTGCCCGGGCTGGTGCAGGAATGGATAATATTGACGAGGAATATTCCAGGTCTAAACAAATTTATTGCCTGAATGCTCCTGAAGGAAACCGCGATGCAGTTGCAGAACATGCTATCGCTATGCTGCTTGCCTTAACAAATAACCTGTTTAAAGGTGATAAAGAGATAAGAAACGGAGTTTGGGATAGAGAAAGCAATCGGGGCTGGGAAATAAAAGGTAAGACAGTAGGGATAATTGGATATGGTAATACTGGGAAAAGCTTTGCCCGAAAAATTTCAGGATTTGATGTTACTGTTTTAGCCTATGATAAATATCATATTCGCTTTGGTGATGAATTTGCAACTGAAGTAAGTATGGAAGAAATTGTTAAACGGGTGGATATATTAAGCCTTCACCTACCGCTCACCAGCGAAACCCGGGCAATGGTTGACAATGAATATTTATTGCATTTTAGAAAACCCATATTTTTTTTAAATACTTCGCGAGGGGAAATAGTAAGAACCCAGGCAATGTTAAATGCTGTTAATACCGGTAAGATATTAGGGGCAGGTCTTGATGTTCTTGAAGTTGAAAAGTTCCCGGAATTAAATGAACAAAGCTGGTTTAATGCGCTGCAAAATGAAGGTAAACTGATACTAAGTCCTCACATTGCAGGATGGACATTTGAATCATACCGCAGGATATCTGAAGTGCTTATTGAAAAGTTGAAAAATTTGCATTTCTAAATTTCCCAACCTATCTTCGTATAACATGCAAGACTATATCGGCTCAATGGCCCGAAATAGTCTTGTTTGTTTTTTATAGACTACCAGACAAAAAATAGTGCGATATGACAGAGGTAACTTATTATACCAAAGAAGGAATAGAAAAGCTGAAAGAAGATTTACATTTTTTAAAAACAGAGGGCAGAACTAAAATTGCTGCTGCCATTGCTGAAGCCCGGGATAAAGGTGATCTTTCTGAAAATGCAGAATATGATGCCGCCAAGGAGGCTCAGGGACATCATGAAAGTAAAATTGCAAAGCTTGAAATTACGCTTTCTTCAGCACGTTTAATTGATGAATCCAAGCTTGATACTTCTAAAGTTCTTGCTCTGTCAATTGTAAAAATAAAAAATACAGGCAACGGAACCACCATGACGTACCAATTAGTGTCTGAGACCGAGGCCGATCTTAAATCAGGTAAAATATCTGTTAAATCGCCTATAGCTCAGGGATTACTTGGAAAATCTGTTGGAGATAAAACACAGATAACAGTTCCCGCAGGAAAAATAGAGTTTGAAGTATTGGAAATAAGCAGATAGTTTTACTTTTGATAGATTATTATAACAATACTAATGGCATCTATTTTCACCAGAATAGTACAGGGAGAGATCCCATCATACAAAGTTGCTGAAAATGATGATTTCTTGGCCTTCCTGGATGTTAATCCGCTGGTTGAGGGTCATGTACTGGTTATCCCTAAAAAAGAAGTTGATTATATTTTCGACCTGGATGACAAAACGTATGCCGGGTTGATGATATTTTCCAAAACGGTTGCATTAGGCATTAAAAATTGTATTCCTTGCAAACGTGTGGGTATAGCAGTGATTGGGCTTGAAGTGCCTCATGCACATGTACATCTTGTTCCGCTTAACCAGATGAACGATATTAATTTTAGCCGGGAAAAGTTAAATTTAACGCCGCAGCAGCTTGCCGAAACTGCAAAAAAAATTCTGCAATCTATTCAAAATCATTCCTGACTACGGGTATTATTTTTTTGCTTTGAGAGGTTGCTGATCTACACGTTTCTGATTATCCTTAACAAACGCCCCCCATCCCGAGTAGCTTTTACTTCCAGAAGAGGTACTGATGCGTTGGAAGGAATGACATACTGCAACAGCCAGGCCATCTGTAGCGTCTAAAAATTCAGGGGTTTCCTTAAATTTAAGCAAGGTTTGCAACATAGCAGATACCTGTTCTTTACCCGAGTTTCCATTACCTGTAATAGACTGTTTAATCTTTCGGGGGGAATATTCAAAGATCGGCAGATTACGGGATAATGCTGCGGCCATAGCTACTCCCTGCGCCCTGCCGAGTTTAAGCATAACCTGGATGTTTTTTCCGTAAAAGGGTGCTTCAATAGCCAGGCAATCAGGATGATATTCATCAATAAGAGCAACGGTTTTTTCAAATATGCGCTGAAGTTTTAAGGGGTGATCGTCAAGATGATCCAGCTTTATAATTCCAAGGCTAATAAGCTCAATCTGGTTTTTTACTTCTTTTAATAAACCGTAGCCCATTACTGCTGTTCCGGGATCAATGCCTAATATAATCCGTTCATTGGCTTTTTCCTTCAGCATTTCACAATATTACAAAATATCGGGTTACTTAGTTCATAAAGAAACATGCTATGGCAGATACTTTTATTAACATTGCATTGAAATCTGAATCGATTGAATTCACAAACCAAGAAGATAGTCAGTATAATTTTTAAAGTTGCGATAATATCGCTGGCCTTTCTGTTCATCTACCATAAGCTGAACAATAATCATGATCTCTTCAAATTCAGCCAGCTCACAACATCTTTAACCAGACATAAAGTATACTCGGTTTTGACGGTTGTGTTATCGCTAATGTTTTTAAATTGGTTCCTTGAGGCGTTGAAGTGGAGATTTCTTGTTGAAAGAATAGAAAGGATAAATATTTGGCAGGCGTTAGAATCCGTTTTTTGTGGGCTAACATGGGCAGTATTTACGCCCAATCGAATTGGGGAATATGGAGGCAGAATGTTCTTTTTATCACCAAGAAAAAGAATATTAGGTGCTATCGCTATGGCAGTTGGAGCAATAGGACAAATGGTTATTACCAATGTGATGGGTGCAACCGCTTTACTTTGGTTTACCTGGCGGTTTATTAGCCCCGAATTATGGATTTATTGCGTTTTGGTTTTTCTGTGGATGGTTTTCTGCGGTTTTTTTATTCTGATTTATTTTAATATAAGTTGGCTTAATTACATCCTAAACCATTTCGAAATCCTCAAACCATTGCGAAGATTTTTTTTCATATTGGCCCGTTACCGGTTTAAACAGCTCTGGAAAGTTTTTTTATACTCTATAACCCGCTTCGTGGTTTTTACCTCACAATATTATTTGATTATTAACCTTCTATTGCCCGAACTGCTGATTTTTGAAATATGTATGATGATCTTTATATTGTTCTTTATTCAGTCAGCAATACCATCACTTGATCTGCTCGACGTAGGTGTGCGCAGCTCGGTGGCTACTTACTTTTTCGGGTTTATAACCGGGCAGGATGTTGCAATAATGGCAGCTACAGCCTCTGTGTGGTTTATTAATCTAATTATTCCTGCTATTTTAGGCGCTGGATTTGTATTAAAAATTAATTTTTTTGGCACTAATAATCGTTAGTATCATCTCAGCCTGGCTTACGCTGTGCTATGTGATCATTGTGTTTTTTTTACTTAAGGGATGGATCAGGTTACCGTATTTTAATTCTACACACCGATTGCCGGTAACCCGTGTAAGTGTTCTTATAGCGGCAAGGAATGAAGAAGATAAAATAGGTAATACTATTGATGACATACTTTCTCAAAGTTATCCGGGGCATTTACTGGAAGTAATAGTAGTCGATGACCATTCAACTGACAGAACTTCTGAAATTATTCGCTCCTATTGCGGCCAGGGCGTTAAATTGATTCAGCTCAATGAGAATGAACCTCTTAATTCCTATAAAAAAAAGGCAATAGCAGAAGCGATACAATTGTCAAACGGTGAGCTAATAGTCACAACCGATGCGGATTGCAGAATGGGGAAGGAGTGGCTGAGCACCATAGTTGAATTATATGAAGAACACAATTTCAAGCTTATATCATCACCTGTAATGTTCTTTAATGAAAAAAGCTTCTTTGAAGAACTTCAGACTCTGGAATTTTTATATCTTATTGGCCTTGGGGCATCAACAATAGGCAATAAAAAGGCATCTACATGTAACGGTGCAAACCTGGCCTACCAAAAAGATGTATTCGTTGAGCTTAAAGGGTTTAAAGGTATTGATGATCTGGCCTCAGGCGATGATGAGCTGTTTCTGCATAAAGTAGCTGCAAAATATCCCGATAATATCGGCTTTTGTAAATCAGTAAAAGCGATGGTTTACACCAATGCCAAACCTGATTTAAAAGAGTTTATTCAGCAACGTAAAAGGTGGGCATCAAAAAGCACCCGTTATAAGAATAAAGCTATTGTGATATTAGGAGTTACCGTTTGGCTGTTTAACTTATCCATTATTATCAACTTTATTGCAGGATTTTATTATCCTTCTTGCTTTAGTATCGCTTTAATTAGTTTAATATTAAAGTGTTTTTCTGAATTGTGTTTCCTTTTGCCTCTAACCCGGTTTTTCAGAAGAAAGAAACTCATTTTTTACCTCCCGCTTCTTACAGTTCTCCATATTTTTTATATTTTTTATATAGGTATAGCAGGTAATTCAGGAAAATATAATTGGAAAGGGCGTTTAGTGCGTTAAAACAAATACGGTGTACAATAATTTTTATACCCTCTCTTGATTGTAGTAAAGAATTAGCAATCATACTATTATAAGCCAATGCTTATCCTTAAGATTAATAGATAAATTTAATAACCGATTGCATTATTGTTTTTTCTGGGGAATTAACTATTTTTAATCGCACATTACCTATAAATTTTGGAAAAGACCTTTCCCTCATCTGGCGAGAACGAGTTGATTCAACTGTTGCTTAAAAGGCAGGCCGAATTAAACTCTTTGCTTGAAGTAACCCAGGCTATTAATAAAAATACTGCGGCTTCTGTACTTTTTGAAATGCTTGAAGTGGTGCTTACCGTGCATCTTAAGGTGGGTACCATGCGACTTTTAATCAAAGATATGGAGCATTATTATTGCGCATCAAGATTTGGTGGTGAATTTGAAAAACCAAAAGCACTGCAACAAATTTGCCAATTGGTTCAAGGGAATGAAACCATTACTGAACTAAAAAACCATGCTAAAAAGGTTTTAAACCAGTATGATTATTTTGTCCCCGTGTTTCATAAGGATGAGATGCTGGCTTTTGTGCTACTAGGAGATTTTGATACCCGGCCGGAGTTAATCAGCAATGACCTTAATTTTATTGAAACCCTGATCAATGTTATTATTGTAGCACTTGAGAATAAGAAGCTTTTTAAAGAAAGAGTAGATCGTGAACGACTTCAGAGAGATATAGAACTGGCCAGTGAAGTTCAGAATATGCTTTTTCCGCAATCATTACCTAAAACCGGTTTTGTTGAGGTTGGAGCTACCTATCTGCCAAGCCAGAATATAGGCGGTGATTATTTCGATTTTATCTGGCTCAATAAAGACGAATTTTTATGGTGCATAGCCGATGTGTCAGGTAAGGGGATATCCGCAGCTTTATTGATGGCTAATTTACAGGCAGGATTGCGGGCCTGGGCTACTGTTGAAAATGATCTGACAAAAGTTATAAAACAGCTAAATAAAATAGTTTTCGCAAATACAAAGGGTGAGCGTTTCATTACCATGTTTGTTGGCAGGTACAATAAGGAAAGCCGCCAATTACAATTTGTAAATGCCGGACACAATGCCCCAATATTAGTAAATGGAAGTGAGCATATTTTTTTAAACAGCGGAACAACTATAATTGGAGCCTTTGATGAGCTTCCATTTGTAAACATGGGAACCGAAGTACTTGGAAAAGGCAGCCTCATATTTAATTATACAGACGGGCTGGTTGAAAGTTCGGATGAAGATATTTATATTGATGACAGTGAACTTGCAGATTTCCTTGTTTTAAACAGTGACCTGCCTGTAGATGAACTAAATAATAGAATGCTGGCCAATATAAAAACTACTAAAAATGCCAGGATGGACTCGGACGACGTGACACTATTCTCGATAAGAATATTATAGTGTTTTCTTTTTATCAACATCTAAATAAATGCTTTTACTCTTTGGTATATTTGATTAATGTTGCTTAGTTACCAGGCGTTGAATATCCGGTGCGGTATTGGCCATTTTGGATAGTTCCGTGAAGCATATGAAGCAGATTGAATTAATAACTGACCTGTGATTATTGTGTTATAAAAATGCTTTTATCATATTACCAGAAAGAGTTTATCGAGGCAGGGTGTGATGAGGCCGGGAGAGGTTGCCTGGCAGGTCCCGTTTTTGCTGCCGCAGTAATTCTGCCCCAGAATTTTAAACACAAGCTTTTTAATGACTCCAAGCAGTTGTGCGAGGACGACCGGGATAAATGCCGTAAAATTATTGAAAAAAAAGCACTGGCATTTGCAGTAGCAAGAGTAGATCATGAAGAAATAGACCAGATCAATATCCTGAATGCTTCCTTCCTTGCCATGCATAAAGCGCTTGATCTACTGCATCTGCGCCCTGAATATATTCTTATTGATGGAAACCGGTTCAGGCCCTACCGGGATATTCCGCACCAATGCATAATTAAAGGGGATGGGAAATATCTTTCTATCGCAGCCGCATCTATTTTAGCAAAAACCTACCGGGATGAATATATGCGCTCATTGGCCAGCCATCATCCTGAATATGACTGGATGAATAATAAAGGCTATCCCACCATCAAACACCGCGAAGCAGTTATAAACTATGGACTTTCACCCTACCATCGCAGAACTTTCAGGATAACAAATCCTCAGACAGAACTTTTTGAAGAGGTCTGATCATCATCCTTCTCTATTTTCATATTACCGTATCATCATCTCTGTTTTTATTACTTTTGCGGGCAGAGAGTTACGTTATGAAAAATACAGCTTTATTCAATATTCATCAATCGCTGGGGGCAAAAATGGTTCCTTTTGCTGGTTACAATATGCCTGTTCAATACGAGGGAATTAACGCCGAGCATGAAACTGTTAGAAAAGCGGTTGGAGTTTTTGATGTGAGTCACATGGGCGAATTTATCCTGAAGGGGGAGAATGCTCTTGATCTGATCCAGAAAGTAACCTCAAACGATGCCTCTAAACTAATTGATGGAAAGATACAGTATTCCTGTCTGCCTAACCAGAGCAATGGTATAGTTGATGATCTTTTAGTATACCGGATCGATACTAATACATATATGCTGGTTGTGAATGCTTCCAATATTCAAAAAGATTGGGATTGGATCTCTGAACATAATACGGATGGTGTGGAGATGAAAAATATTTCAGATCGTACGTCTCTTCTGGCTGTTCAGGGGCCAAAAGCTGTAGATGCATTGCAAAGCCTTGCTGATATTGAGCTTGGTGCAATGGAATATTACTCATTTAAAAAAGGGAATTTTGCAGGGGTTGACAATGTGCTGATATCAGCCACGGGTTATACCGGAGCGGGTGGCTTTGAGCTGTATTTTGATAATGATCATGCAGAACATATCTGGAAAGAACTGTTCAGGACAGGTGCGGCGTACGGCATTAAACCAATCGGATTGGGCGCACGGGATACGTTGCGTCTGGAAATGGGTTTTTGTTTATATGGAAATGATATTAACGATACTACATCGCCCATTGAAGCAGGTTTAGGATGGATCACGAAGTTCACTAAACGCTTTGTAAATTCAGAGAATTTATTAGACCAAAAGCAGAACGGAACTGCGCGTAAGCTGATTGGTTTTGAAATGACCGAGCGGGGTATCCCACGACATGATTATGAAATTGTTGATGCAGAAGGGGTTGTAATCGGTAAAGTCACATCCGGTACCCAATCCCCCTCACTTCAAAAGGCAATTGGAATGGGGTATGTGAATTCTCCGTTAGCCAAGGAGGGGTCAGAGATCTTCATTAAAATACGTGATAATAAAATTAAAGCTCAGGTAGTTAAAATGCCATTTTACAAGGCATAACTCCAGGAACTTCATTACCGCTTAATTATATGAATAATAAAAAGATAGAAGTGTGCTTTACCCCGGCATTGCTGCACTTGTATGACATACGGGATAGCATTGTAGTGATGATTGATATTTTCAGAGCTTCTTCTTCTATCTGTTATGGAATAGATAATGGTGCCGAAGCGATTATTCCCGTGGCAACTGTTGAAGAGTGCAGGTCACATTGCAATACAGGGTTTCTTTTAGCCGCCGAACGTAACGGTGAAGTGGTTGAAGGATTTGATTTTGGTAATTCCCCGTTTGCCTATTCGAAGGAAAAAGTTGCCGGGAAAACGGTGGTTTTAACAACAACTAACGGTACTCATGCTATTCATAAATCCCTTGATGCCAGCCGCATCGTTATCGGATCGTTCCTGAACCTTACAGCCCTTTCAGATTGGTTAAAGCAACAGGATAAGGATATTCTGCTTCTATGTGCAGGGTGGAAGGATAAGTTCAACCTGGAGGATACGATATTTGCAGGTGCTGTAGTTTTTCAACTTCGGGATAAACACTATCACCTTGATGATGCTGCTATAGCATCTGAAGATATGTATAAAATGGGGAAAGACGATCTGAATAGTTACCTGAAAAAGACATCCCACAGTGAACGCCTTAAAAAACTAGGAATAGAAGAAGATATCCGGTTTTGTCTGAATGTAGATATTTGCAGCACTATCCCCGTTTTAGAGGGAGATAAATTAATTCCACTTAAAGCCTGATTATTTCGACTCTTCGTTATTCCTATGCTCGTACCTGGTGCAAGTCTTGTGTGTGGGTAATGTAATCGGGACCTGTTCCTAAAATGATCCGGCTTTTGGCTATCTTACAACATTTGCTCTAACAAAACAGTTTCACAATACGCTTTTATCTGGTTGAGAAGTCGGTTTAAACTCAAATCCTGCCTTCACCAGGGCTGCTAAAGCAATAAAAAATATGGTAAACAGAATTGTCCGGAACAGGGCTTCGTTTTGTTGCTTGTCGAAGCTCATGTAATCTATAAAGTGTGGCTCTAACATACGGATTTCATCATCAGCCCTGGAAGTAGCTAACGCACTTTTAATCATTATGAGTTTTTCATCTTTAGGGATATTGTAATGATTAACCTTGTAAAATTTTATGTTATAGGTATTAAGATGGCTTAAGGAGTCCAAATAATAATCTTTGAAAAATTTAAACTTATTGTTTGTTTCATAGTTGATCAGAATCTGGTTTACACGTTGAACCTTTTTAATAATCACCCAGTTTTTATAAAGTCTCCCGCTATCAGAAATTACTGGTATGGTAAAATAATGATTAAAATAATTATATCCACCCCGTGTTTTTTTTACAAAATTGAAGCTATGCCCTATCATTGCTGTGTTTAATTGGATATCCTTAACTTTTAAATAGTAGCTTCCTCCGGGAAGATTGTGAACATTATTTCTTATTATAACTCTTTTTTTTAACCCATTATGATATTGAGAGGTAAGCAGACAGGATAGATTAATTAAAAAAATAAAGAATATTCCTTGTAAAGTGAATTTAAATGCGCTTGCTTTAATCAGGTAAAAAATCAAAATATATAAAAGTATTCCGATTACAAATATGACTACAAATTCCCAGCCCTGGGTGAGTTTGAAATGTGGCAGCACGTATAGTGAAAAAAGAAGCAGAGCAAAATAAACTGCTGCTAAGGCTACCAGGTTTACAAGAAATAGCTTTTTCATTATTTCAACTTATCATTATTCTTATGCCGGTCTGCATCGCGAATATTTTTCTTCTTCAGGTTCTTTTGGAGGGCTTCCGTCAGGTCAATGCCGGTCTGATTGGCCAGGCAGATCAGGACAAATAAAACATCCGCCATTTCATCACCAAGGTTGACTTCCTCATCAGACTTTTTATAAGATTGTTCACCGTATTTACGTGCCATGATACGTGCCACTTCCCCAACTTCTTCCATTAAGATGGCGGTATTGGTAAGTTCGCTAAAATAACGTACTCCAGTAGTTTTGATCCAGTTGTCAACCAATAGCTGGGCTTCAGAGATCTTCATGATATAAAGTTGTTATGTTGCTAATTCTTACCTCGTACTTCCTACTCCCTATTCTTCGTATCTATCAATATAGTTACCGGACCGTCATTTATCAGGCTGATCTTCATATCTTCTCCAAAAATACCGGTTTCTACAGGCTTGCCTGTAATTTTTTCCAGGGTTGCTTTCATTTGCTCATACATCGGAATTGCTTTCTCAGATTTTGCAGCACGTGTAAAACCAGGCCGGTTTCCTTTTTTAGTTTGTGCAAACAGCGTAAATTGAGAAATAAGTAAGATCCTGCCGTCGATATCTGCCAAAGATTTGTTCATTAACCCATTGTCATCACTGAAAATGCGTATACCGGCTATCTTTTGCGCAAGCCAAAGTAAATCATCCTCTTCATCCGAATCCTCTATTCCTAATAATACTACCAATCCGGACTGTATAGCGCCGGTGATTTTATTCTCTACTGTGCAGCTTGCCTGGGTAACCCTTTGGATAACGGCTCTCATGCTAACAGGAAATGAGAGTCAAGAAAGTAAGAAGGGAATTCATGCTTAGTTAATCCTTTAATTGTAACTCTTTAACCATTGTACTTATGCGCGGGTATCATTGCCATGATATATACTAAGATAGCTTTCATAACGTGAAGGAGTAATCTCTTCTTCTTCCACTGCATCAAGCACCACGCAACCAGGCTCATTAATATGCCTGCAGTTATTAAACCTGCATTCATTCATTCTGCTACGTATCTCAGGGAAAAAATGGCCAAGCACCTCCGGCTCTATATCAATTACGCCTAATTCACGAATTCCCGGCGTATCAATCAGGAAGCCACCAAAAGGCAAAGGGTGCATTTCAGCAAAGGTTGTAGTATGCTGGCCTTTATCGCTCCACTCTGAAATGTCTCCGGTCTTCAGATCAAGATCAGGCAATATGGTGTTAATTAATGTAGATTTTCCCACTCCGGAATGCCCGCTGAATAAGGTGACTTTATCTTTTAAAAGGTCACAGATCTGCCATGTGTTAATTTTTTCAAGTGCAGATACCTGATAACAAGGATATCCTATCCGGGTATAAATATGTTCATATTCAGCAAGAATTTCCAAGCCCTCACCGCTAAATAGGTCCAGTTTATTAAAGATCAATCCTGCCGGAATATCGTAAGCTTCGGCTGTAACCAAAAAACGGTCTATAAAACCCAGGGAAGTACGCGGCGAGGCGAGCGTTACTATTAAAAATGCCTGATCGAGATTAGCTGCGAGTACTTGTGCTTGTTTGGATAGGTTAACAGATTTACGGATAATATAATTTTTCCGTTGATGAAGTTTAGTTATCACCCCTGTTTCCTGTCCGGGTTCCATTTCAAAGGTTACCTGATCACCAACTGCAACCGGATTAGTTGTAGTAATACCCTGCATGCGGAATTTACCTTTTATCCTGCAATCAAAATATTCATCGTCATCAGACAAAACTTTATACCAGCTTCCTGTAGATTTGATGATCAGGCCTTTCATAGATTGGCAAAGTTATAATTTATACCCTCATTAGATAGTAAGCTTTGTTCTTTTAACGTGTTGCAGGATGTTTTTTTATGAAAAATATAAAAGTTAAACTATGCTGTTGATAATTTTAAAATAAAGTCCTTACTTTACACCCGCAAAGAAAAAGATGTTAAATATAATTTACACCACCACCACAACAACAACAATGACCGCCACGCTGAATGCATGGGGGAAGTAGCCATTGGTGTAAACTGAAAAGATAAAAACCTGAGCGCCTTCCTCCAAAAGAGGAGGGCGTTTTTTTATAAAATAGTATGAAAGTTTTAAAATTTGGGGGCACCTCTGTCGGGTCTGTTGAAAGTATCCGCACACTATTAAATATTGTTAATCATGAAGCGACTGCCGCACGACCACCCGTTGTAGTGCTGTCAGCAATGGGCGGAGTAACCAATATTTTGGTGGAAATGTCTGAACAGGCTGCTAATGGGGAAGGCTTTTCAAAGGCGTTAAAAGAGCTGGAGGCCCGTCATTTTGATGTAATTAAAAGTTTACTTGATGTGCATCGCCAGAACCCCGTTTTTACTAAATTGAAGTTGCACTTAAATGAGTTAGAAGACATTTTACAGGGTGTGCAAAGCCTCAAGGAACTTACTCCACGCACCAGGGATCTGATCTTAAGCTATGGAGAGCGTTTTTCAACGTTTATGATCAGTAAGATAGCTGAACAACAATTGCCCGGCGCAATGTATGTGGATGCATCAAAACTTATCCGGACAGACAGTAATTTTGGACACGCACGGGTTGAGACGGAATTAACAGAGCAACTGATTCACAGTTATTATACTGAAAATCAGAATAAACTGATGTTTGTAACCGGTTTTATTGCCGGTAATGAAGAAGGCAGAGTTACCACCCTGGGACGCGGCGGAAGTGATTATACTGCAGCGATTTTCGGGGCTGCCTTAAATGCCCAGGAGATACAGATTTGGACAGATGTGAATGGGATGATGACCGCAGATCCGCGGATAGTGAGTAAAGCCTTCCCGTTGGATGAGCTTTCTTATACCGAGGCAATGGAGCTGTCCTTTTTTGGAGCTAAAGTAATTTATCCTCCAACCATGATCCCGGCGTTCCTTAAAAAGATACCCATAGTAATAAAAAATACATTTGAGCCGGAGTTTAAAGGAACCACTATAAAACATAATTCTAACTCTTCAAATATGCCGATCAAAGGCATATCCTCAATTAATGATATCAGCATTATTAATTTGCAGGGGAGCGGAATGGTGGGTAAAGCAGGTTTTAGCGGCAGGTTATTCTCCATGCTGGCACGCGAGCAAATCAGTGTGATACTAATCACTCAATCTTCATCAGAACACAGTATTACGTTTGCAGTAAACCCTTCGGATGCTGTTAAATCAAAGCGATTGATTGAGCAGGAACTAGAACTTGAAATCCTAGCTAAAAAGCTTGATCCTCCGGTTATTGAAGATCATTTAGCCGCTTTAGCAATAGTTGGTGAGAATATGAAGCAAACACCTGGCATTTCAGGTAAATTGTTTCATGCGCTCGGGCGCAACGGTATCAATGTTAGGGCAATAGCGCAGGGATCTTCTGAGTATAATATTTCAGTAATTATTTCGAAAGACGATCTGGCAAAGGCTTTAAATACCGTCCATGAGTCGTTTTTTACTGAGCTTAAGAAAACACTGAATGTTTTTTGCCTCGGTACCGGCCAGATAGGGAGTACGTTATTCAAGCAGTTATTTGCTCACACAGACTTTCTTAAGCAGCATAATGATGTTTTGGTTAAGGTAATAGGCATTAGTAACAGCAGAAAAATGGTTGTAGTGCCAGATGGAATCGCTCTCGACGATTGGAAAAAAACTCTTGAAAGCTCTACCGAGCCGGCCCATCTTGCCGAGTTTATTTTTAAGATGAAATCAATGAACCTTCCAAACTGCGTATTGGTTGATAACACCGCAAGCCCTGAGCCAGTAAAATTTTATGAGGATGTGCTTAATTCAAATATTTCCATTGTAACATGTAATAAAATAGGTAATTCTGCTTCTTACGACCAGTATAAAAGGTTTAAAGACGCTGCCAGAATTCATGGTGTAGATTTTTTCTATGAAACCAATGTAGGTGCAGGACTGCCCATCGTGCGTACACTAAAAGATTTGATGATGAGCGGAGACCGCGTTCAACGGATAGAAGCTATACTTTCCGGTACGATTTCCTTTATCTTCAATAATTTTAAAGGAGATGCGGATTTTCATGATGTGGTTAAACTTGCCCAGGAAAAAGGATTTACTGAACCTGACCCCCGGGATGATTTAAGCGGTACCGATTTTATGCGTAAAATGCTTATTCTGGCCAGGGATGCAGGATATAAGTTAGAACCCGAAGACGTTGATATCGAAAATATGCTGCCAAAATCATGTATGGAAGCAGCGTCTGTACCTGATTTCTACGTGCAGTTAAAAGCTTCGGGAGATTATTTTAACAACCTGAAAAAGCAAGCGGAAGAAACCGGAACTGTATTACGCTATATCGGCAAACTTGAGGAAGGAAAAGTATCTATTTCCCTGCAGATGGTTGATGAAAATCATCCCTTCTATATGCTTTCCGGAAGTGATAATATTCTGTCGTTTACTACCGACAGATATATTGAAAGGCCAATGGTAGTTAAAGGCCCTGGTGCCGGTGCAGAGGTAACAGCAGCAGGTGTATTTGCCGATTTGATAAATGTTGGAACTAGCTCCTGATGAGAACCTCAATAAAAGTTTTTGCACCCGCAACCGTAGCAAATGTAGTATGCGGATATGATATTCTGGGATTTGCAGTTAATGCTCCCGGAGATGAGGTTGTTATGCGTACTTCTGAAACTCCCGGCATACAGATCACCAAAATTACAGGTGATGATGGCCGCTTGCCGCTTGATCCTGAAAAAAACACGGTGAGTGTGAGTGTGAAACATTACCTGGAAGCCATTGATCGCCCCGATTTTGGAGTTGAAATTGAATTGCATAAAAAGATGCCTATCGGCAGCGGACTGGGCTCCAGTTCAGCCAGTACTGTTGCTGGCTTGTTTGCAGTAAATAAACTTTTAGATAACCAACTTTCAGATGAGGAACTGCTGCCATTCGCCATGAAGGGGGAAGAACTGGCTTGCGGACATGGGCATGCTGACAATGTAGCTCCGGCTTTATTGGGAGGGTTTATTTTGATACGAAGTTATAGCCCGCTGGATATTATCAAATTGCCTTATCCTAAAAACTTGTATTGTGCAATTGTTTTTCCGGATGTTGTTGTACCCACACGTGATGCCCGCCAGCTTATCAGGAGTAAAGTATTGTTGAAAGATGCTGTTACCCAATGGGGCAACATTGCAGGCTTGGTAAGTGGTTTATTTATGAATGATTTGTCCCTGATTGGCCGCAGCATGCAGGATATCCTGGTAGAGCCGGTACGTGCAATCCTTATCCCAGATTTTTACAAGCTAAGGGAGATTGCATTAGAGCATGGCGCGTTAAGCTTTGGCATATCCGGCTCGGGTCCTTCAGTTTTCTCATTTGCAGGAGATGAGCAAACCGCACATAAAATAACACAGGTTCTGCAATCACATCTCGCTTCGCTAAATATCGCAAGTAAAAGTTATGTATCAGCAATTAATGCCGAGGGGCCAAAAATTCTGGATTAATGGAGCTTTATAGTACTAATAACCGATCATTACGGGTTGATTTTAAGGAAGCCGTTTTTAATAGTTTGCCTGCTGATAAAGGCTTGTATATGCCTTTGCATATTCCAAAGCTGGACGAGGACTTTATTGCCAATATTCAAAAGTATTCTTTACAGGAAATTTCTTTTAAAGTAGCAACCACCTTATTGCAGGGAGCTATTCCAGAGGAAGATTTAAAGCACATCATTACCGAAGCTGTAAATTTTCCTGCGCCGACAGTGCGGCTGGAGGATGAAACGTATGTCCTGGAATTGTTTCACGGGCCTTCCTCTGCATTTAAAGACTTTGGCGCACGATTTATGAGCCGTGTGATGAGCTATTTTATGAATGATGGAGAGAAGATGCTCGATATACTGGTAGCTACTTCAGGAGATACCGGCGGCGCGGTTGCATTAGGATTTTTAAATGTGCCAAATACCAGAGTAACTATTTTATATCCGAAAGGCGGTGTAAGCGCAGTTCAGGAGTTGCAACTGGTTACCAACGGCAATAATATCAGGGCCATAGAGGTTGACGGGACATTTGATGATTGCCAGGCACTGGTAAAACAGGCTTTCGCTGACCAGGAATTAAATACAAAACTACGACTGACCTCTGCTAATTCTATAAATATTGCACGTCTCATTCCCCAGACATTTTATTATTTTAATGCTTATGCCCAACTAAAAAAACAGGGTAAAAAGGATGTGGTATTTTCCGTTCCCAGTGGGAATTTTGGAAATCTGGCAGCAGGAATTATAGCATGGAAAATGGGGCTGCCTGTAAAACAGTTCCTGGCCGCAACTAACTTGAATGATACTGTCCCGAAATTTCTGAAAACAGGTGCCTATCATCCAAAGCCATCCATAGCTACATTATCAAACGCGATGGATGTAGGAAACCCGAGTAATTGGGTTCGTATCATTGATCTGTTTAATGATGATGAAGCTCTGCGAAATTTGCTGGTTGGATTTAGTTTTACTGATGAGCAAACTATACATGCAATTGAAGAGATTTATTCACGCTATAATTATATTGCATGCCCTCATACTGCAGTTGCATGGCTCGCTATAGTAGAATGGCGTAAAAATCAGGCCAAAGCGACTGCTATATTCGCAGCTACCGCGCATCCTTTCAAATTTCCTGACGTGTTTCCTAAGGTAATTGCAGATAAAATCCATGTCCCTTTGCAAGTAGAAGAGATGAAAAGTAAACCGAAGTATGCAGAGCATTTTGGCAATGATTATAATGAGTTTAAAGCATATTTGTTAGCTGAGTTATAAAGAAAACACGTTAATTATGGACAAGAAAGAGCTTTCAGTACAACACGCGTCAGAATTACTTAAAGAAAGCGGGAAGCTGTTTGCTGAAGTATTTAAGCATGGAACGTTGGTGGTAGAGTTTTATAAGCCAGAAATATTAGACCTGCAAGGTTCGCATGACAAAGATGAGATTTATGTTATCGCTTCCGGAACCGGCATTCTTGATAAAGCCGGGGAAAAATATAATTTTAAAACGGGCGATTTCTTATTTGTTCCGGCAAACACAGCCCATTGGTTCGAAGATTTTAGCGAAGACTTTTCTACATGGGTCTTTTTTTACGGGCCTGTTGGCGGAGAAAAAGAATCAGAAGATAATGCCGGCGTTTTATGATAAACACACTGATTTTTGATTTAGGAGGTGTTCTTGTTGATTGGGATCCAAAATACCTGTATCGTAAACTGTTTGAGAAAGAGGCCGAAATGGATTATTTTATGGAACATATTTGCACATCAGATTGGAATGAAGAGCAGGATGCGGGGCGCTCGTTAGAGGAAGCTACCCGCATTTTACTAAAGCAGTTTCCTGAGCATGAGGATAATATCAGGGCATATTATGGCCGATGGGAAGAAATGCTCGGAGGATCAATAAACGGGACGGTTGAGATATTTAAAAAGTTAAGAGAGCAAGGGAAATATAAAATTTATGCCCTAACAAACTGGTCGGCAGAGTTGTTTCCGGTAGCCCAGGAACGGTTTGAATTTTTAAATTGGTTTGATGGCATAGTGGTTTCCGGAACAGAGAAGAAACGAAAGCCTTCCCCGGATTTTTATCAGTTATTATTAGACCGCTATCATGTAAAAGCAGAAGAGGCCCTGTTCATAGATGATAACCTTAGAAATATAAAGGCCGCTGATAAAATGGGCATTGAATCTATTCAGTTTGTCTCACCGGAGCAATTGCTGAGTGAATTACAGGGTAAGAGTCTTTTGTAACATCGGACCGATTTATAAGCGCTTATCTTGTTTGTTTTACTTCACGAAAAGAGAGGTTGAGCTGTGCATAAGGGTATGTAAAATAAACTGTGTCATTAGTCTCAAGCCCCCAGCCCTCCAAGGCTAAGGGGGCGGTGCCAGTCAATTCAAATCTAGCTTCATTCTTCCAGGAAACCAAATGGCTAGTTTTTGAGCGGTCTGTCCCCAATTT
>DATLXK010000056.1:0-27377 GCA_035575925.1 Sphingobacteriaceae bacterium
AAATTGGGGACAGACCGCTCAAAAACTAGCCATTTGGTTTCCTGGAAGAATGAAGCTAGATTTGAATTGACTGGCACCGCCCCCTTAGCCTTGGAGGGCTGGGGGCTTGAGACTAATGACACAGTTTATTTTACATACCCGCGGCAGAAAACACTGCCGCTTTTAAAAATTATTTATTTACACTCTGTTACGATCTTCTCTATCGAAAGAGTTCTCGTCAAGGTCGTCATTTGCATTAAAGTTAGGTTTACGGATGTCCTCATCCTCATCAATATTTTCAATTTCTACTTCCGTTTTGCGCACAGTATCGTGGATAGTTTCATCTGTTTCTTCCACTTCCTTATTCAGAGATATTTCTTCCTTAACCCAGGCTTCTTTATCAATAACCGGAACTTCCTTATGCTCCGTCATTTCTATTGTTCCTTCCTGAAAAGTATTCAAATCATTTTCATTGGCCAGACGATCTACACTAGTGCGTTCAACATTTACATGCTCAGAACGTAACCTTACGTTCTCTTCTACGGGTTTTTCAACGATGTGGCTTCTGATACGTACACCTCCTGTTTCAACCTCTTTTTTTCCTATTTCTATATTTTCTTCTATAACAGGAATTGATCTGGCATTTGTATCAGATTCATTGAAATCAGAATATGAAGCTGTCACATCAGATCCTCCTAAATTATTACGGTATTCACTCGCTTTTTCTTCAACATCAACTGCACCGAAATCATCAAGAATATTTGCTGCACGTTTTGCCTCATCTCCGGAATTTGCCTGAACAGTAAGTGTGCTGCATCTTTTTGCTACTTCCGAATGATTGCTGGCTCTATCATCATCACTTCCAAATAATGATTGGAAGAAATTACTAATGCTGCTTCCAAAATCATCATTATCAACATCATCATGTGTCTCTGATGTTCTGTTGTTTTGTACAAGGTCAATGTCTTCCCTGTTAAATCCCTGTTCTAAAAGATTCTGCATGGCTTCGTTAGCTTCATTTTGGCGTTCGAAAATTCCAATTACTGTCTGTTTCATACTGTTTTTCTTTAAATGGTAAATGATAGATTGTTAATTATTTATTATTATGGGATGCTATTCGGTCTATGTGTACTTCTTCCTGCCGAAGGGTTTCCTGCTGTGTAGTAATCGTATGATTTAGCTTTCGGACAATGTGAATCTCCTCAACAAATATCATTCTTTTCTCTACAACTAAAACCTCTTTTAGAATTGAAATAATAGTCTTTCCATCTTCCTGGCGGACTGCTGGAGGTGGGGTTTCTATGTATTCGTTAATAGCTATCCGTTTCACATCAACCTCTTCTTCTACCACCGGAATATCTACTGTTTGTTGTACCGAATTAACCTTCTTGGTAATTTTTAATTTCCCGGTTTCCAGGATTTTCTTACCAATTGTTAATTGCTCTTCTATTACCGGAATACGCTGTTGTTTAACATTTGATAAATCATGCTTGTTAGCCAGATCTTCATTAAAAATTTTATTTTTATTAAGCATATCAGGTTATTTGACATGTATACCTCACAATCAAAGCCAAAACATCGTCATAAAAGATTTAATGTTATTTTTTAACCCGCGGAACTAAATATTAATTTTAAATAAATAATAAGTTTACGTATCTAATTATTTATAGTTAAAAAATATTTAGTTGATTAAAAACAATTTTTAGTGTCTGGATATGTATGCAAAGGTGACGCTTAAAACGTGCAAATTTAATGAGACAAAAAAAGCAAATCAGCTACTGGAGAAATTTCTATCCTAAGAAAGTCTATCTTTTGTGTAGGCTACTTTTATCTATCAAACTAGTTTGTTATAAATTAACAGCAACCTTCTCCTGCTTGTACAGGTGGGCATTTTACAGTTCCGTAACTGCAATAGACACAACAGTCGCCAGATAGTGGTTTATGTAATACTTTGCATTGGCAGCATTCGTAAAAAAACGCACAGGCATTAGTGGGCATAATTTCATCCTGCTTGTATCCACAACCTGGACAAGTTAATGTAGATTTAATTTCCACGTTTAATATTAAAAAAAAAGAACCCCGTAATAGTTATTATAGGGCTCTTAAATAAGAATTATAATTATTCTGCTACTGCAGCTTCATTAACACAACCTTCCGCAAGAATGGTTAAGGCAACATCTGTAGCCTTTTCATTGTCAAGAACTTGTTGTAATAAGTCTACAATATCGGTATGACCCATGTTTTCTGCAAAAGTTCTTAATGTACCGTAGGTTGCAATTTCATAATGCTCTACTTTTTGTGCAGCAAGAATCAATCCTGCGTCACGGATCATGGTACCTTCCGTTGTATCTTCAATAAGGCCTTTTCCCTCTTCAAGTAATCCTTCCATCGCATCACATTTTTTTGCAACAGCCTTTTCATCTAAAAGAGAAAAAACTTTTTCAATAATATTGATGTGCATTAGGGTTTCTTCCGTATGTTTTTCGAAAGCCGCTGCAAGATCTTTACTGGTTGCTGCTTTTTGCATTTGTGGTAAAGCTTTTACCAAATGTTTTTCAGCCCAGTAAATGTCTTTTAGTTCATCAACAAAGAATTCGTGAAATTCTGAGTCTTTCATTTTTCCGGTCATGCCGGTGGGTTTTTTTGATGTATTTTTCATAAAGTAGTTATTTGATTTACCTGATTGTTATCTAATTAGAAACTTCTATTTTGCGGGTATTGTTTTTATTTTATTAAAATAGGTTTTGAATATGATCTTATAATTAATACTGCAAAGCCGGCACATTTAACTATGGCTACAGCAAACAATGTATCACGCATATAGGTTAAGAACTATCTGTTCAGCTTAAATTATAGGCGTTCTTATGAGAATCAGCACGGCAAGGGTAGAAACATTTAGTGATTGCGTTATAGGCATCATAATTACCATAATGGTTCTTGAGCTTAAATTATCTGATCTTAATAAAATTGATTCCACACAGGGAATTATGAGTTATTTAACAAAATTTCTACCTTATTTTATTACTTATGCTTTTAGTTTTATGATGATTGGTATATTTTGGACCAATCACCACCATATGTTTCACCTTTTGCAAAGGACCGACGAGCAGCTGCTTTGGCAAAACTTTGTATTCCTTTTTTTTCTTAGCCTCATTCCGTTTGCCACGGCTTTAGTTGGGGCTAATCCATTCCTGCCCATTTCGCCGGCTATTTATGGATTTGTAATGTTATTAACAACTTTGTCCTTTGTACTCATGCGTAGTTATAGCCTTCGTAATAATTTAGCCCATACAGATGAAAATAAAGAGTTGACACGAAAAATATTAAAAGTTTCACTTAGAGCAAGAACTAAATCAATTATTGGAACTATTATTTACTTGATTTCTATACCTTTAGCTTACGTGAATGTTTACTTTTCATATATCTGCTTCATAATACCACCCATTATTTTTTTTATACCTGATGGTATAGATAATGAAGAGTTAGCCGAATTGGTAGTTGAAAAAAATTAGCGAAGGAATGGAGTCCGTGTTTTATCTTTCAATAATGTTTTTGATACTTCCAAGAAATTCGTCCATACCTGCCTCTGAATGTTTATGACCTTCTGTGTTTGCATATCCTTTCTGTGTCCAGTTAAGGTCCGTTTGGTTTTCCCCGGCATCAGTCAATAAATAGGTTACGGTTGAATAGTTTTCAGGTTTGTCTTCAAGTCCCGAAAACCCACTCCAATAACTATAACTTATTTTTTTGTTGGGAATATTTTCTATTATCACTCCGTGGTCTCTGTATTTATGGCCTTCATATTCTCCCTGAAAGATAATTTCGCTCCCAACTTCCCAATTGGTAATTGTTTCTGTTCCAAAAAGATATTCTTTAATAATTTGGGGATCAGTCAGTGCGCTCCAGATTTTTGAAGGTTCTGCATGGATAATAACGGATTTCAAAACAATCAGGTCATGGTTCATTTTTTCTTAATTATTAAATATTCTGTATATACATTTTTGCTCCCGGATAAGCAAATAATTTGAAGCAACAATTTTGTATTCTCACTATACAAAAACCCCGCTTTGCGGTTCTTGTTTTCTGCCGTTACAATTCCGCCAGCAATGAATGATAATTTAATGATTCTGTAACCATTTGAAGTTCACCCTCAGCAGTAAATGGCCATTCTTCTCTGGGTTTGTCCCAATATAATTCAACCCCGTTTTCATCCGGGTCATTTATATATAATGCTTCAGAAACTCCATGATCAGATGCACCTGTCAAAGGATATTGGGCATCAGTCAAACGTTTAAAAATAATTGCAAGGTCTTACGTGTGGGATATAGTATGGCAGTATGAAATAAGCCTGCAGAATTTACTGATGCCACTCCTCCCCCTTTAGAAAACCAGGTATTTAATCCAATATGATGATGATACCCGCCCGCAGAAAGAAAAACAGCCTGGGTCCCATAACGTTGAGTGATTTCGAAGCCTAAAAGATCACGATAAAAAGTTAATGCACGATCAATATCAGCTACTTTTAGATGTATATGTCCAATTCTTGTATCTGGAGGAATTAGATAATTCATACTCAAAGTTAAACATAAAGATGCTTTTATAGATTTGTACTCATATGCTTATTCGTATTTATCAGGACAACCCTAATGAAAAAGCCATTGGGCAGGTAGTTGATGTGCTCAAAAAGGGTGGTATAATTATTTATCCTACTGATACCGTGTATGGGTTAGGTTGCGATATCACCAATCCGAAAGCTATCGAAAAAATATGCCGTATTAAAGGCATTAAACTGGAGAAAGCAAATTTTTCCTTTATTTGTTATGACCTTAGTCATATTTCGGATTTTATAAAACCTATCGATAATTCTACTTTCAGGATGCTTAAAAAAGCATTACCCGGACCTTTTACATTTATATTCAATGCCAATAATAATGTTCCAAAGCTGCTCAGCTCAAATAAAAAAACAATAGGTATCCGTGTACCTGATAACAACATTTCACGGGAAATTGTACGGGCTTTGGGCAACCCTGTTGTTTCCACATCGATACATGATGATGACGACATTATAGAATACTCTACTGACCCGGCATTAATTTATGAGAAATACCAGGGTCTTGTGGATCTGGTTATAGATGGCGGATACGGCGACAACGAACCCTCTACAGTGGTGGATTGTACCCGGGGCGAGTTTGAAATCATCAGGTCCGGAAAAGGAAATCTGGAAGATATTTTATAGCTAACCATTGATTTTTGTAATTTGGCCGTATGGCAGTGAGTATTAATTTTCAGCTTTTTAAAAACTTTCTACGTTCTCAACAAATTGGCGGTGCTATCCTTCTACTATGTGTGGTAGTTTCTTTAATAATTGCCAACTCACCGATTGGATCAGACTTTCAAAATCTTCTTGAAAAAGAATTAGGATTTGAAACCTCAGCTATTCATCTGCAATATCCTATCGGCTTATGGATTAATGACGGTCTAATGGCCCTGTTCTTTCTGATGGTTGGTTTAGAGATCAAACGTGAACTTGTTGAAGGTGAATTATCATCACCTAAAAGAGCGGCCTTGCCCATTTTTGCAGCACTTGGCGGAATGCTTATACCTGCTCTTGCGTATGTTTTTTTTAACAACGGATTAGAAACGGGCAAAGGATGGGGAATCCCTATGGCTACAGATATCGCATTTGCTTTAGCTATCATTTCCATGCTGGGAAAGAAGGTTCCTGTTTCACTAAAAATTTTTCTTGCTGCCCTGGCTATAGTAGATGATCTGGGTGCAATACTTATAATTGCATTATTCTATACTAATGAATTGCACGTTAATCCATTACTTTATGCTGCAGGCATTTTTGGTATGCTCTTGCTTTTTAATCGCTTTGGTGTTAAAAAACTTATTTTTTATCTGATTCCGGGTATTTTCCTTTGGTATTTTGTTCATCTTTCTGGTATCCATGCCACTATTGCAGGAGTGCTACTCGCCTTTACTGTACCTACAAATCCTGTAAAAGAAATATCGCCTCTTGAAAAGCTGGAACACGGTCTGGTAGCTCCGGTTAATTATTTTATAATGCCTCTTTTTGCCCTCGCAAATACCAACATCCGCTTTGAAAGCACCATGCTCGAGGGCTTATACAGTCCGCTGGGTTTGGGCATTATAACCGGATTATTTTTAGGTAAACCTGTAGGCGTAGTTCTCTTTTCATTTATATCTGTAAAGCTGGGTTTAAGTAAACTTCCTTCCCATTCAACATGGAAACATATCCTTGGGTTGGGCTTTCTGGCAGGTATCGGATTCACCATGTCCATATTTATTTCATTGTTATCTTTCAGTAACCCGCAATTTACTGCCGAAGCAAAATTTTCTATTCTTGTTGGTTCTGTAATTTCAGGTCTCGCTGGGTTTATCATTCTTAATAACCTGAGTAAAAAGAATAAACCAGTTTAAAAATTAATTCAAGTGTCGGATACGTTAAAATGTCACACACTAAATACTAACTTTTTTAAACAACAAAAATCCAGAGCCTTACTCATTTCCATTTTTATAAATATTTATTGAACAGTTGTTCACAACTAAACCTTCACTATTTTTACAGAGGTTTAAAACATTAATAATAGAATTATGAAAAAATTAAATTTTATGGTACTAATCATGGGTGTGTTCCTGATGTCCTCCTGTGAAAACAAAACAGAAGTCGTAGAATCAGGAACTTATCAGGGCACCGTGGATAAGGTTGAGGCTGATAAATCTGAGATCTACGTAGAAACTTCAGATGGAAAAAAGCTTGAATTATATTTTACTGATTCAACATCATTAACACAAAACGGTTCTGAAGTATCGTTTGATCAACTTGCAAAAGGGAAAAAGGTTGAGGTTAGTGTTATAAAAACAGGCAAACGATTAGATCCTGTAACCGTAAAAATTCTGGAATAGTGTTTAATATGCCGGTTTGGCGTACAGAGATATGGCATCCCCTCTTTGTGCATTTTCCTATTGCTTTGCTCATTATTGCCACCATCAGCGGTGTTACTGCTTTATTTTTAAACTCAAAAAGGAAAGAAAATTGGCAAACAGCAAGTGGCGTATTATTACTGCTTGGCACAGTTACAGCATGGATTAGTATTTATACAGGCAATTTAGCTGACGGTATTGTTGCACGGCAAATTTGCGATCCAACTATTTTAAAAGAACATGAGCTTTCGGCATTTAAACTCGCTTATTTATTTTCGGCGGCAGCTTCAATATATTTAGTTATTCTTTTCACCCGTTTAAAAAGCATGACAAAGTCTATCGTTAATTACCTGTCAGTTATTCTGATGGCAATCGGAACAGGATATCTTGTATATACAAGTCACCTGGGGGCATCTTTGGTTTATGAACAAGGAGCAGGAGTTAATAAACCCACTGCTAATTGTAACGGCTTTGAATAACTAACTATAAGCTTTTCCTATGAAATTGTTAAAATAGAATATAGAATTATGAAACTTCTCACTTTAACAGCTTTTGCGATTTTCCTTTTGACTGGCTGTACTTCCAATGTAAATAAAAATGTATCTGAAGACACTACTTCTATGGATACTAATACAGCACTTATAAGCCCTGTCCCTCTTTGCTTTCAGCGTCTTGACGGCACGGCTAATCAAGATACCACAACCCTTAGATTAGTTATGGAAGGCAATAAGGTATCCGGAGATTTTAACCACATTCCTTCTGAAAAAGATTCCAGGAAAGGCTCCATCAGCGGAGTTCGTAACGGGGATATTATTAAAGCCGTGTGGAACTTTATGCAGGAAGGAATAACTGATACTTTAAGTGTTGAGTTCAAACTTGAAGGTAATCGTCTTTTGCAAAAAAATTACAGCATTAATACCCAAACGGGAAGGCCATATTTAAGTGATGCATCCCGTTTTAACATGGAGTTTTCTAAAATCGATTGTAAGAAATGATGTACCTTAATTAGCCAGTAAGGCCTCAATTAATTGCATATAGAAATATTTGACTTGTGTCTTTAGATAATATAGATTTTAAGCGTCTTAATAAGTTTATTAGTGAAACCGGTTTTTGCTCGCGGCGGGAGGCCGATAAGTTAATTGATCAGGGTCGTGTTACAGTGAACGGAGAACCTGCTCAACTTGGAACTAAAGTATCGAACAAATGCTCAGTTTTAGTAGACGGACTATCCATAAGTAAGAAAGAAATGCCTGTTTATCTGGCTTTCAATAAGCCGGTAGGAATAACCTGTACTACAGAGCTTAAGATCAGGGATAACATCATCAGTTATATCAATTACAAAAAGAGGATATTTCCAATCGGGCGGCTGGACAAGCCCTCATCGGGACTAATTTTTTTAACGAATGACGGCGATATAGTTAATAAGATCCTCAGAGCAGGCAATAATCATGAAAAGGAATATCTGGTAACCGTAAATAAGCCAATCACACCACAATTTATAGAGAAAATGGCCAATGGCGTGTCTATCCTTGATACGATTACTAAGAAATGTACAATAACAGCAGAGGATAAAAACATATTTCGTATCATTTTAACCCAGGGGCTTAACCGGCAGATCAGGAGAATGTGCGAAACGTTAGGCTACTCGGTATTAAAACTTAAGCGAACCCGAATTATGAATATTTCTTTAAAAGGCCTTAAAAGCGGAGAATGGAGATATTTAACCGGCAGTGAAATTACTGAAATACACCATCTGGTTTCTGCATCAAGCAAAACGGAAGAAGCCTCCATATTTGATGATGAAGAATAATCTATACCCCATTACCTTTTTTTAACTGAAACGCTTCGTAATTCAACTCGTTTTTTTATTTTCGGGCAGCTTAATATTTTAACTTAAAAAAATGAAAATTACCGTAGTTGGAGCCGGTGCCGTGGGCGCAACCTGTGCAGATAATATTGCCAGGAAAGAATTAGCTGAAGAGCTTATTCTATTAGATATCAGAGAAGGTTTTGCTGAAGGCAAGGCAATAGATATCATGCAAACATCCGCACTGCTTGGATTCGATACTAAAGTAACAGGTGTAACAAACGACTATGCAAGTACAGCAGGTTCTGAAGTGGTGGTTATCACTTCGGGATTGCCTCGTAAACCCGGCATGACCCGTGAAGAACTGATTGGCACTAATGCCAACATCGTAAAAAGCGTTACTGAAAATATTCTAAAATATTCTCCTGATACGATTGTTATTGTGGTTTCAAATCCGATGGATACCATGAATTACCTGACCCTGAAAACATCCGGGTTGCCCAAGAACAGGATCCTGGGAATGGGTGGAGCATTAGATTCGGCACGGTTTAAATATTATTTAAGCCTTGAACTTGGCTGCTCCCCTTCAGATTTGAATGCTGTAGTTATTGGTGGACATGGAGATACAACAATGATTCCTTTAATCAATCATGCTACATGGAATAGTATACCGGTAACACAATTATTAAGTAAGGAACAACAGGATAAAGTGGTTGCTGCTACAATGGTTGGAGGGGCTACATTAACTAAATTAATCGGGACTTCTGCATGGTACGCACCCGGGGCAGGTACTGCAGCTATGGTGGAAAGCATTGTACGTGATGAGAAAAAATTAATATCATGCGGGGTTGCTTTGGATGGTGAGTATGGCCAAAATGATATTTCACTGGTTGTTCCCGTAATTATTGGAAAAAATGGATGGGAACGAATTCTTGACTTTAAATTAAGTGATGCTGAACAGACTGAATTCATCAAAAGTGCAGAATCGGTACGGAGTATGAATAATGTATTACGTGAATCAGGTTTGATTTAATGGAAATACTGGTTCCGCTGGAACTTATTGATCTAAAAGATGACGGCTTCCACTTATTGGTGGAAGTTGTCGTTTTCGGACATATCTTTAATATCGTTCTGGATACCGGCGCGTCAAGAACAGTTTTTGATAAATCCACTACCGAAAGATATTTGGATCCAAAAAACTTACTTAGGTCTGAATTACTTTCTGCGGGTCTTGGAACTGTTTCTATGGAGAGCTACACGGTTATACTGCCTTCTCTTACAATGGGCACTCTTGATTTACCTAATTTGCAGGTGGCTATACTGGATCTGTCAACCATATGCTCAACCTATACTAATCTTAACCTTCCACCCATAATAGGTGTACTCGGAGGCGATATATTAAGGAAATATAAAGCTATTATAGACTACCAAAATCTATCACTAAAACTTATAACATAACCTGCTGTTTTATACTGGAATATTATCCATACATTGGATAAAATGAATGGTTATGAGGATTATCCTGTATTCACTTTTTATTCTGTTCTGCTCATCGTCGGCTACTTCCCAAAATATACGGGGAAAATGGTATGGTAAGCTCACTCAACAACCTGGAGCATATAAAGAATTGTACAACCTGGAATTACTGATTAAACAAAATAACAACTTTATTTCCGGCGAGTCATATGCCACCGAAAAGAATATTTTAAAGGTTAAGATTGGTTTTACAGGTAGCCTGGATAACGACCGCATATATTTGAAAGAAGATTCAAATGATGTAATGCAGGAGATTGTACCTTTCCCCTGGGAAATTTGTATTAAAAATTACACTCTGGCATACCGGAAAGTAAATAATACGGAATATTTGGAAGGGAACTGGGATGGCGCGGGAAGAGATAAGAACCCCTGCATACCCGGACAAATAATTCTTGCAAGAACCGTAGAGGAGCTGGAAAAATATTTGCTGGCTAATCAAGATTCTGTTATCACACCCGCTCAGAATAATGCAACTACGGCACCCCCAGCAATTGATTTTTCTTCAAATTTCCTAAACACAGCTCCACGCGTAGTTAAAGAAATAGTTGTACATAATGCAAACCTGCAGCTACAGCTGAATGATTATTCAAAAGTGGATAATGATACGGTATCCATCTACCTGAACCGGAATTCTATTGCTAAAAATATAGGAATATCTAAGCGCACTGCAGTGGTAAATTTCAAATTAGATACCCATATATCTCTTCATGAACTTTTATTATATGCTGAAAATTTAGGACAGATTCCACCCAATACCTCATCACTTTTACTAGTTGACGGAAAGCGGACACATCGTATATTAATTGAATCGGATAAGCAAAAAACCGCTGCCATTTATTTGCGCTACAAGCCAAAAAAATAATGAAGATTTCACTAACCATTAAAAATTTAATATTGACAGGTGCTACCACGTTATTTACATTACATTTATCAGCACAAAATTACACGGGAATCTGGCAAGGTTATATTACTGCGTCTGAGGGTGGAGTACAATATTATAATTCAGGATATACTTTAAATGTAAAATCGCAGCAGGGCGATATTATAACGGGAAGCTCTTATATCTACGGCAGGTACACATTAAAATTTGAAGGTTTTCTGGATTTTATGGCAACAGTGAATAGTAATGAGAGCAAATCTGCACTTACTGAACTTAAAATTCTGAACTATAAAACATCTAATGATACATTTAAACTCTGTATTAAATTAGCTGATATGGATTTTACTCATAAAAATGGCATTGATTACCTGACTGGTAATTGGAATGGGGCCACTGTCAGGGGTGACGAGTGTGCCCCTGGTAAAGTTTATTTGCAACGATACAATCCTCAAAAACCAGATGGAATTGAGCCCATACCTAGTGATGTAATGAAAATGATTACAGAGGATAAGTCTGCGAAAATGAAATTCCTTGGAACCGAGCTTATGAATCCGGTTATTATTAATGTAAATAATTCTGTAATACAGCTCCAGGTAGAAGATTACATGAAAGAGGATGGAGATACGGTGTCAGTTTATCTAAACAGAGAAGCTCTTTTATCAAAAATAAGGATCTCTAAAAAGCCTAAAAAATTTACTGCACGTTTAGATAAAAGATCAAATCTGACAGAAATTATTATGTATGCGGAAAATCTGGGTAAAATACCGCCCAATACATGCACTCTTACCATCATTGATGGAGAGCGAAAGCATCGGATCTCCATACAATCTACTAAAGAAGCCAGTGCAGTTATCTACCTCAGATATACTGGAAAAACACGATTAAACCCTCCCCGATAATCATAAATTCATTAAAGGGTCAGGATCGCTTATACGTCAATACGTGCATATTTTGCATTACGTTCTATAAATTCTCTTCTCGGAGCAACTTCATCCCCCATCAGCATAGAAAATGTATGATCACAATCTGCAGCATTATCGATGGATACTTTACGTAAGGTACGTGTTGCCGGATTTAAGGTTGTTTCCCATAATTGCTCGGCATTCATCTCACCCAAACCTTTATAACGCTGAACATGAACGCTCTCTTCTTTCCCTGCGCCTTTTAATTTTTGTATTGCTATATCCCGCTGATCATCATTCCAGGCATATTCCTGCTCTTTACCTTTTTTAACAAGATAAAGCGGAGGAGCGGCAATATAAACGTATCCAAACTCAATAAGTTCCTTCATGTAGCGAAAGAAGAATGTAAGGATCAGGGTAGTAATGTGAGATCCGTCCACGTCAGCATCGGTCATGATTATAACCCGATGGTAACGAAGTTTATCCAGGTTAAGGGCTTTAACATCTTCTGTCGTTCCAATACTAACACCCAGGGCGGTGAACATATTCTTGATCTCGTCATTTTCGTAGATCTTATGTTCCATTGCTTTTTCAACGTTCAAAATTTTTCCTTTTAACGGAAGAATCGCCTGAAAGTTCCTATCCCGGCCCTGCTTGGCTGTACCGCCTGCAGAGTCGCCCTCTACCAGATATAATTCACATGATGCAGGATCGTTATTGGCACAATCAGCAAGTTTCCCGGGAAGGCCTGAGCCACCCATTATGCTTTTGCGCTGCACCATTTCACGAGCTTTTCTTGCTGCTGCACGTGCTGTAGCTGCCAGAATTACCTTATTAACAATCATTTTTGCCTCTTTCGGATTTTCCTCCAGATAATTACCCAAAATTTCGCCAACAGCAATATCCACAGCACCCATCACTTCGTTGTTTCCCAACTTGGTTTTGGTTTGACCTTCAAACTGTGGTTCCTGCACTTTTACAGAGATCACAGCTGTTAATCCTTCCCGGAAATCATCTCCGGTTATTTCAATCTTCAGATTTTTAAGTAATCCTGATTTTTCTGCATAAGATTTTAATGTTCTGGTTAGTCCTCTCCGGAAACCTGCAACGTGGGTACCCCCTTCATGAGTATTGATGTTATTTACGTACGAATGAACATTTTCTGTATACGTATCATTGTATTGCATAGCCAGTTCAACCGGAATGCCTTGTTTTATACCTTCAACATAAATGGGTTCTGGAATTAAAGAATTACGTGTTCCGTCCAGATATTTTACAAACTCGCGTAATCCCCCTTCAGAATGAAATTCTTCGCTAAGAAATGACCCATCTTCGTTTTCTTCCCGCTCGTCAGTTAGCTTCAGGCGTATACCTTTATTTAAAAACGCAAGCTCGCGTAAACGTGCAGCTAACGCATCAAACTTATATTCCGTTGTTAATGTAAATATTTCATCATCCGGTTTAAACTTCACAATAGTTCCGGTGCGTTTGGATTCCCCAATAACTTTTACATCAAACATGGGCTTGCCACGTTGGTATTCTTGCGTAAATATTTTACCATCGCGGTGTACTACCGCACTTAAGTGTATAGACAGCGCATTTACACACGATACACCAACACCATGTAAACCACCTGAAACTTTATAGGTGTCTTTGTCGAACTTTCCGCCGGCGTGCAGAACGGTCATAACTACCTCCAGTGCCGACCTCTTTTCTTTGGTGTGCATGGCAGTAGGAATACCACGCCCGTTATCTTCTACAGTGATCGAGTTGTCTGTATGAATAATTACATTGATATCGCTGCAATATCCTGCAAGGGCCTCATCAATAGAGTTATCTACTACTTCGTAAACCAGGTGATGAAGGCCTTTAAAACCTGTATCACCAATATACATAGACGGCCTTTTTCTAACAGCTTCCAGACCTTCTAAAACCTGTATATTATCGGCCGAATAATTTGATTTGTCTTCCTTTTCTTCGCTCATAAACATGTAAACAACAAAGTATCAAAAATAAGCTTTTAAGGTGGTTTAAGCTAATTTGTGGATAAATAAATGAGTAGCTTAATCCCTGATTATGAACAGGTGCTAAATGTTTAGGATACTTGATGCTAAAGTTTATCTTTGCCTAAATTTTGAAACTAATAACCATGAAGATTATATTATCGAGTGTAACTAAAATTACCGCCGTAATAACAGTAGCAATAGCAGTTATTTCCTGCAAAAATGAGCAGCCGAAGTCTAACACGGTAACGACATCAACAACTCAAAAAAACAATGAGATTGTATATGTAAACTCAGACTCACTGCTAAACAACTATGAATATTTTAAGGAAGTAAAAACCCGGTTTGAACAAAAATCTAAAAAGGCGCAAAGCGATCTTCAGGGCAAGGGTGCGGCATTTCAGCGTGAAGTTGCAGCATATCAATCCGGAGCAGCAAATATGCCTGCAGATCAGCGGGCAGCAACTGAGGAGCGTTTAGCACGTAAGCAACAAGAGCTTGCTGCGTTTAACCAAAATGCCGGCAGTGCTCTGCAAAACGAAGAAGCTGCTGAAAATGAAAAGCTTTATAACCGTGTTTCGGAATATCTTAAAACGTATGCAAAAAACAAGGGATACAAATTTGTATTAACTTACTCTAAAGCAAATCCTGGTGTTTTATATGCAGATGGTAGTTTAGACATTACCAAAGAAGTAGTTTCGGGCCTTAATGCTGAATACAAAAAGAAATAAGTTCACACCGTATAAGATTTGAATTATTACAACCATGGTAAAGGCCGGGGTTTCTTTTTTAGCCCCTGTCAATCCTGGCAACTGAGTAAAAAATAAGAAGATAACTTTAAGAAGTGATCCTAATCAAGCAATTAAAGAGAATTACGATAGCTGCTTAGTCCCAAATATATGACAATTACGAACCATATCGAATTAGTGAATCTTTAGATCCATCAAGGATACTGATAGGTAGTATACAGATAATAAAAAGGGACGTAAAGCCCCTTTTCTAAAAAAAATATTATCCTACTTATTAAATGCGCTTTTAAGGTGTTGAGCAGCAAACGCCTGAGCTTCTTTTGCCTGAGGAACTACTGCAGCCATTCCAAAAAACTCATGAGTTACTCCATCATAATTTTTGCTGTTAACCGTTACACCGGCAGCTTTCAGTTTATCAGTTAGCATCATGCCATCGCTTTGCAAGGGATCTATTTCTGCAGTTATTATAGTCGTTGGGGGAAGTCCTTTCAGGTTAGCATTTACTAAAGAAATTTTTGTGTCTTTTGCTTCTGCCGCATTATTTAAATAGTTCTTTGTAAACCAGGCCATCATCGGTTTATCAAGAGGTTTTGCATTTGCGTTTTTCTGATAAGAAGGTGTATTCATATCTGCTTGTGCAATTGGATAAACACTTAATATATGAACCGGTAAAGTAAATCCTTTATCCCTTGCCATTATAGCTGTGTTTATTGCCAGGTTACCGCCTGCGCTTTCTCCGGCAACTGCAACCATTTTTGGATTTGCTTTTAATGAAGCGGCATTTTTGACAGCCCATTCATAAGCTGCATAAGAATCCATGTGGGCCGTTGGAAATTTAAATTCAGGTGCCAACCGGTATGCTACCGATACTACAACAGCTCCTGCCTGCTCTGACAGTGCTCTTGCTGAAGCGTCATATACATCCAGATCAGCAATTACAAACCCTCCCCCATGATAGTAAACAATCATGGGAAATGGCACTGTTCCGGACTTGGGAGTATACATCCGTACATGAATATTGCCTCCGGTTACGGGAATATTCTTACCCATAGTATCAACCATAGATGGTGGCACGGATATATTATTTTCATTCATCAGATCCATTACGGCATCTGTTGGTGTATGATTTTTTCTTGCTTCCTGAGCAGTTAATTGTGGGATAGGAGTATCCTTGTAACTCATCAATTTCTCCATTACCGCCTGCGATTCAGGCATAATGCCCGGAGCCCAGTCAGGCTTAGGCCCTGTGGGTTTAATCCCCATGGTATCAGATATTTCCATAGAGGCTAAACTATCTGAATCGGAAGTAGTATTTACTGACTGATTACTGTTACACGCCACAACTAATCCGTAAAAGAATAATAAGTAAATAGCCTTTAATATATTTTTGCTTTTAAATACTCTGGCCTTTCTTTTAATTAATAAGTTTTCCATAAAAACGAGGTAAATTAATTCTTATATAACTAATAAGCCCTTACGTGTTTTTGTTTCGGTTGGATGATTTATTACCACTCTCCCTTACATATGTTTCTACCAGCCTATCAGAATATCCACCTAGCTTAATAAAGCTACCCGATAATAATAACTTACATATATTTAATATGTGCTTATTTCAAATTTCAGGGCTGCAACCTGCCCTATAAAGCGCCTTATCTAATAATTTAAGTTTTGATTTCATAAATAAAGGATTAAATAAGTTTGATTAATTAAATTGAAATTACTCACTTCAGATCCTGATGAATAGAACTCATCGGTCTGTTAATTGCTCTGATTGAACAGTTTAACAACCCCGTTCGACAACAAGATCGATTGTCATAACAATCAACTTCAGGTTAATTAAATTATCCTGCTAAAATATCTTCAGCATTTCCCAGGGTGGCGATATTGCAAAATAGTACCATAATTGCGAAGGATTTGCAGTTAGACCTTTAAACTTTCGTATTAACTTGGGCGAACGAAATCACGGATGTAGGTTTTAAAGTAATCATCTAATATAATTTGAGCATGTTCAAAAATTTTATTAAATCGGTATACCTTATAATTTTTATCCTGATAGGTGTTTACTGCTTTTCAGGTTGCCGCATTCTCAAACCAGTAAAAAATAACGAAATAACATTCAGGGATTACACAAAAGAATCGGGCCTGTATGAACTGGTTAAAGGGCTTAATGGTCATTCTGTAGCCACTGGAGATATAAATAATGATGGCTACCCCGATTTATTTATAGGGACATTTACAAATCATGCCGATTCCGCTTACAATCACCTTGGGCATCCCGGGTATCCGGAGCCGGATAAGCTTTTTATTAATAATAAAGGAAAAGGTTTTACTGAAGTTAGTCCGTCACCAACCGAAGTCAAAGGTGTTTCCAGCGGGGCGGCTTTTGCTGATTTTGACAATGACGGCCATCTGGATCTGATAAGTTCTCATCTTTCAAATTATGGTAGAAAGTTAAAAAAAGACAACCCTAAAAAAAATAATTACCTGTTTAAAAATGATGGTACCGGAAATATGACCGATGTTACTGCCAACAGCAATCTTATTTTCGACCAGGATTCCGTTTCTGGCAGAAATACGTTCGTTTTAGATTATGATGGGGACGGTTTGTTGGATTTATTAATGCAGGAAGATGATGTTTGGGAATGGTCAGTTGGCAGATCAAAACTGATGCGTAATAAGGGAAATATGGTTTTTGAAGACGTTACGCAAAAGGCTGGTTTGCCTTTACACTTCCACGGTCTGGGTGGATTTGTGGGTGATGTAAATGGTGATACGTGGCCGGATATATTTTTCGCTCATTCATCAGAAATGTACATTAACAACCAGAATGGTACGTTCAGGAAACTACCTCCGCAATTTACCGATGAAAAGAATAAAGTTATCCGAAAAGAAGGTAATTATAACTGGACCTGTGGCGCAAATACCGGCGACTTAAACGGTGATGGTTTGATAGATTTTGTTATGGGAGAGCATTTTAAGAAAGAAGAAATTCACCGGATTTCCGTTTTTATAAATAAAGGTAATGATGCTTCCGGAAATCCTGTTTTTGAAAATGTAACCGATAAAGTAGGTATAAAAAATGCTTCATCTAAACAACCTCATGTAGAGATTGAGGATTTAGACAATGATGGGGACATGGATATACAGGTATCATCGAGAGATGATTTTTTTTATACCAATACAGGAACAGATAAAAGCAACCTGCCCATTTTTACAGGCCCCGGCAAGTCAAACGCACCTACAAAAGGATTAAATTATTGGCCCGCCGCTTCTCTTTTTGATTTCGACCGGGATGGACTCCTGGATTTTGTGGGAGCACAATGGTATGCCTATGAAATTTCCCCGCTGCTTAAAAATGTAACACCAAACGCAAAAGATTATATAACGTTAAGACTTGATATCGCTTCAGAGAAAAACCGGAATGGTATTGGAGGTATTGTTAAAATTTATAAACCGGGTAAAGCTGGCGTGAAGAAAGATTTGCTTGGCATTAAGGTAGTTAGTATTTCTAACGGATACAGCTCAGGCACCACTTCTGATGTGCATTTTGGAACACCCGGCTTCAAAAAAGTGGATGTAATAATTGATATGCCTGGTGGAGGCAATAGATACAAAATATCCAAAGTGCCAACAAGGCAGTATTTTAAAATTACTGATGAAGTAATCAAAAGAATAGCAACAAGGTAAATAGGTCGATAACAAATGAAAAACCGTACTATGAATTCTTATTTTAAAAGCTCCGGCATTGTACTACTGTTTATCACAGCATTTTTAAGCTGTAAGACCAGTAATAAACTTACATCTCAGGAAAAGTTATGCCGCGCCAATACTATATCTTTAAATAAAATATCTCCCTATTACGATGGTCAATGGCAGGGAATAACCGTCGCTTCAGACGGGGCCTGTTATTTCGGATCTGCTTCTCACGGTTTATATCATGGTGGCGGATTTTTCAAATTTGATCCATCAACCAAAAAATTAGAGGTGCTAGCTAAAGACCTTACAAAATTAGTTGGTGATGATGTATCAAAAAATACCCCTCAGGGTAAGGTTCATAGTCCAATTATCGAACATAATGGAAATTTGTTTCTTGCAACTCACCTCGCCGCCTATTGGGATGAGGTTCTGGATAAATATGCGGGTTCTTATTTTCTCAGTTACAATCTGGCTAATAAAAAATGGACGAATTATGGTATTACCAAACCAGGCTTTTCAACCTATTCAGCTATAGAGGTCGACAAAAAAAGAAACAAAGCCTATTTAATGGCGGTGCCCTTTGCCCCTAAAGATAAGGCAGAAGGCCAACACCTGTACCAGATCGATCTTATTACCAGAGAGAAAAAGGATTTGGGAAAACTGGATGATGGTAAAGCGGCATTTTATTTTTATTTAGACGATAAGGGAAAAGTTTGGATAACCAAGTGGAAAGGTAAAGGCAATTTGTATTGCTATGATCCCGAAAAAGACTCGATTATAACCTACGAAAATGCATTTCCTGAGCCAAAGTTATTTCCTAATGGCGCCCCTGCAAATGACCCGAAAATTAAAGGCGCTTCTTGGACCTGGGCTCAACCCATTGATGACGGTAAGAGATGTTTATTTACCATGGGCGATTATGGTGGTGGAGACGAGAGGTTGTGGATATTCGATCCGCAAAAAGATATTTCATCAAAAGCGGCTTTTACCCCGGTTGCTTATATTGGTAACACGTTTCTGTCTGTAGCATTGGGAGGTACTCGGGTGTATTTTATTCAGAGAGGTGATAACACCTCAAGCAGGCATTACGATACCGAGGGAAAAAGAGATGTCCCTGCTGACAAAAATGGTTTTCATGTTAATAACCTTCATCTCAGAAGTGTAGCATTGGATAAAAACGACAAAAACCCTTTTATAGATCATGGTAAGCTCATAGACCAGGATGGCAGAACGCCGGCTTATATAGGATCATTAGCTGCAGATAATAAGGGCAATGTTTTTATGTCGGGGGGATGGCTTACCAAGCCTGGGGATGAATCCACTTTGATGTTCCTGTTTAAAGACTCTAAAGGAAAGATTTATGCCCCGCTTGAACATCCGGGTCAGCAATCGAACAATGAAAGTGGATCATCATTATCTCAATATCAAAAATTGAAAAGAGGTGAATTCTTTTCATGGGTTAATGTAAATAAGGATTTAAAGTAGGAGGTTTATAGGAAGATTAGCTCACAAAACCCTATAGATCCTGTCAGAATACCTTTGCACTCAGGCTGGCTTAAGGCCTCTTCTTTATTCAGGAATTTATATTTCCAGCTTCAGGTCGCAGACAGAATAGGTTTAGAGAATAAAGCCGGGAAGTCAGTAAGATGCACATATAGCTGGCGCACGCGAGGAGATATGTATGATTGTATTAACAGTTTTTAATTGATCAGCAAAATTTCCAGGCCAATCAGCAAGCTGCATTTACTGACTTTACTACCCGGATTTTGAAACAATAATTTAGCTTTCAAAAACTCTAAAGCCCGCTAATTAATTCTCTAGAAAAACAGGTTTGCCTGTTAGATCTTCAAGAAATAGAAATACCATAGCCTTATTGAACAGAAAGGTTTGTGATCCGGATTGTAACCTCTTTCTTCAAAAGTATCGTATCGTTTACCAGAACGTGCATAGTGTTTTATAAACGTTAATATTTTTTTAATAAGGGTATAACTTTATCCAGTGGCAGCGTTTCCACCTTATGAGATGCCCTGCCAGATGTGGATCGGGCAGCAGGACAATGCACCCGTCGAAGCTGGTAGCTCATCTAAACATGCAGCGCAAACTTCTGTAGCAACAGGAGCGTTCGTTCTTCCTGTGTTTCCGGATACACAGTGTGCAGTAATTACAGGCCTGCAATGTTTGAGGACAGGGTACAGATAGCTAATCCCAACTCAAACCGGATGCTGTTGCAATCAGATCTCTGAGCAACACATATGTCGCGTCGTCAAATCCCAAAATGTACGATCTTGAATTGCATAGCACCACACAATTGATGTCGCCAACCACCCACATGGTAGCGGTGCCTGCCAGATTACCCCCGTGATAAGGTGAGCTCCCATACAAGGTGTGATTCATTCGCCATCCCAATGCATAACGGTTAGTTACACTGGAGGGCGTAAACATCATTGTTCTTATTTCCGGTGTCAAAATATCCGGCACATTGGACAATCCGTCAATATGAGTAAGGAGTTTGAGCAATTCATCTGTTGAAGCGATAAGGCCACCAGCCGCTGCAATCACCTCCATCTCGTTCAGGTATCCGTTTGCGCCATCTTGCGAATAATATATTGCTTCATTAAGCCGCCTTTGAGTTTGGTTGCCACCAACATGGATATCTGTAATATTTGCTTCAGATAGCACCTCTTTTAGAAATACTTCAAATTTTTTACCGCTTACTTTTTCAATTATTTTACCCAGTGTAGCGAAGCCCATATTGTAATAGCTGTGAACTGTTCCGGGTTCTTTTTGTGTGGAGATGAGCATATGGTTGATACGCTGATCCAGGGTTTGGCCTCTGAAAGATGATGTAAAGAGCGGATCGGGGTCGCTTGTCCATCCGCTGGTATGTTCTAATAAATGTCTTACTGTGACTCTCCTGGACATTTCAGACGTGGCAGAAAACTCAGCCAGAATTCCATCCGGCCCAAAAACCTTATTATTAATATTGAAATTTCCCTGTTGTATTAGCTTCATTATGCAGATGGAGGTAAACTGCTTCGACATACTCCCAAGCCGGAATAAATGATTCGGTTGTACGCGTACCTGGCTCTCTTTATCGGAATAACCGATACCGCTCCTGTAAAGCACCTTGGAGCCCTGGGTTTTGGAGAGCGCCAAAGAGATTCCGGGTATGTTATATTTTGCCTTAAACTCGTAAACCAGCTTATCCAATTCTTTACGCCCTTGTTTTCCCATTATGGTATAAGTCTGGCTTGAACCCGCCTCCGACGTAACTTTAAACGCCACGATTCCGGATAAATCCAGTGTTCCGGTATTGTTAATCAATGTCTGGTTGTTGATGGATACTTTCGCTTTGGGGGAAACGACAAATTCTGCCTTAACAGCCTGAAGGTTCGTTTCCATAGGTAGCGTTATACTAACTTCCTGTGCATTTCTGAAGACATATGCTTCATCCTTCATTGTAGGGTTATCACTCCGTTTAATAGTGATACTAACGAGCTCATTAGCCTGAGAAGCTATTATAGGTCCGTCGGTTTCTTTTTTGCTACAGGAAACAACAATGAAAGCTATTAAAACAAATTGTGATAAATGTTTAAGCCTTTTGGGTAGATGTTTAATCATGGTTATCAGGGTAATAATGTGCCTAAGGTATAGTTTTGAATTGACATTTCCTGGAAGCAAGAACGATTCTTAAGTCGTCCCCACGGGATTATTGAACAGCTAAAATTGTCGCGACATACACCTATTTGTTAATAAGTCCCTATGATTATCCATTCTTATATTCGCCGGACCCTACCTGCTGATTTGAAAATCCACATCATCCACTCCTTACGGCTTTCGGATGGATTAGCTTGAATTGCTTCAAGTAATGCTTTACTAGTATGACGTTTTAAATCACTAAGAATGTCTGATGAATTGCTTGAGCGTTACCGGAAGCTGGTGAGCAGGAGGCGGATTAGCGCTAAGGAATGAACCTTGCTGAAGGTAATGGGCTGGTATTATGATTTTAAGACAATTAAATCGAAGTACATTAATCTAGTACTTAATTTTTCATCCTGGGGCATGTTCAAATATTCCATTTCTTGCTCCTCTGTACTAAACAGAGTTTTAAAGCCACACTTTTTGTAAAAGCTTAAGGGACTAGATTCGTTATAAGAATCGACAACTATAAATCGACAACCTGTTTTATTTTGCCCATCGATAAACCAAGCTTTAATAAAGTTCATTAACTCAGGGCCAATTCCTTGCCCTCTAAATTCTTGACTTACCCCTAATCTACCAATCAGAACACCGGGATAACTTCTAAAGTGTTTTGCTCTGGCAATTAATTCATTTACCTTCTTTTTCCTTGCATTGGGCAAATCAGCAACTTTAATACTATCATTTGAAATAGTAAAGGCACAGACAATTGTTTTAGGATTTTCATCTAAAGTGAAACAATACGATTTACCAATCAAATCATTTGAATACGGAATACAATCGTTTAGGAAAAAATCGTTTAAATCCTCATGACCGCAATCAAAAGGTTTGCAGGTATTTAATATTTCTTGATTAAAAGGGCGGAAGGTACAGTTCTCTAATAGCAATATTAAAACTATTTAAGTTTTGCTTTTGCTAAAATTTTAGACGCTTGTTCAGATTGCTTAGAAAAATCAACTGTTGCTTTTTTTTCAGATTGGGCAGAAGCATTCCTTACAAATGAAGTCGCAACTTCTGCTCTAAGTACAGGTATTGATTTAATTGCTAGTGCCATTGTTAATTAGTTATCGGAGTGCAAAGATATAATTAACTCTAATATCAATATAATATTATAACGCTTAACATATAACGGAAGTGTAATAAACTTTTCTCAAGCAGTTAACAATATTTAAAAGAACAAAATTTATTGGGAATTTAGAAAAGTTAAGATTCATTTTCTTACGGTTGGTGTTTTCACCATACCGATACTATATCGTACTTTTATCCAACCACGTACGAGAGAAGGAAATGGTTCGCCTTTCCTACTTCTGTAATTTACAAGTGTTAAACCAATTCTAACCAAATATGAGTAGACAAGAAATCTTGAAATTTATAGAAGAAAACAATCACGATCTTCTATTAGATTTTTACAACAAGACTTATGAAAAGTTAAAAAGCCTTAACTCAAGCATCGACAGACTAACTTTATATTTGATTATCGTTGCTTTTTTATACTTTATCAGTTCGGGGAAAAGCATTCAATCTTTTCAAGTGGGACCCGTTTCAATTGCTGATATAAGCGTGATTGTAAAAATACTCCCAGTGCTATTTTCATATATACTTTTAGATATAGTCATAACTTCTGGGCATAAAGCTGAGGTTTTTAGAATTGTAAAATTTATTGCAATGAGCATTTACAAGCATGATTATAATTTCAAAGATCTTGAAGATACTAAGCATAGCGGGATTGTAAGAATCTTAATGCCGTTTTCATATTCAATCGAATTCTCCAAATTCAACACTGAAAAAGTTCATATCCTTCAAGCTTTATTTGGGTTTATAATATTATCCCCTTTAGCTATTTTGATATTTGGGCCTTTTTATCTCGAATATTATATGTTGAGGGAGATATACAACACGTACAGCGATTTCTTTAGTAAAATTTGTTTCTATTTATCTATTTGGATTATAGGTCTTTTGATTTTTTACATGTTAAGCAACATGATAAAAAGCATTAAGGAGCAGCGACAAGATTTAGAATAAATTGCTCAGCAAGAATACCGCAAACTTAAGCCAGTGCGGGATTTTCTTACGGTTGGTGTTTTCACCATACCGATACTATATCGTACTATAATCCAACCACTTACGAGAGAAGGAGATGGTTCGCCTTTCCTACTTCTGTAATTTACGAGTGTTAATGGCATGGTGCAGTTTATTCTGAACGGTCTTAAAAAACATTTGGGTTATCTCCGCGTCTTTACTGTAATCAATGCTGCACTGCTCGTATATATCGGTTATTTTAAGATAGAACCTGCGTTCGCTAGCCCGGATTTCCCGGATACGCTCAAGCAGCTCGTCAAAGTAATCTTTACCGAATTTTTCACCTTGCTTCAAACGCTCATCATCTAACACAAAACCCTTAATAATAAATTCACGCAATAATTTGGTTGCCCAAGTACGGAATTGAGTAGCCTGGAAGCTATTTACACGGTACCCTACGGCAATAACCGCATCAAGGTTATAAAACTCTAACTTGCGCTTTACATTTCTGTCACCTTCTTTCTGAACTGTTTCCAAAATGGAAAGAGTTGCCATTTTTTGTAATTCATTGGTTTCAAATATATTAGCCAAATGCTTACTTATAGCGGGAACTTCTACCCCAAATAGTTCCGCCATTGCTTTCTGCGTAAGCCAAAAAGTATCGTTATTATACACGACCTCCACTTTTACATTTCCTTCAGGGGAACTGTAAAAAATAATATCTGAGTATTGTGGAGTAAAATCGTTATCCATAATATTTCTTATCCCATTGATTTTTAATGTTGATTATAAAATCTATCCTGCCCCTATCTTAATTCACTTACTGTTGACACTCTTTTATACACTACTTCCTCAAAATTTCTAAAGTGTTCCTTCCCGCATTTGATCTTCATGCTTTCACTACCTCTTAATTCCTGACCTGCACCCTTAGTTTCTGCAACAAAATAGATCTTCTTCTCCCCCTTAAATATTACCGCCCAATCTGGGTTATACTTCCCAATAGGCGTATCAATCTTAAACCAGAAAGGGAGCTTGAAATAAAACCCAATATTCTCGCTGGTCTCGCAATCTTTTGCAAAATCGCTCTCCACCTGCGAGTCAAGCGGCATATAGTTATCATAAATGGTTTTGTCGGGAGTATTAACAGTATGAGTAAATTTGTCAATATAAATCTCTATTTCATTATCCTCAAACAGGTGCATTTCATACATCTGCGTTCCAATCTTCTCATATTTTATACCATCAATCATCAGCTCATATAATACAGCTTTGATGGCACTTACCGCATTGTCCATAAATAATTGAGGGTTCACAAGCAACTCATTTATTCTGCCAGACTTCTTTACTGTTTCTAAAATTGTGCTGCGGGTTAATTCCGTCTTACTTTGTATGTAAGCCAGCATATCCGGTATTTCAAAACTTAATCCATAGCTATCATCTCCACTATCACTTATCAATTGCCCGTCAATACCTTCATCCGTTATTACTATTCTTTTTTTAGTAGAGGTAATGGTAGGTTTCCGTGTTTCGGGCATGCCTTTTATGGCCTTAGCAGCTAAAGTTATAAGGTTATCTGTATTATACTCCACGTTATACCGGGTATGGAACTTTATTTTATCCCAAATCTCAAGAAATTTAGGATCTGCTTCAAAACCCTTCCGCAAATTCACTTTTTCCCTTTTCCCTTTATCTTTTATTCTTCCTGAAAAGCTAACACCACAATCCTGTTCAATTTCAGATTGTAAAGCTTTAGCAAATTCCTCATAACTTTCGTTGGCAATAACCGTCAGTTTATTAATGTTTCTATCGAAAATACGCTGGCCCAATTGATTCACTGATAATCTCAGGCCTCTTCCTATTTCCTGACGTTTTTTAATTTCAGACTTCGTTTCATTAAGGGTGCATATCTGAAATACATTGGGGTTATCCCAACCTTCACGAAGAGCCGAATGGCTGAATATAAAACGAAGCGGAGTATTCATATCAAGCAATCTCTCTTTCTCCTGCATGATGAGCTTGTAAGTATCATCATCCAGTTGTGTTTCACCACCAGTGTCTTTTACCCTTCCCTTACTATCTTTTGAAAAATATCCGTTATGTACTTCATCTGCTGTATAAGGGAGTAGGTCTTTGAAAGTTGGCTTTGACACCTCATGAAGATATATTTCCTCAAACCATTCTGCGAACTTTCCCTTAATTGCATTACCACCGCTATCATATTCCCGATAGTTTTTCACCCTGTCTATAAAAAACAGTGAAAGCACTTTAATCCCTTTATCCTTATATGCCTTTTCTTTTTTTAAATGCTCTTCTACGGTTTTTTGGATCATGAATCTCATTACGCCATCATTCATTCCTCCTCGCGATTCGCCAGTTTTTAAAACAATACCATTTGTTAATTCAATCTGATCATTGCCAAAATCAATCTCATAAACTTTTAGTCCCTCATACTTGGAATTTCCACCAGATAAAAGAAAAAGATCAAGACTGTTTTTACTTACCTGTACAGATTTTCGTTTAATGCCCTGGGCTGTATTTACATCAATCGTCACCTTTGCTTTGATACTATTCCCACTACGGGTTATCGCTTCAAGTTGTATAAAAGAAGAATTAAAATCATTTTCGCTTAATACCGAATCCACCTCTATCTGTTTTACTAATCCCAAGTCATAAGCCTTAACGGGATTTAATGAATACATCAGGTTGTAAAGGTGCGTATGCGTGGCAGAATAGCGAAGTGTGCAAAGAGGGTTAAGATTTTGTATTGCCTTTTTCCGGATTTCTGTCTCCATGTTTTGCGGCTCGTCCACAATAACAATTGGGTTGCAGCTTTGAATAAATTCAACAGGTTTTTTACCGCTTAGCTTATCGTTGGGTTTATTGATGATATTTTCATCTTTCGCAAACGAATCAATATTAATAACCAGGATTTGTATCGCGTTACTGGAGGCAAACCCTCTGATACCGGAAACCTTTTTACTGTCATAACTGGTAAAACTAACAGGAGTCTTATCGTATAATATAACACTCCCCAATATCGAGACCAAAAGTTCGGTTTGTTAAGTTAATAATTTGTGATGATTTTCTTTCATTATGCTGCGATTTTGGATAGAGATTCCGCGTATCTGTTATTGGGCGATTGCTTGGTTGTATGATGTG
>DATLXK010000057.1:0-58103 GCA_035575925.1 Sphingobacteriaceae bacterium
TTTAATGACCTATCTTGATCTGTTTAAATTCCTGAAAAACCCGGATGGTCACTGGGGCGATTTAAACAATCTCAATCAAGAACAATTATCCCTGTTTCAAACATAGAGGGAGGTTCTTTTACCAAAATCTAAAAATCATCTGTCTAATAGGACACGGCCTTCGTTTTTTATAACTTTATTCTTTTACCGGACAGCAATGATATTAAATATATTATCACAGGCCGGAATATATCATCCTGAAAATGTGATGGATCTGCATGAGCTTACTAATTGATAAATACCCGGGCAATTCTATTTTGAGTATCAGTTTTTTAATTACCTTTGCAATCCTTAACGAGAGGAGGTATTTCAGATTATGATCATTATCAATATAAAAGACGGCGAATCATTAGACAAGGCATTAAAACGTTTTAAGAAGAAATTCGAAAAAACAGGTGTTTTAAGAGAGCTCCGCAGTCGCCAGGCATATGAGAAAAAGTCTATCACACGCAGAACTACTGTTAAAAAAGCGATTTACAAGCAAGGCTTAAACCAGGAAACGGTATAAGTTTTTAAAAAATATTTTTTTCATAAGAACTATTTGTATATTCACTGTTAAGGATATATAAATAGTTTTCATGTTTATAGGGCGTTTTATACAATATCTGCAGTTTGAAAAAAGGTATTCTCCGCATACCATAAGCGCTTACAACAAAGATCTCCTTCAATTTTCTGAATTTATCGCACAAAGCCAATCGGATATCCACGCGGTTTCACACTATGATATCCGCTCATGGATGGTTGAATTGATGGATCAAAAGACAGACCCGAAAACGATAAACAGAAAGATCTCGACGCTCCGGTCATTTTACAAGTTTCTTATGCGTGAGCAATTAATTGATAAAGATCCAGTAATTCAGATTAAGGGTCCTAAAGTTGGTAAAAGGCTTCCTGTAATTATTGAGGAAGACAAGATTAACTCACTGCTTGATCAGTTTGAATTTCCAGATAATTTTGGAGGGCTTCGTGATAAACTGGTTATTGAATTGCTGTACGGCACAGGTATGCGACTAGCCGAGTTGGTTTCTTTGAAGGAATCTGGCATAAACAGGTACGAAAGTAATATCCGTGTTTTAGGAAAGCGCAGTAAAGAACGCATTATACCTTTAAATAAGTCGCTGATAAAACTTCTGGAACAATATTGTGATGAAAAAAATAAGCTGTTTGATAACGAGATGCTTATTGTAACTGATCAGGGAAAAAAGGCGTATCCAAAACTGGTGTACAGGATAGTTCATTATTACCTTACTAAAGTATCTACTCAAACTAAAAAAAGCCCTCATGTTCTTCGGCATACCTTTGCAACAGGCTTGTTAAATAATGGTGCTGATCTGAATGCTATTAAAGAACTTCTGGGTCATTCGAGCCTTGCGGCTACGCAAATATACACGCACAATTCTGTCGAACGCTTAAAAGCAGTATATAAACAGGCCCATCCGAAAGCCTGACCTTAGAAATAAATTAGATAAATGTGCCTATTGAAAAAATAACTACATCACTAAAAAAGGAGGAAAAATGAAAATCAGAGTACAATCCATTCACTTTGACGCTGACCAAAAGTTATTGAATTTCATTCGGAAAAGAGTTGATAAGCTTGATCACTTCTTCGATCAGATTATTAATGGTGAAGTATACCTTAAATTAGAGAATTCGGGGGATGAAGTAAATAAGATCGTCGAAATTAAGCTATTGATCCCCGGAAGCCAGTTATTTGCCAAGGAGCGCTGCAAATCTTTTGAAGAGGCAACAGACAAATCCATTGAATCGTTACGCCGCCAGGTAAGTAAACATAAAACTAAATATCAATCCTATCTCAGCAATCATAAAGAAGCATTATTGAATACTGGATTTATTCAGGCTTCAAATTAAGAGCTAACTTTAAAACCCAATATTCGGCAGTAAAAAATCTGCCGAATCTTTTTTTAAAAAAATTTTGTTGCGCCTTTAAATTGTGTAGATTTGCAATCCCTTTCAGAAACCTCCTTGTGAGATGAAAAGCTGATGAGGGAGCGTTCTTTAAACGATTTTAATTTAAGCAAAAAAGCACCTTATCCCGATGGACCGGGGCAAGCTCAGGTGGATAACAATGATTTATCAGGTGTTTACCGTACTGAGAAGCGCTCAAGATAAAAGCCTCCTTAGCTCAGCTGGTAGAGCAACTGACTTGTAATCAGTAGGTCATTGGTTCGATCCCGATAGGAGGCTCTGTTCGGGGGGATACCAGAGCGGTCAAATGGGACGGACTGTAAATCCGTTGCTTCGGCTACGAAGGTTCGAATCCTTCTCCCCCCACAATGGAGATTTAAGATTTGAGAATTCGGGTTTGCGTTTACGTAAATCTAAATCCTAAATCTAAAATCAAAAGCGGAAGTAGCTCAGTTGGTAGAGCGATAGCCTTCCAAGCTATAGGTCGCGAGTTCGAACCTCGTCTTCCGCTCAAATGTTTACGAGTTATGATTGACGAATTAAAATTCCTAAATCTAAAATCGGCAATCGTTCCGAAGGAATGCCTTCGGCATAAATTGAAAGCCGATGTAGCTCAGCGGTAGAGCACTTCCTTGGTAAGGAAGAGGTCATGGGTTCAAGTCCCATCATTGGCTCTGAAAGAGTAATTATTTCATGCAAAATAAAAATTAACCTAATAATAGTATAACATGGCAAAAGAAAAATTTGACCGAAGTAAACCGCACTTAAACATCGGTACTATCGGTCACGTTGACCACGGTAAAACAACCCTTACTGCAGCAATCACAAAAGTATTGGCAGATAAAGGATTTTCTGAAGCACGCTCATTTGATTCAATTGACTCTGCTCCTGAGGAAAAAGAAAGAGGTATTACCATTAATACTGCACACGTGGAGTATTCAACAGCAACCCGTCACTATGCCCACGTAGACTGTCCAGGTCACGCGGATTATGTGAAGAATATGGTAACTGGTGCTGCTCAGATGGATGGCGCTATTATCGTAGTAGCTGCAACTGATGGTCCTATGCCTCAAACTCGTGAGCACATTCTTCTTGCCCGTCAGGTAGGTGTTCCATCACTGGTTGTGTTTATGAACAAGGTAGATATGGTTGACGATCCGGAATTACTTGAATTAGTAGAGATGGAAGTACGTGAATTATTATCATTCTATGATTATCCCGGAGATGATATTCCTGTAATTCAGGGTTCAGCTTTAGGGGGCCTAAATGGCGACTCTAAATGGGTTGATAAAATTATGGAGTTAATGGATGCTGTAGATGCACATATTCCAATTCCTCCGCGTTTAACTGAACTTCCATTCTTAATGCCTGTTGAGGATGTATTCTCTATCACTGGTCGTGGTACAGTTGCAACCGGACGTATTGAGCGTGGTGTAATCAATTCAGGAGATCCTGTGGAGATTTTAGGTATGGGTGCTGAGAACTTAAAATCTACAGTAACTGGTGTTGAGATGTTCCGTAAAATATTAGATTATGGAGAAGCTGGTGATAACGTAGGTTTATTATTACGTGGTATTGAGAAAACGGATATCCGTCGTGGTATGGTTATTTGCAAACCAGGTTCAGTAACACCTCATACAGATTTTAAAGCTGAGGTTTACGTTTTATCAAAAGCTGAAGGTGGACGTCATACTCCGTTTTTCAATAAATACCGTCCTCAATTTTATTTCCGTACTACAGACGTAACGGGTGAGATTTCACTTGCTGAAGGTGTAGAAATGGTTATGCCAGGTGATAACGTAACAATTACAGTTAAATTGATCAATGCCATTGCGATGGAAAAAGGTCTTCGTTTTGCTATCCGTGAAGGTGGTAGAACTGTAGGAGCTGGTCAGGTAACTGAGATTATAAAATAATATTTTAAGGTTAATTGGATAACATAAGTCTGCCTTGGTGCGGGCTTATGTTTTCTTTTAATACACGGACATAAATTTCCGATAACTATCGGCACATGGTAAAAAGTCTTCCAATCTTTGAGATAATCAAATTTGGAACGTTTTTAATACACGGGCATAGTTCAATGGTAGAATAGAGGTCTCCAAAACCTTTGATCAGGGTTCGAATCCTTGTGCCCGTGCTTAGATAAATATATGGCTAAAGTAGTTGATTTTTTAAAAGAGTCTTATACCGAGATGACCCAAAAGGTTACCTGGCCAACCTGGAGTGAACTTCAAAACTCTGCGGTAATAGTGCTGGTGGCCTCTATTATAATTGCAATTTTAGTGTTTGCGATGGATAGATCAGCAGGCTTTGTTTTGGAAAAGTTCTATGAAACAATGACATAATCTGATATATGAGTGATCAATTGAAATGGTACGTAGTTAGAGCTGTCAGTGGTAAAGAGAAAAAGGTAAAACAATATTTAGAGGCTGAAATCAATCGTCTTGGAATATCGCATTTACTTCCGCAGGTATTAATACCGATGGAAAAGTATTATCAAATGCGAGATGGTAAAAAGATAGCAAAAGAACGGAATTTTTATCCTGGATATGTGCTTATAGAGGCCATTCTGGAAGGTGAACTTGAGCATATTATAAAAAACATAAACAGTGTTATAGGTTTTTTAGGCGATAAAAGCGGAAATGCAGTGCCAATGAGACCTGCTGAAGTTAATCGAATTCTCGGAAAAGTTGACGAAATGTCTGAGCAGGGTGAAATGATGAACGTTGCTCACTATGTTGGTGAGAATATCAAAGTTATGGATGGCCCGTTCAATGGTTTTACTGGTGTGGTTGAAGAAGTTAACGAAGAGAAGAAAAAGCTGAAAGTGATGGTGAAGATCTTTGGACGCCGTACCCCGCTGGAATTGAATTATATGCAGGTAGAGAAAGAGTAATAAGTTGTAGGTTGTAAGTTATAAGTTGCAAGCTTAAAATTTCCCCATGCACCTAAAGATAAAAGATAAACCAGTTGCAGGTTATGAGTTATAAAGTTGAATTTTTCTTACAACTTTATAACTCACCACTTACAACTACAAGACCTTAAATGTTACATAGCTTCCACTTATTAACATTAAGTAATAAATAAAGTAAATAAAATGGCAAAAGAAGTCGGTGCGTTAGTAAAATTACAAATCAAGGGCGGCGCTGCTAATCCATCTCCACCAGTTGGTCCTGCATTGGGAGCAAAGGGTGTGAATATTATGGAATTTTGCAAGCAGTTTAATGCACGTACCCAGGATAAGCCAGGCAAAGTATTGCCTGTTGTAATCACTGTCTATGTTGACAAGTCATTTGAGTTCATTATCAAAACCCCTCCTGTAGCCATCCAATTATTAGAGGCAACAGGTTTAAAAAGTGGTTCTGCAGAGCCTAACCGGAAAAAGGTTTCCAGCGTAAGTTGGGATCAGGTTGAAGGCATTGCAAAAGATAAAATGATCGACTTGAATGCATTTACTGTAGAGTCGGCTATGAAAATGGTTGCTGGTACAGCACGCAGTATGGGAATTACCGTTAGTGGTAATGCACCCTGGAATAATTAATTAAATCAGTTAAAGAAGTGGCTAGATTAACAAAAAATCAGAAAAAGGCACTGTCCAAAATTGAAGTTGGGAAAGCATATTCGCTACAGGATGCAACTGCACTTGTAAAAGATATCACTACTACCAAATTTGATGCATCAGTTGATATTGATGTTCGTTTGGGAGTGGATCCGCGTAAAGCCAATCAAATGGTCCGCGGTATTGCAACCCTTCCTCATGGTACCGGTAAAACTGTCCGTGTTCTTGCTTTAGTAACTCCTGATAAGGAAGAAGAAGCCAAAGCAGCAGGTGCAGATTTTGTAGGTCTGGATGAGTTTATTGCCAAAATAGAAGGCGGATGGACTGACATTGATATCATTATTACTATGCCAAGTGTTATGGCTAAAGTAGGTAAACTCGGACGTATTTTAGGTCCGCGTAACCTTATGCCAAACCCTAAGTCAGGAACAGTAACTACAGATGTAGGTAAAGCGGTAACTGATGTAAAAGGCGGTAAAATCGATTTCAAGGTTGATAAAACCGGTATTGTCCATGCGTCAGTAGGAAAAGTATCATTCCCTGCAGATAAAATTTATGAGAATGCGTTAGAAGTACTTCAAACCATCTCTAAATTAAAACCATCTGCTGCTAAAGGGACATATTTTAAGAGTATACATCTCTCTTCTACTATGAGTCCGGGAATAGAAATTGAAACTAAATCGGTAGCGGGGATCTAATCATGAGAAAAGAAGAAAAACAAGAGATTGTTCAAGCCTTGACTGAGCAGATTAAAGAGAGCGGTAATTTTTATATTACTGATACCTCAAACCTTACCGTAGCAAAAATCAATGGTATCCGACGTAAATTTTTCGATAATGGAATATCAATTCAGGTAGCAAAAAACACCCTTATTCGTAAGGCTTTGGAAGCTGCAGGCGTTGATTCTCCGGAATTGGTTGACGTGCTAAAAGGATCATCAACGATTTTATTCTCAACTGTTGCTAATGCTCCCGCAAAATTGATTAAGGAGCTTAGAAGAACTAGCGATAAACCGGTTTTAAAAGGTGCTTATATTGATACCGCCGTATTTGTTGGCGATAATCAGTTAGATGCCCTGGTAAACCTTAAATCAAGAGAAGAACTTGTTGGTGAGATCATTGGATTGCTGCAATCTCCTGCTAAGAATGTTATTTCAGGCTTACAGTCTGGTGGTAATATACTGGCCGGCTTAGTTAAAACATTACAAGAAAGAGGTTAACGGTACACCTGTAAGTTCCGATTATTAAACAAAGTATTGACTATTAAAATTTAAATAAAATGGCAGATTTAAAAGCGTTTGCTGAACAATTAGTAAACTTAACAGTAAAAGAAGTTAACGAATTAGCTCAGATCCTTAAAGACGAGTACGGTATTGAGCCTGCTGCTGCAGCTGTTGCAGCTGCTGCTCCTGCAGGTGGTGGTGATGCTCCGGCTGCGGCTGAAGAGAAATCTACTTTTGATGTAATATTGAAAGAAGCTGGCGGTGCTAAACTAGCAGTGGTGAAATTAGTTAAAGATCTTACCGGTCTTGGACTAAAAGAAGCAAAAGATTTAGTTGATGGCGCACCAAAAGAATTAAAAACAGGTGTTGCTAAAGATGAAGCTGAAGCTTTGAAGAAACAATTAGAAGAAGCAGGAGCTGTAGTTGAGATTAAGTAATTTCTTAAAATCAGTAATAATGACTTTAGACTCCGGTTTTCGCCGGGGTCTATTGCCATTTGTATTATACCCATTTTTGTTTCATTTTTTTATTCCGGGCCAAATCCGGTTAGTACAAGTCAAAGTTTATTTTTTAAACTAAAATCTTAATCCCTTGGCAAACAAAAATAATATCAACGAGAGAGTAAACTTTGCAACCAGCAAAAAGGTAATTGATTACCCTGATTTTCTGGATGTTCAATTACAATCTTTCCGGGAGTTTTTTCAGCTTGAAACTACTTCAGATAACCGTCATCAGGAAGGGTTATTTAAAGTGTTTTCTGAAAATTTCCCTATTTCAGATTCAAGAAACATCTTCGTTTTAGAGTTTCTTGATTATTTTATTGATCCGCCACGTTATGATATACAAGAGTGTATCGAGCGCGGATTAACCTACAGTGTGCCTTTGAAAGCAAAGCTTCGCCTGTCATGTAATGATGCAGAACATGAAGATTTTGAAACGATCGTTCAGGATGTGTATTTGGGAACAATCCCGTATATGACCCCTAAAGGAACGTTCGTAATTAATGGTGCTGAACGTGTAATTGTTTCCCAGTTACACAGGTCACCGGGTGTGTTTTTCGGCCAGAGCCGTCATACAAACGGTACTAAATTGTATTCAGCCCGTGTTATTCCTTTTAAAGGATCATGGATTGAGTTTGCTACTGACGTTAATAACGTGATGTATGCTTATATCGACCGTAAGAAAAAATTCCCTGTTACTACTCTTTTGCGTGCAATTGGCTATGATTCAGATAAGGACATACTTGAATTATTCGAACTAGCTGATGAAGTTAAAGTAAGCAAATCAGGCCTTAAGAAATTTGTAGGTCGTAAGCTTGCCGCAAGGGTGCTTAAGAAATGGGTTGAAGACTTCGTGGATGAAGATACCGGTGAGGTAGTTTCTATTGACCGTAACGAAGTTATTCTTGAGCGTGAAACAGTACTTGAAGACGATCATATCGATATGATCATTGAAGCTGGGGTAAAAACCGTTATCCTGACAAAGGATGATGCTATAACCAGCGGTGATTATACTATTATATATAATACGTTACAAAAAGACACTTCTAATTCAGAGAAAGAAGCGGTGGAGCATATCTACCGTCAGTTACGTAACGCTGAACCACCTGATGAAGAAACAGCACGTGGTATTATCGACCGTTTATTCTTTTCAGATAAACGTTATGATCTGGGCGATGTTGGCCGTTACCGTATCAACCGTAAATTAAAATTAACTACACCTGTAGAAACCAAGGTGTTAACTAAGCAGGATATTATTGCCATTGTGAAGTATCTGATCAAACTGATCAATTCCAAAGCAGAGGTTGATGATATTGATCACTTGTCAAACCGTCGTGTGCGTACAGTTGGCGAGCAGTTATACGCTCAGTTTGGTGTAGGTTTAGCCCGTATGGCTCGTACTATTCGTGAGCGTATGAATATACGCGACAACGAGGTGTTCACACCAACGGACCTGATTAATGCACGTACTCTTTCATCTGTGATCAACTCGTTCTTCGGGACAAATCAGTTATCACAGTTTATGGATCAAACCAATCCGCTTGCGGAGATTACGCACAAGCGTCGTCTTTCAGCATTAGGCCCAGGTGGTCTGTCGCGCGAGCGTGCAGGTTTCGAAGTTCGTGACGTACATTATACTCACTACGGTCGGTTATGTACTATTGAAACTCCTGAAGGCCCGAATATTGGTCTGATCTCTTCACTCTGCGTACATGCCAAGATCAACAATCTTGGTTTCATTGAAACCCCATACCGTAAAGTTAACGCGGGCAGGGTGGTAGTTGAAGAGCCGGTTATTTATTTATCAGCTGAAGATGAAGAAGGCAAAACAATTGCCCAGGCTAACGCTCAGTATGATGATAAAGGTAATTTCGAAACTTCACATGTTAAAGCACGTTATGAAGGTGATTTTCCGATTATTGAACCTGAAAAGCTTGACCTGATGGATGTTGCACCAAATCAGATCACTTCAATCGCGGCATCATTAATTCCTTTCCTGGAACATGATGATGCTAACCGTGCTTTGATGGGTTCGAATATGCAACGCCAGGCAGTTCCGTTATTACGTCCTGAAGCTCCTATTGTTGGAACAGGGCTTGAAGGCACTGTAGCGCGTGATTCGCGTACGCTTATTAATGCAGAAGGAACAGGTGTGGTTGAGTATGTGGATGCAAATGAGATCCGTATTCGTTATGAACGTAACGATGATGACAGATTAGTGTCATTTGAAGGAGAAACCCGTTCATATCGTTTAACTAAATTTAAAAAAACCAATCAAAGTACTTGTATAAATTTAAAGCCGATTGTTAAAAAAGGCCAAAAGGTTGAAAAAGGACAGGTTCTTTGTGAGGGATATGCCACCCAGGATGGTGAATTAGCATTAGGAAGAAACCTTAAAGTAGCATTTATGCCATGGCAGGGATATAACTTTGAGGATGCTATCGTGATCTCTGAACGTGTGGTTTCCCAGGATATATTTACTTCGCTGCATATCGAGGAGTTTGAGCTGGAAGTGCGTGATACAAAAAGGGGTGAAGAGGAATTAACTCCGGATATTCCTAACGTATCTGAAGAGGCAACTAAGGACCTGGACGAAAATGGAATTATCCGTGTCGGTGCTGAGGTGAAGGAAGGGGATATCCTGATCGGAAAGATTACTCCTAAAGGAGAATCTGATCCATCACCCGAGGAAAAACTTTTACGTGCCATCTTTGGAGACAAAGCGGGTGATGTGAAAGATGCTTCCTTAAAAACTCCGCCTTCTATTCATGGTGTCGTAATTGATACGAAGTTATTCTCCCGTGCTAAGAAAACAACCAAGGCAGAAGAGAAGTCCGCTTTAGAAAAATTAGATAGCAGGCATGACAAAGCGGTTCGTGAATTAAAAGAACAGCTGATTGATAAGTTATTCACCATTGTGAATGGTAAAACCGCACAGGGTGTTTTCAATGTATACAAAGAGCAGTTAGTAGCAAAAGGAGTAAAATTTACTCAAAAAGTACTTACCGAACTGGAATATGCAAATGTAAATCCAACAAAATGGACTACAGATGAAGACAAAAATGAAATGATTAAACAAACCCTTCACAATTATAACATTAAGCTGAACGAAGAGCTTGGTGCTTACAAACGTGATAAGTTTGCAATCAGTGTAGGTGATGAGCTTCCTTCTGGTATCGTACAAATGGCTAAAGTTTACATCGCTAAAAAACGTAAGTTAAAAGTTGGTGATAAAATGGCGGGACGCCACGGTAACAAAGGTATTGTTGCACGGATTGTGCGTGACGAAGATATGCCGTTCCTTGAGGATGGAACCCCGGTTGACATTGTGCTGAACCCATTGGGTGTACCTTCACGGATGAACCTTGGACAAATTTATGAAACGGTTTTAGGGTGGGCAGGTAAAGAACTTGGAATGAAGTTCGCAACACCAATATTCGATGGAGCTACACATGAAGAAGTTGAAGAATGGGTAGCTAAAGCTGGTGTTCCAACATCAGGACGTACATATTTATACAACGGATTAACCGGAGACCGCTTCGATCAGCAGACTACAGTAGGTATTATCTACATGCTGAAATTAGGTCACATGGTTGATGATAAAATGCACGCTCGTTCTATTGGGCCATATTCGTTAATCACACAACAGCCATTGGGTGGTAAAGCCCAGTTTGGTGGTCAGCGTTTTGGTGAGATGGAGGTTTGGGCACTTGAAGCATTCGGTGCTGCTAATATTCTTCAGGAGATCCTTACCGTAAAATCAGATGATGTGGTAGGTCGCGCTAAAACATATGAAGCGATTGTTAAAGGTGAAAATCTTCCAACTCCTTCCGTTCCTGAATCATTCAATGTATTGGTTCATGAGCTAAGAGGTTTATGTTTGGATATCACATTGGACTAAAGTAGCAAGTACATAGTATTAAGTATCAAGACTGAGCACCTAGCAAAAATCTTATACTTAATACTTGAATCTTGATACTAAAAACAAAAAAGAGCTATGTCTTACAAAAAAGATAATAAAATCAAAAGTAACTTCACCTCTATTACCATTAGCCTGGCGTCTCCGGAATCAATTCTTGAGCGCTCAAGCGGAGAGGTGTTAAAACCAGAAACCATTAATTACCGGACTTACAAGCCCGAGCGTGATGGTTTATTCTGCGAGCGTATTTTCGGCCCTGTAAAAGACTACGAGTGTCATTGCGGTAAGTATAAGCGTATCCGTTATAAGGGTATAGTGTGCGACCGTTGCGGTGTAGAGGTTACTGAAAAGAAAGTACGGCGTGAACGGATGGGCCATATCAACCTGGTTGTGCCTGTAGCACACATTTGGTACTTCCGTTCGTTACCAAATAAGATCGGTTATTTGTTAGGTCTTCCTACAAAGAAATTAGATCTTATTATTTACTACGAGCGTTATGTAGTTATTCAGCCGGGGCTTAAAGAAGCGGATGGAATATTAAAAATGGATTTCCTTACAGAAGAGGAATATCTTGATATTTTAGACACCCTGCCAAAAGAGAATCAATATTTAGATGATAAAGATCCTCAGAAATTCATCGCTAAGATGGGTGCTGAAGCTCTTGAAGAATTACTAAAACGTCTTGACCTGGATCAGCAGTCTTATGATCTACGTCACCAGGCTGCCAATGAAACTTCTCAGCAACGTAAAAATGAAGCGTTAAAACGTCTTCAGGTTGTTGAAGCTTTCCGCGGAGCACGTGAACGCATTGAAAATAATCCTGAATGGATGATCGTGAAAATCGTTCCGGTTATTCCGCCAGAATTACGGCCTTTAGTGCCTTTGGAAGGTGGTCGTTTTGCTACCTCTGATTTAAATGATCTTTATCGTCGGGTAATTATTCGTAATAATCGTTTGAAGCGATTAATTGAGATTAAAGCACCGGAAGTTATTCTACGTAACGAAAAACGTATGCTTCAGGAAGCGGTAGATTCTTTGTTTGACAACTCACGTAAAGTGAATGCTGTTAAAACAGAAGGTAACCGTGCCTTAAAATCCCTTTCTGATATCCTGAAAGGTAAACAAGGACGTTTCCGCCAAAACTTACTGGGTAAACGTGTGGATTATTCAGCACGTTCAGTAATTGTTGTTGGTCCGAACCTTAAATTGCACGAGTGCGGTTTACCAAAAGATATGGCTGCTGAGTTATTTAAACCATTCATCATTCGCAAAATGATTGAAAGAGGAGTGGTTAAAACAGTAAAGTCAGCAAAAAAGATTGTTGATCGTAAAGATCCAATAGTTTGGGATATCCTTGAGAATGTATTAAAAGGACATCCGGTATTATTAAACCGAGCTCCAACACTTCACCGTTTAGGTATCCAGTCATTCCAACCAAAACTGGTTGAAGGAAAGGCGATACAGTTGCATCCGTTAGTTTGTACTGCATTTAATGCGGATTTTGACGGTGACCAGATGGCAGTGCATTTACCATTAGGGAATGCTGCAATTCTGGAAGCCCAGATGCTCATGCTTGCTTCACACAATATTCTTAACCCCGCTAATGGTACCCCGATCACTGTTCCTTCACAGGATATGGTTTTAGGACTTTATTATATTACCAAGGGACGTAGAACTGATGCCGGTCGGGTTGTTAAAGGCGAGGATCAAAACTTTTATTCATCAGAAGAGGTAATAATCGCTTACAACGAAAAGCAGATTGATCTTCATGCATGGATTAAAGTTAAAGCAAACGTAAAGGAAAAAGACGGTACAATAGTTAATAAACTTACTGAAACTACCGTTGGACGTGTATTATTTAATCAACATGTTCCTGTTGAAGTAGGATATATTAACGAACTTTTAACTAAAAAATCTCTTCGGGATATTATAGGTGAAGTTGTTAAAAATACGGGTATGGCCCGTGCAGCTCAGTTCCTTGATGATATTAAGGAATTAGGTTTCCAAATGGCGTTCCGCGGAGGGCTTTCATTTAATTTACAGGATCTTAATATACCGGAAGCTAAAGTTACCCTGATCGAGCAGGCTTCTAAAGAAGTGCAGGAAGTAATGAATAACTATAACATGGGTTTCATTACCAATAACGAGCGCTATAATCAAATCATTGATATCTGGACACGTATTAACAACCGTTTAACTGCAAACGTGATGGAAATCCTGTCTACAGATAACCAGGGTTTCAACTCGGTATACATGATGCTAGACTCAGGTGCACGTGGATCTAAGGAGCAGATTCGTCAGCTTTGCGGAATGCGTGGATTGATGGCTAAACCTCAGAAATCCGGTTCAGGAGGAGAGATCATTGAAAACCCGATCTTATCTAACTTTAAAGAAGGTCTGTCTGTACTTGAATATTTTATATCTACCCACGGTGCCCGTAAAGGTTTAGCTGATACAGCGTTAAAAACTGCTGATGCTGGTTACCTGACCCGTCGTCTGCATGATGTAGCGCAAGATATGATCGTAGGTGAAGTTGATTGCGGAACCCTGAGAGGTATTTTCACAACTGCATTGAAAGATAATGAGGATATTGTTGAGCCATTATATGATCGTATTTTGGGCAGAACTACTCTGCATGATGTGTATGATCCATTAACGAATGAGTTAATAGTTTCTGCAGGTTTTGATATTGAAGAAGATATTGCCGGTAAAATTGCTAATTCGCCATTAGAAGGTATCGAAATAAGGTCGGTTCTAACCTGCGAAAGCAAACGTGGTGTATGCGGATTATGCTATGGCCGTAACCTGGCGACAGGTAAACGGGTTCAGATGGGTGAAGCTGTGGGTGTAATTGCAGCGCAGTCAATCGGTGAGCCGGGTACACAATTAACCCTTCGTACTTTCCACGTGGGTGGTACTGCATCCAATATTGCTGCAGAGTCTCAAATCAATGCTAAATTCGAGGGTCTTATAGAATTCGAAAATGTCAGAACTGTTCCTTATACAACTGAGGATGGTGATGTAGAAGTTGTCTTAGGTCGTTCAGGGGAATTCCGTATCCTTGAGCCGGGAACCAACAAAATTATAGTTACCAACAATATACCATACGGAGCTTATCTGTATGTTAAAGATGGTTCGCAAATTCAAAAAGGTGATCGTATTTGTAGCTGGGATCCGTACAACGCGGTAATTATCTCGGAGTTTAGCGGAAAGGCTGAATTTGAGGCAATTATTGAAGGTGTAACTTTCCGTGAAGAATCTGATGATCAAACCGGCCACAGAGAGAAAGTGATCATTGATACCCGTGATAAAACTAAAAACCCAATTATCCGTGTAGCTGATAAGGCAGGAAACGGTATAAAAGGATATAATATCCCGGTAGGGGCACACATTGCAGTTGACGAGGCTGAAAGTGTCAAAATGGGTCAGGTAATTGCTAAAATTCCTCGCTCAAGCGGTAAGACACGAGATATTACAGGTGGTCTTCCACGTGTTACCGAACTATTTGAAGCACGTAATCCATCAAATCCTGCGGTAGTAACCGAAATTGATGGTGTGGTGACCTTAGGTGGTGTTAAACGTGGTAATCGTGAAATATCTATCGAATCAAGAGACGGACAGATTAAAAAATACCTGGTACCTCTTTCAAAACATATCCTGGTACAGGATAATGACTTTGTGAAAGCCGGTATGCCATTATCCGATGGTTCCATATCTCCTGCAGATATCCTTGCAATTAAAGGTCCTGCGGCTGTTCAGGAATACCTGGTTAACGGTGTTCAGGAAGTTTACCGTTTGCAAGGGGTGAAGATCAACGATAAGCATTTTGAAACTATCGTTCACCAGATGATGCAAAAAGTAATGATTGAAGATGCAGGTGATACCCGCTTCCTTGAGAAAGAACTTATTGATCGCTGGGATTTCATGCATGAGAATGATGAGATCTATGATAAAAAGGTAGTAACAGAGCCAGGTGATTCAACAAATCTTAAATCAGGACAAATTGTATCAGTACGGCGGTTACGGGATGAAAATTCTGTGCTGAAACGTAAGGATATGCAATTGGTTGAAGCCCGCGACGCTATTGCTGCTACGTCAAGTCAGATGCTGCAGGGTATCACCCGCGCATCATTAGGTACTAAATCATTCATCTCGGCAGCTTCCTTCCAGGAAACTACCAAGGTGCTTAATGAGGCGGCTATCAGTGGTAAACGCGATAACTTGTTAGGCTTGAAAGAAAACGTAATTGTTGGTCATCTGATACCTTCAGGAACAGGATTACGCAGCTATGAGCGTATTATTGTAGGTTCTCAGGAAGAGTACGATAAGCTTCTTGCTTCCAAACAAGAGGAAGAAGTAGTAGAAGCATAGTAAGGTAAAAGGGTGAAAGCCTGAAAGCTGAAAGGGTTCTTATTTAAATATATAAGTCCTCTCTTACCAGACGGTAAGGGAGGACTTTTTTATTGGGCGCTAATTTCCTTCACATGGTTGTTATATCGATTAAAGAAGATATCTGGCTCTAGGTAGGGAGAGTTAACATGCTGCAAAAAGATCTCTCCTTTCGTCGAGATGACAAAATATATAATCTGTATTTTTTTAGAAGTTACAAGGCCCATTTTTCCGTGATGGCTTTTTTATTTGGCGTTAATTTTGTAATTTAGAATATAATGAGCGTTTCAGAAATTCAGTTATTCCCGATATTAAAAGCTAAACTCGGCGAAAAAGAAGCTGAGGAGCTGGTTACGTTTGTAAAATCAGAAGTTAAGGCTGAATTTGAAAACAGGAAAGAAGTTTTAGCTACAAAGGAAGATATTGCAAATGTGCATAAATCAATTTATATAGTAGGGCTCGTGCAATTCCTGGCCATTGTAGGTTCAGTAATAGCAATTGTAAATTTCATGATTAAATAATTTGTCTTTTCAGTGAGGACTTTTTTACTTTTATCCCATGGAAGAACAAATTAACAATGACGGACAGATCAATATTGAACTTTCTGAAGAGATAGCAGAGGGGGTGTATTCGAACCTTGCCATAATAACCCATTCCAATACTGAATTTGTGCTGGATTTTATCAGGGTAATGCCAGGTGTACCTAAAGCACGGGTTAAATCACGTATTATATTAACTCCTGAACATGCGAAGCGTCTGTTAAGTGCAATTCAGGATAATGTTGAAAAATTTGAGGATATACATGGAAGGATTAAAATTAATGAAGAACTTCCAGGCTTGCCCATGAACTTTGGAGGTCCCACTGCCCAGGCTTAGCGTACTAAAAATTTGCCTAGATTCTTTCTTTAACGAAATTCAATATTTCAGGATATTGATCAGGTTCAAACCAGGTTATCTCCGGGTCTTTTTTAAACCAGGTAAGCTGACGTTTAGCAAAATTGCGGGTGTGCTGTTTTATTTTATCAATCGCTTCATCAAGGGTGCAAGTTTTATCAAGGTAATCGAATACTTCGGAATATCCTACAGTATTCAGCGCATTAAGGTGCCGGAAGGGAAGGAGAGCGGTTACTTCGTTAATTAAACCGTTACTAATCATTCGATCAACGCGTTGATTAATCTGCTGATACAATTGGTCACGTGCGATGTTTAACCCGATCTTAACAATTCTGAAAGGCCGTATTTTGTTGGATCCGGAACGATAATCTGAAAAAGGAATGCCGGTTGAACGATAAACTTCTAAAGCACGTATAATTCGCTGCGGATTTGCATGATCAACTTTCTTATAATATTCCGGATCAATTTTTTTTAACTCTTGTTGCAGGTATTCTATTCCGTTTTCTTGGTATTCTCGGTTTAATTTTTCCCGCATTTCCGGATGGGTCTTAGGCAGATCATCAAATCCTTTACAAACAGCATTTATAAATAATCCAGAGCCGCCGGTTAATATAATAACAGGATGATGATGAAATAAATCATCCAATAATTTCATGGATTGATCTTCAAAATCTCCGACAGTAAAGGTATCGGTAACGCTATGTGAATTAATAAAATGATGTTTTACTTCTGCAAGTTCATTATCTGAGGGCTTTGCAGTACCTGTGTTGGTTTCTTTATAAAATTGGCGGGAATCGGCAGATATAATTTCGGTATGGAAGTGCTTAGCAATCTGAATAGCTAATGCAGTTTTGCCCACTGCGGTAGGCCCGACGATGACTACAAGCGTTTTACCAGGCGTGTTCATTAATAAACACCCATAAACAAATAGTTAATAATCCTCCTTGGCAAAATCATCTGCATCGGGGGTGTCATTATCAGAAAACTCGTCCATAAATTCATCTTTTTCCTCTTCGGGCTCTTCCCTGTGCTCATCTTCTTCAACGGCAATTCCTAAATCAGAAATGGTTTCTAATTCTTCAGTATCTTCAACCACAAAATCAATTTCATTCAGAAAATCGAAATCGCCTTCTTCGCCGGTTTCGTCAGGGTCTGGAATCAGGGGTGTAACAACAAGCTTTGGAACTTCTCCGGCACTTCTGAATAAGTATGGATACCCTTTTCCGGACTCTTCATTTAGCAGGATCTTAATTAACTCTACATGAAAGTCAAACGGCCGGTCAAAATTGTAGGTATAATAGAATTTTTGATGCGGATCCTCAATAAAGCTGCTTAATTTAGAATCAGCCATTAATGCCACACCGCGGTCAATTTTGCGCTGGCTGGGCTGGAAAGCTATCTCATCCGCTTTTATCCAATGATCGTTAGCAACATAAAATGAGGATGATTGCTCAGGGTTATAGCCTGTTGTAAGATGTATCGCTTTATGTAAATCTTCAAAAGTTTGTGTCGACTTAATATCTATTTCGCGAATAACATCATCATAATCCTCAAAAGATATCTTAAATCTGTAAACTGCCATCGTATTTAATTAAATAATAAAGCGAAATTAGCGTGAATATCCAATAACGCGATTAAATAAAGAAAGTTTAATAAATTTTAATTGTTTTCAGGACTTAATCCAAGTTCTGCACCCTTTTTTAAAATAAAACTTAGAGCTTCCTGTCTGGTGTTTTTTATATCACCTTCTAATATTGCTTCCCGTAGCTGGTTCTTAATAATTCCAACTTCACGACCTGCTTTAATGTTGAAGGCTTCCATAATATCATTACCTGTAACCGGCGGCTGCCAGTTGCGTATCTGGTCGCGCTCCTCTACATCTTTAAGCTTTTTCTTTACCAGTTCAAAGTTATTACGATATTTCTTAACCTTATACTCATTTTTTGTAGTTACATCTGCATGACAAAGCATCATTAAACTTTCAATATCATCTCCAGCTTCAAAAAGCAAGCGCCTCACTGCGGAATCTGTTACAATCTCCTGAGCAAGAACAATGGGCCGCAAGTGCAACTGTACTAATTTTTGCACCAATCTCATTTTTTCATTCAAAGGAAGTTTTAAACGAGAAAATATTTTAGGTACCATTCTGGCGCCTTTATCTTCATGTCCATGAAATGTCCAGCCATGATTTTCCTCAAATCGTTTTGTTGCGGGCTTAGCAATGTCATGAAGAATTGCAGCCCAGCGAAGCCACAGGTCTTGTGTGAATAATGAGATATTATCCAGTACCTGCAGTGTATGGTAAAAATTATCTTTATGTGATTTTCCGCCGATTACTTCTACACCATACAAAGCAGTCATCTCCGGAAAAATTATTTGCAGCAAACCAGTATCAAATAAATAATTAAAACCAATAGATGGAATAGGGGATAGTATGATTTTATTTAACTCATCCGTAATACGTTCATCAGAAACAATCTTTATCCGCTCCTTATTTAGTTTAATAGCCTCTAAAGCTTTTAGATCAATATTAAAATTAAGCTGGGATGCAAAGCGTACGGCGCGCATCATTCTTAACGGATCATCTGAAAAAGTTTCTACAGGAGACAGCGGAGTTCTGATGATTCTGTCATCAATATCCTGGATTCCGTTGAACGGATCTAATAGCTCTCCGAAATTATCATTATTTAATCTCAGCGCCATGGCATTGATACTAAAATCCCTGCGTTTTTGATCATCTTCCAATGAACCGTTCTCGACAATGGGTTTACGCGATTCGGAACGATAAGATTCTTTCCTTGCGCCTACAAACTCTACTTCAAGGTCATCATATCTAAGCATAGCTGTACCGAAGTTTTTGAAAACGTTGACCCTGCTTTTTAATATAACAGCAGCTTTTTCAGCAAACTCAATCCCGTTGCCAATTACAACAATATCTATATCTTTCGATAGGCGATTTAGAAAAAGGTCTCTTACGAAACCTCCGATCACATAAATCTCTGTGCCGGTTTGGTCAGCTAATTGCGAAAGCTTTAAAAATACAGGATGAATAAGATATTGCTTCATTTAACTATCTGGCATACAAAAATAGCCAAAGTTATCGTCTGATAAAGTCAAATCGGCCGTCAGGTGCTAATTTCATAATAGTAGAAGGTTTTTTTGGTATCGTATCATCCTGTTCCAGGTTTACTACATAATCTACAGCAGTTATTATTTCATCGGATATCTGATGAAAATTCCCGGGAGAAGGCTTACCGCTAATATTTGCTGAAGTGCTGACTATAGGTTTACGAAACCGCTGGATTAGCTGCTGGCAAAAAGGATGCTTTACAATCCGTATGCCTATTGAACCATCTTCGTGAATGACATTTGGTGAGAGATTCTTTCCTGCTGAATAAATTATGGTTAAAGGATGCTCAGCATATTCGATTAGGTCATAGGCAATAGAAGGAACTTCCTGAACGTAGCTCTCTAGTTTATTCTCCGTATCTAAAAGTATGATCATGCTTTTTTTAGCGTCCCGCCCTTTTAATTTGAAAATTTTCTCAACCGCATCTGTATTAGTTGCATCACACCCGATACCCCAGATGGTATCTGTGGGATACAGTATGAGGCCTCCTGCTTTTAGTACTTCAAGCGCTTTATCAACTTGTGCTTTCATTTAATATTTCTATTAATCTGTGATGGGGAATATCGTGTGCACACTTAAAATGCTGTTGAGGACATTTCTGATGTCCGTGCAATCCGCATGGCCTGCAGTATAAGGAATAATTAATTTCAACCAGATACTTTTTGTCTGATAATGGTCCATAGCCAAAGTTTGAGATTGTAGAGCAAAAAATAGCCGCTACAGGAGCATTTACCGCAGATGCAAAATGTATAGGCGCCGAATCGTTAACATAATTCATTTGTGCATCTTTCATTAAAGAAGCGGATTCAAGATAACTTAACTTCCCGCAAAGATTTTTTGCCCTGGTATTTTCTGAGCTTACAGTAATTTCTTCACACAGCCCATGATCAATTTGCCCACCGATAAGATATACAGTGACATGTGCAGGAATTTTATTAATGAAATCGATCCAGTATGATTTAGGGTATTGTTTGGTATGCCAAACCGAAGCCGGGGCACAGCATATATAAGCACCATTTTTAAAGCCCGACACTTTTTCTGTATCAGCAATGGTAGGATATAACCGGGGATGAGCAGCAACAGGATCGGTGATATCTGCTATTAATAATTGGTTACGTTCAATCTCATGAATTTTGCCTTTTGCATTAATTACATGCTTCTTTTTTATCTGAAAAAAGAATGAAAGGGGGTTTTTATCAAATCCCCTGGAAACTTTTGCTCCTGAAAGTATGGTTAACAGCCCAGATGAGAAGAAGCGCTGAAGATTAATAACATCGCCATAAATCTCTCTTCTAAGCTCTTTTCCAAGCTTCAACAGGTTTCTAAATTTATTCTCCTTTTTATTCCATACCCAAACTTTTCTGATAAATGGATGGCCCTCAAATAAAGTTTCATTCCCTTTACGAACAAGTACATCAATCTGGGCTTGAGGAAACTGATGATGCAGTTTTTCTGCAACAGCAGTTGCAAGAACCACATCACCAATAAAGGCAGTTTGAATAACCAGGAATTTTTGCATTAAACTGCCACATTATGCTCGCGTAGTGCATTGTTTAACGAGGTCTTTTTATCTGTTGATTCTTTACGTATACCAATGATCAGTGCGCAGGGTACCTGATATTCGCCTGCAGGAAAAGTTTTGGTATATGAACCCGGAATTACAACCGACCTGGCCGGAACCACACCTTTATATTCAATTGGCTCGCTGCCGGTCACATCAATAATTTTAGTAGATGCAGTTAATACCACATTAGCGCCAAGAACTGCTTCACTTTCTACCTTTACGCCTTCTACAACAATTGCTCTTGACCCGATAAAGCAATTATCTTCAATAATTACAGGTGCAGCCTGCACGGGCTCTAATACGCCTCCTATGCCAACACCGCCGCTTAAGTGAACATTTTTGCCTATCTGGGCACAGGAACCAACCGTTGCCCACGTATCAACCATAGTTCCTTCATCTACATAAGCTCCGATATTTACGTAAGAGGGCATCATAATTACTCCACGGCCAAGAAAAGCCCCATACCGTGCAATACCATGAGGAACTACCCGTACACCAAGATCCTTGTAATTAGTTTTTAATTTCATTTTATCATGAAATACAAAAGGGCCTATATGTATCTCATGCATTTCGCGAAGTGGGAAATATAGAATTACAGCTTTTTTAACCCAGTCATTAACATGCCAACGGTTCCCAATAGGGTCTGCAATACGTAATTCTCCTCTATCTAAATGTTGTATAGTTAAATCTATTGCATCAGAATATTCTTTAAAAGTAAGTAGATTGCGGTCTTCCCACGCCTCTTCAACATGTTTTTTCAGTTCATTCATTATAGTTGTATTCGTTTGATTAAATTTTAGCAAATTAAGTGTTTTTTGACCAGTTTTGTTTAAGATAATTGTGACATGGGCGATAAGGATAAATTACGGATTGATAAATACTTATGGGCAATAAGGGCCTTTAAAACCCGGAGCATAGCAACTGACGCATGTAAAGCCGGAAGGGTAAAAAAATCGGGGCAATCTGTTAAACCATCTTATGCAGTAAAAATCGGGGAAATGTTTACTGTTCAGAAGGGTATTGAACGGAGAGTGATAAGAATCACAGGTTTACTTGAACGACGGGTGGATGCTAAAACTGCGGTGACATTTTATGATGATATTACACCAACTGAAGAAACACAGGCATATAAATCGGTGTTTCATGCCCCTTCATTGCAACGGGATCGGGGTACAGGCCGGCCTACAAAAAAAGACAGAAGAGAAATTGACGATCTGATTGAAGATAAACCCGAGTTCGAGGGTTGGTTTGACGAAGACGAATAGCTATTAAGTTAGCAGTTCTAAAAGAAATCGAGCGTTGGATATAGCTGCAGGTGTGATAGTGTTATTAAAATAGATAAAGCATTTTTCAGGTTTGATCTGTTTAATTTTCTCCGCCCATTTATTCAGATATTCATCAGAATATTCGGAGAAATATAACTTAGGCACTCCGTGAAACCGTATATAGGCAGTTTTACCAAAACTTATTAGATCATCCGGTAAGGACGGATGACTCATACTGCAATAGGTGATGTTTGCATGTTCTAAAGCCGCATAAATTTCAGGAAGCATCCAGCTGGCATGCCTGAATTCAATAACATTTAAAAACCTCGGATCAAGAGCTTTAATAATTTGTTCCAAATGTTCCGCAGTATAAGAATAGCTTGGGGGTAACTGAAAAAGAACTGGCCCCAGTTTATCTTTAAGCCCCTCTTCAATCAGGTTATAAAAATCTTTAAGTGGTTGTGCTACATCGTTGAACTTACGGTAATGCGTTACTGTTCGGGGTGCTTTAACTGCAAATAAAAAATCTGCCGGTGACTCATTAACCCATTTTTCAAGTACCTGTAATTTGGGATAGCGATAAAATGATGAATTTATTTCCAGCGAATTAAACTGGGTAGCATAGTGCTCAAACCACTTTTTTTGCGGAAGTTTTTCAGGATAAAAAACAGTTTTCCAGGACGAGTTGTAAAATCCGGAACAGCCAACAAACAGCTTCATGTGCAATAAACAGCATGACTTATCGAATGTTTATTTAAATAATGCGTGATGGTAACTACCACCAGCACGCATTCGGTATTAAAATTTTATATTGCCTCTTAACGTTTTGCAGCTTTGCGTGGGACAGCCATACTCTTTGGTAAGTTTTGGTTTGTGTGGCTGGAATTGAGCGACTTGCCAATGTGTATGGATGTGAAGGGTGAGGTTGTCCATGTCTAAAGATAGAAGGTGAAAAGTCTGAAAAAATAGAAACTTAAATAAACTAACGCTAATCCGCTTATAATTTGAATACTTTTCCTTAACCAAGTCAACTTGGCAAGTTTTGAAACAGAGTTTGCAAAAAGCCCAACAACTAAAAAGGGTAGGCCCCTCCCAACTCCAAATAAAAGCGCCAAAATTAATCCATTAAAAATACTTGCTTTAGCTGCTGCAACAGATAACAATAGCAGTAATGGAGCTGCTGATGTTCCTAAACTAAAAATTAAGCCATATAAAAATGATCCACCTATTCCCGGTTTACGCAGAGATTCAAGTTGTCGTACACGCAAATAAGGTCCATAAAAAGCAATTCCGGCTGCAATTAATGATAATATGCCCATTACCATTGCCCAATATTTCCCAAAAGTTTCGGTTAGGAAAGCTCCTAAATAACCTGCAATAGCTCCCAGTAATGTTAAACAAAATACAATACCTAAAAAAAATGAAAAAGTTATTGAAAAACCTGTTTTAGATTCGCGAACAGAAGCACTACCAACATAGCCAGCAAAACCAAGGCCAACTGGTAAAGTACAAGGGCAAACACCACTTGAAATCATACCTGCCAACAAGGCAATCCCTAAGCTGACAATAGAGCCTTCTTGAAGTGTGCTTATAAATTGGTTTAAAAAATTCTCTAACATTATTCTTTAAATTCTTCTGTGTCGCCTGCCTTATAGCCTATTTTATTTATAGTTTTTTTCATTCGCTCAGTTGTAACCTTTTTAGGGTTATACTTTACCGTTGCACTTTTGCCCTGAAGGCTTACCTGTATTTCCTTTACTCCATCAATATTTGACAAGGTATTTTTTACGTTTGCTACACATGACATACAGCTCATGCCCTCAATGGAGATTTTAACTGATTTTTCCTCTGTTTTTTGATACTCAGAAAAGTTATTCTTAGAACTATTTCCTGAACAGGATAAAAAAAATGTCAGTAATAAAATTAAAATTGATGAAGGAAAAATTGTCTTCATAATTATTTACTTAAAAATTCCTTGGGTTTATATCCTGCCTCTGTCAATACGGTTATGAGGTTGTCTTCATTTGTTCTTGCGGAACTATATTTTATTTGTACTGACTTTTTCATTGCTTTGGTTTTAACCTCTTGCACCCCTTTTACTTCTTTTAAAATTTCTGTTATTTTTTCTGCGCAACCTTGACAAACCATATTGTCAATGGTCAATGTTATTTCTTTCATAGTATCTTCGTCTTTGTTTTTATTTAAAAATTCATATATTTTCTCAATTTCTTTCATTTTGTCTGTTAGCTCATATAGTCCTAAATCAGGAAATTGATTTCTAATAATCGCAATTTTTTCTTCTTGTCCACAATTGCCCGGGCAAGTTTCTAATGCCTCGGCAATCTTCAATGCCAATGATTTTCTGAACACTTCGTCCAATAGCAGGTGTTGAGCTTTTTCAAACCCTTTGTTGACCGCTTTAAATTGATTTAATATTTGAGCAGGGTCATCACTTTCATCAAGCATTTTTATTACTCCTTCAAGTTGACCTTTTATATTGCTTAAACGGTCTTTAAGGTCTTTTGTCAAATCTTTTGGCAACATAATGATTCAATTAAATACAATCCAACTCCCACAATTAGAAGTTGGATTGTATGGTTAATAAATTAAATTGCTTTACCAATACCGGCTGCTGCTAATTCTTCTTTACTCACGCCTCTATTTTGGCAGCAAGCAAGTAACTTTCCATTAACAGCTACAGCGGGCAGGGTAGTAATGTTATACTCTTTCATCTTGTCAACGCATACTTTAGAGTCACATTGTTCAATGGTATTATAAACTGTAACTTCGCAAGAGTCACAAGCCATTTCTTTTACCATTTTTACCACTGGTTCACATACTGGGCATCCAGCTGTAAATACTTCAATTTGTCGTTTCATTGTTTTACGTTTTTAATGATTAAAATTAATTACGCTACAAAGATGGGACTTGGTCGGGGGTGGTCTCCAAATTTAATTTTCAGTCTTTTTTTTGGCGTTGGCAAAAATTCATGCTCTTTGGGTTTTATAGTGTCGGCTATGAGTGTCGGGAAAACCAAATGTGCCTGAATGCGGGTCGCCTTTCTACAATGAGGCATAACTCTCCGCCTGAAGTACTCGAGCTGTGAATATTAACATACCATTTTCCTGCAAGTAGCTAGGCAGCTTCTGCGTCAGTTAACAGGGCTTTTTTTCATATTATTTTTTATTTATAGACCCGAATAACGGTACAAAAAGGGTGCCTATGTAATAAAATTATTTTCCGTAGAAAATGATAAAACCACACAGCTTAAGTACTGGAAGCAATAAAACGTATTAACTTCTTTATTAAAATAAATTATGCAATTTTAGGAACCTTTAAAGTTCTAACCAATATGTTCTTGAAAATATTTTTAATTTATTTATTGTGCCCCCTTTCTTTGGCAGCACAGCATATTAACGAAAGAAACTCCAGTGCGGGAAAAGCCACTGCTTTTATTAACACTTTAAATGAGGTGCAAAAGAGGAAAGCATTATTTGCTTTTGATGAATTAAATCGATACGAATGGCATTATGTCCCATCCACTTCAGTGCCAAGACAAGGTATTGCGATAAAAGATTTGAATTCGACTCAAAAAGCAGCTGCCTATTCTTTGTTGAATTCTTTCCTGAGCAAAGAAGGATATGATAAAACAAAAGACATCATGGCTCTTGAGATTGTACTGCGTGAATTGGAACCTAAAAATGCCGGCCGTATCCCCGAAAATTATATGATAGCTATTTATGGTAAACCTGCAAAAAATGCGGTATGGGGCTGGAAATTTAGTGGGCACCATGTTGCATTAAACTTTACAGTAGTTAATAATAAAATTGCATTTGCACCATTTTTCTTTGGAGCCAATCCGGCGATCGTAAAAGATGGCCCGCAGAAGGGCTTACGTATTATGAAAGCAGAAGAAGACCTGGGATTTGAACTTTTAAATTCTTTTACTCCGGAACAAAAAGAAAAAGCAATTTTTCAGTCGGATGCTTTTGCTGATATAGTAACTACTACTTCAACCAAAGTCACGCCTCTTAAACCCGCAGGTATTCTAGTTGGAGATATGACACGCGGTCAAAGAACTATATTGAATAAATTAATAGCTGCTTATTTATCTTCTATGCCACAAATGATTGCAAAAAAGAGGCTTAAAAGAATTCAAGCAGAAGATATGAACTTGCTTAGCTTTGGGTGGGCAGGGGATGTGATAGAAGGTAAACCTCATTATTATCGTGTGCAGGGAAAAACGTTTTTAATTGAATTTGATAATACTCAAAATAATGCCAATCATATTCATACCGTTTGGCGTGACTTTAACGGCGATTATGGACGGGATCTTTTAAAAGAACATTATCATAATTCACCACATCATCATTGATTTTCCCTAACTGGATTCTTTTACTTTAACCCCATGATATTATTCAAAAACAGCAAAACGTTTAAAAAAGAATCCAAATCTTATGGATAGAGGATCTGAAAAATTTTTCAGCTGATTTTAACGTAAAATTAATACAACATTTATCAACTATGAATGTATTTATAGTAACAATTAATACAAATAGCCTATAAAGCCTTGAGATATACTGCTAATTATATACTTGTATGAAAAAAAGCAAATCAAAATCAATTATTGAAGAAACCCGCAAGTCAATCAAGAAAGAGTTGTCGTCCAGCCTGGTTGAACAGATAGCGGAAAATATAAAGATGCTTGGCCATGATCCGGTAAAAATTAAAAAAGAGATTAAAAAAGCAGCAAAACAACTGGCAAAAGTACTTTCTGAGAAAATGAAAATTGGAAAGGAAGAGCTTTTAAAAGAGTTGAAAGAAGCCACTTCCCAAACTGCAGGATCTCCAGAACAGGTTATGCAGGAACCCTCTGAACCTTTTACTATCGATGCTCAGAATGAAGAAATCTCCGAGGTTGAAAAAAAGCCTGTTAAAAGGTTTACTCATCCTGCAGATATAAATAATCAGCAGACAGTAACCACTCCAGCGGATGAAGCCCATGAGCGTGAGACCTCTGATCTTCACCCGTGATGTGAATTAAACTTAATCAGGTTATTATTGATGTATGCCCGGAATTGTTAAAGAAATATAATAGTTCTGCTTATTCAATAATGGTATTATTTGGAATGGTGCCATGCTGTTTAATCACTACAATATGATCTTTAACAAAGTAATTGTCAAAATTTCCATCTGCAAGCTTACTGCCATCAATCCGTACATCATTTCCAATTGAACAATTCTTATCGATGATGGCATTATTAATAAAGCAGCGATCGCCGATTCCAACTGTAGGTTCATTATTTTCACGGGATATCCGGAGCTCTTCCAGGTTTTGGTAATAATCGCTTCCCATTACATAAGTATTTTGAATAATACTTCCTGTCCCTATCCGTGACCGTACCCCGATTACTGACCGGGTAATTTGTGTTGCACAAATAATGCACCCTTCAGCAATTACGGCCCTGTCCAGGGTAGTTCCGGTTATTTTTGAAGGTGGAAGATTACGAGGCCTGGTGTAAATGGTGTTATCATCAAAAAGGTTAAATTGTGGGATATCATCTGTTAAACCAATGTTTGCCTCAAAAAATGATTCGATATTCCCGATATCGGTCCAGTAACCATCATACAAATAACTGGAAACAAATCTTTTATCCTGTATTGCCTGCGGTATTACCTCTTTGCCGAAATCATGCTGTTCATTTGCTTTCAATACTTCTTTAAGCACTGATTTATTAAAGATATATATGCCCATAGAAGCCAGGTATACCCGCCCCTCGGCTTCCAGTTCAGGGTTAACCTGCGACTCCCAGCCCGGGAGATTTTCTAAAGAAGGTTTTTCTGTAAAAGAAACTATGCGGTTATTATCATCCGCCTTTAATATCCCAAATCCGGGTGCGTCTTTAGAGGATACGGGGATAGTAGCTATAGTAAGCTCGGCGCCGCTTTTAACATGCTTTTCTACCATTTCCTGGAAATCAATCTGGTATAACTGATCACCGGACAGAACCAGAACATATTCATAGTGAAATGGCTGCAGATAGCGAAGTGATTTACGTACGGCATCGGCAGTGCCTTCGTACCAGAAAGGCCCCGCGGGAGTTTGTTCAGCAGCAAGAATATCTACAAAACCTTTACTGAAAATGCTAAAATGATACGTGTTTTTAATGTGTTTATTTAGCGAGGCCGAATTAAACTGCGTTAAAACAAATATTCTGTTATATCCTGAATTAAGGCAGTTAGAAATAGGAATATCTACCAGCCTGTATTTTCCGGCTATAGGTACGGCAGGTTTTGATCGTGTAGAGGTAAGCGGATAAAGCCGGGCACCCTGGCCACCGCCAAGAACTATAGAGATTACGCTTGGTTCCATAAAGTAGGTTTTAAGCCCTGATAGAGCTTTATATATTGATTAGCTGAATTATTCCATGAAAAATCTAATGACATCATCCGTTCACGTAACAATTTAAGCAGGGTTTTGTCCTGGTATACTGTTAATGCACGATCTATAGCAGTAACAGCTTCAGCTATGCTATCGGTGTTAAAGGTAATTCCATATCCTTCGTTATCTTTTTCAAAATCCCGTACGGTATCTTTTAACCCTCCGGTGTTGGATACTAGTGGCATTGTGCCATATTTTAATGAATAAAGTTGGTTAAGTCCACAGGGTTCTACACGTGAAGGCATGATCAGAAAATCAGCGCCTGCATATATCCTGTGCGATAATTTTTCATTATAACCAATAAATACACTGCATTGTGTTGGAAATTTTTCCCCGATTGCCGCTAAAGAATTTTCAATCGCTTTTTCTCCTGATCCCAGGATAAGAAAGTTTACCTCTTTCGATTTATTTAGAGATTGAAGAAGTATCTCCGGAAGGAGATCAGCACCTTTTTCAGTTACCAGCCTGCCGATAAAGACGACGAGTGCTTTCTCATGATCCAATCCAAACTCAGTACATAATACCTTTTTATTTTTTAATTTTCCGGGACCCGCTGTTTTTGTATTATAATTAGGAGAGATCATTTCATCTGTTTCAGGATTCCAGACTGAATCATCTATTCCATTTAATATTCCCAGACCCTTTTGCCACTCAGCCTGAAACAAGGGCTCCAGGCCTTTACAGTTTAATAAAAGCTCGCTCAGGTACCCGGGCGAAACCGTAGTAAATTTCCAGGAACATTTTATAGCAGCCGCCATTGGATTTATGGCATAATCCCAGTCTAAATAACCGGCCTTCCAGGGATCAAACGCGGGTAAAAAGGCAGCTTGCTTCCAATCCATCCATCCCTGGTATTCCCCGTTATGAATTGTAAATACAGTTGGAATATCTTTTAGCGAATTGTAGCGGTAAGCGTAATTAATTAAAAAAGGTATTAATCCTGAATGATGATCGTGACAATGAATAATATCCGGCTTTTCCGGGTCATGCAGCATCCAGTCGAGAAAAGCTAATTGGAAAGCGATAAATTGTATTTGCTCATCAGGATATCCGTAAATTTCGGTGCGGTCCAGCAAGCCGGGAACATTTATCATGAAAAGCGGGAATCCTAATTTATCCGTTTGCTCTTTTAGAATATGATAGGGCTTTGGTTCATCTCCAAGAAGAAAAGTGCCCTGGTAAACTGTAATAAATGTGTTTTGATGGACAAACGGGCGGTCATAATACGGGATAATTACGGATGCATTAACATCTCCGGCATTCAGGTATTTTGGTAGCGCGCCAACAACATCACCAAGTCCGCCGGCTTTTGCTATAGGAAAACACTCCGCACTTAAATGAAAAACACGCATGGATGTAAGTTAATAGTTACTTCTAAGACAGCCAAATAATTAAATCGATTTACGTTTCAGTACGATGCCGCTAAGTGCCGGCAATGTTACAGTACCTGAGTTAGGTTTGTTTTGCCAGTTATAGGTTTCTGAAATAAGTTCATCAGACATGCTCATGTTACTACCATAAAACTGAGTTTCATCGGAATTAAAAATCACCGACCATGTGCCCCGAGCAGGCAAACCAATTCTATAGTTTTCTCTAGGCACAGGGGTCAGGTTCAGAATAATTACCAGTTCATCAGCTTCTTTAAATCCTTTACGCGAATACACCAGAACAGATTGCTCATCATCTGCAACTTCAATCCATTCAAACCCGGCGGGATTAAAGCTTTGTTGATATAATGCAGGTTCTGACTGATAAAGCTTATTCAGGCTGCTTACCAAATTCTTCATTCCTGAATGTGGTTTGTATTGGAGCAGGTTCCAGTCAAGCGATTGAGAATAGTTCCATTCGGATGTCTGGCCAAACTCGTCGCCCATAAACAACAGTTTTGTACCGGGATGGGTAAACATATATACATAAAGCGCCCTCAGGTTTGCAAATCGCTGCCAGTCGTCTCCCGGCATCTTGTAAACCATGGAGCTTTTTCCGTGTACTACCTCATCATGAGAAAAAGGCAGCATGAAATTCTCTGTAAACGCATAAACCGTACTAAAAGTGATCTTTTTATGATGGTACTTCCGGTAAGCAGGATCCTGTTCAAAATATTTTAAAGTATCGTTCATCCAGCCCATCATCCATTTCATCCCAAAGCCCAAACCACCGTTAAAGGTAGGCTGTGTAACACCGGGATAAGCTGTTGACTCTTCTGCGATGGTTTGTACATCAGGGAAGTGGGAATAGACGGCTTCGTTGAGCTCTTTCATGAAACTGATGGCCTCCAGGTTTTCCCTGCCTCCAAATTCATTTGGAATCCATTCGCCTTCTTTTCTGGAATAATCTAGGTATAACATGGATGCAACTGCATCAATGCGCAAGCCATCTGCATGGTAACGATCCAGCCAAAAAATGGCATTGCTTATTAAAAAGGAGCGGACCTCGTTACGCCCATAATTAAATATATGCGATTTCCAGTCGGGATGAAAACCTTTCCGGGGATCTGCATGCTCATATAAATGGGTCCCGTCAAAATTAAATAATCCATGTGCATCACCCGGAAAATGGGAGGGAACCCAGTCCAGTATTACTCCAATATCATTCTTGTGAAGCTCTTCTATCAGGAACATCAGGTCCTGCGGACTTCCATACCGGGATGTTGCTGCAAAATAACCGGTAATCTGGTATCCCCATGAAGGATAATACGGGTGCTCCATAACCGGCATAAATTCTACATGTGTAAAATTCATTTCCATGAGATAGGGAACCAGCTTTTCAGCAATCTGGCGATAATTAAGAAAGGTTTCCGGCGCATCAGCATCACGAAGCCAGGAGCCTAGATGCATTTCGTAAACGGACATGGGCATATTCAGCGCATTCTTCTCATGTCTTTTTTTCATCCATGCCTGATCTTCCCATTCATGCCAGGTAGTTGAAACAATGGATGCGGTTTTAGGAGGAAGCTCGCATTGTAATGCAAATGGATCGCTTTTTTCATGCGTTATGCCATCAGCAGAAACAATGACATATTTATATATTTCGCCTAGGGTAAGGTTGGGAATGAATATTTCCCAGATGCCGGAATCATCCCAGCGTCCGTTCATAGGATGGCTTTGCTGGTTCCAGCCGTTAAAGTTGCCGCTTAAAGAAACCTTTAGCGCATTCGGCGCCCATACAGCGAAGCAGGTGCCTTTTTGTCCATTAAGATCAACTACATGGGAGCCAAACTTTTCATACAGTTTAAAATGTTTTCCAGAGCGAAACAGGCTGATATCAAAATCTGTGAACCTCGAAAAATGCACATCTGTAGCCTGCTCATTTTCTTTTCCATGCTTATCGGGGTTGTTCATATAATTATTTTAATGCATAAAATGAATCTGATCTTAATTGTCAGACACCTCAAATGTCTAAGACATTATTTATACAATATTATTTTAATATCTGTATTTCCCGGAAATTTTTATTGGTTTTTAACCGAAGCCTTAACAATTCATCCACAATCAGTTCGCCTTTATATTCTTTTCCATCAATAGCTACCTTTGAAGCTGTAAACGGCAGTCCAATTATTTTCAGATCATACGTTTCATATCTTGGTGTAAAAAGGCCTTCATTAGACTGCTTAATAACCATGCTTTCGTTATCGCCGTTCACAATGAATTTCTTTTCCAGGTATATATCCTGCTCATAGGCAAATGTGTCATCATGATCTTCATAGTAAAATGAATTCACTTCATAGTCTGAATGATAGATCTGGAAAATCAGTTCATCAATCTCAAATTGACCTACGTGTTGCATTAAAGGCGATTCAGGTATTACTGATCCTGCTTTTACGAATACCGGCATACTGGTGATAGGTGCATGAACCAAGTACTCTGTTCCGCCTTCGTATAGCTCATGTGTCCAGTAATGATACCATTTGCCTTCAGGTAGGTAAACCATTTTATGGTTAGCACCAGGCTCTGACACGGGGGCAACTAATATTTTATCACCAAAAGTAAATTCATCTTCGCGGGTGTGGTTATCCATATTTTCCTGCTCATGCATAACCACGGGCCGGAGAATTGGAAAGCCGTATTTATGATGTTCCCAAAAAGCACTGTAAATATAGGGCAACAGGCGGTACCTGACTTCTATAAAGTAACGGTTGATATTTTCAAATTCTTCGCCAAAGCTCCATGGCTCACGTTCAGCGGTGTCACCTGCTGAATGGGCACGCATGAAGGGGGAGAAGACACCCAATTGGATCCATCGTGTAAATAATTCCGCATCCGGCTCACCGCTGAACCCACCAATATCGGTTCCGCAAAACGGCACACCTGAAATAGAAAGACGCTGCATTTGAAGGCTCCCCATTTTTAAATGTTCCCAGCTTGCTACATTATCACCGGTCCATACAGAAGCATAGCGCTGCATTCCTGCATATCCGGCCCGGGTAATAGTAAAAGGCCGTTTGTTTCGCTGAAGTTTTTTTAACCCTTCATAAGTAGCCCTCACCATTTGCATGCCATATATGTTATGCGCCTTACGGTGAGAACCCCGGTAACCGTCATAATCATGGCGTACATCGTTCGGGAATGTGCCGGCACCAAATACTGCAGGCTCGTTCATATCATTCCAGACTCCCGCAACCCCTGCTTCAACCAGATCCTGAAACAGTCCGCCCCACCATTCCCTTACTTTTGGATTGGTAAAATCCGGAAACTGGCAACGTCCGGGCCAAACGTGACCTTCCATAAAATAATCATCAGAACGGCGGCAAAAATAGTTGTTTTGTTTTCCTTCCCGATAAACCCAATAGTTATCATCTACTTTAATTCCCGGATCAATGATCACCACCGTTTTAAACCCATCATCCGACAGCTCCTTGATCATTCGCTTTGGATTAGGGAAGAATTTTTTGTTCCATGTAAAGCACCGGTAGCCATCCATGTAATCTATATCCAGGTAAATAGCATCACATGGTATTTTGCGTTCCCGGAAATTTTTTGCCAGGTCTTTTAATTTGCTTTCCGGGTAATAGCTCCATCGGCATTGATGAAAACCCAGTGCCCATTTTGGAGGCATGGGATGTGTACCTGTCAGGCTGTGATATCTTTTAACCACATCCATCATGTGCGGGCCATGGATATAATAATAATTCAGTTCCCCGCCGTCGGCCCAAAAGCTGGTTTTGGTTGCATCTTCCTGGGCGAAGTCAAAATGGGTTTTAAAACTATTATCGAAGAATATTCCGTAACTGATGTTCTGATTAACGCCTATGTAAAAGGGGATTGAGCGATATATAGGATCCTGATGCTTGCTGAAAGAATAAACATCGCTGTTCCAGTTCACCAGGCGCTTGCCCCGCAGGTTAAAATCAGTGGTTTTATCTCCAAGGCCGTAAAAACTTTCCCCTTGGGTGCTTTTTTTAGTGCAATAAACATAATATCCCCCGAAGTCCAGATTTTCTTCCCAATGCATGGCTGATGCATCATCGCTTATGATCACATCCTTACGGTTTGCAAAAGATATATGAAAGTTCTTTTTGGTAATGATGCAGGTTACGGTATCTGTTGATACACGGTACGTATCTTCGTCCTCATTTAACTTAAATACGGTTACGCGTTGTTCAGAATTAGGCACTGCATAGGAAAAGTCTGCAAGAAACACACCATGAGGAGCCATTCGCACCCGAATGATCTGGTCGCTTACAACAAGTACCTCCACCTTTGCATCGCCATCAGAAAAATAAAATTTATTTCCGTCCTGGGTATATTCTTTTACTTCGGTAAGATATCTTTTTATTACCGGCTCGGGGGTAAGCACCGGGTTATTAAGATATTTTACTTCACCGTCTTCAATTTCATCTGTATTTAAAAAGAGTTGCTTGTCTTCCAGACCGGGGATCACTTCTGCCATTGGTATATATTTAATACAAGAAAATTCATTATATGCCGGTTTAACATTGCTGCATATAACAACTTCGTGTTAATAGTACACTATCTAAACCTTGAAATTTAAAGAAGGTTTGAGTGTGAAATGTTAATTTATTTTAATTGTATACGGTAAACGAGCCTGGATCCCTGTGAATTTTAAAACAGATTTTAACTGCTGATAATACCGGTAATTATCTCCAAGTTCTTTTTGGGCAAAGTAATTGCTGATCTTATCTGCAGAACTGTCGAAAATAGAGCGCAGAGGATCTTTTTGTGACGGATACTCTACGATCTTATAATCCTTTAGCTTTGCTTTTTTAGCAGCAGAGCGAACCGCGTCATCAATGTTTCCTAACCGATCTACCAACCCGTTGCGCAAAGCCTCAGAGCCGCTCCACACTCTTCCCTGGCCAATACTGTCTACGTATGACTGGCTTTTTTTCCTTCCTTTTGCAACTTTGCTGGTAAAGTCGCTGTAAATATCATTCACTTCTTTTTGTATGATCATTTTTTCCGCATCGGTTAGCGGTCGGCTTACGGTACCCAGATCAGCATACTTACCGGTTTTAACACCATCAAAAGTTATCCCCAGCTTGTTATTAAAGAACTTTTGCATGTTCGGAATAATACCAAATACTCCGATGGAACCTGTAATAGTATTGGGCTGGGCAAAAATGGAGTCGGCGGCACAGGCAATATAGTAGCCACCTGATGCTGCAACATCGCCCATAGAAGCAATGATTGGTTTAGCGGCTCTTGTAAGTACTACTTCTCTCCATATTACATCCGAAGCTAGTGCACTGCCTCCCGGGGAATTTATACGAAGAACAATCGCTTTTACTTTTTTGTCTAACCGCGCAGTTCTGATAGCTTTTGATATTCGTTCAGATCCGATTGTTTCATCATCTCCTTCTCCTCCAGTAATTTCCCCGGAAGCATAAATCACGGCAATACGGTCTGATGCAGATGAGCTTTTTTCTTCTGATGTAGGAACATACGCTTTCATATTTACAGAATGGATATTCTTATCTTTTTCTGTTCCGGTTAATACTTTTAGCTCCTCTAAAACCTGATCTTTATACCTTACACCATCTGCAAGCTTATATTTTACCGCGTCGCCCGCATTCCTTATTAACAGGTTATCAGCAATAAAAGCCAGGCTATCTTTAGGGATCTTTCTGCTGGTGGAAATATTCTGTAAGAAATGGCTGTACATGGCGCCAAGAAAAGCGGTGACCTGTTTCCGATTTGGTTCGCTCATCTTATCTAAAATAAAAGGCTCAACCGCACTTTTATAAGTGCCTACTTTAATCACCTGCGGCTCAATATCCAGCTTCTCCAGTGCTCCCTTAAAAAACATGATCTCAGAGCCAAAACCTTTAAACTCTAACAAACCTTCAGGATTAATATATATTTTGTTTGCTGCCGAAGCCAGGTAATAAGCGCCCTGGGTATATACTTCACTGTAAGCATATATTGATTTACCTGATTTTTTAAAATCTAATAAAGCATTTCTTATTTCTTCAACCGTGGCCATTCCGGCCTGGAGAGATGATACGTCAAGATAAATTCCTTTAATATTTTTATCGGATTTTGCTTTTCTGATACTTGCAAGAATATCATTTAAACCCGGGGTTTTAGCGTTCTCGAAATTGAAAAAATCCATGTTTGAAAAAGGATTTTTATTTGTGCGTTCTGCAATGGGATAATCTAATTTCATATGAAGGATGGAATTAGATAGAACATCGGCTTGGGTTTCTTTTCCTGCCGAGGTAACTACCGCAGTAATCACTATGATAAGGAATATAAACAAGACAATAAACGACAGGACGAAACCCACCATAGAAGCGAAAACAAATTTGAAGAATTCTTTCATTTGAACATTAAAAACTTTAACTATGCAAGTATACAAAAATCTAAGGCCAGCACCTGATGTTATATACATTAAAGCTACAAATTTAAGTAATGCAAGAGGCTTATTTGCTTTTGGGAAGTAATTTAGGAAACCGTGAATATTATATATCTGAAGCGGTAGAACTATTAAATCAGAATGCAGGATTAGTTAAGCAAAGTTCATCATATTATGAGACCGCCTCATGGGGCAAAACTGACCAGCCGGATTTTATTAATATGGCTGTATATTTACATACATTATTACCACCTGAACAATTATTAATTACTATATTAGATATAGAAAAATATTTTGGCAGGGAGCGGACAGAGAAATGGGGATCCAGAACTATTGATATTGACATACTGTTTTATGCAGACTGGATAATAGAACAGCCCGATCTGGTTGTTCCACATCCATACTTACAGGAAAGAGCATTTGCTTTAATTCCGATGGCAGAAATAGCACCGGATTATAAGCATCCTGTGTATAAAAAAACTATTTTAGAATTATGTGAGTCCTTGGTCGACAATTTATCAATAAAGAAATTGGAAGCCAAGTCGAAATAAGTTAACTATGTTAGAACAGAATAAAAAGCCTGAAGAATTAAATATTGACCTTTCCTATCTCAAGGATGTTGCGAGCGGCAGCTCTGAGTTTATGATTGAAATGATCGATATTTTTCTGGATCAAACGCCTGAGTATTTTGAAAAACTAGATCAGGCAGTAAAGGATAAGGAATGGAAAACTGTGGCCGATATAGCTCATAAAATTAAACCTACCCTTATATTTATGGGAGTTGATGTTACTAAACATGATATGGGAGAAATTGAACGTAAAGCCCGAAACCTAGAAAACCTGGAGGAAATTGAGCCGCAATTTCATGCCATACAACATATGAGCACACAGCTTTTTAAACGGTTGGCAGAAATTAAAACAGAATTACAACTTGATGAGAGTTAAGCTTCTTTAATTTCAAAATCATAGCTTTCCATAATCAGGTTTGCAAGTAATTTTTTACATGCCTGATCTACTTTTTCCCGAGCTTCATTTTCATGGTCAGCCACCACCTCCAGACTAATATGTTTTCCTATACGCACATTTTCGATTTCGGATAATCCCAGATTCTTCATACTTCCTGTTACAGCTTTACCCTGGGGGTCAAGGATTTCTTTTAAAGGCATTACATTGATCTCAGCAATAAATCTCATTTTATAAGTCGGAATTGTATAATTGATAAAATAAAATAGATAAAAATGATTATCGGAATGGCGGCAAATTTAAATATTAAAATTAATAACAATGCTGACAGTATCAGGGCATACCTCAACATATTATCAGAAATTTTGTAAGTCTTAAACTTTAATGACATTAAAGGAATTTCTACCACCAGTAATATTCCCATTCCTAAACTAAAAAGGAAAAGGAAAAACGGGTTTAAAATATAGGACGTTAAAAAGAAGTTGCCCTGCGTTAAAATTAATGGTAATGAGGCAACTAACAAGGCATTTGCAGGAGTTGGTAATCCAAGAAAATTTTCTGTCTGCCGTATATCAGTATTAAACTTAGCTAACCGCAAAGCAGAAAATATGGCAATTAAAAATGCTGACAAATTTAAGTATGGGCTAATAGTAGCAATTTGCGGTGCCTGTAAAAATAACTGGTAAATAATTACTGAAGGCAGTACGCCAAAGCTTACCATATCTGCTAAAGAATCTAATTCTTTACCAATATCTGAATAGGCCTTTAAAGCCCGGGCAACTAAGCCATCGGCAAAGTCTAAAATTGCCGCAATGAAAATGGCGTAAGCGGAGTAGTCCAGTCTGCCCTGAAATGCAAAAACAATCCCCACACACCCGCTAAATAAGTTCAGACAAGTAATAGCATTTGGAATGTGATGTTTCATTTCTGCTACGAATTCATGGATATCAGAAACTCTTCATTGGTTTTAGTACCGCGCATTTGTGAAAGCAAGAAATCCATAGCTTCCATGGAGTTCATATCAGCCAGGTGATTACGCAGTATCCAGATCCGTTGAAGTGAATCTTTATCTAACAAGAGGTCATCGCGGCGTGTGCTTGATGCTGTAATATCAATAGCAGGGAATACACGTTTATTCGAAAGCTTACGATCCAGTTGCAGCTCCATATTACCGGTACCTTTAAATTCTTCAAAAATAACCTCGTCCATTTTCGACCCGGTCTCCGTTAAGGCAGTGGCCAAAATGGTTAATGATCCACCATCCTCAATATTTCTTGCGGCTCCAAAGAAACGTTTTGGTTTATGTAATGCGTTTGCATCAACACCACCGGATAAAATTTTACCCGAGGCAGGTGCAACCGTATTATACGCCCTGGCCAAGCGGGTAATAGAATCTAATAAGATAACTACATCATGTCCGCACTCAACCATACGTTTTGCTTTCTCAAGCACAATGTTTGCAATTTTAACGTGGCGCTCTGCAGGTTCATCAAAGGTAGATGATATAACTTCTGCCCGTACACTTCTTGCCATATCGGTTACCTCTTCGGGGCGCTCATCAATCAGTAAAATGATGAGATATACTTCCGGATGGTTTTTAGCTATCGCATTTGCCACATCTTTTAAAAGCATGGTCTTTCCCGTTTTAGGCTGGGCTACTATTAATCCGCGCTGACCTTTTCCAATAGGTGTAAATAAATCCATAATACGGGTGGAATGGTTACTCGTATCTGTAAACAAGTTTAAACGCTCTTGCGGAAAAAGTGGGGTTAAATAGTCAAACGGTACACGATCTCTAACCTCAGCCGGTACACGGCCGTTAATAGTTTCAACACGCACCAGGGGAAAGTATTTTTCACCCTCTTTTGGGGGACGTATGCTTCCCCGAACCGTATCCCCGGTTTTTAACCCAAATAATTTAATTTGAGACTGAGATACGTAAATGTCATCAGGTGACGACAAATAATTATAATCTGAAGATCGCAGGAATCCATAACCGTCGGGCATAATTTCCAGAATACCTTCATTAACAATTACATTGTCAAAATCCATATTAGTAGCCGGATTATCCTGATTTTTATTAGGATTAAATCTGCGTTCCGGCTTTTGCATACGAGGTACATCCTGAGAAACACGCTCATTCTCGTCTGAGGTAGAAGCAGGCTCAGCGACTATTGAAACCGGTTCAGGAGCTATTGAAACAGCTTCTGCAACTGGAAAAGAATTCTGCGGCTGTAATTGACCGTCACCAGAACCGCTAAACAAACTCACATCGTGTGTGCGGGCAGGTTCAGTTTCCGGCTCTTTACCTTTTAAGGTACGTGCACGTTTTTTAGGTTTTTCTGCTACCGGCTCAGTACTTTGAGTAGTTGAATCATCTTGTTTTTCTGGTAGAGGCTGATTTTGCTGTTCCCTGATCTTTATAATAAGATCTTGTTTACGTAAAGTCTCAGCATCTTGCAGGCCGTACGTTTTAGCAATCTCACGTAGCTCGGATACGAGCTTATCGTTCAATTCTGTATTATCAAACATTATTATGAGTTATATTCTTAGGATTAATTAGACATTACTTAGCGACAGAAATCAAATATCATTTTAATAAAAACGGACCTTTGCTAAAGCAAGAAGTTATTGTGATTTCCTGCGACGCAGGGTTAATTGAGATAACACCGCAATTGTAGCTAATAAAAATAAATAATCAAAACTTTATTTTTCTTTCATTAGAATAATTTGTTTTTTAGATTTCAGAAATTCTCCCTGCATATTCCGATCCTCCATGACAAGAAAGCAACTGATTGAACAAATAAAACTAAAGAAATCATTTTTGTGTGTAGGTCTTGATAGTGATCTTAATAAGATTCCTGAATTTTTAAAGGAATATCCCGATCCTGTATTTGAATTTAATAGACGGATTATCGATGCTACCCGGGATTTGTGTGTTTCATATAAATTAAACACCGCTTTTTATGAATGCCGGGGTGTCCCAGGGTGGGAAACTTTGATTAAAACGTGGAAATATATCCCCAAAGATTGTTTTACCATCGCAGATGCCAAACGGGGCGATATAGGAAATACTTCAGAAATGTACGCACAGGCATTCTTTAATTCTGAATCTTCAGGAATGGGTTTTGATTCTATAACTGTAGCACCCTACATGGGCGAAGATTCTGTTAAGCCTTTTCTAAAATTTAAAGACAAGTGGGTTATACTTCTGGCATTAACATCCAATGAAGGGGGAAAAGACTTCCAGTTCCTGAGTCATAAGGATAAATATCTATTCGAAAGCGTAATATCTAAGGCAAATAAATGGGCGGATGCTGATAAGCTTATGTTTGTAATAGGGGCAACCCGCAGCGAATATTTTAAAAATGTCCGTAAACATGCACCTGATAATTTTTTATTAGTGCCCGGTGTTGGAGCCCAGGGAGGAAACTTATCTGAAGTGTGCAAATACGGTTTGAATAAGGATTGCGGATTGTTGATTAATTCATCGCGCTCCATTTTATATGCATCTGACGGGAAAGATTTTGCTTTGGCGGGTAGGGAAGAAGCTATTCGTATGCAAAGCGCCATGAGCCTGGAACTGGCAAAATTACCAAACTTTGTATAAAAAGCATACAAATTAAGTTTGTAAAAGTTTTATTATCAATCATAAAAAAATTAACACTTATTTTATATTAAAATTTACTTTTTTTATATCTTATTGTATATAAGTATCTCTTTTTTAGTATATTGAGTCTGATTTTGCGCACCTAATTTAAACCCATTTCTTTTCATAATTAAATACTGAGGCATGCTCTTTGCTTACATTGGTTAACGCTCATTATGAAAACAAAAATTTTATTAGTAGAAAACGAAGAACTTATCTTACGCTTTCTAAAGTTACGCCTTGAAAAGGAAAATTATGAAGTTAATATTGCTAGGGATGGTAAAGAAGCTATCCAACAGATCAGCAATACTCAATACTCATTAATTATTTCAGAATTAACATTACCATTCGTTTCGGGTTTTGAATTAATTTCAAAGATTAGAACAGAAAGTAATAATACAGATACACCTATATTAATTTTATCTGCTTTAAGTTCTGAGAATACCATTGTTGATGCACTTTCAATAGGAGCTAACGAGTTTCTTAAAAAACCTTTTGCCATAAATGTTTTGCTTACTAAAATTAAACTTCTTTTAGGCGGACATGATTTATTGCAGGCAGTATAAGGTTTAAATGCACAGCCTTTCTATTATAATTAATATTCTTCAAGAACCATACTCAACTTATCCTATTTATATCAAGATTGCGCTCATTGGTATTATCGTATCATTAGCTATTGTTTTGTTAACCTACCTTGAAATAATTTTTCGGCGGCTTGAATCAACTTCTAAATCCCTTCGGATAAACGAAGCTAAAAACTTAGTAACTGAAGAATTAACTAATAATTTAATGCTTGAAGATGAGTCAGATAAAAAAAGTGTTAATAGTGTAGCAACCAAACTCAAAAAACTAACTCGGGGAGACATAATATTTAATCAGATAATTATTGATGAGCTTATTTTTTTTCATCGTAATTTTTCTGATAATACCGGCAGGCTTTTATCCAGGTTATATAACAGACTTAACTTAAAAGAACTTTCCCTGAAAAAGTTGAAGAACAGATCATGGAATGTGCAGGCACAAGGATTACGTGAGATACAGGAAATGCCTGCTTTAACCCTAAAAAATAAAGAACTTATACAGCCCTTACTTTTTAGTGAAAACAATGATCTTCGAATAGAGGCTCAAGCTGCCTATTTACGAATGAATAGAGAGCACCCCTTTGATTTTCTTAATTATGCAGATGAAGATCTGTTAGACTGGCACCAGATTATTCTTTTAGAGGTCATATATAATACAGAAGATTTAAAAGTGCCCGTTTTTTCAAAATGGCTCGATTCGCCTAATATAACAGTGATAACTTTTTGTATAAAGTTGATTGTAAACTACCATCAATTAGACGCTATACCTAAATTGATCAGCTTGTTGGATCACCCCAAAATAAAAATAAGAGAAGATGCTGTTGCTGCATTAGGAAAACTTTATGCAGAACAGAGTGAGACCAGGCTGGTTGAAATATTTGCTGAACAGGTCTTATCTGTAAAACTGCTGATTATAGAGGCGCTGGGACTTATTGCAAGCGGAAAAAATATCGATTTTTTGCGGTCACAATTTCTGGTGGATGATGATTTCTCTATCATAAAAACTGCGGGTTGCGCACTAAGCAATCATCCGGACTTCGATAAAAATACGGCCTTTGGCGACATAAACCAGCTTTCGCTTGAAAGAAAGACTATCATCAATCATTGTACTGATCATTTAATACGCAATTGATGTTAGAGACTGCGCTTCACTACCTTCGTTTATTCTACGAGGTTTTTATGTTCTATTACGCCTCTGCCCTTATGTTCTCCTATGGCATGTTGGTTATATTATCTATCATAGAAATAAGATTATATCTGAAACGTAAAAGCTATATAGACTACCGATCGCTATTAGCATCACCCTATGCTCCCGGAATAACCGTAATAGCTCCTGCTTTTAACGAAAGTGAAACAATCATTAACAGTGTCCACTCCTTAATGTCTCTTAACTATTCCAAATTTGAAGTAGTTATTATTAACGATGGGAGTACAGATAATACACTGGAAAAAATGGTTAATGAATTTAATTTAGTACCTGTTGACTATGCTTATAATGAGCAAATTGTGACTCAACCTGTTCGTCAGATCTATCGGTCGGATAATCCTGCTTTCTTTAATCTTATAATTGTAGATAAGGAAAACGGGAAAAGCAAGGCCGACGCTTCCAATGCCGGCATTAATGTTTCTTCTTACCCTTATTTTCTATGTACCGATGTTGATTGCATTATTCATAAAGATACATTACTTAAACTGATTAAACCTTTCATAGAAGAGGATGTAAAGGTTATTGCTACAGGAGGCGCAATCAGAATAGCCAATTCATGTGATATAGAAAATGGGTTTCTAATAAAGGTAAAAGTTCCTCGTAAATTTTTACCCTTATTCCAGGAGTTGGAATATGTACGGGCATTCCTACTAGGTAGAATGGCCTGGAGTAAATTAAACGTTTTGCTGTTGGTGTCAGGAGGATTAGGAATGTTTGATAAAGAAATTGCTGTGAAAGCCGGAGCCTATGATCATAAATCTTTCGGTGAGGATATGGAACTGGTTACCCGTATGCGAAAATATATGTACAATATAAAGTGTAAGTGCCAGGTGAAATATATTCCCGAGTCACTATGCTGGACAGAGGTGCCATCAACTTTAAAAGTATTTGGCCATCAACGGACACGGTGGGGAAGAGGACTTGCCCAGAACTTATGGATGCATAAAGGAATGATTTTTAATCCAAAATATGGTATATTTGGTATGTTTGCCATGCCATTTTGGGTGTTTTTTGAATGGATGGCTCCCATTGTAGAAGTTACGGGATTAATTTACTACATATACCTTATTATTACCAATCAGATTAATTGGGAATACGCTATTATATTACTGGTTTATGTATATTCATTTTCTGTAATGATAACTATCATATCAGTATTATGGGATGAGATTACTTATAAGCAATATAGTTCTAAAACCGAGGTGTTAAAACTTTGCGGAATAGCATTTTTAGAGCCAATAATATATCACCCTCTTGTTATATTCTTTGCATTAAAAGGGAATTTTTATTTTATAACTGGCAGAACCCTTGCATGGGGAAATATGAGCAGGGAAGGCTTTAGAAATTTTAGCAAAAAGATAAAAATAAGGCGCAAAGGCTCTTCGGTAAAATCACAACCCAACTAAATGAAGTTTGTTAATAGATTCATCAGCACAATAATATGTATAATCACTGTAACCTGTGTATATGCGCAGAAGCCGGATGTGGATCAATTATTAAAGAACGCCATATACGAAACCAATATATCCAGGGACTATCCTAAAGCTATAAAAATAGCTAACAGCGCATTAGCAATAAGCCCTGATTATCTTGATGTTCACTTAATACTGGGCAGGTTATATATGCTAACACAAAGATATGACGAGGCACGTAATCAACTCCAATGGGTAATAAATAAAGATCCATCACAATTGGATGCCCTTAATTATCTAATTAATATTGAAAGTGAAACTAAAAACTGGCAGCAGGCAATCCATTATATTGATCAGGCTTTAAAATATTCCGATTCGAAGGTTTTGATATTTAAAAAAGCCGGTTTTTTAGAAGCTGATAAACAGTATAGAAACGCATATTTACTGCTTGAACCATTATTAGAGAAAAGTAGTCAGGATAGTAGTATTCTTAAGACATATTTGTCCTTGCGCATGCAAGCTGCAAAAACGGCTATACAGTTACAAAACTGGCACGACGCCAGAAAAGAATTGACAGCAGTTTTGGATAAAAATCCTGGTAATGAAGAAGCCTTAACTCAATTATATGATATAGAGACTGCATCTAAGAATTATGATAGTGCGCTGTCCTATGCTGATCAAGGATTGAAATATTACCCTGAATCCGTTAATTTTTTATTCAGGAAAACTGCAACACTTGCATCAATGAACCGTCCATTTGAAGCTTATGCGCTTGCAAAAGTATTGACAGCCCGCTATCCGGACCATCTAGAAGGGCGTAAGCTTCTCTCTGACTTATATGGTATTTCAAGGAAAAACCGAATAGGTGTGAGCTATGATTATACTTTTTTTGATCAGGACGGCGTAAAGCCATGGCACTATGGGAGTATTTATTATATCAGAGAAGGAAAATTTGGAAGCGTATCCGGTAAAATAAATGCTGCAAACCGGGGCTTTGCCGGAGGGCGTGGCTATCAGTTTGAACTTGACAGTTACCCAAAGCATGGTAAAAGCTACTCGTTTATTAACGTTGCTTATTCAAATGCCATAATTTTTCCAAAGCTACGGGTTGCATACTCTTATTTCACAGGTTTATCTAAAAGTTGGGAAGGAGAACTGGCCCTGAGATATATTCATGCAAATAAGTTGAATTTTATAAGCTATGGTGGTTCAATTGGTAAGTATTTAGGCAGTTATTGGTTAAATTTTAGACCCTTTTTTACTTCTGATCAGGGTAATACAGGCAAGTCATTTACATTTACTACAAGAAAATATTTAACCCGCGAAAATTATTACACGTTAATTCTGGGTACGGGAAGCTCTCCGGATGACCGTAGTCGTGACTTGTTATTTAGCTCCAGATATGATCTGAATTCCTACCGGGGCAGCCTGGGCTTCCAGCACCTATTAGGCCAAACCACTTTGATAGGGTTGTTGGGTACTGTCAATAATCAGGAACTGGCACCAGGCAAATGGCGCAATGAGTTTGATTTTTTTATTAACTTACAAAGAAAGTTTTAAGAAGTTAATCGTTAAACCGAAATGGTAAAATGGGACTTAAATTTAGCGGAATAATTTGTTGTAGATTTATTTGCCGTCCCGTCTTAACAGGGATATATATTCCATTTTTACTATGCTTAAGCTTTATGCAGGGTTTTGCTATAACATTGGTTAGAGAAAGCAAATCGGATTACTCCATTGTAAGACCTGCGAATTCAACAGTTGCTGAAATTAAGGCGGCTGAGGTTTTACAAAATTATCTATATCAGATATCTGGTGCGAAAATAGTTGTTATAACGGATGTTCAGCCACAATCAGGCTTTGAAATATTAATAGGTGATACCAATCGGTCTGCTCAAATTAATTATGCAAAGATTTTAAATGAGGGATTTCACATTAAAACCCATAAGAATAAACTTACAATAACTGGGAAAGGGAGGGGTGTTTTATATGGTGTATATAGTTTTCTGGAAGAATATCTTGGTTGTAGAAAGTACACCGCTACATTTAAAGTTATTCCTTCAAGTAGTACAATCACAATTCCTGAAATAAATAATACTCAAAATCCGCGTTTAAATTTCAGATCAGTATATTTTAAAGATTCAGAAACTGACCAGGAATATTTGGACTGGCATAAGCTTAACCGAATAGATGATAAATGGGGGTTATGGGGGCATACTTTTTTTAAATTCTTACCTGTAAAGCGTTACTTTACAGAGCACCCTGAATATTATAGTTTGGTGGATGGTGTCAGAACACCCATGCAGTTATGTTTAACTAATTCCCAGGTATTAAAAATTGTTATTGAAGATCTGGGTGCAAGAATTAAGGAAGAGCCTACTTTTATTTATTGGTCAGTTAGCCAGAATGATGAATCGGGAGGCTGTGAATGCGAAAATTGTACTGCTTTAAATGATAAGTACCATAGCTCTCAGGGCTCACTGCTGACTTTTGTAAATAAAGTTGCGTCTAACTTTCCTGATAAGATAATTTCCACTTTGGCTTACACATATACACGAAAGCCCCCGGAAGGATTAAAACCTTTAAAAAATGTCAATATTTTATTATCTGATATTGAAATAAACCGCAGTACTCCAATTGGTATCGACCCCAGGGCGTCTACCTTTAGGAAAGATTTTGAGAATTGGCAGAAGCTAACAAATAACATCATAATATGGGATTATGTTGCCCAATTTACTAATTACATAAGTCCGTTTCCTAACTTGCATACCCTTAAGCCAAATCTGGATTATTTTATAAAGAATATGCCTGAAGGGTTTTTTATTCAGGGCAGTGTGGAAGTTGCCAGCGAATTTTCTGAGCTTAGGACTTATATCTTATCAAAATTGCTATGGAATCCAAAAGCCAATGAGAAAACCCTTAGGGATGAATTTTTAAATGCATATTATGGTAAGGCAGCCGGATATATTCAGGATTATATCAACTTGCTTCATGCCAATCTTCAGAAATCAGGGAGGCGATTAGATATTTATGATAATCCTATTATCCCTTATAAAACATATTTAACTCCAAAACTTATTGATGAATACAGTGCCATATTAGATAAAGCCTCGGATGCTGTAGAAGGGAATCAGGTAATTCTAAACCGTGTGCTATTTGCCAGGCTGCCGTTAGATTTTGCTGTTTTGCAACAGGCCAGGTTTTATGGGATTGAACAGCATGGTGTTTTTGCTTTTAATGGAAACGAATGGATATTACGTCCAGAGATAAAAAGAAAGACTGAACGATTTGTTAACATGCTTAAACAGTTTAGCATTTCTCAATTGAATGAAAATGGGTTAACACCTGATGAATATGAGGCTGAGTGGAATACTCTTTTTAGAGAAGGCCCCAAAATACATAAAGCTGTAAACAGGCCGGTAACACTTTTAACCGATAATGATGACGAATTTATTGGTAAAGGAGCAAGGACTTTAGTTGACGGCACTGCCGGTAATAATGATTTTCAATATAATTGGTTGGGATGGGCAGGGAACAATATGGAGGTTGTGATTGACCTGCAGGCTATTATTAATGTCAGCAAAGTTGAAATTTCATTTTTAGAGAACCACAGGCATAATATGTTTATTCCTCTTGAAGTAAAAATTGAGGTTTCTAAAGATGGAGAAGATTATAAGGAAGCAGCGTTTATTAGTAACCCGCCGCCAGTAGAAAATTCTATACCATCTATAAAAGCGATTATTTTTAAGCTTAATAAAAGAACTGATGCCCGATATATAAAAGTATCAGCGATTAATCAGAAAGAACTTCCCCAATGGCGAAAAAGAAAAAATCGCAAGCCCTGGATACTGACGGATGAAATTATAATCAAATAATTACATACACTTCATGAAACCTTCATAATCTTACAATCAGAAGCTTTCATAGAAAAGAGTAACTGTTGATAAGGTAGACCATAATCAAGTATAATATCAAATACATTGGCATTCTTTGGTTTGGGAACCTTTGAAAGATGGCCGAATATTGCCTGCAGTTCGTTATTGGTTTCTATACTTATACCTGATTGAAGAAGTTTAGATTTCAGTTTAGTGATGAATAAACTATTTGGTAGTTCCATAAGATCTTTCTTTATCTTTAAGTTATTTTGATAGACTGTTTTTTTATATGAAGGATTAATCCAGCTTACAGTAAGCAGCGTATTTTGTAGGTTACATAACATATTAATTTATACGATAAAACTTTGGTTGGGTTACATAATATTAATAATTTAGAATAACCTACCAGATAATTGATATGCATTTCGGCGAAGACTTTCTGCATTATTTATGGAAACATCGATTAATTAAATCAAATGATCTATACACTTCATGCGGACAGCCTATAAACATCATTTCTGTTGGAATTCACAATCTGGATGCAGGCCCGGATTTTGAAAATTCTAAAATAAAAATTGCGGACACGTTATGGGCAGGAAATGTAGAGATCCATATAAATTCATCCGACTGGGAAAAACATAATCATCAATATGATGATGCATATGAAAATGTTATTCTGCATGTAGTTTATAAGCACGATAAAGAATTAAAACGGAAGGATGGAACGGTAATGCCAGTTTTAGAATTGCTAAATCTGATTCCTGAAGAAGTTTTGACAAAATACCGGTCACTGAGTGAAAATTTAAACTGGATTCCGTGTGAAAAGCACCTTCCAAGGATAGATGCCTTTCATATTCATTCATGGCTGTCAAGAGTATTAGTAGAGCGCCTGGAAGAAAAATGCCAGACAGTAAATAAAGTGCTCATCGAATACAAACAAAGCTGGGATGATGCTTTTTATATTATGCTCGCACGTAATTTTGGATTTAAAATAAATTCTCTTCCATTCGAAATGCTTGCCAGGTCATTGCCGCAGCAAATTTTAGCCAGACATAAAGGCAATTCATTGCAAATAGAAGCACTCATTTTTGGTCAGGCCGGTTTTCTCTCGCAGGAGTTTATTGATGAATATCCGCAGCAGTTGCAAAAGGAATATATGTTTTTAAAAACTAAATATTCGTTACAACCTGTAGATCGGTTTTTATGGAAATTTCTGCGTATGCGTCCTCAGAATTTTCCGACATTAAGATTGGCACAATTCAGTGCTTTGATTGTTAAGAGTAATCATTTATTTTCCAGAGTAATTGATATACATTCTGTACCAGAGATAAAAGAATTCTTTCAAAACTTACCGGTTAACAAGTACTGGGAAACCCATTTTCGGTTTGATGTAACATCTCGGGTTAGCTCTGCTCAAATTGGTGACCAATCCATCAAGAATATTTTAATTAATACAGTTTCATTATTTCTTTTCGCCTATGGTAAAAACATGAACGTCCCTCTGAATGTTAACCGGGCAATGGAGTTGTTAGAATTAGTACCTGCAGAAGAGAATAATATAACAAATAAATATAAAGATAATGGTATTAAAATGTCGGGGGCCTTTACATCGCAAGCGGTGCTTCAGTTAAAAAAATCCTATTGTGATAAGAAAAAATGCTTACATTGTGGTATTGGAACTAGACTATTAAATAATTAATTATGATACAGCGTATCTTAATTTACTTTGAGCGTCAATCTTTTGGAGTATGTACTTACCTGGGAGAGCGGTTTAAAATCTCGATCTCTAAGATCAGGCTTTTCTTTATTTATTCATGCTTTCTTGCAGTAGGCTTTCCTTTCATGTTTTATTTGATGGCAGCTTTTGTCCTGGATATTAGAACTTATATAAAGCGGATTAGAACACGTTTGTGGGATTTTTAATCAGCAATAAGAATTTTGGCAATATCGGTATAGCCCTGCTCAGCCGCCATATTAGCCGGAATTTTGCCTTCTTCTGTTTTAGCTTTCACATCTGCACCCGCTTCCAATAAAACGATCAGTAATTCAATGTTTCCATTGTGCGCAGCTGAATGGAGGGGCGTGATACCTTTTTCCTGAGCAACATTAACTTCAGCACCTGCCTCCAGCAACATTTTAGCAACCATATTGTGGCCTGATGCAACTGCTGAATGTAAGGGGTAGACATTAAAGCCATTGTTGGACGGAATGTTTACTTCAGCACCTTTTAAAAGAAGATATCGTGTAGCCTCCTCCTGACCGAAATATGACGCTAATCCCAAAGCGGTAAAACCATCTTCCGAATAGGTGTCAATACATCCGGGCTCATTAAATATAATATTTGCGATTACATCAGACTTTCCTGTAGCCGCGGCTTCGAACAGGTTAATTTCCGGGATATAATTTAGCAGCAGGTTGGAGATCTCATGTTTTTTGTAATAGCATGAAAGCATTAGAGGGGACACCAGGTGACTGGTTTTTTGAATAGCAAGTTCCGGCTGCTGCGTTAATAATGTTCTTAATTCTGATACATTCCCTGTTTGTATATACTCCTCAAGTAAATTTTGTGACATTATATATCAGATCAGGTTTATTTTAATATGATGTACAAATACCAATAATAAGAAAAATATGTGATTTCATTAAATGCCTTATTTATAATATTCTACGATTAAATTGTCAAACTTGATGGAAACCAGAATAAGGATAATTTATCATCTGGATGGATTGGTTTCAATCGATTATTAACACCTTTTTTCCACAACTGCGGTAAAGCCGGGGTAATCATATAATTTAGCAGTTAATAGAAGTTTTGTCTTGGCAAAGAGCGATATAAAAGAAACACCCTTAATGCATCAGTACAATACCATTAAGGTTAAATACCCTGGTGCGCTATTGCTGTTTCGCGTAGGAGATTTCTATGAGACTTTTGGAGAGGATGCCGTAAAGGCTTCACAAATATTAGGAATTGTTCTTACTAAAAGAGCCAACGGATCTGCTTCTCACATAGAACTGGCTGGTTTCCCTCATCATTCATTGGATACCTATCTTCCAAAATTAGTTAGAGCAGGTCAGCGGGTGGCTATTTGCGACCAGTTGGAAGATCCGAAAACTACAAAAACCATTGTTAAACGCGGAGTTACCCAATTAGTAACACCGGGTGTTGCTTACAGCGAAAACATCTTACAACAAAAGTCAAATAATTATTTGGCATCCCTTTACTTTGATAAAGGACATATAGGTGTGGCATTTGTTGATATTTCTACCGGAGAATTTCTTGTCTCACAAGGAAACCCTGAATATATTGATAAGCTTTTGCAGGGATTTAAGCCTAGTGAAGTTATATATCAGAAAACCCGGCAAAGAGACTTCACCGAAACTTTCGGAGACCGGTTTTATACGTTTTGCCTTGATGATTGGGCTTTTACATCCGATTACGCCAATGAAACCTTGCTCAAGCATTTTGAAGTTAAATCTTTAAAAGGTTTTGGTATTGAGCGATTGTCATCGGGGATAGTAGCTGCAGGAGTTGCTCTTCATTATCTGAATGAAACTGAACACCGTAATCTGCAGCATATTTCATCAATTTCGCGTATTGAGGAAGAACGTTACATGTGGCTTGACCGGTTCACTATCCGTAACCTGGAGCTTGTAGGATCAACAAATGAAAATGCGGTAACACTTGTCGATGTTCTGGATCAAACCTGCTCACCTATGGGTGCCAGGCTGCTGCGGCGATGGTTGGTTATGCCTTTAAAGAACCGGAAGCCTATTGAAGAACGCCTGAACGTTGTTGAATTTCTTTATAAAGATGAAGAGCTACGCGAAAAGCTGTTGCATGAATTAAAGCAGATCGGTGATATGGAGCGCCTGATTTCTAAGATTGGTTTGCAAAAGGCCAATCCACGGGAAGTAGTTCAGCTGAAACGGGCCTTAAATGCTATTTGTAAGATCAAAGAAATTTGCGGGCAGGCCGAAAGCAATGCCTTACGAACTATCGCGGATCAACTAAACGTATGTGAACTTATCAGGGATCGGATAGAAAAAGAATTAGTTCATGAGGCACCTGTTGCAGTTTTAAAAGGAAATGTAATTTCCGAAGGGGTTGATGAAGAATTGGATAAGCTGCGTAAAATAGCGTTTGGCGGGAAGGAGTTTTTAATTGAACTACAGAAAAGAGAGGCGGTTAATACAGGAATACCTTCATTAAAAGTAGCGTTTAATAATGTTTTTGGCTACTATCTGGAAGTAACTCACACGCACAAAGATAAGGTTCCTTCAGAATGGCTTCGAAAACAAACGCTGGTAAATGCCGAGCGTTATATCACCCCCGAACTGAAAGAATATGAAGAATTAATTCTTGGGGCAGAAGATAAAATATTTGCGCTGGAGGTTCGGCTGTATAATGAACTGATGTATGCACTTGCAGAATATATTAAGCCAATACAGCTGAATGGCCAGCTTATAGCCCAACTTGATGTATTGTTGAATTTTGCCACCATCGCTGTAAAAAATTATTATGTTAAACCGGTCATAGATGAGGGCAGTATAATTGATATAAAAGGAGGGCGGCATCCGGTAATTGAAAAAAATCTTCCGGCCGGTGAGGAATATATCACTAATGATGTGTTTCTGGATAGTGAAACGCAGCAGGTTATTATTATTACAGGCCCGAACATGGCCGGAAAGTCTGCTTTGTTAAGGCAAACCGGTTTAATAGTATTAATGGCTCAGATAGGTTGTTTTGTTCCTGCAAAAGATGCAAGAATTAGTCTGGTAGATAAAATCTTTACCCGTGTAGGAGCATCAGATAATTTATCTTCAGGTGAGTCCACGTTTATGGTTGAAATGAACGAAACGGCCAGTATCCTGAATAATCTTTCTCCTAAAAGTTTAATCCTTCTGGATGAAATTGGCCGGGGGACTTCTACTTACGATGGTATTTCTATTGCCTGGGCTATTGCCGAGTACCTGCATACGCATCCATCGGCGCAAGCCAAAACATTGTTTGCAACACATTATCATGAGTTAAATGAGCTGGCTAATTCTTTTCCAAGAATCAGAAACTTTAATGTTTCTGTAAAGGAAGTTGGGAATAAGGTTATTTTCCTTAGAAAGCTTATACCGGGAGGAAGTGAGCACAGTTTTGGAATACATGTAGCCAGGATGGCCGGAATGCCGGCAAAGCTTATAGCACGGTCTAATGAAATCTTAAAACGGCTTGAACAGGAACGTACAGGGGGCGAGCATATTAAAGAAAGTATTAAAAAGGTTCAGCAACAGGCTTTGCAGCTTCAAATGTTTTCTATTGATGATCCGGTGCTGATAAAGATCAGGGATGTGCTTAACAACCTGGATGTTAACACGCTTACACCTGTAGAAGCTTTGATGAAGCTTGACGAGATACAACGGGTGCTGAAAAGTTGATGGTGTGTGATGACACCCCCATGCTGGCGCACGCGTGTCGCGTGTGCATTTGTAGTTCTTAATTTTTTATAGTTTTACTACAGAATATAGCGATGTTGTTCTGGAAAGTCTTAAGTACCGCCGAAGCAATCTCGGAATGGAGATTTATTGTTGGTGCCTGTCCGTACCGGCACGGGCGGGCATTATGCCAAGCCATGTTCACCTGCTTTTTAGAGCCAAAGAAAATAATCCTGAAAAAGTTTTGGGTCGCTTTAAAGAGCATACATCCAAAGCTCTTGTCAAGATGATAAGTCTCCATTTGCATGAATCAAGAAAAGAATGGATGCTTCGGATAGCCTGTCCCGATTATTTCGGGATTCGAGCGAGCTGGAGCAAAAGCAGCAATGTCAATCAAACCAATTCTGGCAACATAACAACAAGCCGATAGAACTTTGGAGTCCTGAAGTAATAGAGCAGAAAGCAGAACATATTCATAACAACCCTGTTGTTTCCGGCTTTGTATCAGAAGCATGGCATTGGAGATATTCCAGTGCTATAGATTATTCGGAAGCGAAAGGTATGTTGGAAATTGATTATTTATAAGAAGCACACGCAACACGCATGCGCCAGCAAGGTTTTTTTATACTTTAACACAAATTGTTCAGGTTCAGACAAAATAAGAGACAGAATTTTAAGCAAAAAAAGCATCTTATTTGTCTGTATATTTGTCTTGTAATTTTATTTTATGAATCTACAAAGAGAGTATCCGCACTTATCCTTTAAAACTCAATGGGAATTGTCAAAACGTTCTCTAATTATGTTAGGTCAAAGTGTAGCATATATAAAGGCTATCAATAATACTCCAATTATCCCACAGTATTATGATGAGCTTATGATTCTTGCTTTGCGAAAGGGGGCTCAGGCTACTACAGCGATCGAAGGAAATACTCTTTCAGATGAAGAAATCGCCAAGCTACAACAAGGGGAAAAGTTGCCGCCAAGTAAAGAGTACCAAGAAATAGAAGTAAAAAATATTTTAAATGCTTTTAATGAAATATTAGTTGAGACCGTTTATGGAAACAATGAACAACTAATTACTTCTGAATTATTATTAAGGTTTCACCGTTTAGTAGGACAAAATTTAGGTGAACATTTTAATGCTATTCCTGGTAGTTTCAGAAATAATGATGTAGTTGTTGGTTCATATAGATGCCCAGATTATAGAGATGTAAAACCATTAATTGATAAATATTGCGAATGGCTTCGTTCCGAATTTAAGTTTGAAGGTGGAAAGCAACTGTTTAGTGATATTATTATTCAAGCTATGGTCGCACATGTTTATTTAGAATGGATACATCCTTTTGGCGATGGAAATGGTAGAACTGGTCGCTTGGTCGAGTTTTATATATTATCAAGAGGTGGTAACCCTGATATAACGCTTCACATTTTATCAAATCACTACAATAATACTCGTCCAGAGTACTATAGACAATTAGAGAAGGCATCTAAAACAAGAAATTTAACTGGATTTATTGAATATGCACTTACTGGTTTTCGAGATGGTCTTCAGCAGACTTTGGAGAAAATACAAGCAAGTCAACTACTTAACACTTGGCAAAAGTACGTATACGATAAATTCGGGGATATAGAAATCGGTCAAAAAGAAGTTTTTAAAAGACGAAGAACGTTAGGTTTAGAAATACCAATTGATAGAAAATTCACTTTTAAAGAGATACCGGAGTTGAGTATGAAGTTAGCAAGGTTATACTCCAGTAAATCAGATAAAACTCTGTCTAGAGATCTGGAAGAATTGATTAAAAATGAAATTATCATATCTCAAGATTCCACTTATTTTGCCAATATTTCTGTTTTGAATAAAATGATTGCAAAGAGAAAGGGTCTTTTAATTAATAAACCATAATTTGTTCATGGTCGGTTAGTTTGGTTTTACATTTGCACATAACGGTTTGCAGATTTGCGATGGGCGGATTAAAAGCACAAATGCTCAATTTAGCTCAAATGTTAATTAGCATTCCGGATGTTCAATTTAGCACTTCTGCCCCTTTTTTGCAAAACCCTTGTTAGCGGCTGTTTTTTTGCTGTTGGTATTAGTTTTTGTCAAGTTTATAAGTTAAAACTACAATGCCGCAGTCAAAACTTGTCGCTTTAATTAAGGTTAAGTTTTGCATACTTTCAACATCCTTAAATATTGGCATTCTTTGTCCAATGATTGAGGGGTTTATGAATAAATGAAATTCGTCAATGAGTTTGTTTTTTATAAGTGCAGAAACAAATGTCCCACCGCCATAAACAATAATGTCATTACCTGCTTGATTTTTAAGTTTTGTAGCTTCTTCTACAAGTTCTCCATTTGCAATTTTCGTATTGTCCCAAATTGATTTGTCAAGTGTTTTTGAGAAAACTATTTTAGGCGTTGTTGTAAATTTAAGTCCACCTTCATATTCAGGGTCTTCTGGATTAGTAACAACATTTGTCCAATGAGGAATAAAACCTTCCGCAAGTTTTCTGCCCAACAATATGGTGTCAACTGGTTCTGTAATTTGTCTTACATAGTCAATAATATCCTCCGACCAAGGAAATTTAATCCAGTCCATTTCTCCGTTTTCCCCTGTAATGAAACCGTCAATGGTCATTTGGACTTGCAATTTTAACTTTCGCATTTTTTTTATTTTTTAATTATGTGTTGTCGGGCTGTCGGTTTTGCCCGTGTTAGTAGCCCATTTCATTTCGGGTTTATTTTTTCTTTTTTAGTTTTGGTGGTGGTAATTCTTTGAGTGAAATTATGATTAACTCACTTAACCAATTACTGTCTTCAATTTTTTCTTCTATCAAGAAACTTGGTTTTGCTCCTTCATATGGTGGTGCTTCAACAACATTACCTATAAATTCTCGTCCCGAAATGGTTGGTTTGATAAATAATTTGTTGTCGCAGATTAGTCCAAATAATTTTCCGTCAGCGTAAATGCCATATTCGCCAAACATTTTTTTAGCGGTTATTTCTCCTGCATGTTTAATTTGTTCCATAACAAAGTCCACAAAATTTTGCTCGGAAGCCACTGGTTAATCTTTTAGTTGAAAGTGAGGATTGTAAATTAAGCCAATAATATTTCCAAATGGGTCTTTAACAGTTGCCGTTATTATCTCTCCACCAACATCGTATGGCTTTTCATTTTCGACCGCTCCTAATTCAATAAGTCGGTCAAAAGTTTCTTGAATATTTTCTACGCCCCAATATGAAACTACACTTTCAATTTTATTCAAAGTCGGATTTTCTTCTGGTTGAAGTCCTAATTCGTATCCTTGAATGTTGAATCCTACATAATAGGGTTCGTTGAAATAAGGATTTGTTTCAAACACTTTTGAGTACCATTCTGTCGCTTTTTGAATGTCTCCAACTTTATAAATTGTTGTTCTAAGTCCTAACATATTTTTTGCTCTTTGTTTTTCCTGTCGTCTTGTTGGTGTGTGTTGAATTTGGGTTACAGCTAGCGGTTTGGCGCTTGGCGAAGGTGATGATTTCGGAGCACTTCACAGTTAACTAAGCAGAAACTTTGATAGATGCACAAAGCTTTATTTAACCACTTCACCCGCCATTTTACAAAACGCATGTTAACTGCAGTGCATTTTATAAGTCGTTCAATTTATGCTTGTCTTTTATTGTCTGGTTCAAATGGTCATATGAAACTGGTCGTGATAAATTTTGTAGTGATTTTAAAGTTATTGAATGTTGGCTCCTTGTATAATTATTAAGTTCTTTAGTCGCCATTACATAAAACTCCCAATGGTTCATATTTAGTGGATCAACAGTTTGTTTAGTTTCATGGTGCAACAAACAGAAAACATATACATCTGCATGGCGCTTTTTTATTGCCGATTGTTTGTTGGTCAAACTGTCCCAATAAAGTGCGGCTTTTGTACTGAATGAAATTTTTGAAAGTGTCCGCTGAAACCAAGATTGAATATATGCGGCAGATTTAATTTCTAACTTGATACCGTCTGGTGTTTCAAGGTCATAAGCACTCCATTCATCCCGTAAAGCTGTCTTTTCAATATTGATTGCAGTTGCTACAATAAATTCCGCAAACGAGAGTGTAAAATAAACTGTGTCACGAGTTAGAATATTAACTTAGTAACACAGTTTATAATGAAGAAAGAAGAATCGCTCGACTACGAGCAAATGAAACAGAAAGCTCTTGAGCAACTCCGCTCGGGCAAGTCATTGTATGGTAAAGATGGAGCCTTTGCGCCTTTATTAAAAAGCTTCCTGGATGCTGCATTAGAAGCAGAGATGGAATCTCATCTGGATGAAGCTGAACGCAGTTCGG
>DATLXK010000058.1:0-142104 GCA_035575925.1 Sphingobacteriaceae bacterium
AATTGGGGACAGACCGCTCAAAAACTAGCCATTTGGTTTCCTGGAAGAATGAAGCTAGATTTGAATTGACTGGCACCGCCCCCTTAGCCTTGGAGGGCTGGGGGCTTGAGACTAATGACACAGTTTATTTTACATACCCGTTCAATTCATTATCATAGGAAGTGTAAACCAAAAGGTACTGCCTTTACCTATTTCGCTATCTACCCCAATCTGGCCATCATGTTTTTTAATGATTTCTGCACAAATATAAAGACCCAGTCCTAAACCTGAATATTGACTCCCGCTACTATCTACCCGATAATAACGGTCAAATAAATGAGGCAGTTTTTCCGGAGAAATACCCGGACCCTTGTCAATCACCGAGACTTTTGCCATATCATTTACCTTTTCTATTCTAACTATAATTTCTTTTGATTGGGGAGCATACTTTATAGCATTGTTAACAAAGTTGACGAGTATCTGATCAATTCTCCCCTCATCTGCAAAAACTTCAATCTCAAATTCGCTTTCAGTTCTAATAGTATAAATACCTTCTGTACGTACGTGAGAGCAGCAGTCTTCAGTTACTCTGGATATGAAAAACTGTTTTTTGTTTAAGTGAAGGTGGCCTTCATTCACTTTACTTGCATTTAATAGATCTTGTATGAGTACACTAACTTTATCCAAACTTTTATTAGCCTGTCCAATAAGATTAGGTAACATAATAGGGGAAGGGTTGTCCTTCATCCTGTTTAAAAGTTGCAGAGAAGCTCTCAGACTTGTGATAGGGGTTTTAAGTTCATGGCTTGCAATGCTTATAAAATCATCTTTTTGTTGCTGTAACAATTTAAGTTCTTCTATATCTGTAGCGGTACCAATCCAAAGCTGTAATTGGCCTTCTTCATTCTTTATAGGCATTAAACGGACCAGGTGCCACCGATAATGTCCGTCTGCGCGCTTACCGCGGATTTGAAATTCACCACCATCATCGGTTTCTCTAATCAGCTTATATTGATCAAATGCATTTTGCAAGTCATCAGGATGAATAACAGCGTGCAATCCTAATACTTTAGTTTGTTTTGCATTTAATCCGGTATAATCGAACCACCGCTGGTTATAAAAAGTAACATCACCTTCCACTGTGTTTGTCCATGCTATTTGTGGAATGGTTTCCATCATGTTGCGAAACCGGATCTCGCTTTCGGTTAAAGCTTTTGTTCGACTGGCTACACGTTCTTCCAGATCCTGGTTCAATTGCAAAAGTTCCTGGTTAATATTTCTGACCTTTTCTTCCTGCTTGATCAGCAGTTCATTTGCTTTCTTTAATTTCTCTTGTTGTAATTTTAAATCTCCGGATAAGATGATCAAATCTGCCGCGCGGTTTTCTTTCTCTTCGTTTTGAAAAGACAATTCTTTATTAGCGATTACTAATTCAGCAGCCCGACGTTCTTTCTCTTCGTTTTGAAAAGCAAGTTCTTTATTGGCGATTACTAATTCAGCAGCCCGGTTTTCTTTCTCTTCGTTTTGAAAAGACAATTCTTTATTGGCGATTACTAATTCTGCCGCGCGGTTTTCTTTCTCTTCGTTTTGAAAAGACAATTCTTTATTGGCGATTACTAATTCAGCAGCCCGGCGTTCTTTCTCTTCGTTTTGAAAAGCAAGTTCTTTATTGGCGATTACTAATTCTGCCGCGCGGTTTTCTTTCTCTTCGTTTTGAAAAGACAGCTCTTTATTAGCGATTACTAATTCGGCAGCCCGTTTTTCTTTCTCTTCGTTCTGAAAAGCAAGTTCTTTATTAGCGATTACTAGTTCTGCTGCGCGGTTTTCTTTCTCTTCGTTCTGAAAAGCAAGTTCTTTATTAGCGATTACTAGTTCTGCTGCGCGGTTTTCTTTTTCTTCGTTTTGAAAAGCAAGTTCTTTATTGGCAATCACTAGTTCGGCAGCCCGGCGTTCTTTCTCCTGGTTTTGAAAAGCAAGCTCTTTGTTTGCACTTCCCAATTGGTCTGTGCGTTGTATCAGATATTCTTCAGCTTCTTTTCGATTTGTGATATCGGCTCTAATGGCGAGATATTGATAGGGCTTGCCTGATTCATTAAGAAAAGGAACAATGGTGGTATCTACCCAATAATTGGTTCCATCTTTGGCTTTGTTTCTTACTTCACCCTTCCATATTTTACCACTGCCAATAGTGGCCCATAAATGGTGAAAGAATTCTTTTGTGTGGTAGCCTGAATTAATTATACGGTGATCCTGGCCAATTAACTCTTCTTCGCTATATTTCGATATTTTACAAAAATTAGTATTAACCTGTTTAATAATTCCTTTTTTGTCGGTAATGGCTATTATTGCCGCTTCATCTAATGCGTATTTATAATCAGATATTTCCTTTAAATTACTTTGAAGCAGTTTATTCAATTGCTTAAGCTCTTCGTTTGCATGAACTAATTCTGCAGCCCTGTTTTTATTCCCTTCATTTTGAAGGCCAATCTCCTTTTCAGCAATATTTAACTTATCCATGTTTTTTTTATCCATGTCTTTACGCTGTAAAGTAATTTGGTTTAAGAGTGTGGAGTATAAAGGCTGTTTAAAGCACAGGGGGTTGAAGTATAGTGAGGCTAAGGTAACGCAACGTTTATAAATAATAAAGTACAAATTATTTTTATTCGAAGAGTAATGTTTTTCATTATATGGAATACCTTTTTATAACTAAAAAGTTTTTAGTTTTTTTGGTGTTAACAAAGAATATGATCCGTTTATTGTTAAAAGGAATGATTAATAAATAATGGATGTGTTAACAGTTAGAAGAACGATGGCGTTAATTAAACTGTTCACCCACAGCCCAATGCATTATTATAAAAATCTTTTATGTGGATTTAAAGAGCACTATTCATAAATAGTATTCTTAATGGCATCTTTCTCCTATTTGAAATTTATTAAATTAGCAGCGCTTAACTGGCCCGTACTTTTCTTTTAAGCTTGATCCTTTAAAATTATTTAGTGTTACTATGAAGGTTAATTCCAGTACCGTTTTCGATATGTTGGCGGATTTGCGTGTTTATTTCCAGGGAGATATTTCCATTCAAAAATCAGATAATGAGGAACCCTTTCCGTCAGAGATTTTTAGCTCCGGGCAGTTGGATAACCATGCTAAAGTAGTTGCAAAGACTCATAAACTAGTTAAACGGGATTCATCAGATCAATTGCTGAAAAGACTCGAGGATAATGAAAAATCATTACTTGAGGTGAGAAACCTGCTGGTGGAAAGCATTAGGGAAGGAAAAGACATTACTCCCGGTGCCGAGTGGTTGCTTGACAATTTTTATCTTATTGAAGAACAAGTAGTACTGGCCCGGAAACATTTACCTAAAGGCTATAGTGAAGGCCTGCCTTATCTGGCAAACGGCAGTTCGGCAGGAATGCCACGCGTTTATGATATAGTTCTTGAAATTATATCCCATAGCGATGGCCGGGTGGATGTTAAAAGTCTGACCAGCTTTATAGCAGCATACCAAACCAATACTTTATTAACCCTTGGCGAGTTATGGGCAATTCCCATCATGCTTCGTCTTGCCGTACTTGAAAACTTAAGAAGAGTTTCGGCAATGATTGCCCTGGATATGATTGATAATAATCTGGCCGGCTATTGGGCTGAGCGGATGATGACAACAGTAAAGGATGAACCGGGCAGCCTGATTCTAACGATTGCCGACATGGCACGGTCAAAGCCCATATTAGATAGTTCGTTTGTTGCAGGGTTTACACGGGAGTTATTAGGGAAAGGACCTGCTTTGGCCTTACCGCTTAGTTGGATGGAACAACAATTATCGGGCATGGGTATAAGCAGTAGCGACCTGATAAGGCTTGAAACACAAAAGCAGGCAGCCGACCAGGTGTCGGTTCGTAACAGCATTGGAACATTGCGTTTTATTGGCGCCACAGACTGGCGGGACTTTGTAGAAGAATTAAGTAGTGTGGAGCAGGTTTTAAGAAAGGATATTTCTGGAATATATGCCCTGATGGATTTCTCCACCCGAGACAGGTACCGCCACGTAGTAGAATCTGTAGCCAAATTTTGCTCTCTGTCAGAAACAGAAGTAGCGCTAAAAGTACTTGAACTAACGCAGCAGCATACTGATCAGGACTTAATAAATAATAGAAAAAAGCACATTGGCTATTATCTGATTGATAAGGGCTTAAAACAAGTGGAGGAGGCCACTTGTATGCGCTATACTTTTAAACAAAGAATCATTAGGACCACCAGAGAGATTCCTGTTTTTCTGTACCTGTTCTCTATTACATTTATAACTTTTACCGTTGCGGCAGGGATGTTTTACCTGGCTTATCTGTACGGTGTTCAGGGCTGGGTAATGTTATCGTTGATGGGCTTGTTATCTGTTTCCGGCTCTGCCCAGTTAGCGGTTTCATTAGTAAACTGGTTGTGTACCCTTTGGGTTAAGCCAAACTTTCTTCCCCGGATGGATTTCTCAACCGGCATTCCGGCGGAGTACCGAACACTGGTAGCTATTCCTACCATGCTTACGGGCATTACCTATATAGAAGAGCTTATTGAAGCATTAGAGATCCGCTATCTGGCAAATAGGGAAGAAAACTTACATTATGCTTTAGTTACTGATTTTACGGATGCCGATGCTGAGACCATGCCCGAAGATGAAGTTTTATTAGAGACAGTTATCCAAAGGATTAATGCATTAAACCAAAAATATAATCCATCAGAACAAAATACCTTCTTTTTGTTCCACCGGCCCAGAAAATGGAACCCCGGGGAAAAGAAATGGATGGCATATGAGCGGAAGAGAGGAAAATTATCGGCATTAAATGCTTTTATCCGCGGGCGAAGTAACGACGAGTTTTCCACAGTGATTGGAAATTATCCAATTTTAAGCCAGGTAAAGTATGTTATCACGTTAGACTCCGATACTCAACTTCCGCGGGAAACGGCATGGAAATTCATTGCTACGATGGCCCATCCGCTTAATCGTGCTGTATATAATTTTAAGAAGAAAAGGGTTACCGATGGATATGGAATTCTTCAGCCAAGGGTGGCTGCCAGTATCCCGAAAACGGCACCATCACTGTATTTGCGGATGCAGGGCAATGCCTCCGGTATAGATCCTTATACCAAGGTTTCTTCTGATGTATATCAGGATCTTTTTGGCGAGGGTTCCTTCATCGGTAAAGGAATTTATGATGTTGATGTATTTGAACAGGCCGTGCATGGCATTTTTCCTGAAAATCGAATTCTCAGCCACGATTTGCTTGAAGGTTGTTATACCCGTTCGGGGATGTTGAGCGACGTGCTTCTGTATGAGGACAATCCTTCACAATATAGTACAGATATTAAACGTCATCACAGGTGGATACGGGGTGATTGGCAGATTGGTGCATGGATGCTTCCCTTTGTTACGGGAAGTAATGGCGGTTTAACCGGCAACCCCCTGAATGCATTATCCAGATGGAAAATTCTTGACAATCTTCGCAGGAGTGTTTTGCCGCTTTCTTTAATATTACTTTTAATCATGGGTTGGTTAGTATTGCCTTTCCCATGGTTTTGGACGCTCACAGTTACCATCATTGTATTATTACCCGTAATGGCCGCAACCGGTTGGCAGTTACTTAATAAGCCACCGGAATTAACACTCAATGCCCATCTGCTGGAAGTAGGTACCTCGTTAAGAGATGTATTGTTACGGTTTATATTCGGTATGGCTGTTCTGCCTTATGAGGCCTTTAAATATACCGATGCGGTTATACGAACTAATTGGCGTATGATTTTTACGCGAAAAAATTTATTACAATGGACACCTTCTGCAACCGCCTCCCGAAATTCAAGCACTAATATTTGGTCCGCATATGTATCTATGTGTATAGGTCCGCTGTTGGCCCTGGCTTGCATTGTATTGCTTATTAACTACAAACCAGAAGGCCTGTTGGTTGCTTCGCCAATTCTTATACTTTGGTTATTGGCACCCGCAATTGCCTGGCGGGTTAGTAATCCTGAAAAGGAAGAAAGGCCTGATTTTGCTGATGAACAAGTAGTGTTTCTTCATAAATCGGCCCGTAAAACCTGGGCTTTCTTTGAACGGTTTGTATCTGCCGAAGAAAATTGGATGCCACCTGATAATTTTCAGGAACAACCAGCTATGGCTATTGCTCACAGAACATCTCCTACTAACATGGGGCTCTCTCTGCTTGCCAATCTTAGTGCTTTTGATTTCGGGTATATTTCCGGGTTTGAACTTACAGCCAGATGTAACGACACATTACAGTCCATGCTAAAGTTAGAACGTTATAAAGGTCATTTTTATAATTGGTATGATACGCTCTCATTAACACCTTTGCAGCCCAGGTATGTATCTACAGTAGACAGCGGCAATTTGGTAGGGCATTTACTAACATTACGCCAGGGTCTTTTATCACTTCATAATCAGCTGGTATTCAGCGAAAATATTTATCACGGCTTAAAAACCACAATCCATGTGATTGATGATTTTTCAAAAAATGATGATGATGGAATTATAAAAAAAATACGGTTACTATTGCGTGATGCAGAGATTGAAGACGGGAATTCTTTAAGCAAAATTAAAAGGCGGTTAGATGAACTGGCTTCTCTTACATTAGAATTTTCTGCAAATGATGCAAACATAGAAACAGATTTATATAATTGGAAAAGCAGGTTTAAATCGCAAATAGAGCGTTTACGGGAAGATCTGGTTAAATTCATTCCATGGTTGAAGTTATTGCCTGTACCACCGCGTTTCGATCATCTAACCATAACAGATCATAATCCTTCCTTATTATTTATTCAAGATACACCTGATTTGATTTTTCCGGTTATTGATCAATATGAACTAGGGGAAAACACACCGGAAGAAAGGGAATGGCTGATAAAATTGCGCCAATCGCTTACACTTGGAAGTGATCTGGCAACCGAAAAAATTGCGCAGTTAGAACAACTTGCAGAGCTGTGTGAAGAATTAAGTGATGTGGAGTATGATTTTCTTTTCGATAAATCAACCCATCTACTACGTATAGGATTTAATGTTGATGATCAACGAAAAGACGATAGTTTCTATGATCTTCTGGCCTCAGAAGCCAGGCTGGGAATATTTGTTGCCATCGCGCAAGGGAAATTGCCTCAGGAAAGTTGGTTCGCACTAGGCCGGTTACTTACCAATTCAGGCGGCGACCCCATATTATTATCATGGAGCGGCTCTATGTTTGAATACCTGATGCCTCAGTTAGTTATGCCCAGCTATGAGAACACCCTGCTACATCAAACGGGTAAGGCTACGGTAAAACGTCAGATAGAATACGGAGCACAGCGTGGAGTGCCGTGGGGTATTTCAGAATCAGGATATAATACAGTAGATGCTTATTTAAATTATCAATACCGGGCCTTCGGGGTTCCCGGACTCGGCTTAAAACGCGGATTGCAGGAAGATTTGGTAATAGCACCTTATGCCTCTATGATGGCACTAATGGTATCACCTGGAAAGGCATGCAGCAATCTTCAAGTATTATCAAAAGAAGGCTTTGAGGGCGAATTTGGCTTTTATGAGGCCATAGATTACACAAGCAGCCGTCTTCCGCGAGGCAAAACCAGCAGCGTTGTACAGTCTTACATGGTGCACCATCAGGGCATGGGACTGCTTTCCTTGGCTTATGTATTGCTTAATAAACCTATGCAAAGCCGGTTCGTATCAGAGCTTCGGTTTCAGGCCACATTATTACTTCTTCAGGAACGTATCCCCAGAACCACTCTATTCTACGCTCACACTGCCGATATGGTTCAAACCCAAACTTCGGAAACAAATGTCCAGGTTAGAACCATTACCACGCCTAATACCACTATGCCAGAAATTCAGCTTTTAAGCAATGGCCGGTATCAGGTAATGATTACTAATTCGGGAGGTGGATACAGTCGCTGGAAAAACATTTCGGTTACCCGCTGGCGCGAAGATGCAACTAAGGACGACAGGGGAATATTCCTCTACATTAAAGATGTAAATAACGGTACTTTTTGGTCAAATACCCATCAGCCAACTTTGCATCCTGCTAAAAGTTACCAAACCACATTTTCGCAGGGACATGTGGAATTCCGCCGACATGATTACGGAATTGATACCAAGACAGAAGTGGTAATTTCCCCTGAAGACGATACCGAAATGAGAAGGGTGAGGATTACAAATAAAACCAGTTCGGTACGGGTTTTGGAGGTTACGAGTTATGCTGAAATAGTTATGGCCAGCCAGGCTTCTGATGAAGCTCACCCGGCTTTTAGCAATCTTTTTGTTCAAACAGAAATTATACCTGAACATAAAGCCGTATTGTGTACCCGCCGGGCGAGATCTGAAGATGAAACCCCGCCCTGGATGTTTCACCTGATGGATGTGCGTGGAGCTGTTGTGGAGGCCGTATCCTATGAAACCGACCGGATGCAGTTTATTGGAAGGGGAAAATCATTGGTTAATCCCCAGGCCATGCAAGTTGATATGCTTTCTGGCAAACAGGGGTCGGTTCTGGATCCCATATTGTCTGTACGTTACCGCATAACTTTAAAGCCCAACCAGGTCGCAACCATCGACTTGATTTATGGAATAACTGAAACCAGGGAGTCCTGCATAGTGCTTATGCTTAAATATCGGGATCAGCACCTTAAAAATCGTGCGGTCGAGCTTTCCTGGACACATAGTCAGGTAATGCTGCGGCAAATAAATGCAACAGAAGCCGACGCCCAATTATATGGCCGTTTAGCAGCTTCGGTAATTTACGGTAATCCTAATTTACGTGCTGATGCTTCAGTAATTCAAAATAATTTCAGAGGACAATCCTGGCTATGGAGCCATTCCGTTTCAGGAGATCTTCCCATTGTATTGCTTCATATATACGATCCTGAGAGTATGGATCTCGTAAAGCAATTAGTTCAGGCGCATGCTTACTGGCGATTAAAGGGACTGGCCGTTGACCTCGTAATATGGAACGAGGATCATGGTTCATACCGTCAGGTTCTGCAAGAGCAGATACTGGGACTGATAACGGCTGAAGTTAACAGCAATATGCTCCACAATACACCGGGAAACATATATGTGAAATCTGTTGATCAATTATCATCTGAAGACCGGATACTTTTTGAAAGTGTAGCCCGGGTTATAATTTATGATAACAAAGGCACTTTATCTGAACAGGTAAACAGACATAATCTGGAAAGGGTATTGCCCCAACTACTGGAAACAAAATCAATTATTGGAAACAAAATTGAGCCTCCGATTACTTTGCCGAATGATCTGTTGTTTTACAACGGTACCGGCGGTTTTACTCCCGATGGAAAGGAATATAAACTTATCACAGATAAAAAGGAAACTACTCCTGCGCCCTGGGTAAATGTGATCGCTAATCCGGGATTTGGAACTGTAATTTCCGAAAGTGGATCTGCTTATACATGGGCAATTAATGCGCATGAATACCGGATTACGCCATGGAGCAATGACCCTGTAAGTGATATTGGGGGTGAAGCTTTTTATTTTAGAGATGAAGAAACAGGACATTTCTGGTCGCCCTCTCCATTTCCGAAGAGCGGTATTTCATCACCATATATTATAACTCACGGGTTTGGATATTCTACTTTTGAGCACGCAGAACTGGGCATTGCTACCGAGATGTGTGTTTTTGTAGATAAAGTTTCGCCGATAAAACTTATTGTACTCAAAATAAGGAACCATTCTGGTCGTGAACGTAAATTATCTGCTACCGGCTTCGCAGAAATCATTCTTGGTGATGTACGTTCTAAAACCAATATGCACGTAGTGTCTGAGCATGATCCTAACACAGGGGCCATCTTATTAAGAAACAGGTATAATTCTGCTTTCGCTGATCGGGTTGCTTTTTTCAAAGTTGATGGTGGCGGAAATTTTAGTTATACCACCGATCGGGCTGAATTTATTGGTAGAAACCGAAGTCTGGAGAATCCGCAAGCTCTGCAACGGAAGAGGCTGTCAGGAAGAACGGGAGCAGGTATCGATCCATGCGCTGCCCTGCAGGTAAAATTCGAGCTGTTAGATGGTGCAGAGAAAGAAATTGTTTTCATGCTGGGGAACGAAGAGAATACCCATACGGCTGAAGCATTAATCCGGAAATTCACTAATCCTGATTCAGTAATTCATTCGTTACAGGAAGTAAAAGAGTATTGGAATGAAATTTTGGGTGCAGTACAGGTAACTACTCCGGATAAATCTCTTAATATACTGGCTAATGGATGGCTTACATACCAAACAATGGCTTGCAGAATGTTTGCCAGAAGTGGCTTTTACCAATCTGGTGGTGCTTTTGGTTTCAGGGATCAGCTGCAGGATGTTTTGGCTCTGTTGCATACCCAGCCTAATTTGGCACGCGAGCAAATTATTTTAAGTGCATCAAGGCAGTTTGCCGAAGGAGATGTGCAGCATTGGTGGCATCCGCCGGAAGGCAGAGGTGTTCGTACCCGTTGCTCGGACGATATGCTTTGGCTTCCTTTTGTAGTTTCCAGATACACAATTGCTACAGGAGATACAGACATTTTAACTGTTCCTATAGGTTTTCTGGAAAGCAGAATATTACATGATGGAGAAGAAACGCTGTATGATCTACCCATCAGCGGGATAATAAATGGCCCGTTGTATGATCATTGTGTTCGTGCTATAACGTATAGCTTACGTTTTGGTAAGCATGGTTTGCCGCTGATAGGTGCAGGAGATTGGAATGATGGAATGGATCAGGTGGGACATAAAGGGGTAGGCGAAAGTGTTTGGCTGGCCTTCTTCCTGTACGATGTGCTGGTTCGCTTCGCCGACGTGGCAGCCAAGTATGGCGATTCTGCCTTTGCGGAAACCTGTATAAAAGAAGCCGCTACGCTGCAATCAAACATCGAGGCCTCCGGCTGGGATGGTGAATGGTATCGTCGTGCGTATTTTGATGACGGTACGCCACTCGGATCAAAAGAAAATGTAGAATGCCGTATCGATGCTATTGCCCAAAGCTGGTCGGTATTATCGGGTGCCGGTGCTCCCGAACGAAAAACTACTGCGATGGCTTCGCTAAATAAATTTCTGGTAAGAAGAGATCTGAAACTAATTCAATTGCTCGATCCGCCTTTTGATAAAAACGGACCTAACCCGGGTTACATAAGAGGGTATGTGCCGGGGGTTCGTGAAAATGGAGGGCAATACTCCCACGCCGCTATCTGGACATTAATGGCCTTTGCCGCATTAGGCGAGCGTCAAAAGGTTTATGAATTATTCAGCCTGATTCAGCCTTTAAATCACTCCTCTGATGCGGAGTCTTCCAGGATCTATAAAGTGGAGCCTTACGTGATGGCAGCAGACGTGTATGCAAATGAGTCGCACAGGGGCAGGGGTGGATGGACCTGGTATACAGGCTCGGCAGGTTGGATGTATCAATTTATTATTGGTTCCTTATTAGGGATGGATTTACAGAAGGACCAACTTAGGTTTAAACCATGTTTTCCTCTTGAATGGCCGTCTGTAACTATACGATATCAATATGGTAAATCTGTTTACAACATCTCTGTATTTCAAGTAACAGACCATGTTGATTCTTATTGGAAAGCCGGAGATAGACAGGGTAAAGGAGATGCAGTACAACTAATAGATGATGGTGCAGAACATGATGTTGAGATTTTTATAGGTGTGTAATTGACTTCAACAATAGTGTTTTAGTGCATATTTAGCACTTGCATCATCTAACGCATATAAGTTATTTAAAGCCGGAGCTCCTTAATATCACTGTTAAGGAGCTCTTTTTACGTTTAAGAAGTGCGTGTATTTTCATTCTGATTCTAAGAACTACATAAGTAAAATATATAAAAATTAATAGCTATTCAATTTAAAAGTATTATTAAAATCAATTCCGTACATATAAATTGCATTTTATAATTAGTGTGTAAAGCTTCATTTTACAGTCTAATAAAATCGTAATTTAAAAATGTATAAAAGTTCAATTTTTTCAATAAGTCTCTTTTTTCTTATAGGCGTATTTTACATGCAGGTTCTTGCGCAACCCGGTTCCGGTAAAAAACCTGTTCGGATTATTTACGATACCGATATGGATCTGGATGTAGATGATGTGGGTGCATTAGCAGTATTGCACGCCCTGGCGGACAATGGGGAAGCGGAGATACTTGGCATTGTAATAAATGCCCCTACACCTTATGCAGCAACTACAGCTGTCGCAATAAATAAATATTATGGCCGACCAAACATTCTTGTTGGAGACATGCCAATAGATGAGTATGTGTATGATCGTAGTTTTGACAAATGGTACCGAAATTACTCTATAAGCACTCCGTATGGCAATTTCAATGTACCTCTTTTCAAACGCTTTGACCATGGAATTACAAGCCGTAACCAGGTTTGGAATGGAGTGCAATTGTATAGAAAACTTTTAGCTGAAGCTCCAGATAAAAGCGTCACTATTGCCGCCGTAGGACTACTTACAGTATTGGAGGATTTAATGTACAGCAAACCGGATAAATACAGTAAGCTGAGTGGTAAAGAACTAATCAAACTTAAAGTGAAGGAATTAGTGTGTATGGCAGGTGGTAACCAGCCCGGACCTGGGCGGGTATCTTTTAACTGGGGATTTGAAGGCAGAGGCGATGCACAGCGGATATCCAGAGAATGGCCAACACCACTTTATTTGTCCCCTACAGGAAGCAGGGTTGGAACCGGTGCCCGTTTATCGACAGAAACACCTGAAAATAATCCTGTTCGGGTTGCGTATGAGCTTTTTTTAAGACCGGCCAACCATAAAAACAGGCCTACCTGGGATGAAATTGCTGTTTATTATGCTGTTAGAGGCGCTGGCAATATTTTTTCCGAACCAGTTGGACGGCGTTTGGATGTTACAGCAGAGTCTGTTAATAATGAATGGCGTGATGCAAAATATGTTTGGCGTGACGCACGTCCGGGAGAACCATTGCATATAAGAATTGAGCAAAAGATAGGGGATGAGGAATTGGGCAAAATAATCGAGGACCTGATGGTTCAGCTTCCAAAAAGTAATAAAGAAGCAAGTATGTTCAAGGCTAAATCCCCTTCTGAGCCGGGTTATAAAGCTTTTTCAATGAAGGGAATTAAACCACGAATTTTTACAGTGGCTATGAACGAAGAACCTATCCATTATGAGGATCTGTTTTTTATGACCGATCAGGAAACAATTAAATGGAATGCGCCTGGAGGGAAAGGACCTGAGGTGATTGTTATTAACCCTAAGCAGAATTTTTCTGAAGAATACACTGCAATTACACAATCCGGAAAATCTGCTATTGTATTAGTACATGACCAGCATAAAGAGGCGTTTATCCGTGTTCGTGAGAATAGTAAAAAATCTTCGGGCTCATTGGTTTTTGTGCTCACCAAACAGACCGATGCTCCCTGGTATTCAATCAATATGGAAATTTAAACAACCAAGACACTTTAATGAAAACAAAACTACTAATCTTCTTTATACTTTTAAATTCAGGTTTTGCTTCGGCACAGCTCAGTAAAGAGGAGAAAAAAATAATTACATACATCAATGCCCATTTTAAAGAATCGGAAGATTTGTTAATTGAATCTGTAAACATTAACAGCGGAACTTTAAACGTGGAAGGTGTGAGAAAGGTAGGTGATGTTTATCGCAAAGAATTTGATAGGCTGGGTTTTAAAACAGAATGGGTCAGTATGCCGGATTCTTTAAAAAGAGCCGGTCATCTGGTTGCAACCAGACAAGGCAGCAAAGGCAAAAAGATATTTATTATAGGCCATTTGGATACTGTTTTTGAACCTGACATGAGTTTTAGTCCATACACAAAACTAAACGATTCTACTGCTACAGGTCAGGGGGTTAATGATATGAAAGGCGGAGATGTAGTTGTTATAAGTGCTTTAAAAGCGCTCAATTCACTGGGATTATTAAAAAACACGCAATTAATTGTTTATTTCACCGGAGATGAAGAACGCAAAGGCTCACCATATGCCGTTGCAAGAAAAGATTTTATTGAAAGAGGCCGTACGTGTGATGTAGCTTTAAGCTTCGAAACTGCACAAGGCTTAAATTCTGTATTAGCTGCCAGAAGAGGTTCAACTAAATGGCAATTGAAAGTTACCGCTAATACGGGACATTCCGCAGGTATTTTCGGTAATTCAGGTTATGGGGCAATTTATGAAGCATCCAGAATAATAAACACGTTCCGAGAAGAATTGCCGGAGAAAAACCTCACTTTTAATCCGGGCTTAATTGCCGGAGGATCGGAAGTGAAATTTGATAATACCAATGCCACTGCACAATTAATTGGTAAATCTAATATTATACCTCCATCAACGTTTGTTGTGGGCGATCTTCGGTTTATTTCTGAAGAGCAGGAGATGAAAACCCGCGAAAAAATGCGTGTAATTGTTGCTCAAAGCCTGAAAGGTACAAAATCTGAGATAACTTTTTTTAGTGGCCTGCCGGCCATGCAACCTACTGATGGCAATTACCAACTGGTGAAACTTATTGATAAAGTTTCAAATGATATGGGCATTGGCAATACCGTTGCAGGTGATCCGGGCGGCCGTGGAGCTGCAGATATTTCGGATGTGGCCAAGTACCTGGATGCTGTAGATGGTCTGGGAACATCTGGCGGAGGTGCTCACAAACCGGGCGAATGGATTAATTTAAAGCATTTCCCATTACAAATACAACGGGCAGCATTGTTAATTTATCGGTTAACTAAAGAAAAATAGTTTAGTATTTTATATGCGTAAATTAGTTTTGATATTATTAATATACTCATTGCCCGGTTATGCGCAAAAAATATTTTTTACCACAGGATTTAAAGTAACCGAAGTAACAGACAAATCTGCCATTATCTGGACAAGACTTTGTAAGCAGGAAAAACCAAATCCTATAGTACATTCAAGAAAAGAAACGGTTTTTAGACATCCTTTAAATTTTGATGAAAACATGTCTTTAGAAAAAATGGATGGGGGTGTAAAAGGTGTTGAAGGTTTAGTAAGAATAACCTTAATTCAGGGCAGTAAAAGAATAAACTCTAAATGGTATCCGGTATCTGAAGAACATGATTTCACAGCAAGCGTAATTTTCACTAGTTTGAAACCTGATAATTGTTATCAGATTTTGCTGGAGGCAAAGGCTTCTGATGCAGCATCTGTAAATTCTATTATGGGTAGTTTTTGTACAGCACCGGGCAAAAAAACAATTGTTCCTGTAGCACTAACATCGTCAACCTGTCAGTACTTCTGGAGTTATGATGATGATATGCGGGGCTTCAAAACCTACGACAGTATGAATAAGCTTAATCCCGACTTTTTTGTTCAAACCGGAGATTACGTGTATTATGATAAACCAGGGCCCTTAGCTACCAATAGTGCAAAAGCCCGGCATAAATGGCATGCAATGGATGCCTGGCCAGCTTTAGTTGATTTTTACAAAAAAACACCCGCTTACTTCCTTAAAGACGATCATGATCTGTTAGCAGATGATGCAAATCCAAAATCTGCTCCCTATGGCGATTTGAAGTTTAATGATGGTTTAAAAATATGGCATGAAAATGTGCCCTTGCGAGACAAACCTTATCGTACTTTTCGTTGGGGAAAAGATTTACAGGTGTGGATGGTGGAAGGCCGTGAGTATAGATCAACTAATAAAGTTCCCGAAGGCGATAGAACAATATGGGGCGAAGAACAGAAAGCATGGTTTAAAAAAACCATGAAAAGATCTGATGCCACATTTAAACTTGTATTTTCTCCTACTCCTATAGTGGGGCCAGATAGAGAAAATAAATCTGACAATCATGCAAATAATGCATATAAAATAGAAGGCGATTGGATACGTCAATTCTTATCCGGTATAAATAATACATACGTGGTTTGTGGCGACAGGCATTGGCAGTACGTATCGGTAGATAATAAAACCGGGTTAACTGAATTTGGTTCCGGCCCCGTTAGTGATGCACATGCACAAGGATGGGACCCTGCAGATAAAAAGCCACAACATAAATTTTTGAGGGTTAAAGGTGGTTTTATCGGAATTAAAATAGACAGAGATAAGAGTATAGTTTTTATACAGTTTACTCATTATGATGTGGATGGAAAAGAAGTTCATAATGAAAGATTTCCTGCTTTGTAAAATTAACCAACATAAAAAAATGAAAATCAATTTAACAGTTTCTTTTTTAAACTTATATGGGCTATTTATTATCTGCAGCTTAATTTCTTGCTCCCAAACCAGAAGAGTAAGTGATATCCATTCAGGGAAGGATGGCTTTACTCATTTATGGGATGGTAAAACATTAAATGGGTGGCGAGGGCTAAAATCTAAAGACATAATAGCTGATTGGTCGATTAGCGATGGTGTATTGAGTCTGGCTAGTACAACTAAAGGAGCATCACGTGGTGGAGATATTGTAACAGAGAAAGAGTTTGGTGCTTTTGAATTTAAATTCGATTTTAAAATTAGTGAGGCGGGCAATAGTGGAATAAAGTACTTCGTAACAAACAAAAATGATGGTACAGTAGCAAGCTTGGGCCTTGAATATCAAATTTTGGATGATGAAAAACACCATGATGCCAAAAAAGGAATAAATGGAAATAGAACCTTAGGTTCTTTATATGATTTAATCACTTCTAAAAAAATACCTGCAGCTCAAAAACCAATCGGCCAATGGAACCAGGGTATTATAAAAGTATTTCCTAACAACCATGTAGAACACTGGCTTAATGGCTACAAAGTACTGGAATTTGAACGTGGCTCAGCAACATTTTTAGATCTGATTGCTAAAAGTAAATACAATACCAGCTCAAACTTTGGTATGGCAAGTAAAGGAAGAATTTTATTACAGGATCATGGAGATGATGTTTCTTACAGAAACCTCATGATTAAAGAACTAAAATAATATTTTATCAATTTTAACTAACCACCAGAATATAAATATGTCAACATCAAGAAGAAAGTTCATCAAACAGTCGGCAATTGCAACAACCGGAACTTATTTAGGTACTATGGGATTGAGTGCCAAAAGCTATGGAAATATTATTGGAGCTAACGACCGCGTTAGAGTAGGGGTAGTCGGTTTTTCAGACAGATTTGTGGATGCCTTATTGCCAAGTTTTTTAAACCATAGCAAGGAGTTAAATTTTGATATGGTTGCAGTATCAGACCTTTGGAATTATCGCCGAGGACTTGGGCAAGAAATGTTAAAATCAAAGTTTGGACACAACATTACCGCTTGCCGTAATAACGACGAATTATATGCACTAAAAAATCTTGATGCCGTCATTATAAGTACTGCCGACTTTCAACATGCTGTACATGCTATAGAGGCTGTAAAAGCAAAATGTGATGTGTACTGCGAAAAGCCTTTCGCAGAAACCATGGAAGACAATAGAAATGCGTTAAAAGCTGTGAAAGCATCCAATCAAATTTTTCAGGTTGGCTCACAACGCCGTAGTGGTAAAAGCTATAAAGCGGCTGCCGATTTTATACAAACTGGCAAATTTGGGCCCATATTGGGTGTAGAATTAGTTTGGAATGTTAATCAGCCGGGCAGATGGCGCAGGCCCGAATTGGTAGCTAAACTAAAAAAAGAGGATACAGACTGGAACCGATTTTTAATTAATCGCCCGTTTGAAGAATGGGACCCACGTAAGTATTTAGAATATCGCTTATTTTGGCCGTATTCATCAGGTATGCCAGGTCAATGGATGTCACACCAAATTGATACCGTACATTGGTTTAGCGGATTAAAACATCCAAGAAGTGTAGTTGCAAATGGTGGTATTTATGCATGGAAAGATGGCAGAAGAAATTGGGATACCACTACTGCAGTATTTGATTATGGAGATAAACCCGATAATGGTTTTCAGGTAACATTTAATTCCAGAATGCACAACTCCAGTGGCGGAACGGGTGAAGTTTACTTTTCAAACGGCGGAGAACTCAATTTGATAACCAATAAAGTATCTCCAATTGGAGGCTTGGATGAAAAACATGCTTCTGCCATGCACATGAAAGCCAATCATTTACCATTAGTAGAACTTAGTGCAAAAGCAGAAAGTGTAACAACTTCGGCTAGTACAGGTGCAGATGGATTAATATCATCGCATGTGCGCAATTGGATGGAATGCATTAGGAGTAGAAAACAGGCAAATGCACCAGTAGAGGCAGGGTATTATCACTCAATTGCTACCATTATGACGAATGCTGCTATTAGAACGGGGCATAAAGCAACATTTGACGAAGCAACTCAGAAAGTTATGGTAAACGGTAAAGTTTTTAAATATTAATATCAAAGATTATGCGTTTTTGTTTCGGAGCTTTAACAGTATTCTGTATACTTTTTTCATCTTATACACAAGCTCAAAAGAAACCCAATATCATTATCATTTTAGCCGATGATATGGGTTATTCTGATATAGGAAGTTTTGGCTCAGAAATAAAAACGCCAAATTTAGATGAAATGGCAAAAGGTGGTCTTCGGATCACCCAATTTTATAACATGTCTCGCTGTTGTCCAACCCGGGCATCTTTATTAACTGGCTTATATAATCACCAGGCAGGTGTGGGAAATATGGATGACAATTTGGGCTTTCCTGCTTATCAGGGTTATCTTAACCAGAATTGTGTAACCATAGCTGAAGCATTAAAATCAGGAGGATATCGTACATTAATGGCCGGCAAATGGCATGTAGGTTCAAAACCCGAAAATTGGCCACGTAAACGTGGTTTTGATCGTTATTTTGGTTTGATCAATGGTGCGAGCAGTTTTTTTGATTTAAAGCCTTACAGACCCAAACAAAAGTTAATCATTGCATTAGATGATGAATCGTATGCCCCGGGTCCGGGATTTTATGCTACCGATGCCTATACAGATTATGCTATTAAGTTTATTGAAGAGAATAATAACCAGAAACCGTTTTTTTTATATCTGGCCTATACAGCACCTCATTGGCCGCTCCACGCATTGCCTGCAGATATTGCAAAGTATAAAGGCAAATATATGAAGGGTTGGGATAAACTTCGGGTTGAGCGATATGAACGCATGTTAGCTATGGGAATTATCAAAAAAAGTACTAAGCTTTCTGCGCGTGATAAAAAAGTGCCGGCCTGGGATTCTTTAACAGAAAAACAAAAAATGGAATGGGATGATAAGATGGCTGTGTATGCAGCTATGGTAGATCGCATGGATCAGAATATTGGCAGATTAAGAAATCACCTGAAGAAAACTGGTGCTGAAAAAAACACGGTGATCATGTTCTTATCAGATAATGGTGCCAGCCATGAGGGTACTGGGGGCCCCAGCTTTACCCCTCAAACTAATTTAGACAGTAAAAAGCTTTCCAGTGATCCAGCATCTTTTACGGCGTATGAACATCCATGGGCAAATGTGAGTAATACTCCTTTTCGTAACTTCAAACACTGGGAAAATGAAGGGGGTATTTCTACACCATTCATAGCTTATTATCCAGGTTTAATAAAGCCAAACACTATAAGCCATAAGCCCGCACATCTGGTAGATTTAATGGCTACCTGTGTAGATTTGGCAGGAGTAGAGTACCCTAAAACTTATAAAGGAAATACAATTACTCCTAAAGAGGGAATAAGTCTGCTACCTCTTTTCAAATCTCAAACATGGAAAGGGCATAACGCCATATACTTTGAACATGTTGGTAATAGAGCTGTACGCAAAGGAGATTGGAAGATAGTTTCTGCTTATCCTTTAAAAACGTGGGAACTTTATAATATTAAAAATGATCGGTCAGAATTGACTAACTTAAGCAATAAATTCCCATTAAAAGTTAACGAATTACAAGAATTATATTCTAAATGGGCTCATCGTGCTGGTGTTATTCCATGGGAGCAAATTAATACATCAAAAAAATAGATAAGTACTATGAAGCGTAGAAAATTTTTACAAAACAGTTTTGTCGCCGGTCTTTCCGGGGCTTCGTTATTGGACAGCAAAAATGCATCTGCCACTAATTTTTCAGGCCTCAATAATTCTGCCGCAAAACCATTTAATTTAAATTATGCGCCACATAGCGGCATGTTTAAGGCTCATGCCGGAGATGATTTTTTAAAACAGATTAATTTCATGCACGATCAGGGTTTCAGGTCTATTGAAGATAATGGATTTTTAGGCCGATCCAAAGAAGAACAAGACAAGATAGGAAACCTGTTAAACAAATTGGGCATGCAAATGGGTGTTTTTGTAATTACACTCGGCGATAATATAAAGGTGGGCCTTACCACAGGGAAGCAGGAATTTACTGATGATTTTGTCAATAAATGTCAAAAGGCAGTGGAAGCAGCAAAACGTTGTAATGCAAAATGGCTAACAGTTGTACCCGGCGCTTACGAGCGTAAACTTCCTTTAGATATGCAAACGGCACATGTTATCCAGGCCTTGCGCAAAGGTGTAGAAGTACTGGAACCTCATGGCCTCATTATGGTTTTAGAGCCCCTAAGTGATTCCCCGGAGCAGTTTCTAAGATTCTCTCATCAAACGTATATGATCTGTAAGGCAATTAACAGCCCCTCGTGTAAAATTTTATTTGATATGTACCATATGCAAAAGAACGAAGGAAATATTATTACTAACATGAACATGTGCTGGGATGAAATTGCTTATTTACAAATAGGCGATAACCCCGGAAGAAAAGAACCAACTACCGGTGAAATGAATTATATGAATATTTTTAAACATATTTATAATAAAGGCTATAAAGGGGTAATGGGTATGGAACATGGAAACTCAAAACCGGGTAAAGAAGGGGAAACATTTTTAATTAACGCGTATAGAAAATCAGATGATTTTATGTAATACAATTGATAATCATCCACTTCGTTTGGTATTAGTAACAAACAATAAATACTATTATTAACAGTTTAGCCCTTACATTATTTAAATAACATGCTTCGTGTTCTGTTTTTTTACCTCGTTATCATTTCCTTTTTTGAAACGGGATATGCGCAACCATTAAACAATCCAAATTACACAGATTCTATCCCAGGGACTTCTGTTAAATTTTCCATGGTAAAAATCCCCGGAGGTACATTTTTCATGGGAAGTCCTCAAAATGAGGCTGGCCGGGATGAAGATGAGGGCCCCCGGAAACAGATTAAAATTGACTCATTTTGGATGGGTGCCCACGAGGTTACTTATGATGAGTATGAGGTGTTTATGAACGATGGAGCAGAGCAAGAACTAGATGCCATTACACGCCCCACACCGCCGTATATTGATTTTACATTAGGAATGGGTAAGCAGGGTGGGTATCCGGCTAACAGTATGTCGCAGTACGGTGCCCTTTATTATTGTTATTGGCTGTACAAAAAAACAGGAGAATTTTACCGTTTACCTACTGAAGCAGAATGGGAATATGCCAGTCGCGCCGGAAAAGATACATCACATATCAATGGAATATCAGAAAAACAATTAGCTGAATATGCATGGATGGCGAGCAACAGCGAGAACAAATATCATAAAGTTGGATTGTTGAAAGCCAATGCATGGGGTTTGTATGATATGGCAGGTAATGTTCAGGAATGGACTTTGGATCAATACCTGCCGGATTATTTTGTTAAAATTGGTAACGATCCAATAAATCCTGCAATCAAACCAGAATCAAAGCATCCGCGTACGTTAAAAGGGGGTTCTTATTTAGATAATTCCACTTCCTTTAGAAGTGCTAACCGAATAAAATCAGACCTGGCCTGGAACGTTCGTGATCCTCAGATACCCCGCAGTAAGTGGTGGAATGCTGATGCGCCATTTGTCGGTTTTCGTTTGGTAAAACCAAAAAAAAAAATTACCAGCGAAGAAGTTGAGAAATTCTTCTCAGACCATATGATTAAATAATAACTAACCGTAATATTCATGAAACAGCAATCAAAAAATAATCAATTTAACAGACGGCAGTTCGTAAAAAGCTCGGGTCTTTTAGCAGGTGGACTGTTATCTGCGCCTCTTATAAGTAAAGCCGGCTTTTTTAATAGTGTGGATGATACCATCAAAGTAGCACTTATAGGTTGTGGAAAACGTGGCGCTGGTGCTGCTATACAGGCTTTAAGCACTCAATACAACGTTAAAATAGTTTCTATGGCCGATGCATTTAAAGACAGGCTGGACTCTACGTATGGCGCAATTAAAGAGGCTCTTGCAGAAAGCGGACAAAGTGGAAAATTACAGGTTGCTGAAGAAAATAAATTTGTTGGTTTTGATGCGTATAAAAAAGCTATGCCATTAGCTGATGTGGTATTGTTGACCACTCCACCAGGTTTCAGGCCAATTCACTTCGAAGAAGCTGTTAACCAGAAAAAGCAAATCTTTATGGAAAAACCTGTTGCAGTTGATCCGGCAGGTATTCAAAAAATACTGGCAGCCGCTCAACGGGCAAAAGCTGCAAAGTTAAACGTGGTTGTAGGTTTGCAAAGGCATTATCAGGATTCATATAAGGAGGTCGTTAGCCGGATAAAGAAGGGTATGATTGGCGATGTTACTTCCGGACAGGCCTGGTGGAACAACGATGGAGTATGGGTTAAACAACGTCAGCCCGGTCAAACTGAAATGGAGTACCAGATGAGGAACTGGTATTACTTTAATTGGTTATGCGGAGATCATATTAATGAACAGCATGTTCATAATCTGGATGTTATGAATTGGGTGAAAGGCGCCTACCCGATTAAAGCACAAGGAATGGGTGGAAGGCAGACCCGAACAGGTAAAGAGTATGGTGAAATATTTGATCATCATTTTGTGGAATATGAATATGCGGATGGAGCCATTTTAAATAGTCAGTGCCGTCATCAAAAAGGCACTACAAGTAAAGTGGATGAATTGATTATTGGTACCAAAGGCAGAGCCTTTGGGAATGATGCAAAAATTGTTGATTTGAAAGGAAAAATACTTTATCAATTTGACAAATCATTGTCTAAAAGAAGTCCATATCAGGTTGAACATGATGAACTGTTTGGAGCAATTTCTAAAGGAGAATATAAATTTGCAGATGCTGAAAATGGTGCTAAAAGTACTATGACCGCAATTATGGGAAGGATGGCTACATATTCAGGCCAATTAATTAATTGGGATCAGGCCATTAACTCAGGTATCAGCCTGGCCCCGGCAGTATATGCTTGGGATGCTAAACCACCTGTAGAGCCGGATGCAGAAGGGAGATATGCACATGCTGTTCCTGGCGTTACTAAATATTTTGTTTAACGTTTAATGTTTTGGCAAAAGCATTTTATTAAATGAGAATGCTTTTGCCATGATTTAATTTATAACAGGAACAGATGATTCTCTTATTATCAGCAAAGGTTCAATAACTATTTTTTTAAGGTTAGTTAGGAAAGTGCTTTCTGAATTACGCAACTCAAAAAAAAGGTTAGCGGCCTCTTCACCCATTTTAACGGTTTGCTGATTAATGGTCGTTAAACCCGGTGTTATGTGTTCGCTAAAAGCTTCATTAGAAAACCCCACTATTCCCATTTCATCAGGGATTTTAATTCCCCGCGATTTTAATGTTTTAATTGCGCCCAATGCAGTAAAATCTTCCACAGCAACTACAGCATCCGGCAGTTGAGATCCCTCTAATAATTGGTTCATACACTCTGCCCCGGATTCGATAGTATTTTTTCCGTAAATGATCAAATCATCCTCCACCGCGAGGTTGTGTTTTTTTAAGGCATCAACATATCCGCGTAAGCGATCATTAAAAATTGAAATATGCTTCAACCCGGAGATATGGGCAATGCGTTTGTATTTATTTAAAATGAGGTGTTCAGTTGCAATAAATCCACCTCTGTAATTATCGATAGTTACAGAAGGAGCCTTAATAATTTCATTTATAGTATCGAATAGAATGAGTGGAGTGTTGCCTTTAGTAATTTCAATATAATGCTCATATTGAGTGGTTTGCTTACCTATTGTGGCAATTATGCCATCTACATTGGATTGTATGAAGGTTTCAATTCCTTTTATTTCATATTCAGGCAATTCATGTGATTGATATAGCAAAATGTTATAACCGTTCTGATTAATTATATTTTCTATACCATGCACTATGGAACCAAAAAAGCTTTTATCTGCACTAGGTATAATGATTCCAATAATTTTGGTTCGGCCTGATTGTAAGGACGAAGCAATTTTGTTCGGTTGATAATTAAGCTTTTTTGCGACTTCCTTTACATTTTTTTTTGTCGAATTACTAATTCCCGGATGACCGCTTAATGCTTTAGAAACACCAGAGATAGTTAGGTTGAGTTCGGTGGCGATATCCTTAAGCGTGGCTCTTTTTTTCATCAAGATTTTCCTTTAATATTTTGCAATTAAAATTTAAATATATAGTTTTATTCAAACGTTTGAATCATCTTATTTATTAATAGCTATAGCTTTAACTAACTTAATGAAATTATGCTAGATCTGAATATGAGGTTAAAGTAAATGAAGATTTATAAAAGCAAAACTTAACGAATGATTAAAATTAATAAAATTTTACAAGCGTCGGATTTAGAAGCCAAACTTCAAAAATTTTGGAAACTCTCCGGTGAAAAAATACAGAATATTGAATCGAAATATGATGTATCTAAAGGATCTCCAGTATTCACTGTTGCTGGAAAATACAGTACTCGTGGCTGGACAGAGTGGACACAGGGTTTTCAGTTTGGCTCATCTATTTTACAATTTGATGCAACAGGTGATAATGAGTTCTTAGAAATAGGGCGTAAAAATACGCTGGCTGTAATGGCACCGCATATTAGTCACATAGGTGTACACGATCATGGGTTTAACAATGTTAGCACTTATGGAAACCTGCTAAGATTAATGCATGAAGGTAAAACAGAATATAACGAGTGGGAAAAGAACTTTTATGAATTAGCACTTAAAATTTCCGGAGCAGTGCAAGCCAGCAGATGGACAACAGTAAAAGCAGGTGGATTTATTCACTCGTTTAATGGTCCACATTCCTTATTTGTAGATACCATACGCTCATGCCGGGCATTAGTAGTAAGTCATTTACTGGGTCATGTATTTCAGGTCGAAGGCGATGTTAAAATCAATTTACTCGAACGTGCCTTACTGCACATGAAAGCTACTGCAGATTTTTCTGTATTTTATGGAGAAGGTCGTGATACGTATGACATATGGGGACGAACAGCCCACGAAAGTGTATTTAATACCAAGGATGGAAATTTCCGATGCCCTAATTCACAGCAGGGATATACAGGTTTTAGTACCTGGACTCGCGGACTGGCTTGGGCAATGTGTGGCTTTGCAGAAGAACTTGAATGTTTGGAAACTCTTTCTGATGCCGAATTAGAAGCTTTTGGAGGGCGTAAAGAAACAGAATCGTTTATGTTAAAAGCCGCAAAAGCCACTTGCGATTTTTATATCGAACACACCCCAACAGATGGTATTCCATATTGGGATACTGGTGCACCTCAACTGCATAAATTAGGCGATTATTTAAACGAACCTGCCAATCCATACAATGATTTTGAACCGGTAGACAGCTCGGCTGCTGCAATTGGAGCTCAAGGATTACTTCGTTTGGGCAAATATTTAATAAATAAGGGCGATAAGGAATTAGGTGAGAAATATTGGCAAACCGGATTAACAGTTGTAAATACACTGTTTGAAGAGCCTTACCTTAGTACAAATCCAGATCATCAGGGCTTATTGTTGCATTCTATATATCATTGGCCTAATGGATGGGATCATATCCCGGAAGGAAGTAAAATTGCTAATGGCGAATCGAGTATGTGGGGAGATTATCACGCTAGGGAAGTAGCTTTATATCTGCAGCGAATCATTAATAACGAAAAATATTATACTTTTTTTAGCGGTGTAAAATGAGTGCAAAGCAATTAAACGATCTTTCTAAGCTGTGTATTCACACCATCACTACCAAACTCTGGAGTATAGAAGAAGCAGCAGAAAAATTTTCTAAAGCAGGAGTAGGTGGTATAACGGTTTGGAGAGATGCTCTTGATGGTCGCGATATTAAAAAGACCGGACAGATGCTGCGAGATAGTAATTTAGAAATAGTGTCTTTATGTCGTGGCGGATTTTTCCCCCATGCAACTACTGTGGGAAGGCAGGAAGCGATTGATGACAATAAAAAAGCCATTGATGAAGCGGCAGCCTTAGGAGCTCCACTTGTGGTGTTGGTGTGCGGAGCAGTTCCTGGGCAGGTTTTAGACGAATCGCGTAAGCAAATTCGTGATGGTATCGCAACGGTACTTCCTTATGCAGAAGCAGCAGGAGTGAAGCTTGCCATCGAACCTCTGCATCCAATGTATGCCGATACTCGATCAGCGATTAATACCCTGGGTCAGGCGAATGATATGGCAGAAGAATTAAATTCTGAGTGGGTGGGGATAGCAGTTGATGTATACCATTTATGGTGGGATCCCTCGCTGGAAACAGAAATTGCCAGGTGCGGTAAAAATGGAAATCTGTCATCGTTTCATATATGTGATTGGAAAACGCCGACTACAGACTTTTTAAATGATAGGGGTTTAATGGGAGAGGGCTGTATAAATATTAAACAGATACGTGCTTGGGTAGAGCAGGCAGGTTTTAATGGATTTAATGAAGTAGAGATTTTTTCTAATAAGTATTGGTCAGAAGATCAATCGGTATTTTTAGAAAAGATTAAAAAAGCGTATCTGGAGCATTCGTAAAATTTTGAAAGTAGGTTTTGCGGCTATTTGAAGCGGGAAATTAAATGATAGATTTTATTGGAACTGATCTGAATTAAAAACTAGCTTTTAGAAATTTTATAACAAATAAGTATTGGATATGAGGGGTTTAGCAATTGGTGTGGTTTTCTGTTAGGGATTAAAGCGGATACCGGCCTGTGGCTAATGCCCGTGCAGTATGAGCGGAAAGCCCGGCCGAAGGTAACAGCCGAATATATAACAAACCTTAAACGCAATTTTCTCTGAGTAAATAATATTAATTAGTGAAATAGAAAATATAACAGACATAAATTGTAATAATGAAAGAACATAAAATAGGCATCATAATGAACGGCGTTACAGGTCGTATGGGTACTAATCAACACTTATTACGCTCCATTGCAGCAATAATTAAGCAAGGCGGAGTAAAAGTAAGCTCAGATGAAATCCTTATGCCCGATCCCATATTAGTTGGTCGGGATATCAATAAACTAAAAAAGTTAGGGGAGTTATCGGGAGTTCAAAAAATGACCACCAATGTGGATGAAGCACTGGCAGATCCGCACAATATCATTTATTTTGATTCTCAAACTACCGGACGAAGAGCAGAAGGCGTACGTAAAGCTGTAAAAGCAGGAAAGCATATTTATTGCGAAAAACCAATAGCTATTGATACTGCAACCGCTTTAGAATTATACGAACTGTGTAAAGCTGCGGGGTTAAAAAATGGCGTGGTACAGGATAAACTGTGGTTGCCCGGAATTATGAAACTTAAGCGCTTAATGCAGAATGGCTTTTTCGGTGATATTCTCTCTGTTCGTGGAGAGTTTGGATATTGGGTATTCGAAGGCCATAGCATACCGGCGCAAAGACCATCATGGAATTATCGTAAAGAAGATGATGGTGGTATAATAGTGGATATGCTTTGCCATTGGCGTTATGTATTAGATGAAGTTTTTGGAAAAGTTAAAGCAGTTTCCTGCATGGGTGCTACACATATTCCAGAGCGGATTGACGAAAATGGAAAACCCTACACATGTACAGCCGATGATGCAGCATATGCTACTTTTGAGTTAGAAAATGGTGTTATTGCTCAATTTAATTCTTCCTGGACCGTACGTGTACGTCGTGACGATCTTTTGACATTGCAAGTTGACGGAACAAAGGGTTCTGCTGTTGCGGGTTTACGCGAATGTTACATCCAGCACTACGGAAATACTCCAAAACCAACCTGGAATCCAGATATTGAGCAACCAATTAAATTTTTTGAAGGATGGTCTAAAGTTCCGGAACAAGAGGTTTTTGAGAATGCGTTTAAAGTGCAATGGGAACTTTTCTTAAAACATGTGGTAAAAGACGAACCATTTCCATGGGATTTACGAGAAGGCGCAAAAGGGGTTCAACTAGCTGAAAAAGGACTGGAAAGCTGGGAAAAGAGATGCTGGCTGGATATTCCGGAATTATAAATATTACAAGAAATATGAAAATAAATCTTCTATCTCAAATCTCGCCTCTCAAATCTAATTTCACATGAAAAGAGTTGCTTTTATTACCGGCGGCAGCCGCGGAATTGGTTATGGAATTGCTTCAGCATTAGCTTCAGAAGGTTTTGACATTGCCATTAATGGTGTGAGGCCAGAGCAGGATGTTAAAGAAATTATTCAGGAACTAAAATCTTCAGGTGGTGGAGATGTGATTTATTGCCAGGGCGACATTGCTTCAAAAGAAGCAAGAACAAAAATGCTCGATCAGATTAAAAAGCATTATGGTCGTTTGCATGTACTGGTTAATAATGCCGGTATTGCTCCAAAAGAACGTAAAGATATTTTAGAGGCATCAGAAGAAAGCTTTGTTAATCTTATTACTACCAACCTTCAGGGTCCATACTTTCTTACACAGGCAGTTGCTAATTGGATGATAGCCCAACAGAAGGAAAACCCCGATTTTAAAGGCAGTATTATTAATATTTCTTCTATCTCTGCAACAGTAGCTTCTGTAAACCGGGGTGAGTATTGCATTGCAAAAGCCGGGCTTAGTATGGCAACTCAGTTATTTGCCACCCGTTTAGGTGAATTTAATATTCCTGTATATGAAGTTCGACCGGGAGTTATCCGAACCGATATGACAGCCGGAGTAACCGGAAAATATGATAAATTGATAGCCGAAGGCTTATGTGTGCAAAACAGATGGGGAGAACCATCAGATGTTGCAAAAGCCGTGGTGGCACTTTCCGCCGGATATTTTCCTTACTCAACCGGACAAGTAATTATGGTAGATGGTGGCCTTACTTTATCTCGTCTATAGAAAATTTAAACATTAAACCAATGAAACCAATAACCGAAAACAATACTTATTCCGATTCAAATATAACCGAACCTTCGGGTGCTAAATATATAATGGGTCAGCTATTACAAGTGCCTGTTATAGTTGCCGCCCTTGGTTATTTGGTTGATTTATATGATTTGTTTTTATTCAGTATCGTTCGGGTGCCCAGCCTTATCTCACTCGGTATAACCGGTGACAGAATAATGGACGATGGCATTGTTCTGCTTAATCTGCAAATGGCAGGTTTGCTGATTGGGGGAATTTTATGGGGAATTTTAGGAGATAAAAAGGGTAGACTATCCGTGCTTTTTGGTTCTATTTTAATTTATTCTCTGGCCAATATTGCCAACGGCTTTGTTACGACATTTGAACAGTATGCTGTTTTACGATTTATAGCAGGAGTAGGATTAGCAGGTGAACTAGGTGCAGGTATAACATTAGTAGCAGAAGTACTTCCTAAAAAAATTCGTGGCTATGGTACAACATTAGTTGCCACCATGGGTGTACTTGGAGCCATACTGGCTTATTTTGTTGCTGATATATTTGACTGGCGGGTTTCTTACTTTATTGGCGGGGGATTAGGGTTACTATTATTGATTCTTCGTATGCGAGTATTTGAATCGGGTGTTTTTGTAAAGCTTAAAGAAAAAAATATCCAACGAGGAAATGTATGGATGCTTTTTAACAACAAAAGCCGGTTTTTGAGGTACATAAAATGTATACTTGTCGGGTTACCTATTTGGTTTGTAGTAGGAATATTAATTACCTTTTCACCAGAATTTGGAAAGGCTCTTGGTGTAAGCGAGCCTGTGAATGCCGGTAAGGCGGTAATGTTTTCTTTTTCTGCACAAATTCTTGGCGATTTATTAAGCGGACTTCTAAGTCAGTACTTTAAAAGCCGGAAAAAGGCCATTTTTGTGTTTATGACCATATCCTTTTTTATTACGGGTACATACTTGTTGTTCCCGGCTACTGATATAGGTTTGTTTTATCTTTTATGCGCTTTATTAGGTTTTGCAAATGGTTATTGGGCAGTATTTGTAACCATTGCCGCAGAACTTTTTGGCACTAACCTTCGTGCTACTGTAGCTACCACAGTACCAAATTTTGTTCGCAGTGCTATTATTCCGTTAACCGCTGTGTTTATTCAAGTAAAGAATCATTACGGAATTGTAAACGCTGCTTTAATTATTGGCCTTTTTACATTTACAATAGCGCTTATAGCCCTTAAATATTTAAATGAAACATTTAGTACAGATCTGGACTATGTAGAAAAGGATTAGAAGATTCTATACTTTAATGAGTTAATTTTAAAAGAGATCTATTTTAACTTTAGCTGGCCTTCGCCACGCATATTAAGAATGGTATTACTATGAAAATAACAAAGCTTTTATTTACAACTATTGTTATAACGCTTTTATGTTTAGTTAGTAATGCCCAGCGTAAGCAGCCCAATATTATTATAGTTTTTGTTGATGATTTAGGATACGGTGATTTGAGTTGTTACGGGCATCCAACTATTCGTACTCCTAACTTAGACCGAATGGCCGCAGAAGGGATGCGGTTTACCCAATTTTATGTCGGAGCAAATGTGTGTTCCCCCAGTCGTTCGGCTTTATTAACAGGGAGGCTACCACTTAGAAATGGAATGACGGGAGAAAATACACCAGTATTATTCCCTTATTCATCTGGTGGTTTTCCGGCAAGCGAAATAACAGTAGCCGAAGCGCTTAAAACCAAAGGATATACTACGGGTATAATAGGTAAATGGCACCTGGGACATCTGCCGCAGCACTTGCCGGCAAATCATGGATTTGATTATTACTATGGAATACCGTATTCTAACGACATGCTTCATACAAGGAATAAAAGCTATCCACCCTTGCCGTTGTATAAAGATTCTAAACTGATAGGAGAAAACCCTGATCAGAGCGTGATAACAAAAGCATATACACAAGAAGCAATAAGCTTTATAAAGAAAAATAAAACCAAGCCGTTCTTTTTATATTATGCAAATAATTTTCCTCATGAGCCTCTTTTTGTTTCAGAAGATTTTAAAGGTAAAAGCAAAAGAGGTTTGTATGGAGATGTAGTAGAGGAGTTAGATTGGAGTGTGGGACAAGTATTAAAGACCTTAAAGGAACAAAAACTTGATAAAAGCACATTGGTGTTCTTTACAAGTGATAATGGGCCGTCCGTTGCTCTACAGCACAAATACGCGGGTGGTTCAGCAGGGTTATTGTATGAGGGTAAAAAAACCACTTATGAGGGCGGTATGCGTGTTCCTGCGATTGCCTGGTGGCCCGGAAAAATTCCGCCAAATAAAATTTCTGAAGCAATTGTTACTGCAATGGATCTCATGCCAACTATCATTAATTTAGCTAAGATTGAGTTTCCTCAGGACAGGGTTTTAGATGGTGTGGATATTATGCCAGTATTAACCGGTATATCTGATAAAGTCTCAGAAATGGTTTATTACTACAATAAAACAACACTTCACGCTATTAGAAAAGGCGATTGGAAGGCTCATTTCTACATATTACCTTCATCTGCAAAAAGCTCAGAAGTCGGTAAAAAACAAGAACAACCACTGCTTTATAATTTAAACCAGGATCCATCCGAAAGATTTGATGTTGGTAAAGACCATCCTGAAATTATACAGGATCTTCGCCAGGAATATGAAAAACATACTAAGTCATTTAATCCCATGCCATTGCAATTTGATAAGGTTATAAATAGAAAGGAATAGTTAAACTAACCCCTATACAATATCGTTAAAATCTCAAGTTTAATTATTTAGAGTGTTGCGGAAATATTATGTTGATATTAAGAAAATTAGCATCAGAATACTGCAGTCCTGATAAATAAATTTGTTAAGAGCTTTTAAATCTTCAGGAGAATTATATATCCGCATTACATCAAAATGAAAAGAAGAATATTTATTAAATCGGGAATTTCTTTAGGAGCCCTGTTTTTATTGCCTGATCTTGCAACTAAAGCTTCTATTAAAAGATTACCAAAAGTTTTGATAATCGGAGATTCAATATCAATGGGCTATACTCCCTTTGTTCAGAAATTGTTACAGGGGAAAGCAGTAGTTACACGCCCAAATGAAAATTGCTTTGACTCCGGAAACGGTCTAAAAAAGGCTGATATCTGGTTAAACGGAGAAAAATTTGACATCATTCACTTCAATTTTGGTTTACATGATTTAAAACATATAGATAAAGTAACCGGAAAAGTTTCATCAAAAATTGAAGATCCTGTTAACGTAGAACTTTCAGACTATGCCTTGAACCTTCAACAAATTATTGAAAAATTTAGAAAAAGCGGTGCTAAATTAATATTTGCAACTACCACCCCTGTTCCCGAAAATTCCGGATCAACTTTAAGGTTACCTTCAAATCCGCCAAAATATAATCAAACAGCCATCAAAGTAATGAAATACAATAAAGTTGTTATTAATGACCTTTATAAGGTGGTTATGAAAAATCCTACCCTTCAAAAACCAAATAATGTGCATTTTACAGATAAAGGATCTGAAATTTTAGCGCGACAAGTAACCAAAGCTATTTTAAAAGAAATGTGATAATTGGTAAATGCCATGAGTTAAATAGTATCATCAAAAATTTAAAATCATGAAAGTAAAAAAAGAATCTCGCAGAGAGTTTATTTCAAAAATAGCTACAGCAACTGCAGCGGTATCATTCGGGGGCATTTTGCCGGGCTTCAGTGCTAAAAGTTATGCAAGCATAATAGGTTCTAATGAGCGGGTTCAGGTTGCAATGATGGGTGTTAATTCACGCGGGTTGGCTCTGGCCCAAACTTTTTCAAAATCTCCTAAATGTGATATCCGTTATGTTTGTGATGTTGACAAAAGAGCGACTGAAAAATGTATTGCTTTGGTTTCCAAGAATATGAAAAAGGCTCCAAAAGCCCAGCCAGATTTTAGAAAAGCACTGGAAGATAAGAATTTAGATGCCATAGCAATTGCTGCACCTGATCATTGGCATGCACCCGCTGCCATACTTGCATCAAAAGCAGGAAAACACGTTTATTTAGAGAAGCCATGCAGCCATAATCCTAATGAAGGCGAATTACTGGTTGCAGCAGCAGCAAAATATAAAAACATCATTCAGATGGGTAATCAGCGGCGCTCATCTCCAAGTGTGATTGCAGGAATCAAAGAATTACATTCCGGTGTTATTGGAAGGCCTTATTTTGCGAAAGCGTGGTATTCAGCTAACCGTGCTTCCATTGGTGTGGGTAAACGTGCTGCTGTACCAGAATGGTTAGATTATGATTTATGGCAGGGTCCGGCTCCGCGTAGAGAATTTAAGGATAATTTAATTCATTACAATTGGCACTGGTTTTGGAATTGGGGTACCGGCGAAGCTCTTAATAATGGTACACACATGATTGATATTGCACGTTGGGGTCTGCAATTAGATTATCCAACTCAGGTATCATCAACAGGTGGACGTTATCGTTTTCAGGATGATTGGGAAACACCTGATACCCAGGTAATAAATTTAAAATTCAAAGATTCTATGATTAGTTGGGAAGGACGAAGCTGTAACCCCAAATTTATAGAAAACGCGGGTGTTGGGGTGATATTTTATGGGGAAAATGGGGCAATGAGTTTTAATGGTAGTAACACTTATACCATTTTTGATTTGCAAAATAAAGTTATAAAAGAAGTAAACGATACCACAAAAATTGATGCAAGCAACACTGTTAATCCGTCTATGGGATTGGATGGGTTACATATTTCCAATTTTCTCGATGCAATTCAAAATGGGGCAAAACTAAACTCTGAAATTGTTGGCGGACACCAAAGTACATTATTGGTACAATTAGGCAATATTGCATTACGTTCAGGAGAAACCCTAAATATTGATCCTTCAAATGGACGTATATTAAACAATAAAAATGCGATGCAGTACTGGAGTCGGGAGTATCAACCGGGCTGGGAGCCAGTGATATGACCTATTAGCCATCCAAAACCGATATGCAGTTAAATGAAACCAAAATAGACTTATGAAAATACTGTGGGAACGATAATTCTTTTCATTTTATCGATTTTCTGTTTTAAAAATGAAAAGCCGGTTTTAAAAGCATTTCATTTATTAGGATATGCCCAAGGAACAACCTACCATATTACTTATTACGCGAGGGATAGTGTTATTACCATTAAGCAAACGGATAGTATTTTAAAAATTTTAGATAATTCTTTATCCATTTATAAGCCCAATTCATTGATTAGTCAATTCAACAACTCTGATAAAGGAATAACAATGGATAAGCACCTGAAATTTGTTGTTAAGAAGTCTTTTCGGATATTTAAAGAAACCCAGGGAGGTTTTGATATTACAGTAAACCCACTAGTTAATGCGTGGGGTTTTGGGCCGCAAAAAATTTCATCTTTTCCAGATTCTGCCCTAATTAAAAGTATATTACCCTGTGTAGGATCTCAGAAACTTAATATGGAAGGAATGTCTTTAAAAAAGGATGTTTCATGTTTAAAAATTGATGTTAACGGCATTGCGCAGGGTTATAGTGTTGATGTTCTCGCTAAGTTTTTAGAGTCAAAAAAAATAAAAACCTATTTAGTTGAAATTGGCGGTGAAATACGGATTAAGGGTAAGAAGCCAAATAATGAACTGATGAAAATTGGTATTGAAAGCCCAAATGCAAAAGGTGGTTTAGATATTAGCGAAAAGATTATCCGGATTAAAAAAGGTGCTGTCACTACATCCGGAAACTATCGAAAATTCGCTTTGTATGGTAAAACCAAGATCTCCCATCTAATAGATCCTAAAACAGGATATCCGGTTCAAAACGAAATGATTAGTGTCACAATCATTGCAAAAGATGCTATTACTGCAGATGGTTACGATAATGCATTAATGAACATGGGCCTTGACAAATCATTTTCATTATTAAAATCTCATAAAGGGTTGGAGGCATATTTTATTTATCATAAACCAGATGGTTCGGTTGCCGATACCGCTACTGCAGGGTTTTATAAATATGTAAGTAAAACTAAAAATAATTGAATATGAAGGCTCATTTAATCAGGATTAAGAAGTTTGGAATATTGACTATTGTGATATGTCTGGGTATGTTGCACATAGAATCCACTAAAGCAGTGGCACAAAAACGTCCAAATATCTTATTTTGCATTGCAGATGATGCCTCGTATAAATATCTAAGTACATATGGAACCTCCTGGGTTAGAACCCCAACAATAGACAGAATTGCGAAGGAAGGCTTATTATTTATGAACGCTTATACGCCTAATGCTAAATGCTCACCTTCAAGAGCAAGTATTTTAACCGGGCGAAATTCATGGCAATTAGAAGAAGCAGGGAACCATTCACCGGTTTTCCCGATAAAATTCACTACGTACGTAGAATCACTCTACAAGAATGGGTATAAAGTAGGCTACACAGGAAAAGGATGGGCGCCGGGTATAGCCAAAGATGCCAATGGTGGAAACAGGCTCCTTACAGGTTCTCCATTTAATGAACTAAAAAGAGATGCTCCTACAAAAGGAATTTCGGGGATTGATTATGCTGCAAACTTTCAGGCATTTTTAAATAAAAAGTCAAAAGATGAGCCTTTTTGCTTTTGGTATGGCGGCATCGAGCCGCATCGTGAATACGAATATGGCACCGGAGTTTCGATCGGTAAAAAGAAGATATCTGATATTACAGAAGTTCCACCGTTTTGGCCTGATAATGAAAAAGTTCGTAACGACATGCTTGACTATGCTTATGAGGTTGAATATTTTGATCATCAATTAAGTAAGATTCTTGAGGTTTTAGAAAAATCAGGTGAACTTGAAAACACATTAATTGTAGTTACCTCGGATAATGGAATGCCTTTTCCCCGGGTAAAGGGGCATGTTTTTGAGCATGATAATCATATGCCCTTAATTGTGATGTGGAAGAATGGCATTAAAGTTCCGGGTCGGAGAATAACAGACTTTGTAAGCTTTATCGATTTTGCACCAACATTTTTAGAAGTTGCCGGTGTTAAATCCAATTTAACCGGAATGCAGCCTATAACGGGTGAATCGTTAGTAAAAATTTTTAAATCTGATAAAAATGGAACAGTTGAAAATACGCGTGATCACGTTTTATTAGGAAAAGAGAGAACTGATCTGGGCAGACCAAAAGATGCAGGCTACCCGGTACGTGGTATTGTGAAAGGGAATTTCATTTACTCCGTTAATTATGAGCCAGGGCGCTGGCCTGCCGGAAATCCTGAAACAGGATATTTAGATACCGATGGCAGCCCTACCAAAACAATTATTTTGGAAGAGAAGCGAAATGGAATAAATGCCCGGCATTGGGATATGGCCTTTGGATTAAAAGGTTCTGAAGAGTTATATCAATTAAATGAAGATCCCTACTCAATGTCAAATCTGGCTGAAAACAAGTCGTATCAAAAAATTAAAAATGAGTTAAAAGCTCAGATGGAGAAAGAGTTAAAAGAACAGCAGGATCCCCGGATGTTTGGGAAGGGTAATCTGTTTGATGAATATCCTTATGGCAATGAAAGTTCGCGGGGATTTTATGAACGTTATATGAAGGGTGAAAAAATAAATACAGGTTGGGTGAATAAATCTGATTATGAAAAAGTTGAAAAATAAATGATGAAATCGCTGATCTTTTTCATCTCCTTTTTCTTTTTTAGTAGTTATACTTCATTTGCTCAGGCCAAGCCGGAACAACCAAATATCATCCTGATCCATAATCAATGGGAATCTTATAATCTATCAGAAGATCCTACAGAGCTGAACGATTTAGCTCAAAAAAATCCTGAAAAGAAAAGCAGGCTGGAAAAATTGTATGCAGACTGGACAATTAAAAATGGGGTTTTACCATGGAGTGTGGTAAATCGTATATAGCGTTGTTATTAGTAGTTCTAAATCGTAAAAAAAAATTTAATGAGAGTTTTAACTAATTTAACCTTTCAAGTTATACTGGCCATTGTTTTAGGAGTGATTGTTGGCTTACTGTTCCCTCAATTTTCGGGCACAGCAAAAGTGATAAGCCAAACCTTTATTAATATGATCAGCATGTTAATAGCCCCTATTATTTTTCTAACTATAGTTCTCGGCATTACACAAATGGGAGACATGAAAAAAGTTGGACGCGTTGGAGGGAAAGCCTTGTTATATTTTGAAATTGTAACCTCATTCGCTATCGTAATCGGATTAGTTGTGGCCAACATTTTTAAACCCGGGGAAGGGGTTCCACTAGTATTAAATGCCGGAAACCCAACTAAGGGCGGTGTCCAAGCTATTCCCCCAAGCCCTGATATTGATTGGGTTGCTTTCATTTCTCATATCGTGCCTAAAAATATTTTTGAGGCTTTCGCAAATGGTGATATTTTGCAAATTTTATTCTTTGCAATTTTATTTGGATACGGATTATTAAAACTTCAGCATACCGGAAAACCAATTATTCAATTTTTTGAACGGTTTTCAAAGGTGTTTTTCTATATCATGAAGGTTGTTATGCGGTTGGCGCCTTTAGGTGCTTTTGGTGGTATGGCTTACACTATTGGAAGTTTCGGTCTAAGTACGCTGTTACCCTTAGGCAAATTAATGTTGTGTGTTTATGCTACTATGGCGTTTTTTATCTTTGGGGTACTAAACTTTATATGTTATCTGTACAAATTCAGCCTGTTCAAATACCTTAAGTTCATTAGAAAAGAAATTGTAATTGTACTTGGAACATCGTCATCAGAAAGTGTTTTGCCAAGTATGATGCAGAAAATGGAAAAATTTGGATGTGGCCCTTCTGTTGTCGGTTTGGTTATTCCAACCGGCTATTCTTTTAATTTGGATGGCACATCGATTTATCTTTCTATGGCGGTCATATTTCTTGCCCAGGTTAACGCCATCCCGTTAGACTGGACCATGCAATTAACTATCGTGGGGATTTTAATGTTAACCTCTAAAGGCGCAGCCGCAGTTACAGGCGGGGGCTTTATTGTATTGGCATCCACACTTGCAGCACTAAAAATTATCCCGGTAGAAAGTATTGCCATTTTATTAGGTGTAGATAGATTTATGTCTGAGGCCAGAGCCATCACAAACATGATTGGTAATGGTATCGCTGCAATAGTTATTTCAAAAAGCGAAAATGATTTTTCTCAGGAGGCTTATGAAGAAGCCGTAGGGAGTTGATATTTAATTATAAAAGCATCATAATCATATAATTTAGTATTGTCCTAAAACGGGCTGTATTAATATTTTTGATATGTGGCTATTCCTCTAAGGGCTTAATCTACTAACTCATTTATTATAATCATGATGGACAATAGGAGAGATTTTGTTAAAAAGTTAGGTGCTATAGGTTTAGTAAGCACAATGCCTGATTTTTTAGTGTCGAATTCATTGGCAGATACACTAGCTCCTCAAAAAAAAATTTGGGGCGGTTTAATGCATTTAAGTTTTAACATGTGGGAAGACCACGACCGGTTAAAAAATAGTGAGAATACTAATCATAGAGTGCGAATATGGCAGGATCAACTAAACATTAGTGAATCATTATGGAATGACTCATTGACTAAAATGGTTGCCAATGGCATGAATATGGTTGTTATTGATTTAGGTGATGCAGTAAAATATGAAAGCCACCCGGAAATTGCTGTTAAAAATGCGTGGTCAACCAGCCGTTTAAAAACAGAGCTGGCCAGAATTAGAAAAATGGGATTGGAGCCTATTCCCAAATTGAATTTTTCCGCCGGACATGATCAATGGTTAGGGGATTACTCCAGAATGGTTTCAACGCCAACTTATTATAAAGTATGCAGCGAGCTAATTGCTGAAGTAACTCAGCTTTTTGGTAAACCGAGATTTTTTCATTTAGGATATGATGAAGAAAATGCTAATAACCAACGGTTCCTGAACGTATCGATAGTAAGACATGGCGAGCAATGGTGGAAGGATTTTTATTTCTTTGTAAAAGAAGTGGAGAAAGGCGGCGTTCGTCCGTGGATTTGGTCAGACTTTGCATGGGAGAATGAAGAGGAGTTTTTCAAGAAAATGCCTAAATCTGTTTTACAAAGTAACTGGTATTATGGTAACGATTTTAGCGATCCTAAGCACAAAATTGTTCGGACATACTTGCGTTTGGAAAAAGAAGGATACGATCAGATACCGTGTGGCACCTATTATGTGAGCGCAACAGAGAAAGCAAAAGATGAAAATATGATGGCCAACATTCAGTTTGCTGCAAAAACCATTGCAGATTCACGATTAAAGGGTTTCTTACTTACAAACTGGCGACCAACAAGAGAACCGTTCAGAGAGGAAATTTTAAAAGGATTTGATTTGACAGGTGACGCTAAAAAGTGGTTCGTTGCCAATTATAAAAAATAACACTTAGTAACTGTTGTGTTTTATGCCTGAAGATAAAGGCATTATTAAAGTTGCCAATCACTGGAAATTTTAGAAAGATTTCGTTTAAATAAGTAAAAATATAATGAACCAATCAGTTAAAAAAATACTCACCAGGGTCATACTCGCCTCCGGACTATTAACGGGTCTTTCAACTCATACTTTCGCTCAGGTAAGATCGCCTGAAATGATTGTTCGCAGTGTGGCTGATAATGTTCTTGAAAATACGTCCTTCCGGTTTATTGATAATAAAACAAAGAAAACATATTCATCAGCAAAAGAGATAAGTGCAATAACCCCAGATATTCAGGTAGAAAGCATTTATAATAAATGGCATTACTCTAATGGTGTGATGAATGTTGGCCTTTTACAAGCCGCAAAAGTATTGGGAGACAAAAAATATTCAGAATATACAGCCAGAAATTTTGATTTTATTTTCAGTAATCTGTCTTCCTTTAAGCAGGGTTTTGAAAATAAGGAAAGAACAGAATGGTCAACCTATTATCGGATGAATATTTTGGATGATTACGGAGCCCTATCAGCAGCTATATTAGATTTAAATGAACTGGTAAACCGAGACGATTACAGAACGTATACCCAAAAAGCTGCCAATCACACCCAAAAAGGGTTACTAAGACTAAAAGATGGCACCTGGTCCCGGGATCGTCCCAGAAACATGACCGTTTGGGCAGATGATTTATATATGGGAGTGCCGTTCATGGCAAGAATGGGGAGAATTACAGGAAATAAGAAATATTTTGATGATGCTATTAAGCAAGTGGAAAATTTCACAAGGCTTTTATACAATCCATCCACCAATCTTTACTACCATTGTTATTATAATGATGTAGAAATGACCGGTGTAGCTCATTGGCTGCGTTGCAATGGTTGGGTAGTATTAGCACAAACAGAGTTGTTAAATAATCTGCCAAAAGATCATCCAAAACGCAAAGAGCTCATAGCAAATTTATTAAGACAAATAATTGGATACTCCCGTTATCAGGATAATAAATCCGGATTATGGCATCAACTGATAGATAAACAGGATTCCTACTTGGAAACTTCAGGGACTGCTATGTTTACCTATGCGGTTGCGAGAGCTGTAAACGAAGGATGGATAAATAAATCCTATTTAAGCATTGCAGAAAATGGATGGAAAGGGGTTGCGTCAAAAATTACGGCAAAAGGTGAGATTGAGGATGTTTGTATTGGCACCGGGATTTCTGAAAGCATCGCTTTTTACTATGAAAGACCAACAAAATTAAATGATTATCATGCAATCGGTGCAGTTTTACTTGCCGGAACAGAAATGATTAGAGCATCAAAAAATGTGAAGTAACACCTCATACACCAGTAATTAAACCATCAAAATCAGAGTAATTACAAAGAATTTTTAGAGTTATCTAAAAGGCTTCGGAATTACAACCATACTTTCATGGCCTTCTGCATCAACAGATTGTACTCCAAAAAAATAATTATCCTTGGAGTAATCTAATGTTACTTTAGTACCAGTTACAAAAAATTTCTTTTCCCACACAGGGCTACTGGTTTCGCGCATGGTGACATAATAGCCAATCGGTAGTTCTCCTTTAGGGGCTTCCCATTGTAATGATGTTCGGTTGGTGAGGCCGCTGGTGATAACAGAGACATTTTGAGGTTTCTGTGGAGCCAAAGTCAAGCTGGCGACAGCTGCCAGATTCATCCTGGTAACTTTTTGAACATATCCATAATCCACAAAATCAGGAAGATCACCATAATCTACACCTTTTTCTGTTCTCACATTCTGATGCTGGCGGTTAAAATTTTCGTTCATTTCTGTAACCCTGATGGCAGCAAACCCTTCCTTTGAAAACGCGGTGTGGTCGCCTCCACGCAAATACCTGTCTTTACGGTATATCAGCTTCACTTCAAGCTGATCCACATACCGCTCGCCAACCTCTTTTAAATAACGAGCAAACGTTCTGGCCGGACTGTCATTTTCACCGCCTGTACTGCCCCGCAAAGCAGCCTGATCAGCAGATTCAACAGCCGGAACACCTTCGCTGAATATCCGTACACTACGATTATCTTTCAATTCTGTCTCCAGGCCATACGTATTTCCAATAATATCATTAGTAATCATTCCTTCCACATTCCACTTTGCTTCTTTTCCTCTTTTTGCAAGATGAGCCGCTCCATAAAGCCCCTGTTCTTCAGCAACGAGGGCACCAAAAATAATAGTAGCGTTAAATTTGTATTGGCTCATCACCCTGGCAAGTTCCATAATCGCGGCTGTTCCCGAAGCATCATCATTAGCCCCCGGGGCAAAGCTTTTAGCATCCATTATATTAGAAACCCTCGAATCATAGTGTCCGGTAATAATAAATATCCTGTCGTCACCGGGATCTGTGCCGGGAAGAGTCGCAAGTACATTTTTCATTGCCGTAGAAACAGGCATCCGTTGTCCGTCAGCTGGCTGTACGAACGTATCAAATTCAACCTTTAGCCGACCTCCGGAAGCTTTGGAATATTTTTCCAATTCATTTTTTATCCAATTCCTTGCGGCCCCGATACCTGTTTTACTGCTTGTAGTATCACTTAAGGAATGCCTGGTTTGAAAACTGACCAGCTTTCTTATAAGTTCTTCCAGGTTTTGTGCCGATATCTGGGATGCCATATTTCTGATTTTTGTATCAGGAATAGTACGCGGGGGTTGAGCAAAAACGTGTATTATTGTTAAAAAAAACAGGCTGCTTAATGTGATTTTTTTCATGTATTCTAATCTAATGTTTTTAAGCGGATTTATTAGATGTTAACTATTAAAAATGGGGTTACAAACATTTATTGCATAAGGTAGTTTCTTAAATACACACAAATGCAATGAATGATAAATTTTTGAGATTTATTAAATTATATCACAATTTATTACCCGGACTTAAATTGATTAACAGGCACATTGTTTTTGTTATATTTTTAATCTGTGGCTATCCATTAACTTCTAATGCTTATTCCCTGCTTACACATGAAGCAATAATTGATGTAAGCTGGAAAAAATCAATTGAACCTTTACTTCTTAAAAAATATCCAAATACTACAGAAAGCCAGTTGTTTGAAGCGCATTCTTATGCCTACGGGGGTGCTATAATGCCCGATATTGGCTATTCTCCTTTTGGTAGCATGCTGTATACCGATTTTGTTCATAATGTACGTACCGGTGATTATATAGAGGCTTTATTGGAAGCAGCAGAGAATGTGAATGAGTATGCTTTTGCATTAGGTTCTCTTGCGCATTATATGGCCGATAATTATGGACACTCGATAGGTACAAACATTGCTGTTCCTTTAACTTATCCAAAGGTGAAAGCAAAATTTGGTGATACAGTAACTTATGCAGATCATAACATATCGCACTCCAGGATGGAATTAGCTTTTGATGTGTTACAAACAGCCCGTGGAAACTACGCTTCAAAGGCTTACCACGACTTTATTGGATTTAATATAGCCCGGCCGGTAGTAGAAAAAGCTTTTTTTAAAACATATGGCATTGATGTGAATGATGTTTTTGGAAGTATGTCGGTTGCAATAAGCACTTTCAGATGGACTATAAAATCATTTTTGCCCACCATTGTAAGGACAGCATGGGCAACTAAAAAATCCGAATTAAGAAAGACAAATCCAGGAGTTACTGCACAATCATTCAAATATAGAATGAATAATAAAGCATACTATAGTGAATTTGGCAGAGACCATCAAAAAGCAGGCTTCATTCCAACTATATTAGGCTGGTTAGTACCTGTTTTGCCTAAAATTGGCCCCCTGGCTAAACTGAAATTTAAAGCACCAACTCCGGAAACTGAGAAATTGTTTATTAAGAGTTTTGACAGCACGTTAGTTCATTATGATGCCGCGCTTAAGCAGCTTAATAAGTCTTCATTAGACTTGCAAAATCGCACCCTGGATACAGGACAAAAGACAGAGAAAGGTGAATATTCGATTGCAGATAATAATTATGCAGAGTTTTTATTAAAGTTAAAAGAGAACAAATTTGAAAACATAACTCCTGAAATCAGGGATAATCTGCTTTCTTTTTACAAATCAGGCAAACCGCCTAAAATCAGTAAAAAATATTCTAAAAAATGGAGTGAAGTTACAATGGCATTAAATATGCTTGCTGCAGTTAATAGGTAATTAAGGTAATACGCCCAAATCTATGACAGCACTATCTAACTTGAAGAAATATTGCGAAGAGCATTTGCAGGATCAGTATCGTATTGAGGTGATTGACCTGCTGGTAAATCCGCAGCTGGCCGAAGGTGATCAGATCTTTGCTATTCCTACCCTGGTGCGTAAGGTGCCTGAACCCATTAGAAAAATAATAGGGGATCTTTCTAATGAAGAAAAAGTACTGGTAGGCTTAGATATTCGTCCGTTAGTAACTCCCGGTTCATGAGTTATCCCGATGCCAGAGACGGCACACTAAAACCTTAGTTACTTGCTGCGTTTTTATTAGTTTGCTCACCCGGTACACCAGATAAATACTTATTAAAGTTAATACCACTATCACATACCCCAGGGTATCATAATGTTCCAGCGGACTGAATTTATCTTTTTGAACCACGATCATACCCCCAATAGCTGCCGCAATGCCACCGGCAATTTGCTGCAAGGAGGAATTAATACTCATAAATGCTCCCCGATCCTGCATATTGGGTAAGGCCGTAGCAAGAGCCATGGATGGAACCATGCGACTCATAATTCCAATCATAAAGAAAACATTCATTAAAAGTACTATCCAAAAAGGAACAGGGGTAAGGTTAGTATAAATTAGCACCATAATAATCATCCAGACAGATGCTATTGTAAAAAGCCTGAATTTATCTATACGATCACTTAACTTTCCAATCACTGGCATAATTAATAGTGCGCTGACGCCCGAAACCATAAACAAAAAAGGAAGCTGGGATTGTGTAATATGCAAATTATTAATAGAAAATGCGCTTCCCCATGGCATGATCATAAAACCTCCTAAAGAAAGAAATGAAGTTGCTAAAAAGCCTACCCGATAATTGTGTTTAGCCAATGTATGGAACAGATGTGTAATGGCATTTTTGTTGTTTTTTACAGCAAGATGCTGGGTTATGGGTTGGAGCTTTAACATAATAACTATCCATATAACGCTTGCCAGGCCTACAATCATTAGAAAAGGCATTTGCCAGCCCCATGCATTAGCCATATATAAACTAATGGGAATGCCCAGTACCTGACTTGCACCAAACCCCATCTGCATAAAACCCATTACACGCCCGCGTTTTTCTAATGGAAATAAATCAGCTACAATAGCCATTGATATAGAGCCGATAACGCCGCCGAACAAGCCCGTAACAATACGTGCAGCTAATAGCATAGGGAAAGAGTTTGTTAAGCCGCAAAATAATGTTCCGGCAATAAAACCTACATAAAAAAACAGGAGTAATTTTTTGCGGTCAAAGCGGTCGGCAAATCCTGCAGTTAACAGGCCAGCAATCCCGGCACTGAACGCATATGCTGATACTGCAAAACCGAATTGCGACGTAGTAAGATTCATTGACTTCATCAGCATATCACCCAGCGGAGACATCACCATAAAGTCCAGAACTACTGTAAACTGGGTAAGCGCAAGTATAATGATGACAAAATTTTGATCTGAAGAAAATTTAGAGCTATCTATTTCTTTTGCCACAGATTGAATTTTTAGCTTCTTAGCAATTTGATTGCAGGCTACTTCTAATTTTGTTCAGTTCGCTTTAAGCCGTATTTTTCTATTTTGGAGTATAAATGGCTTCTCTGAATATCAATTTCATCGGCCGTTTTAGATACATTCCAATTATTTTTCTCCAATTTAAACTTGATAAATTCACGTTCCGAATTATCCTTATATTCCTGAAAATTAGCAAACCGATCAAAATCTGGTGGTAAGGCAGCCTGTGAGGTGCCCGTAGTGCCGGGTTCATGTGCCGAGGGGTTCGCAAATATTTTTACGTCATTATCAGTAATCGACTTATCACTTAAAATAATTAACCGCTCTACCATATTCCGAAGCTCACGGATATTACCTGTCCATGGTAATGCCTTGAGCGCATCCATAGCACCATCTGTGATTTTTTTAACCGGCATGCCATATTCTCCGCAAATCTCATCACAAAAAGATTGTGCAATAATGGGGATATCGTCTTTACGTTCTGTTAGGTGGGGTACATGAATAAGTATTACACTTAAACGATGGTATAAATCCATCCGGAAATTACCGGCTTCAATTTCTTTTAATAAGTCTTTATTTGTAGCAGCCACTACACGTACATCCACATCAATCTCTTTCTCTCCTCCAACACGTGTTATTTTGCTTTCCTGTAATGCCCTCAGTACTTTTGCCTGCGCAGATAAGCTCATATCGCCAATCTCATCTAAGAATAATGTGCCTCCGCTGGCTTGCTCAAATTTTCCGATACGCTGTTTAACAGCGGAAGTAAATGAGCCTTTTTCATGACCAAATAATTCACTTTCAATAAGTTCAGAGGGTATTGCCGCACAATTTACTTCAATAATGGGCCCGCTATTACGGTTAGATTTTTCATGCAGCCATCGTGCAACGAGTTCTTTACCACTCCCGTTAGCACCGGTGACTAAAACACGTGCATCGGTAGGGGCAACGCGTTCTATGGTTTCTTTAATTCTTGATATGGCCTGTGAGTTGCCCAGCATCTCACGTACTTTCCCGACCTTTCGTTTTAAAACCTTGGTTTCTGTTACTAAATTACCGCGTTCAAGCGCGTTTCTTACAGTAATTAATAGCCGGTTAAGGTCTGGTGGTTTAGAGATAAAATCAAACGCCCCTTTTTTACTTGCTTCAACCGCAGTTTCGATGTTGCCATGACCTGATATCATAATAAAAGGGAGGTCTGGTTGAAACTCCAACCCTGCGGTCAGGACCTCCATTCCATCCATTTTATTCATTTTGATATCGCAAAGAACAAGATCAAGATCACCTTTTTTAATCAGGTCGATACCGTCAATCCCATTATCAACATCTTCTACCAGGTAATCTTCATACTCCAGGATCTCCCGCAATGTATTTCGGATAGCTCTTTCGTCGTCAATAATTAAAATTTTAGCCATAATTTTTCTTCTCAGGTATCAAATGAGGAATTCCACGAATATACAGATTGTTAATAAAAAGAAAGCCCTCCTCATAATGAAAAGAGCTTTTAATTGTTTTAAAAAATAGCAAGCCTGTAAGCCGGGTTCTGTTCCCGCAAAAGCGGAATTCTATCATTTATCCAGGATTAGTGTTGCCACTAACCTCAAACGGCCTACCCATTCCAGCATAACCTAAGTTAACAGAGCGAGCCACCCTAATCTGGAACCTATTTGGCCTTTCAACTTCTGGGGTTTACCGCTTTTCATGTCACCATGCAAAGCCGTGAGCTCTTACCTCACGTTTTCACCTTTACCCCGACAAGTCAAGGAAGTTTATTTTCTGTGGCACTTTCCGTTGATTAATATTACTGAACAAGTTCAGGATTTTAATCACCTTCCCGTTAGGAAGCAGAATGCTCTATGTTGCCCGGACTTTCCTCTCTCCGCCAAGGGCGAACAGCGATAGAACGGCTTGCTGATACAAAGATACTTTAAAAGCAGGTTTAATTTTTATCGTCTCCGGAATATTTTGCTTTAAGCATCAGCATAACTCCATTTAAGCAGAATGAAAAGCCATTGGTAACAATTATTGGCAGATCATCTTTTATAAATCCATAATAGCTCCACAGTCCTGTTCCGCACATTAGTGAAATTACCATGATTACAGAGATATCTTTTGCTTCCTTCATTTTAATGGTTTTTATTAATTGGGGTATCAAGGACGAAGAGGTAAGTATTCCTGCAATTAATCCAATAATTTCGGGCTTGATATTTTCCATTAAGTAATAAACCCATATCGGGCTGCCTTGTTATTACTATTGGCAACTTTAAATTATCGGGTGTCCGCTAACGTTTTCGTAAATATTAATTCATTATTTATATGCAGTAACCTCAATTATTGCAAACTTACCCTGCATTAACGCAGTAAGTATAAATTAATTAGCACACTAATGGTATGAACAATGAATTTTCTTTAAAGGATAAAGTTATCGTAGTTACCGGCGGGACAGGAATTTTGGGTAACTCCTTTATAAACGGAATTGTAGAAGCGGGTGGTGCAGTGGGTGTTTTAGGAAGAAATGAGGAAGTAGCAAATCAGCGGGCAGACGCTATTAATAAAAACGGTGGGAGTGCACTGGCTCTTATAGCCGATGCAATGAATGAAGATCAGCTTATATCAGCGAAAAATAAAATGTTACAACATTTCGGAAAGATTGACGGTCTGGTAAACGGGGCCGGGGGTAACCAGCCGGAAGGAGTTTTAATGCCTGATAAAAATATTTTTGACATGAATATGGCGGGTATGAAACAGGTAATGGATCTTAATTTATGGGGTACATTAATTCCTACCCAGATTTTTGGCGAGGCTATTGCTAGGACTTCTGAAAAGGGGAGTATTGTGAACATCTCTTCTATGAACTCAAAACGCGCTATTACGCGTGTCCTGGGTTATAACATGGGAAAGGCTGCTGTAGATTGTTACAATCAATGGTTTGCTGTTGAAATGGCACGCAGATACGGAGACCGCATACGCATGAATGCCCTGGGGCCAGGATTTTTCCTTACCGAACAAAACAGGAATCTATTAACCAAACCCGAAGGTGGATATACAGAGCGTGGTGAATTGGTAATTAATCAAACACCTTTTAAGCGATTTGGCAATCCTGATGAATTAAAGGGAGCATTGGTATGGCTCTTAAGCGATGCTTCTAAATTTGTGACGGGTGCAATGATTTGCGTAGATGGAGGCTTTTCAATTTTTGGAGGGGTTTAAATGATGGAACAAACTAACCGGATTTACCGCATGCAGCAGACCATGAGATGGTACGGGCCAACTGATCCTGTCAGCTTATCAGACATACGGCAGGCTGGCTGTTCAGGTGTAGTATCAGCGTTACACCACATCCCGAATGGTGATATATGGCATGTTGAAGATATCAAAAAAAGAAAGTCCGAAATTGCAGATGCGGGTATGGTTTGGAATGTAGTAGAAAGTGTTCCTGTACACGAAGCTATAAAAACTCAGACCGAAAATTTCCGGCAATACATTGAAAATTATAAACTTTCTATACGCAACCTTGCTGAATGTGGTATTTATATCATCACGTATAATTTTATGCCTGTTTTAGATTGGACACGTACTGATCTGGCTTATGTAGTTGAAGATGGATCAAAAGCCCTGCGTTTTGAGAGGTCTGCATTCATTGCTTTTGATGTTTTACTTTTAAAGCGAAAAAACGCTGAAAAGCATTATACTGACGCCGAGTTGGATCGGGCTAAAGATCGTTTCAATAAGATGGATGCTGACGAGCGAAGGCAATTACAGCGCAATATTATTGCAGGTCTTCCGGGTAGTGAAGAAAGCTTTACATTAGAGCAATTTCAGTCGGCGCTGGATACCTATGAAGGTATAGATGCTGAAAAATTGCGTTCACACCTTATGTTTTTTCTTCAGGAGATTATACCTGTTGCTGAAGAATGTGGAGTGAAAATGGTCATACATCCCGATGATCCTCCTTATAGTATATTGGGTTTGCCACGTGTGGTCAGTACGGCTGCTGATGTGCAATTGTTATTTAATACGGTTTCTTCTTTAAGTAACGGATTATGTTTTTGTACGGGTTCCTTTGGGGTCAGGGCAGATAATAATTTACCTGAAATGGTTAAAAAATTTGCAGACCGGATCAATTTTATTCATTTAAGAAGCACAAGAAGAAACGAGCATGGTGACTTTTATGAAGACAATCATTTGGAGGGTGATGTAGATATGTTTGCAGTAGTGAAGCAGATAGTGGAAGTTATGAAGAACAGAAAAATTAACATTCCTATGCGCCCTGATCATGGCCATCAAATGCTTGATGACCTGAAAAAGAAAACTAATCCTGGTTATTCAGGAATTGGCCGGTTAAGAGGCCTCGCTGAATTAAGAGGTTTGGAACTAGGCATTATTAACAGTAATTTGTAATATATTTATCCCCTTGAGGAAGCATTTTATGAAGAATTTTTTAGACGACAACTTTTTACTGCAGACAAAGACAGCGCAAACGCTGTATCATGAGTTTGCAAAGGAAATGCCAATTATTGACTATCATAACCACCTTCCTCCCGATCAGATAGCCGGAGATATAAATTTTGATAATATTACTCAGGCTTTATTGTATGGAGACCATTATAAATGGAGGGCGATGCGAACAAACGGTATTAATGAAAAATATATTACCGGCGACGCTACAGATTATGAAAAGTTTGAAAAATGGGCAGAAACCGTTCCGTACACACTGCGTAATCCATTATATCACTGGACCCACCTGGAACTTCAGCGTTATTTTAATATCCATGATGTGCTTTCAGGCAATAATTCCAAAAAGATTTACGAAGAGTGTTCTGCTAAATTAAAGACACCTGACTATTCGGTTCTTGGCCTGTTAAAAAAGATGAAGGTCGAAATAGTATGTACAACGGATGACCCGCTTGATTCGCTTGAATTCCATAAGCAAATTGCTACCAATGGGAGTGATGTGCAGGTGCGGCCAGCATTTCGGCCTGATAAAGCAATGAATGCAGACAATTTAGAGTCACTTAATGAATATATTGCACGGTTAGGGGAATTAACAAATTTAGATATTGCTGATTTTGAAACTTATTTAAAAGGTTTAAAATTAAGGCATGATTATTTTGCTGCAAATGGGTGCTGCATATCTGATCATGGGTTGGAGCAGATCTATGCAGAAGATTATACTGAAGATGAGGTTGCTATTATTTTTAAAAAGATACGAAACCAACAGCCTCTTCAGCAAATAGAGATCCTGAAATTTAAATCGGCAATGCTGGTTCACTTTGCGTTTTGGGATCATGAAAAAGGCTGGGTGCAGCAATACCATTTAGGCCCCCTGCGAAACAATAATACCCGCATGTTAAAACAGCTTGGCCCTGATACCGGCTGGGATTCTATCGGAGACTTTAGCCAGGCCGGCAACCTTGCAAAATTTCTTAATAAATTGGATACTGAAAACCGTTTGGCAAAAACGATTTTATATAATATACATCCCGGACAGAATGAACTAATGGCTACAATGGCTGGTAATTATAATGATGGATCAGTTGCCGGCAAGGTTCAGTTTGGTTCTGCATGGTGGTTTCTTGATCAGAAAGATGGCATGATTAAACAACTTAATGCACTTTCTAACATGGGATTAATCACCCGTTTTGTAGGAATGCTTACCGATTCAAGAAGCTTTCTTTCTTTCCCGCGACATGAATATTTTCGGCGAATTGTTTGTAACCTTTTTGGAGAGGAGATCGAAAATGGTGAGCTGCCCAATGATATTAAATGGGTAGGCAAGATTATTCAGGATATAAGTTATAACAACGCAAAACAATACTTTAACTGGTGATCGAAGAGTATGCTGGTGCGAGCTTGTAGCTAGTATCAGTAAAAATGTTTAATGAGTAGAAAGCATAAATTCTATAACAAAGAAGGTTTATATTTTGTAAGCTTTGCAACTGTTTTTTGGGTTGATGTATTCGTTCGGGATCTATATTTTCAGGTCTTGCTGCAAAGTCTTGACTTTTGCAGAAAAAATAAAGGAATGGAAATATATAGCTGGTGTATCATGCCAAGCCATGTTCATTTAATTTTTCATGCAAAAGAGAGTAATCCGGGTGATTTATTAAGGGATTTAAAAACACATACATCAAAAGCTATCCAGGCAGAAATAGAAAATAACCTGCAGGAGAGCAGAAAGGAGTGGCTGCTTGGGCTGATGAAAACGGCAGGAAGCAAAAATAGCAATATTAAAAAACGACAATTTTGGCAACAGCATAATAAACCGATTGAATTATGGAGCCCTGAGGTAATTGATCAGAAAGTAGAATATATTCATCTTAATCCGGTAGTAGCAGGATTCGTGTTAGAACCACATCACTGGAAATATAGTAGTGCTATAGATTATAGTGGTGGAAAGGGTTTGCTCGAATAGATTTTGTATAGGATACGAGCTGCAAGCTCGCACCAGCTGCGATACGAACTACAAGCTCGCACCAGCTGTGACTACGATGCGAGTGTATTCAGGGACTACGCTCTGACGAATAAGAGGATTCTTAGTTATTTTAAAAATAAGAGATAAAGTGAAATATAACTTACTGAAGCTGTATATCATGTTAACACTGTTGGCATTGGCCGGTTGCTACCAAAGTCCCAAAGATCTGAATCCAAGCTTTGAAAGCGAGTTGAAAGAAAGTTTGAAACTCAAACTAATAGTGAATGATCGTGAATTTGGCAGACCGTACACTGAAATATTTAAGGATACCTAGTCGGATTCAATGGAGGCTATTTTTTTGTCCCTTTAAATAATCCGGGCAAAAAAGTAAAACATCGGTTTGAAGAAATCCAATTCCCTAGTGTTTCCCAAATAGACACTCTTAACAATGGGTCGATATACTTCGGCCGATATGGACGCTCCACAATGCAAACGATTTCTATTGATGGCCAACTTAATGAGTATTTCAAAGAATATGAAAATGACGTATTCTACGCATTTAAAATATTTCTTCACAAAAAGAATGTAATAATATCAAGCATGGATGGCGTGTACATCTTTAATTACGATACACAGAAGCTACTTTGGAAAGACACTTCTATTGATTCGATTGGCGATAGACACCATTCTATTATTGGAAACAATCTGATCTTCTCGGGTCGTATGGGAAAGTCAGGGCTATACTCTTTAGATATTAACAGTTTGAAACTAAATTGGTATACGACACATGGTATAAGCCCCGTTTCTTGGAGAGATTTATCGAAACACACTTACCTTACTAATGATAATGCAATTTTACTTCGAACTGAAAATAAACTTTTTTTAAAGGACGCTATTTCTGGAGATGTCATTTGGTCTAAAAGATTGAACCTAACTCATTTGGATGGATGTCATTTGGTCGGCGATGAAATTTATGTCTCATTACTGAAAGATGACGTGAGAGGATTAATTTACATTAACTCAAAGAATAATAAAATCTGGACTGTTAGCGGCGTGAATTATTGGGGGAGTTATCACGACAAAGTGATTGGATTAATGAAAAGGACCTCTTTATCATTGAAAGATTAACAGGTAAGGTGTTAAGCAAAATTAAATTAAACTCTGATAAGTATATAAAATTACGGGTTTTTGCAAATAATTATCTTCTTGTTAATGACACTACTTTATATAAGTGAATTTTTTTATGGCAAATAATTATTTCCCGGCACTTTATGCTGGTGCGAGCTTGTAGCTCGTATCAGTAATGCTTACATTCTTATCTTAATAACCACTTTTCTTACAATACCATCACTGATCATGGGGGCATGAACATCTTCAGGAAAGAAAATTGCAAACTGGTTATCCGTTAAGGTAAAATGAGTGTCGGGAGTGTCATTATAAAAGGCTACATCCTTCTCTTCATTATACTCCCCCTTTTGTGAAACGCAGTTTCCGCGTGGTTTCCAGCCAATAGTTTCAACGCCTTTTATACAAAATTGGATATCAATATTTTGGTTATGACATTCAAATTTAGCAGCTGATTCTTCTGCAGTCATGCCTGCTTTATCAGATATTATAGCTTTTAAACCTTCAGAAATTTCATATTTACCATCTGGTATAGTTAATAAATCCTGAGTGTTTATATATTCAAAAGCTTTTGCAAAAAGCGGATGAATAGCGTTATATCTGGCCGCATTTGATAAAGAATCTATGATCATAATCTTAAAAATAAAATAAAGTAAATGGGTATTGCTAACGGAGTAAGTGTAGAACTATGGCAATTAGTTTTATCTCCACTTCTAACGTTGTACTCTTCCTGATCCATCACCTTTTACCAGTTCTTGTACCTCTGATAAAGTAGCGTGATTTAAATCTCCCGGAATGGTGTGTTTAATTGCCGAAGCTGCCACACCAAATTCTGCCGCATCGCTCATAGCCATGCCAGTAACCAATCCGTAGATAAAACCGCTCGCAAAAGAGTCGCCACTGCCAACACGGTCAACAATACGTACTTCATAAGCCTTGGAATGATAGAACTCAGTACCATCATAAACCAACGCTGACCATCCGTTATCTGATGCGCTATGGCTTTCTCTAAGTGTTGAAGCAATATATTTAAAGCCAAATTTCTCTTTCATTTGCTGAAACACATCCTTATAACCATCCAGATTTAGTTCCCCTTTAGTTACATCAGTGCCCTGGCTCGTAAATCCTAGTGTCGTATCTGCGTCCTCCTCATTACCAATACAAACATCTACATATTGGCAAAGCCGTGTCATTACTTCACGTGCCTTCTCTTTACTCCACAGTTTTTTACGATAATTCAGGTCAATACTGGTAGTAATGCCTTTTGCTTTTGCAGCTTTTAAGGCAGCCTCAGTTAAAGCAGCTGCTTTATCGCTTAACGCGGGTGTAATACCTGTGGTATGGAACCAATCTGCACCATCCAATATTTTATCAAAATCAAATTCAGAGATATCCACATCAGAAATTGAAGCATCTGCACGGTCATAAACAACCTGGGAAGCCCTCATAGAGGCACCTGTTTCTAAAAAATAAATGCCAAGTCTGTTTCCGCCCCTGGCTATAAATTGAGTATCTACTCCATAACGACGCAAATGATTAATGGCCGATTGGCCTAATGGATTATTCGGTACCTTAGTTACAAAAGTGCCATTTAATCCATAGTTACATAGCGCTGCGGCCACATTTGCTTCGCCTCCGCCATAAGTAACATCAAAATTATCACTTTGTACAAATCTTTTAAAATCGGGAGTGGATAATCTCATCATGATTTCTCCCATTGTTACAATTTTCTTAGACATTGATATTTTACTTAAAGTGAAAAAGAGGTTTAAAATTCCTCCTGAGCAGAGGTTTCCAAAAATACGTTTAATGACAATTAAATAGCAGCAAATGTTAAAAAAAATCGAAAACGTTTTCGTAGTTACTTTTCGTCAATTTTCAATTAATTGTTTCAAGTGAGTTATGTTGTTTTAAAATTTCTACTTTAGTGACCATATTTATTTTTTACTTATAAGTTCAATTGATGTATGGATAAGAAAGCAATTCTATTACAACTAATTCCGGAGCAGGGTATATTACCACTGTATTTTAATAGGGATACTGAAGTTAGCGTTCAAATATTAAAAGCCTTATATGCGGCTGGTATTCGCACTGTAGAGTATACGAACAGGGGGGAAGCAGCATTGGCTAATTTCAGAAAACTCCGTGAAATATGCGATGACGAATTAAATGGAATGTATTTAGGAGTTGGAACAATAAAAAATGCTGAGTCGGCTCAAGCTTTTGTTGATGCAGGTGCGGATTATATAATTAGTCCCGGACTTGTAGAAGAAGTGGCAGCTGTGGCTGATAATAATGGATTACTTTGGGTTCCCGGATGTATGACTCCTTCAGAAATTATACGGGCAGAGCATCTTGGAGCGAAATTCGTAAAACTTTTTCCAGGCAATATTTTAGGTCCAGGCTTTATGTCAGCAATTAAAGAATTATTCCCTAATTTGTTGTTTATGCCTACGGGAGGAGTGGAGTTGGATAAAGATAATATTTCGGGATGGTTTAAAGCCGGGGTTTGTGCTGTGGGAATGGGAAGTAAGCTGGTTAGCAAAGACGTTATGGAAAATCAGAAATATGATGAACTGATTGCTGCTACGAAAGAAGCAATGGAAATTGTAAAATCGTGTAGAAAATAACCAATAATTTATCAATTATAAATAAAATGAATGAACCAAAAATGACCAATTACCGCTGGACAATTTGTTCACTGGTTTTTTTCGCTACCACAGTAAATTATCTGGACCGCCAGGTAATCAGCTTGCTTAAGCCCATTCTTGAAAAAGAATTTAGCTGGTCTGAAACCGACTACTCTAATATTGTTATCTCTTTTCAATTAGCCTATGCTATAGGAATGCTGGGTATTGGCCGCATTATAGATAAAATAGGTACCAAATTAGGGTATGCGCTATCACTATTCCTTTGGAGTATCGCGTCTATTATGCATGCCTTTGCTACAAGCACCTTTGGCTTCGGAGTTTACCGTGCTTTATTAGGAGTGACTGAAGCAGGGAATTTCCCGTCAGCAATAAAAACTATAGCGGAATGGTTTCCTAGGAAGGAAAGAGCACTGGCAACAGGTATTTTCAATTCAGGAACCAATGTAGGTGCAGTTATAGCCCCTCTTGTGGTGCCATGGATTGCTATTAATTATAGTTGGCAGATTGCTTTTATAGCAACCGGAGCGGTAGGGTTTTTATGGCTTATTTTTTGGTTTTTTTTATATGAAATTCCGGCAAAGCATAAAAAGCTTTCAAAAGCAGAATTTGACTATATCCATAGTGACAATGAAGAAATAGCCGTGGTTGATGGTAAAGAGGCGGCACCTCAGATATCATGGGGCAAATTGCTTACTTATAAGCAAACATGGGCCTTTATATCAGGTAAGTTTTTAACAGATGGCATCTGGTGGTTTTTCCTTTTCTGGCTGCCCGCTTTTTTAATAGCCGAATATGGTTTGGTAGGTATGCAGGTGAGTTTTCCAATTGCAGTGGTGTATTTTATGACCACTTTTGGAAGTGTACTGGGCGGATACCTCCCTATGTGGTTTGTAAAAAATAAAGGATGGGATATTGTTCGTGCCCGTAAAACTTCCATGCTTATTTATGCATTTTTCCCCTTATTGGTTATATTTTCACAGCAGGCAGGTACATATAATATGTGGTATGCGGTAATTATAATTGGTATTGCTGCCTCTGCGCATCAGGCGTGGTCGGCCAATATTTTTACTACAGTTTCTGATATGTTTCCAAAAAGTTCTATAGGTTCTGTGATCGGAATGGGGGGTATGGCCGGGGGACTGGGCGGTATTGCGATTGCCAGGCTTGCTGGAAAACTATTCGATCATTACAAGGCTTTAGGCCAAATTCAAACAGGTTATTACATTATGTTTTTTGTATGCGGAGTAGCATATATAATTGCCTGGGTAGTTATGTTTAAATTACTGGTTCCTAAAATGGAGAAAATTAGAGGTTAATTTTTCCATAAAGGCGCAATGAGCGCCTTTATGTTTACAACTTCAATAGGTAGTCTTAATTTTCTTAAGATAAAAGAAACTTAAATAACTGCCTGTTGTTTATTATGCATTGATTATTATATTTTAAATTATGGCAGAGTTACATGTAAAGAAAAAACCAAACAATTTAACGTGGTTGTGGGTGCTAATCATTTTAATTATAGCCGCTGTTATTTATTACCTGTATGCTAATAATTATTTTAATACAGGAAATGTAACCGCTATGAAAAATTTAGCAACAGTTAACTATAGGCTGTGCTAAACACTGCTCTTGTAATTTTACAGTGATACCTTTTAAATAAAAAATTATGTCAACCAGGGAAAATGATTTTGACCATATTAAAGAATTAGGAAAAAGCAAGTTTGAAATAGCTGAAGGCGACTCGGATATAAGAGGATGGACTGTTAAGAACGAAAATGGCAATATTCTTGGCGAAGTTCATGACCTGTTGTTCGATACGGAAGCTAAACGCGTATTATACATTGTTTTGGATATGGAAGGTAATGAACTTAACCTGAAGGACAGGAAAGTATTAGTTCCAATTGAAATTGCAGATCTGCACGAAGGATATAAAAATGTGATTCTTCCCGGTGGTATGGCTAACGAGTTAACAGCTATTCCAACTTATGAAAGAGGAAAATTAAATACTAAAACAGTAGATTTTCTGGTTCATTCATTTGCGAACTTAAGTACTCGTGGAACTCAGAAAGCTAACGTTTCTCAGGCTCAACCTTCTGATATTTCAGAAAAAACAGGCGGTTTCAATACTCATTCATATAATGAAGAAACGCATGCTTCTTCTCAGGCTCAGCCTTCTAATATTTTAGAAACAGACGGTAGCAATCCAAGAAAAGATGATCATTTAAAGGGAGACAAAACTGTAATTGGTGTGTATGAACATACTAATCTTGCACAGGCGGCAGTTGAGTACTTGAGCAAATACGGATTTAAAAGTGATAATATGTCTATATCTGCACGAAGTGCTGACGAAGATAATAATAAAGGCATAACCGGGTTTTTCCGTTCTCTGTTTCAGGATGATGACGAGGTTCATAAGTATTCGGAGGCCGCACGGACTGGTGCAGTAGTTACAGTTAATGCATTTTCAGATAAAGAAGCAGAAGAAGCAGCAGAAATTCTCGATCAGCATGGTGCAATTAATATGAATGATAAAAATAAGGTAAGTGAAAAATATAATTCAAGAATACTGGTAAGAGGATCAGGAAATATAGCTACCTGATTTAATTTTCATTTTTCGAATCTTTTTTACCCAGCTTTATTTTTACATTTCCATCATCCCCGTCTACTGCTAATAAGTTAAGTACGATTCCGCGTTTTGCACGGGTTTCTTTAAGACTATCCGTCATAAATTCGTCCTTTTTGGGATTTCTTAGCGGTACCTGAAGTGCTATGTTTGTGCCCGAACTAAAACTATATACCCCATCAACGAAAATATTCAGTACGCTTGTTTCTATTTTCATAGGTGGTATAATGACCTTATTTCCCTCAATAGTAAGTGTGTTTTTTAGTGATTGGAAAGTAATATTTGAAAAATCGCGGTTAGGAAACGCAAACTTTCCTACCTTTTTAATAGGCACAAAATTTACAAGGGCACCATTCCTAAGATCAAAATTCACTGATCCCCGGAATGATCTGGGAACAATCTCGCCGTTATTTTTCATACTAGCCGCCATTTTTGTAGATCCAAAGAACACACCACGTAAATTTTGATCAGTAATAGCGTTCTGTCCAAAATTTTCAAAAGCGGTAAATAATTTCTTTACATCTACATTAGTGAGACGGGTATCTACAAAAATCTTATTTAATGATCCTGATTGATCTATATTTCCAGTTACTACCAGATTTCCACCTCCGTGGCTTAAACTTACCTGATTAATTCCAATACCAGATTGTTTTAAAGTGATGTTAGAGACTACGTTGTCGGCAGTAAATTTTTTATAAATAAGCTTATTTACTTTTAATACCATGTGTACATTCGCCTGGTCAAGTACTTGATCCAGCTGTTTAAAGATTTTACCTGCGCCACCTCCCGTATTAGAAACAGGCTTAGCCGTTGTAGAACGTTTACCTAAAAATGCCAGATATTCCCCAAGATTAAGTTCAGGGCTTGATATCCGCCAGTCTAAAATAATTTTTTTAGGATCTGTGTAATAAAGATTTAAGAAATTACGCAGCGAACCATCCATAAGTAAGGTAGTTTTCCCACTGTTTACCCTCATGTTTTGCAGAAAGAGATCATGGCCTTTAAAATTTAGCAGCAATGATGTATTGTTAAATTTAAGGTTCCTTGGCCTGTACGTTGCGGCTGCCTGATTTATACGTATAGTACCCAAAATATAACTCTTTTTGCTGGCATCACTTTGAAAAAAGGGTGCTTTGTAAAGTAAATTTAACGCTGCAGATCCTCCATCAAAATGAAAAGTATTTCCCCCGGAAACGGCATTCAATTTTTTAAGAGGAAAGTTTGATGTAAATTTTCCTTCAATAATTGGTCTGGTGAGATTACTAATCTCTACCTTTTGAGCTTTAAAATCAATGTCAGACCATGATCCGGTCAGGTTATTTAAGGTAATAACCGAATTTATGTCCGTACGGCCTTTTCCAGGCACATATTCATTTGTAAAAACACCAGTAAAAGAACAATTATTAATCACCTCACCCAATGATGTAAGCGTGTTGTTTTTTACTTGCCAGGTTGCGGTTACAAGAGGCTGTTTAGCCTTGCCTTTTAACTGCCCTTTAATAATCGTTTGAACGTCTAAGGGCTTTTTTAACTTGTAACTTTGTAATCTTTTGGTAACACGAGGTAAGAGCAGTGTAGATGCCTTTGCGAATGAAATGTTTTTTGCCTTTATATCCAGATGAAAATCTGAAGAGGTTTCGGCGAACATAAAATATCCTCCAATGTCAATATCGTCTTTTTCAATGCTTATTGTTTGTGTGGGAAGCGTGAGCTTTTTTTCTTTATCATTAAACTCAATATCAAGCTTTGCCACTAGATTTTTATTTTTTAAGAAACTTCCAACCCGGGTATTAAATTCAAGCTGGTTTACCAGGGTTTTTAAATCTATTGTGCCTTTCCATCCTGTACTGGTATAGTTTATTTTTCCTGTAAAATTACTGATGTCAAAATTGAAATACTTGTTTTTGAACTTGTTATCATAAGTTAAGTGTACCTTGTTTAAATCAACTCTGTTGATTTTTCCTTTGCCTTTTTTATTTCCTTTTGGGCTTTTGCTTTTAAATAAATTCGTGTTGGAATGGCCCAAGCTATCTGAGTACAGATAAATCTCTGCATCTTCAATGGATATTTTTTTTATGTTGGGCGAACCGTTAAATAAGGAAAATGCATCGAGTGCTACGTACACATTTTTTGCCTGAAGCAGGTTATGTTTATGATTTTCCCATAAACTGTCACGCAGTACCACATTTTTCAGTGAAACAGATATTCCCGGGAAACCGCGAACGAGTTCAGGCTCCATGCTTTCAATGGTTAAACTTCCATTGATGTTTTCGTTCAACTGTTTGGTAACCATGTTTAAGAGATCTTTCTTATGCGAACGCACATAGAGAGACACACCTATCCATACAACCAGGATGAGCCCTAGCAGACCTCCTATGATTTTTGCAGCTATATTAATATTCCGTTTCACGTAACCTCTGACTGTTAGATTTCACTGTTTTAATAGTATAATGTTATTATGTAACATTAAAAGAGGCGTTGTTGTTCTCTTACAGACTATTTAATAAGGTATCTTTTAAAGAAATTGAATTACCTCTTTTATCCTTTTAATAATCTCCCTTACTTTGGGGCAATATGCTATCATTCTTCGAAGCCTCGTTGGCCCGGCTTTCTGTGCACCATGTCGGAAATAAAAATCAAAGCGAATGGTATGCTCTTTCAGATGAGCCCGTTGTGCTTCAGGATCAATTTTTAAACGGATTATTAAATCAGTATTTTTTAAAACCTTTTGAAAAAGTAAATGAAGTTTATCGCTTTTACCACCCGACTGATAACCTGGGGTTAAACGAAATATATCACTTGGCTTCAGCTATATTTCAGGACAACAGCATGTTTCATGAAACCGGTCAGGCTATGGCAAAATTTTTATATGATATATCGGGTCATCCAAATATAAAATCTGGCGAAGTGTATATCGCATGTTTCCATGGCGTTCAGCATGAAGGTGAATTGTTTGATGCAATAGGAATATTCAAATCAGAAACGAAAGAAACCTATCTAAAGGTATCTTCCCAATCAGGGGGATTTTCACTGACCTATGAACAGGATGCCATCAATATTACCAAATTGGATAAGGGTTGCCTGATACTTAATTCTGAAAAGGAGGAAGGGTATAAAGTTGTTGTAGTTGATCAAACTAACCGCGGCTCAGAAGCGGTGTACTGGAAAGATGAGTTCTTAAAAGTTAAGATCAGGAATGACAATTTTAACCAAACCAGTAATACGCTTAGCATTTATAAAAACTTTGTTACCAAGCAAATTGATGAAGAATTTGAAATGTCCAAAGCGGATAAGATAGACCTGTTGAACCGATCTATGAAATATTTTAAAGAGAAGGAAACATTTGATATGAATGAGTTCTCGGATGAAGTGATCGGAAATAAAGAGGCTATTACCTCTTTTAAAAACTATAAGCAACAATATGAAACTGAATATGATACGGAGATTAATGACACATTTAATATTTCTGAACAGGCTGTAAAAAAGCAATCACGCGTTTATAAGAGTGTTTTAAAGCTCGATAAAAATTTTCATATCTACATACATGGGAATAAAGACCTGATCGAAAAGGGGTTTGATGATTCAAAAGCAATGAGTTACTATAAAGTATATTTTAAAGAAGAGCAATAGCAGACATTGACTTAAGTGTCACGAAGCAGGAATGACAGCACCCACAAAACCCGGTTCAATTTATACCCTTCCTTTTGGGTTGTTGTGTTTAAGTTCATTTTTGTTTTCTGCCAGTTTCAACATGCTTCTTCCGGAGCTGCCGGCTTATTTGAGCAGCCTTGGCGGTGCGGAGTATAAAGGATTAATCATTGCTTTATTTACACTAACTGCGGGTTTATCAAGGCCTTTCAGCGGCAAGCTGACGGATAACATCGGACGGATTCCCGTTATGGCAATAGGTTCAATAGTGTGTTTTGTATGCGGATTTTTATATCCGGTTTTAGGCAGTGTTGCAGGCTTCCTCTTTATCAGGTTAATCCATGGTTTTTCAACAGGATTTAAGCCTACAGCAACTGCTGCATACGTAGCCGATATTGTTCCTTCTACCAAATGGGGCGAGGCAATGGGAATACACGGACTGTGTTTCAGCACCGGTTTGGGAATTGGCCCCGCCATTGGAAGTGCAATAACGATGTATTCTTCCATTGACATGCTTTTTTATTGTTCATCATTATTTGCCCTTCTTTCAATTGTTATAGTCATGAACATGAAAGAAACCCTGCCTTTAAAAAAACGGTTTGAATTCTCACATTTAAAGATTGGGCGTAATGAAATAATTGAAAAGCAGGTTTTACCTTCCGCTATAATCACTTTTCTAACTTATTTTAGTTATGGTGCTTTAATAACTCTTATTCCGGATTGGAGCCAACATTTAGGGATTTTAAATAAAGGAATATTTTTTTTGACATTTACCTTTTCGTCCTTACTGATTAGGTTTGCGGCCGGGAAAATATCTGATCAGTATGGCCGGATATTGATGTTGAAAGTTTCAACGGCATTGATTGCTTTTTCAATGATCTTAATTGGACATGCTTCGGGAATGCTCTCGTTAATCATTGCATCAATAGCTTATGGAATTGCAACAGGCATTCAGTCTCCTGCATTAAATGCCTGGACAATTGATCTAAGTCATCCGGACAGGCGGGGTAAAGCCGTTGCCACTATGTATATTGCGTTGGAGGCGGGAATTGGTATTGGTGCACTGGTAGCGGGCTGGTTATTTATGGACAATGTGAAGATGATACCCACTATCTTTTATATTTCTTCCCTGATGTCATTAACAGGACTGATATATTTGATCTTTGTGTATAAAAAGCGGGATGCCGATGCATCAGGTTTACGAAGTTTTTAAACTTTCCACACAATGAATAGCCTCAGGAGATTCCCAATTAAGCTAAATATCACACTTACGAAGTTTTAAAAACTTTGTAAGTTTACAGGCGCTCTAACTCAATTCAAATACCCGTCCTTTTTCAGGAATTATGACCGTATAACCCTCAGCATCCAAAGCTTCGGATAACGCAACCATACTTTCAGGCTCCCCATGTACCAGAAATACATTTTTAAGTTTCCCGGATTCCTGTTGTTTTACAAAATTCACCAGCCCGTCATGCCCGGCATGGCCGCTAAGCAGGTCTGTTTGTTTTATAGTAGCATAAACCGAAAGATCTCTGTCGCGGATATGCACAACCGGGTCGCCACGCAATAACCTGTGGCCCAGTGTTCCTTTAGCGCAGTAACCAATGAAAAGAATGGTGCAGTAATAGTTTTGGATGTTGTAATACAAATGATCCTGTATTCTGCCGCCTTCAAGCATACCGGCAGATGATATAATAATGCATGGCTCCAGGTAATTCAATATATCCTTACTTTCTTCCATATTTTGAGTGTAGAACAGATTTTCAAACTCAAATTCATCGCCTTCACGGCGATAAAAATTCCTGGCTTCCTCATTAACCAGATTATGATGCTTGCGGAATACCTCTGTAGCATATCCTGCAAGCGGGCTGTCTACAAAAACTTTTACACGCGGCAATAAGCCCTTACTGAAGATCTTATTAAGTGAGTAAACTAAAGCCTGGGTGCGCCCGATACTGAACGCGGGAATAATTAGCCTGCCAGGTGTTTTTATACACGCTTCTTCTACTGTTTCTGTTAATACCTGTTCTATCGTTTTGCCAGTGCTGTGCTGCCGGCCTCCATAGGTAGATTCGCAAACCAGATAGTCAACCTGGGGCAAGGGTTCAGGATCAACAATAACAGAGTAATTTTCTCTGCCTATATCTCCGCTGAAAGCGATCTTCTTTTCAATGCCATGCTCCGTCACTGTTAAAATTACATGTGCTGCACCTAATAAATGTCCTGCCGGAATGAATGTTAATGAGGTATTGCCGTTAATATGGAAGGGCTTATTAAAAGCTATGGTAACAAACCGGTCAACGGTTTCCATAACATGCTTCTGTAAATACAAAGGTTTGGGGCCTGATGACCCCCGTTTACCGTGACGCTTTTTACGTTGCCTGGCCAGAAAAACATTTACAGAATCCAAAAGTAAAAGCTCCGTAAGATCTGCAGTAGGAGGGGTGCATAATATCTGGCCTTCAAAACCCATGCGTACCAGGGTGGGTAAATTTCCTGAATGATCTATATGTGCATGAGTTAGAATGACTGCGTCAATATCAGAAGGATCGAACGGAAATTGTTCATTCTCTTCTACATACGTATCCCGCTCATAATCCAGTCCGCAATCAATAAGAATAGTGTAATTTTCAAGCTCAAGCAGGTGCATGCTACCTGTAACCTGCTTGGCAGCCCCCCAAATGGTTAATTTCATCTTAGAAAAAGAATTAAGATTTGAGATGGAAGACACTGCATTTTCATAAGAATGTTAAGATTGATAATTAACGGCTTTGCGATGTGGTGGCATTTCGTTTTCCGTCAGCCTAATTTTATTGATAAAGTTGAATAGAATTACCGTTGTACAGTAAATGTTCGTCAGCCACCATATTGCAAAACCAATGTTGTGCGTTCGCCATATTAATTATCAAACTCTAAATTATCCATACGCAATGCTTCATCAGCTAAGTCAAAACAATGATATCTATTAAAAATGCAACCGCCTTTTCGCATAAGTCTTAGATTAAACTCTTTGATAGCGTCCAAAATTGTAGCATCATTTAAAAGATTTAAAAACTCAACACCGCCAATTATTATATTTTGTTGGTCTTGTCCCCCAGGATCATAAAAATGGTCGGTTAGTTCAAGAGAAGGATATTTGTCTTTCAATTCATTTGCTGAATGGTGTTCAAAAAGCTTTGATTTACAGAGATGAATACTTACCGCTAAATCCTTAAAAGTTTTTTTGTCTTCAAGCATAACAAAATCATCTTCATAAATTGTAAGAACTTCTTGCCAAAAGATATTAACTCTACTGAATACTTTGTTCCGACCTGCCGGCAAACACGAACAACTCCAAAATGAATACTCTGTTTTGCAAGGGAAGGGTATTGTGAAAAGAACAAAATTTTGAAGAATTTCACAAAGCAGTGTAAAGTATTCAGACTTTCTAAGTTTGGTGAATTTGGCAGAATATTTTCTTCTCAGTTCTGGATAATTAAAACGGTCTGTTTTTAAGCTCTCGACTCCTAATTCATAATTGCTCCATTGCTGCTGTTCTTCTCTACTTACTACTAAGTCAAGGTCAGTGTCACCAGTAATAATGCTTACAAGATTAATGTTTCTTAAAGGCTTTTGTAAATTCTCAAGTGTATAAACAGTCTGCTTTTCAACCTCAGTTAAATTATCCGTAATTACTTCCTTGAAACTGATGTACTCAATATCAAAATGGTTTAATCTGTGTTGAGCGTGCCGATTTACAACGTCTATAGCTAACCCAACATAATATTCACCGTTTTGAAAATGAAGTATGTAAATGCCACGACGATTATTTTTTGTAAAGCAGTCAGCTAAACTTAGTCTGTCCTTTGCATATAAATATTTGTCAAACCCTAAGTCAATAAATTCTGATTGCATTATTTGGGTGTTCGTAATGGTGACGCACAATATTGAGCTTCGGTTGAGTCTTGATAATTTTTAAGAAATATGCACACCAAATTGAGTTATTATAATCGATGTATGACTTCTCTGTTAGTCTAAACTTCAAATTGCAATTGACTCAAATGACGGTACAGACCTTCCTGGTTTTGAAGCAGTTCCTGGTGAGTGCCTACTTCTATAACTTTTCCTTTTTCAAGCACTACAATTTTATCAGCTTCCCTAATAGTTGATAATCGGTGCGCAATTATAATAGAGGTACGGTTCTTCATTAGTTCCTCAAGAGCTTCCTGTACCAATCTTTCCGATTCTGAATCGAGAGACGACGTAGCTTCATCCAGTATAAGTATGGCGGGGTCTTTTAGCAATGCCCTGGCTATAGCAATTCGCTGACGCTGGCCCCCGGATAGCTTAATGCCACGTTCACCCACAAGCGTGTCAAAACTTTCAGGAAATCCGGTAATAAACTCATACGCATTTGCGCGTTTAGCAGCCGTAATTATTTCTCCCTCGCTTGCAGTTAACCTTCCATAGGCGATATTTTCACGAATAGATCCTCCAAAAAGCAATACGTCCTGAGGAACTATGGCTACCTGATTACGAATATCCGTTAGAGAAAAGTCAGTGGACGGTATTCCGTCAAAAAGAAGCTCCCCTTTATCAGCTTCGTAAAAGCGTAAAATTATAGATGCTATGGTTGATTTTCCTGCGCCACTAGGGCCTACAATGGCTACTTTTTCTCCGGATTTAGCTTCGAACGAAACACCGTTCAATACGGTTATTTCCGCTCGGCTGGGATAGCTGAATTCTATATTTCTGAAAGCTACATTTCCTTTAACAGGCCGTTTAATAGCATTTTCTTGGGGATTGATCGAAATTTGCTCACTTGATTCTGCTAAAATTTCTAATACCCTTTCACTGGCACCCACGGCTTTTTGCATGGTAGCATACAACTCCGGAAAGCTGCCCATTGCTGCTGCAACAAAAACGGAGAAAAGAATAAAGGTGAGCATACTTCCAACCGTTATTTCCCCTATCTGGATAAGATAAGAACCATACCACACAACGCCCACTATGGTGCCGAATATGCAAAAAACAATGAATGAGGCAAATACTCCGCGAAATTTTGCGCCACGCATAGCAATTTTTACCACTTCCTGAATGCTTTTGTTATACCGGTTTACTTCATAGGTCTCATTTACAAAGGCTTTTACATTAGAAATTCCTTGTAAGGTTTCTTCAACAACTGTATTTGATTCTGCAAGTTTGTCTTGTGCAGACCGTGATAATTTTCTGATAAAGCGTCCGAAAACAATAGCTACCGCAATTAAAAAGGGCAGGATAGCTAATAACATCAGGGTTAGCTTGCCAGATACGAAGGCAAGGCAAATTATTCCTCCTATCAATAAGATAATCTGGCGGATCATTTCTGCACTGGTAGTGGTAATGGCATCCTGTATCTGTGAAAGATCGGAAGAAAGACGACTATTAAGCTCACCAACGCGGCGTTGCGAGAAAAAATTCATGGGTAAGGTGATCAGCTTGAAATAAGTATCACGCCTGATATCTGCGAGCCCTTTTTCTGCAACCTCAACAAACCAGTTAATCCTGAAAAAAGAAAAAATGGACGATATAAATAATATACCCAAAAGTGTAAGCGCTACGGTATTAATATCTGTAGGAAGAAAATCCATCTTTTCATTAGGAACCATGTTGCCCATGCCCGGTATCTGTGCTCCACGACTTCCTGTATCAATTAGTCGCCCAATTAATAAAGGGAAAAAGAAAGAACTTAAACTGGATAAAATTAGACAGATAAAACCAAGGAAAAACTTTATACGATAAGGCCTCAAATAACTTAATAACTGAAATACCTTTTGAACGCTTTGCTTATTGATCTTTGCTTTTGGCAAATCTTCTGTTGGCGCACTGCCACTATTCAGTCTTTGTCGGGCCATTTACTAAAGCCGCAAGTACGGCGGCTGCAAAATTAGGTTTAATATCCAATCTATCAGAAAACAAACATCAGTTTCAGGTAAATTTTACTTCTCATCCGCAAGGATTTCCAAACTCCAGGCCTCGGCTTTTTCAATAAACATAGGTTTTACTTTAGCCCAGGTAGCTTTAAAAAAATCTGATGACCGGTATTTTTCCAATTCGTTAGCAGATTCCCATCGGCTGACGGTAAAATATATAGAAGGATTAGTAGTGTCTCTGTGAAGCTTCACTTCAAAACACCCTTCAAATTTCAGAATATCCGGTTGGGTAATATGGAAAATTTCCTCAAAGAGGTCACCAGTATTCTTCTGGAAAATCATTTTAACAATTCGTATGATCATTAACGAAATTCTATACGGATAATATCATTAATATTTAACCCTAATAATCCGCTCGCATTGCCTTTATTAATGGCAATTTCCAAATGATTGCTTATTCCGAACAGGCAAAGTTTCTCGCCTTCAGGTACTTCATTATAATGCCAGCTTAATTGGGAAATGGATTCGTTTCTTCGGAAATAAAGAGTGAATTCCCTGTTGTTTTGCAGTCTGGTGAAAAGATCTTTGGTAATATTAGTAATCACGTTTTGAAATGAGTCTACATAAATCACGCTTCCGCGGATCAGGTCTTTTTCAATGACAGGCTGCAGCGTCATTCTTTGTTCAAGGGCTTCGGTGGTTATGCCGATGTCTGTGAGGTTGCCGCCAGCGGCTAAGTGACATGCAGCCTTGCTTAAAATGTCTGACAGGGGAAAGTGCAGGTATTTTAAATCCTGCATGATATTCAATTCTACTATCTCTTCAGGGGTATTTTCAAAAAGCAATGAAAAAATTCCGTTATCAGAGCCAACAAAATAGTGTTCTTTATACTTTAATGCTAAGTAACGTGTACTCTTATTATAAACTGAATCAATGCCGATAAGATGCACTGTTTCTTTTGGGAAATAATGAAAGGAGTTCTTTAATACAAATGCAGCCTGTTGAATATTAAATGCAGAAATATTGTGACTTAGATCAATTATGGTGGCACCTGGCAACTGGCTCAGAATGCTTCCCTTAAGAGCAGCCTGGTAAAAATCTTTATAACCCAAATCGGTCGTTAAAGTGATTATTGCCATTAAAGTGTGAATATTTATTTGTATTGTTGCGATAGAGATCGACGATACAAATATTAAATTTTTTATTGCATAAACTAACCCGGATTAAAAAATATACATCTTGAACGAACTAAAACTGGCTATTGAAAACGTAAACCCCGTGGTTGTCTGGGGTTCAAATAATGAATATTTCGAAACCATAAAAAAACAATTTCCCAAGATAAAGATTGTAGCCCGCGGTAATGAGGTTAAAGCTTTAGGCGACGAGACAGAGCTGCAGAATTTCAATGATAAGTTCCGGGAGCTTCTAAACCATGCCGATAAATTTCAAAGCCTGAGCAGTAACGATTTGGAGCGTATACTAGGTGCAAAGATCACGCACTCATCAGAAACTGAAACAAATGGTGAAAAAACTGCAGGCGGAGGCGAGCCAATCGTTTTCGGGCCTAATGGAATTGTAGTTAAAGCCCGTACTGCCAACCAGCGGCGTATGGTGGAAAGTATTGATAAGAATGATATTATTCTCGCTATCGGACCCGCCGGTACAGGGAAGACATATACTGCTGTAGCCCTGGCAGTAAGAGCACTGAAAAACAAAGAGATAAAGCGTATTATATTAACACGTCCTGCAGTTGAGGCCGGCGAAAACCTGGGCTTTTTACCGGGTGATATGAAGGAGAAGATTGATCCATATCTGCGTCCGCTATATGATGCCCTGGATGATATGATCCCGCCTGAAAAACTTAAGCTGTATCTTGAAAATCGTACCATTGAAATCGCCCCTTTAGCATTTATGAGGGGTAGAACGCTTGATAATTGTTTTGTAATTCTGGATGAAGCCCAGAACGCTACTGCTATGCAATTGAAAATGTTCCTGACCCGAATGGGCCCGTCAGCAAAGTTTATTGTTACAGGAGACGTAACGCAGATTGACCTGCCAAGAAAAGAACAATCCGGCCTGCAACCTGCTCTGGGCCTTTTAACAGGTATTAAAGGAATTGATATTATATATTTAAGTGGCGAGGATGTGGTAAGGCACAAACTGGTACGACGCATACTGGAAGCTTACGGAGATATACAGAAGTGAGTGTGAGAACAATCACATAAAGTAAGATAATTTTTTCAATTTAGCCTTGATCTAATGGGAAGGATAGAAACTCTCAAAATCTGGGTTCTTAGATCTGTCAATCTAATTTTTAATGTCTGTTATTAAAGAAACACAATTTCAATTGCCTGGCCAAACGGCATTTTATAAAGGAAAGGTAAGGGATGTTTATACTGTAGGGAACAAACTCGTAATGGTTGTAACTGATCGTATATCAGCTTTTGATGTAGTACTTCCAGAACCTATTCCATATAAAGGACAGGTGCTAAATCAAATTGCTGCAAAATCCCTTTTGGCTACGCAGGATATCGTTCCAAACTGGGTATTGGATGTTCCTGATCCTTCAGTAACCATTGGAAAAATGTGCGATCCTTTTAAGGTAGAAATGGTTATACGCGGTTATCTGGCAGGACATGCCTGGCGGGAATACAATGCAGGCAGGAGAGAGGTATGCGGCGTGAGTTTACCTGATGGTTTAAAAGAAAACGATAAGCTTCCTGAGCCTATTATTACTCCAACCACTAAAGCTTCTATTGGCCATGATGAAGATATTTCGAGAGAGCAAATTCTGAAACGAAATATTGTTTCTGAAGAAGATTATACTCAATTAGAACATTATACCCAAGCACTATATCAGCGGGGAACAGAAATTTCAGGCGAACGCGGGCTTATCCTGGTAGATACCAAGTACGAATTTGGCAAAGCAGATGGCCGTATTCACTTAATAGATGAAATTCACACGCCGGATTCTTCCAGATATTTTTATAAAGATGGATATGAAGAGCTACAGAAAAAGGGACAGCCACAACGGCAATTATCAAAAGAATTTGTTCGTCAATGGCTTATAGAAAATGGTTTTCAGGGTCGCGAGGATGAGGTCATTCCCGATATGACACCTGAATTTGTACAGTCTGTATCTGATAGGTATGTTGAATTGTACGAACATATTACTGGTGACACATTTCATAAGAGTGACGATGTGTCTGTTTTAGAGCGTGTTGAACGAAATATTTTAGAAAGCCTTAATCGTTAGGTTGATCCGATTTTTTTTAATATTATTGTATAATATCCTGTTGATATTAAATAAGATTTACCTGATATGAAATTCACAGTAGATAAACACGAAAAGTATGTTTTGATCACGCTTAATGAGTCAAAACTAAACAGCCTGATCTCCCCGCAGTTGAAATCAGAATTTATTCTGACGAATACTGAAGGTCAGCGCAACATTATCCTGGATCTTTCATTGGTTAAATATTCAGATTCTTCAGGTTTAGGCAGTCTTTTAGTAGGATACCGTATTTGTAAGAGTGCTGGTGGATCTTTTATTATTACAGGCATCAATGATAACATTTTACGTCTGGTGAATATATCTCAGCTAGAAACTGTGCTTACAATTGTACCATCTGTAGAAGAAGCTATTGATCTTATTTTTATGGAGGAAATAGAAAAAGAATTAAAGAGGGAAAAAGCGGTTAGATAACTTTCGTGAGCACTTATCATGAAGTTTGAGCTCACTATACTGGGAAGCAGTTCTGCAACTCCTATTTTCAACAGAAATCCAAGTTCGCAGGCTTTAAATGCAAACGAAAAAATCTTCCTGATTGATTGCGGCGAGGGAACACAGTCTCAGTTACTCCGCTATGGCATTAAATCTCAACGAATAGACCATATTTTTATAACCCATCTGCACGGGGATCATTACCTAGGCCTTGTTGGGCTTCTTTCCTCTCTTCATTTAAATGGGCGTATAAAACCCATGCGTATTTATGCTCCCCCGGGGTTACAGGAAATTGTGGAGCTTCAGTTTAAACATTCACAAACTATTCTACGTTACCAAATTGTATTCTATTCCATTCAGAACATCACTCCGGAAGTTATATATGAGAATAATGAACTAACCGTTGAAACTATTATATTAAGCCACCGGATACCTTGTACAGGGTTTAAATTTACAGAGAAACAACGTCTGCCTAAAATAATCCGCAGTAAAGCAGAGGCTCTTGATATCCCGGTAGAATATATACCGCTGATCAAAAAGGGTTTTTCTTATACTAGTAAAGATGGAAAAATATATACTGCTGAAGAATTGACTATGCCGGCAGATACCCCGAAAAGCTATGCATATTGTTCGGATACTATTTGTAATTGGGAATATATAGAAAGTATCAGAAACGTTGATATGTTATATCATGAAGCTACTTTTATGCACAATATGCTCGACAGGGCACTTGAGACCTTTCATACTACAGCATTACAGGCAGCAGAAATAGCCATTAAGGCAAATGTGAAGAAACTTTTATTAGGACATTTTTCTGCCAGATACAGAGATCTTGCACCTTTACTTGAAGAATCACGCACTGTTTTTCCTAATTCGGAACTGGCAATTGAGGGAGTGACTTTTAATATCTGATACACCCGGGTTACTCTTTTTTCTTTCCTCCAAAAACAGAAAAATGAACGTATCTTTTTGGATTTGCCTTAAGATCAATCATTAGCTTATCCAGGTTAGCGGCTGCACTATTAAGATTGGTATACATTTTCTCATCGTTAATCAGCATACCTAATGATCCTTGTCCGGTATTAATCTTATTTACAGTTGCCTGCAGATCTGTCATCGCTTTATTGGCATTCTGAATAGTTAGGGCAAAATTAGCTCTTGCCACCTCATCAGTTACCTTATCAATGTTTGACATTATTGAGGAAATTTTCTTATTGTTATTTTTAAGGTTAACAGAAATAGATTCAAAATTATTAAGAATAGAAGCAATTTTGTTGCTTTGAGTACCTACCAGATTATCAAACTTTCTGGTTGTCCCTTCCAAAGTCTGCATAGATCGGGCAATACTTGCAAAACTCTGTTGAAAATTACGTTGAAATTCAGGACTGACAGTATTGTTTAACGAAGTAAGTAGAGAATCCATTCTGGCAATAATTTTCTCGGCTTTTTTCTGCACGGGCTCAACCTGCTCCATCAAATTTTTCTCGGTTCCGGATCTCAGAGTGTCACCGTCTTCGGCATACACTTTACTAGTTCCAAGTTCAAACACAATCGCTTTTCCACCAAGTAAACTGGTGCTTTCCAACTTTGCTATTGTGCTTTTGGGGATCTCATAATCAGGCTTAATTTTAAATTGTGCCAGAATTTTACCATTAGGCTGTAGCGATAATTTGGAAACACGACCTATCTTAAAACCATTTACTAAAACCGCATTTGATGCAGCAAGGCCGTCTACATTATCATAAATCGAGTAAAAATCATTTTCACTCGAAAATACGTCATTTCCTTTTAAAAAATTATATCCTAATATTAATATGGCTATAGCTACTGCGGCAAGAACTCCAACTTTAGTTTCGTTATTTATTTTCAAAGCGTTATTTATATAATGTTACTCCAGTTCTACTTGTTTTTTATAGGTCTGAATTGCTTTTAACAAACAAGTTACAATTTCGTTTTGACCCCACTCCGAATTCATGTATTCTTCTTCAGTTGGATTGGAAATAAACCCTATTTCTGTAAGAACGGCCGGCATACCTGCTTTTGCAAGTACAGCAAGGCTTTGTTCTTTTACACCTCTGTCAACACGTCCGGTTTCAATGTATTTATCCTGTATAAAGGTAGCAAGTTTTATGCTTTGCTCGCGATAAGCATTTTTCATTAAAGAAAGCATGATAATACTGGTAGGATCCTTAGGATCATATCCCTGGTAGTTGTCCTTATAATCCTTTTCGAGTAAGATAGACACGTTTTCTCTAACAGCTACATCCTGCTCTCCTAAACGCCCGGAACCTGATACAAATGTTTCAACGCCACGTGTTGAGGATCTGTTTCTCATATTATGAGGCATTGAATTGCAGTGAATGGATATAAATAAGTCAGCTTTAACACGGTTAGCCAAACTTACCCTTTCATATAAAGGAATAAACACATCTGTTGTTCTGGTGTAGACCACCTTAACATCTTTTATATTCTCTTCAACTAACCTGCCTAAACGCATTGCTACCTGTAGTGCAACATCTTTTTCCCTGGAAATAAGACCACGTGTAGTGCCATCTTTTCCGCCATGTCCTGCATCAATTACAATCGTTTTAATGCGATAAGGAGGTGGTACATTAGAGTTATTAGTAAATGATACCAGGGGGAAAGCAAGCAAGAGCGCTGCCAAAGCACAGAAGTATCTTTTCAATGGTATAATTTTCATTAGTTTTGAGCGTCTATTAAAGAATTGCTTTGCAAAAATAATATTCATCATTGGATTTGAAATTAATTACTACCTTTTTTCTAAACCTTATTTTTTTTGCAGGCACTGTATCAACGTTTGCACAGCGACCTGTTGTAAGAGATTCTGTACGCAAATCTCCTGTTAATGTTACTACAACGGATACTTTAATAAAAAAGTCTATCAACTCATCATCAACTTTAACTTCAGAGGTTATTTACAGTTCAGAAGATTCTATGTATTTTGATTTGAAAGATAACGTTGTTTATTTATATAGTAAGGGCAGGGTTAAATATGATGATTTTGAGCTTGATGCTGAATTTATACGACTTGATCAGAAAAACAAAAAGATTTTTGCAAGAGGAAGATATGATAAATTAGGAAGATATCGGAATCGCCCTATTTTTAAACAGGGTTCAGAGCCTCCCGCTACCACCGATTCGCTGATGTTTAATATTGATACAAAAAAAGGAAAGTCTTTTGGCGGATCTTATGAAATAGAGGGTGGATATATCCAGGCCAGCCAAATCAAAAAAAATGAATTTGATGAAGGATTTATAAAAAATGCAATATACAGCACGTGTAATTTACAGCATCCGCATTTTGGGATTCATATTACTAAAGGTATAATTACCAAAAATCAAATCATAACCAAGGTAGCTTATCTTGAACTTGAAGGGGTGCCGTTGCCTATAGGTGTTCCTTTTGGCTTTTTTCCTAAAACGAATAAACGGGCATCCGGAATATTGTTTCCCACTTTTGGTGAAGATAACGCCCGGGGATTCTTTATGCGCGATCTGGGATATTATATTGGTTTAAATGATTACTGGGATTTTGCCGGTTATTCGTCTTTGTACAGCAAGGGGTCCTATGAACTTCGGACACAGTCCAGGTACCAGAAACGTTATAATTATGATGGATCTGTGGGAATACGGTTTTCATCAACCAAGGCGGGTATAGAAGGGACGCCAAGCTACAGACCTTTACGCGATTTTAACATTCAATGGTCACACGCCCAAAGTCCCGAAGTTAACCCCGGTACTTCTTTTAGCGCACAGGTTAATGCCGGAACATCTTCTTATTTTCAAAATACAGCTGCCGGGGGCACCTATGATATTAACCAGCTTACCCGTAACAGCTTGTCGTCGGGTATTAATTATTCTAAAAACGCATTTGGCCCTAATAAACTCTTTAATTTTTCATCCAGCTTATCTCACAGGCAGGAAGTTGAAAACCGCAATATTTATCTGGAGTTGCCACGTTTTAATTTCAGTATGAATACATTAAATCCATTTGATTCGAAAAACAGGGTGGGGGAACAAAAATGGTATCAGCGCATTAATGTAGGCTATACCATGGATGGAAGTAATTCAATTGATACGAAGGATACTTTATTATTTAAGAACGATGCTTTAAAAAGGTTCAAGAACAATGTACAACACAACATACCCGTGGGTTTCTCCACCAATGTATTAAAGTATTTTCAGTTCAGTACCGGAGGAACATACCGGGAGAACTGGACACTTCAAACTATAGATAAGAATTTTAACAAAGATTTAAAAAAAGTGGTTACAGACACCACCCGGGGATTCGCCAGGGTGTATCAATATGGAGTTAATGCGAATTTATCAACCAAGATTTACGGCACAAAGCTTTTTAGGCGTGGCAAGCTCATGGCCATAAGGCATGTGCTTACACCTTCGTTTGGGGTAAATTATAATCCTGACTTTGGCAGTGATAAATTTGGTTTTTACAAGAGCGTACAAACAGACACTTCCAAGAAGAATTCTGAACGTTATTCTATTTTTGAAACCGGTGCCCCCGGCATGGGAAAACAGGCAAGTTTAGTTTTTAGCTTTGATAATAATATTGAGGCAAAAGTGCGCTCAACAAAAGACACTGTAAATAACTTTATTAAAGTCCCCCTTTTGCAGGGTTTTACTTTTTCGGGTAATTATAATTTTGCTGCAGATTCTTTCAAACTATCTAACGTTAGCTTTTCCGGACGGACGTCCTTGTTTAAACAAAAGGTTGGAATAAATTTTAACGGTACTTTCGATCCTTACCGGTATGATCAATTAGGAAACAGATTAAACGAGCTTGCTATTACCGGTGGAAAAGTAGCCAGTCTGTCTAACTTTGGTATATCAACAGATTATAGTTTGAATTTAAATTCTAACGCAATAAAACATCGCAATTCCAATGCTATCAATCCGCAGGATCAGCTTAACGGTATTACTCCCAAACAGGCCGATCAGCTTGCTCTGGTAAGTCGCGACCCGAATGGGTTTGTGGATTTTAATATTCCCTGGGATTTGATTGCTTCCTACAACCTTAATTTTAATTATACCCGTGAGGGCAAGCCTTCTATAGTGAATACATTAAATGTAAACGGCAATGTAAATGTTACACCTAAATGGAAGGTGGGCTATACTACGGGTTATGATTTTACCATGAAAGCATTAAATATTACTCAATTTAATATTTACCGCGACCTGCATTGCTGGGATCTTTCTTTTTCATGGATTCCCTTTGGACTATATAAAAGTTATTCTGTGGATTTAAAGGTAAAATCATCTATATTACAAGACCTTAAACTTAGCCGGAGGAAATCTCACTTTGATGGATTTTAATGTTAGCTGAAATAATTACCATAGGAGATGAAATCCTCATTGGCCAGGTAGTAGATACCAATTCGGCCTGGATGGGGCAGAAACTAAATGCTGCCGGAGTAAAGATCAAACAAATTACTTCCGTCTCTGATGATCGGATACATATTTTAGAAGCACTTCACGCAGCATCAAAACGCGCAGATATCATCCTCATCACCGGCGGGCTTGGCCCAACTAAAGATGATATTACTAAATCTACTCTGGCAGCGTATTTTAATGTAGAAATGAAACGTGATGAAGCCACACTCGAGCACGTAAAACAAATTTTTGCGCGAAATAATGCGCCAATGATCGCAGTAAATGAAAAACAGGCAGATGTTCCCGAAAACTGTACAGTACTTTTAAATAAAAACGGTACAGCCCCCGGTATGTGGTTTGAGCAGGATAATAAAATATATGTATCCATGCCCGGTGTGCCTTTCGAAATGAAATACCTGATGGAGGAAGAAGTTATCCCGCGTATTAAGGAGAAATTTAAACTTCCTTTCATATTTCATCAAACCATACTTACTGCAGGCCTTGGAGAATCGTTTCTGGCAAAGAAAATTGAAAACATTGAAGATAGTTTGCCTGCGCATATCAAACTAGCTTACTTACCTAAACTTGGTCAGGTGCGGTTACGCCTGAGCGCATCAGGCTCAGACCAGGATTTACTCGAAAAGGAAGTAAGGGTTTACACGGATAAAATAGTTGCTTCTGTTAAGGAATATGTTGTGGCAGAGCAGGATGTTTTGTTAGAGAAAGTAGTAATTGACTTCCTGGATCAAAATCAATTAACATTAAGTACCGCGGAGAGTTGCACAGGTGGTTATTTAGCCCATTTAATCACCCAGTTAGCTGGATCTAGTAAAGTTTATATGGGCGGTGCTGTAACTTATTCAAATGATTTAAAGATCAAGCTATTAAACGTTTCTCCAGATACGCTTAATAAATTTGGTGCAGTAAGTGAAGAAACAGCAAAAGAAATGGCTGCCGGTGCCCTGGCTAACTTTGGAACGGATTATTCAATAGCAATTACCGGAATAGCCGGACCTGGGGGCGGAACACCAGAAAAACCTGTAGGTACCGTATGGATAGCAGTAGTCTCTAAAACCGGTATCCTGTCAAAAAAATTTGTGTTTGGAAATAAAAGGGTACAGAATATAGAAAGATCTGCCATTAACGCACTAATCATTCTGCTGAATTTACTTAAGCAAGATCAACGGTAAGTTATAAAAAGGATTATTTTTACATCTAAAGTTTATTATCTAAGATTATGGCTCAATATCAATTATTATTACCTAAAATGGGGGAAAGCGTTGCTGAAGCCACGATTATTAAATGGGTAAAAAATCCCGGTGATACCATAGAGATAGATGATTCTGTTCTGGAAATCGCCACAGATAAGGTTGATTCCGAAGTCCCCTCACCTGTAGCCGGTAAATTAATAAAACAACTGGTTAATGAAGATGAAGTAGTGCAGGTTGGTACTGCTATAGCTCTTATCGAAATAAATACGGAAGAAACTGAGGAGGACAGACCTGTTGATAAGCCGGCTATTGAATTGTCTGATAAACCTGTTGAAGAGGCAAAAATACAGGATATAAATACAATTGAATACATAGAGCAGTTAAATAATCATGATCTTAAAAATAGCACCCGTTTTTATTCTCCGTTAGTTAAAAGTATTGCTGCCGAAGAAGGTGTTCCTTTAAATGAACTTGATGATATTCATGGTAGCGGGGTCGAAGGGCGTGTTACAAAACAAGATATTCTGGATTATGTAAATAAAAATTCCGGCGCACAGAAAGTTATTCCATTACATTTCGGTGGGGAAAAAATTCAATCTTCCTCCAAACCTGCAATTTCTGTTTCCGGTGGGGAAGAGATCATAGAAATGGATAGAATGCGTAAGCTCATTTCTGAACACATGGTTATGAGTAAACATACCTCGCCACATGTTTCATCTTTTATTGAGGCAGATGTTACAAATCTTGTTCAATGGCGGGAGCGAAATAAAACAAGTTTTGAAAAAAGGGAAGGTGAGAAAATTACGTTTACCCCGATTTTTATTGAGGCGGTAGCAAAAGCTATCCGGGATTTTCCAATGATAAATGTTTCAGTTAAGGGAACTCAAATTATAAAAAAACGTGATATCAACATAGGAATGGCTACCTCACTTCCCAGTGGAAATCTAATAGTCCCTGTTATTAAAAATGCTGATCAGCTTAATCTCGTTGGCTTAACCAAGACTGTAAATGATCTTGCTAATCGTGCGCGGATTAATAAATTGCAACCGGATGAAGTAAAAGAAGGTACCTTTACTATAACAAATATAGGGTCTTTCGGTAATGTGATGGGAACACCCATTATTAACCAGCCTCAGGTTGCTATTCTTGCTGTAGGCGCTATTAAGAAAAAGCCTGCCGTCATTGAAACTGAGTTTGGAGATATGATAGGTATAAGGCACATGATGTTTCTCTCCATGTCATATGATCATCGGGTGGTAGACGGATCTCTTGGAGGGGCTTTTATTAAAAAAGTTGCTGATTATCTCGAGGGGTGGGACATTAACAGAGAAATATAATTATAACTTGTAATCTTAAAAGAACTCAATCCAATGAAATATTTACTGAGCTTAGCCATATTGTTATTTAACTGCGTTGTTTCATTCTCTCAACCAGTTGCCGATATACTAATTAAGAACGGAAAGATTATAGACGGTACCGGTAATTCGTGGTATTATAGCGATATAGCTGTTAAAGAGGGGAAGATTTTAAGAATAGGAAAAAATCTTCCTGTTAAAGCGTTAAAAACCGTCGATGCTGCCGGTTTAATTATTTCTCCAGGCTTTATAGATGTGCATGGTCATATCGAAGATGGAATTCTTCGGAGACCAACGGCAGACAATTATGTTCATGATGGAGTAACAACGGTTATAACAGGTAACTGCGGAGGTTCTGTTTCTGATTTACCACGTTTTTTTTACAAAGTAGATAGTATCGGGCCTTCAATAAATGTGGCTACTCTGATAGGGCATAATACAGTACGTGAGCAAATAATGAAACGGGATAACCGTACTCCAAATGCTGAGGAGCAAAGGCAAATGGAGGTATTGGTAGAAAAAGCAATGAGGGATGGCGCTGTGGGCTTATCAACCGGATTGATTTACATTCCCGGAACATTTGCTAAAACAGATGAAGTAGTAGGGCTGGCAAAAGCAGCAGTAAAATTCAATGGTATATATGCATCACATATCCGTAATGAGGAAAATAAAGCAGCAGAAGCAATTAACGAAGCAATTAACATTGGTAAACAAGCAAACATACCTGTGCAGATTTCGCATTTTAAAATCGGGGGCAAAGTTAATTGGGGCACTTCAGCAAATACACTCGCCCTGGTACAACAAGCAAGAAAAGAAGGCTGGGATGTAACCATAGACCAGTATCCATATACAGCAAGCAGCACAAATTTGGGTGTACGTTTACCTAATTGGGCTTTTGGTGGCGGAAATGACTCATTGCAGATTCGTTTAAAGGATCCTGTAATACGTGCTAAAATGAAAAAGGCAATGCTGGAGCAACTTGATAATTATAAATTTAAAAATTACAGCTATGCAGTTGTAGCAAATTATCCGGCTGATACTTCGTATAACGGAAAAAGCATTACTGAAATTAACAAACTAATGGGCAGGCGATCTAAAGCAAGTTTTGAAGCAGAAACAATTTTAGATATGATTAACAAAGGTGGTGCTCAGATGGTATATCATAGTATGAATGAAGAAGATGTACGGATTATTATGAAATATCCATTTAGTATGATAGGCGCTGATGCCGGTGTGCCTATACCGGGCGAAAGTATGCCCCACCCCAGGGCCTATGGAACGAATGCCCGCGTAATTGGTAAGTACGTGCGTGATGAAAAGGTGATTTCGTTGGAAGAAGCTGTACGCAGAATGACATCTTTAGCCGCTCAAAAGTTTAATTTAAAAGATCGGGGGTTGTTAAAAGAAGGTATGGCTGCCGATATTATTGTTTTCGATGAAAATAAAGTACAGGATTATTCTACTTTCGAAAAACCCCATGCTTATTCAAAGGGATTTAAATACGTAATTGTAAACGGGCAACTTGTTGTTGAAAATGATAAGCATTTGGGCACCAAAAGTGGTAAAGCATTGCATGGGCCTGCCAGCCAATTAGCATTATAGATTTACAGTTATAATTTTTATGCAATTTTGTGCAGGGCAGTTACTACTGGCAGCATGTCCTCCTCGCTTTTAATAAATTTGACAAGCTCTTTTGCCAATATTTGTGTTTCAATTAAGAATCCGTCGTGGCCATACAAAGAATTGATCTCTGTATATTTTGCACATGGTATATATTCAGCCAAAAACCGCTGTTCATGAACCGGAAATAAAATATCACTGTTTATACCAACTACCAGGGTTTTGGCGGTTATTTTACTCAGTGCTTGCTGTACTGAAGAACGTTTACGCCCAACATTGTGGCTATCCATTGCTTTGGTAAGAAACCAATAGCTGTATGCATTAAACCGGCTAACTAGTTTTTTACCCTGATAATTTTGATAAGAAGAAGCTTTGAAGTCATCTGTTTTATCAGTATTAGCCTCTAACTGCGTAGAAGAATATGTTTCACAGGTTCTATATGATAATAGAGCGATACTGCGGGCAGTTTCTAAACCTTTCATTCCACCATCCAAAGTATTAGCATAGAAAGTACGATCAGTAGTAATTGCCATTCTTTGACTTTCATTAAAAGCTATACCCCATGGCGAATGTTGTGCATTAGTAGCAATAAGTATCAGTTTTTTAATTCGTTCCGGGTTGGTGATTGCCCACTCCATAGCTTGCTGACCTCCTAAAGAACCACCAATTAATATAGATACATATTGTATTTTTAAATGATCTGCAAGAATTTTATGTGCCTGAGCCAGATCACGTACTGTAAACTGCGGAAATGAAAGATAATAGGGAAGGCCTGTGGCAGGATTTTCGCTTAATGGATTTGTTGAGCCATAAGGAGAGCCTATAATATTAGCACAGATTATAAAATGCTCTTTCGGATTAAAAAAACTATTGGCACCAAAAAGTCCTTTCCACCATTCAAATACATCGGAATTTGCTGTTAACGCATGACAGACCCAAATAACATTATCTTTTTTTGAATTTAAAGTGCCGTAAGTTGTATATGCAATATCTAATTCGCGCACCTTTTTGCCGCTTTCCAGAGTAAATGTTTTTGTATGCTTATAAATTGAAGTAGCCATATCAGAGCGGGGAGAATTAAATAGTTAATTATAGTTAATGACAGAATTAGATGCTAAGAGGGAAAAATGGTAAATCGAAACTACGTTTCGGAAGTCCCTGCATTAGCAGTTATTGCACATGCAGCAAAATGCAAACGGGCTGTCAGAAAATAAAAAATGGTGGGTTGTTTCCCTTTTGGGAATGAACGAGAAAAAAGTAGTTTCTTTTTGCATGGTTTTTAAATTTATAGTTTCCGGCTACTTGCCGGACAGGAATTGGCACCTTTCCCGAAACCGATCGGGGGGGTTGTCAGTGGGTCTTAGAGCCTGTCTCTCACCACTTCTTTATAAATCAAAACCTTATTAGGTCATGATAGATTGGCATCGCTGCCAAATAATATTTCAAATGTATTAATTTTTCAATAATCATGCAAAATAAAATTTCGAATGATGTTAATTTATTGAATTACACTATTTTATTTTTTCGAAGAGTCCAGGGCCTGGTTAATATCATTTATTAAGTCTTCAATATTTTCAAGTCCGACAGAAATACGCACCAGGTTTTGCGGCGTTTTTGTATCCGGTCCCTCTACCGAAGCACGCTGTTCTATGAGGCTTTCAACACCTCCCAAACTTGTTGCATTAGTAAATATCTTTACATTTCTTACAACAGAAAACGCTTCTTCTGCTCCCCCTTTTACTAAAAAGGATAACATGCCGCTAAAACCCGACATTTGTTTCTTTGCAATTTCATACTGAGGATGTTCGTGTAATCCCGGGTAATAAACTGCTTCAACCAGCGGATGATTTTTAATAAAAAGCGCTAGTTTTTCAGCATTTTCAGCATGGCCGCGCATACGATAGGGTAAAGTTTTTATTCCCCGCACGGTTAAGTAGCAATCAAAGGGTGAAGGTACGGCGCCTGAATATTCCTGTATCTTTCTTATTTTTTCCCATAAACTATTTTTTTTACTGCAAATCAGTGCGCCTCCTAATACGTCGCTATGGCCGCTTAAATATTTTGTGGTGGAGTGCATCACAATATCAGCACCCCACTGCAAAGGCTGTTGAAAAACAGGAGTTGCAAAAGTGCTGTCGCAGGCCAGGTGGAGTTTATTTTTTTTTGCAATCCTTGAAATATTTTCAATATCGCTGATATTAAGAAGCGGATTAGAAGGGGTTTCAATCCAAATTAATTTGGTATCCGCGGTAATTTCACGTTCAATATGACTTGAATTCGTCATATCCACAAAGCTAATTGATAATGATTGTCCGAAAACCTCTTTAATCCCATTGCGAAGACCATGATACATATCATCAGGAACAATGACATGACTGCCGGGATCCATCGCTTGAAATACAGCCATACCTGCAGCATTTCCGGAGGAAAAAGCGCAGGCATCCTGGCCTCCTTCAAGTTTGGAAAGCACATTTTCTAATGACAAACGGTTAGGATTGCCTATCCTGGAATAAACAAATTCATTCGTCTTATTTTGCTGCCGCTCAAAAGTTGTTGAAAGAGTTATAGGTTGAATAGCCGCCTTTGTAGAAGCATCCGGAATATTACCGGCATGAATAGCGATGGTCTCAAGTTTCATTTAAACTAAATTTTGGGGTAGATCAGGTCAACTGGATAATTAATAAGAAAATTTAAACTTTTGCAAATCAGGTAAGTTTTTCTTTTTTCGTTTCAGCTCATGCTGATAAATTACCCGGCCCAGGTTTTTTAGAAACGGATAGCAAACAGTCTCGTATTCGTATTTACCGTCATTGTAAATGCCGTCCTCATTGGACTGGACAACTGCAGTAAGTAAGAACTCGACACCGTTTTTAAAATCTACTATGTATGAATTATCTATCACATAACCATATGAATCACCGTATTTATTAAAAATCCTGATGTCGGGGTCCGGAGTTGATGCTTTCTCCCGTCCATAGTAATTGAACTTGCTGTACAAAGCCCAAAAGTTATCAGGGTTGTATTTTGGATAATCACTTTCCGTAGGATACATAGACATGTACTTATACATCAGTGAATAATCATCGGCAGTTAAGTTAAATTGCTGCGCTTTGGGATATGCTTCCGGAAAAATTAATTTTTTCATTATCTCCTGCTGGTCAGCTATGGTAAACACATTTTTATCGGCAAAGCTATAGGGTTCATTGATAATTTTATCCTTTGCATCCATGTATCCTTTACCCCGTATAAGGTTGGTTAACTCAAGCGGATATTCATTAGGATCATACAAAGCAGGCTTTGTATAAACAAGCTCATTGCCATTATAAAATTTTACAGGATTAGTATGTTTAGCACCTTCGCCGCCATCGCCAATTGCAAGCCTGTTTAAAAAGCGGCTTTCAGTCAAACCGTTCTGTTTTAGTTTCTGATGGGTTTCCTCTCTACCTATAAATTCGTATAATCGGTTGTAGGCGTCATTGTCACTAACCAATAAGATCTTTTTGATGTAATGCTCAATACTTGGCAATCCGGAAGCCGAGGTGCGGTCTTTTAAAACCTTGCTCTGACCCTTAAAAGCGCTGTCGGTAACCATTGTGCTTTGCCGGCTTAAGCCAGGGATGTTCAGGGTGTTAATTTTTTCCAGGGCAAAAATTGCAGTGGGCAGCTTAACCGTGCTGGCAGGATAGAAATACCACGAAGGGTCCACCCGATAACTGTACGATCGAAAACGGGGAACATTATCTTTGTCCCGATCAATTTGCGTGTAAAGTATTTGAATCTCATTTTTTGAAGGATGATTTAATACATTTCCAAAAAGCTTTGGATTGGCCTTCATTAATTTACCCAAAAAATGCTTATTCATTTTTTTTGACGAATTCCCTTTTTGGGCATATCCCTGTATGCCAAAGGTCAGAATTAAGCTACATAACATCCAAACTCTCATGTGCTAAAGGTAATATTTATTTGACTTATCATATTTGTAAATATCCGCTGTTGTTCTACCTTTGCATCGTTTGGTTTCTACGCCTCAGGTGAAGAATTAAAAGGGAACACGGTGTAATTCTGTGACTGTCCCGCAGCTGTAAGCTCCATAACCAATGTTCATTCTTAGTCACTATCAGCTCAGGCTAATGGGAAGACAGAACAAATGGGGAGTAAGTCAGAAGACCTGCCAGGCATTTATTATTCATAGCTTTCGGGGATTGAAGCTGGAATGAAAATACTTTCATTGTATTTCCATTGCATTTTAATCATTTCTGTTTGCTGTGGGCTAACTCACATCAAAATGAAAAGAACTTTAATTACTGTTGCTGCAAGCCTGGGGTTTGCACAACTGGTACTGCTGGTCGGCGGTGCCCTAGCGCAGGATGAATCCGGGCGTTCACTTAATGAAGTTGTAATTACTGCAAGCCGTACCCCGCGTAAGCAGTCTGAAATTGGTAAAGTGGTGCGGATTATTAATGCAGAACAACTGGCTAAAAGCCAGGGCAGGAGCCTTCCTGAACTGTTAAATAATGTAGCAGGACTAACCATAGGTGGAAGCGGCAATAATCCCGGCGATATTAAATCTGTTTATTTAAGAGGTGCTTCTGCAGGTAACACACTTATTTTAATTGATGGAATACCTGTGAATGATGCGTCTGGCATTTCTGGTGAATTTGATATTAGTGCTATCGCTATTGATCAGATTGAGCGTATAGAAATATTAAAAGGTGGTAATTCTACTTTGTATGGATCTGATGCTGTAGCCGGAGTAATAAACATTATTACAAAAAAAGGTTCAGGTAAGCCTGCAGCAGATGTTCTATTTACAGGCGGAACATACAATACATTTAAAGAAGCGGTTGGTTTAAGTACCCAGATTAAAAGAACATCCTTGGCAATTAATGCATCTAACCTGGATACTAAAGGATTTTCTACAGCGGCCAGACGCTCAACAAGTAGTGCCGCGCCTTTTGATCGTGATGGTTTTAGCCAGAAATCGGGAAGTTTAAACATTAAACAATTCGTAACTGCCAGGTGGTCACTAAAAGGTAATTTACAATACAACGAAAACGAAGCCGATCTGGATAATGGCGCATTTAATGATGCTCCGAATTATACTTATGATAAAACTGCTCTCCTGATGGGATTAGGAAGCAGGTATGTTTTTGGAAAGGGCGATCTGAATATTAATTTAAGCCAGAATAATGTCAGAAATGTATTTGACAATAAAGGATCAGTTACAGACAATAAAGGGCGTATTACGTTTGCTGAAGCGTTTATAAATTATCCGCTTGCAGATATAATTGACCTGATAGGCGGAGGCAGTTTAAAGTATATGAAAACTGATCGGAAAAGCCCTTTCGGTGTATTTTCGGCAGATTCGGCAAATAATAATATAGGCAGTGCATTTGCTTCTATGTTTCTTAAATCAAATGGTGGTTTCCGTGCCGAAGTAGGCGGGCGTTACAATAACCACAGTGAATATGGCGACAATCTAACCTATACTATCAATCCTTCTTACGTAATAAATGACCGGTACAAATTCTTTATAAATGTTTCCTCAGCATATAAAGTACCTTCTCTATTCCAGCTATATTCACAATTTGGCAATCTTTCTTTAAAGCCTGAGACTTCCAGAACTTATGAAGCGGGTTTTGATCTGGATATTGTTCCGGATAAATTAAACTTCAATTTTTCATATTTTGACAGGAGCATAAAAAATGTTATTGATTTTGGACAAAAATCACCTGGTAAATTTGGTTATATCAATCAAAATAAACAGGAAGACAAAGGATTTGAAACTGAACTTTCATTCAGGCCGATAGACATATTAAATTTAACTGCATTTTATTCGCATGTTAACGGAGAAGTTACCACACCATCAGGTACAAATTTTAACCTCTTTCGCAGGCCAAAAAACGCAGTGGGTGTAAATGCCGGATTACAGGTAGGAAGTAAGGTTAATTTTAACCTGATCTACAAATGGTCTGATGATCGTAAGGATCGTTATTACGATAGTTTCATACCTCCGTTTGGCAAAACTGTAAATGCAGATCTTGCGTCGTTTCATTTGCTTGATGCATATACTCAGTACAAACCATTCTCCCGTCTCAGTTTATTTGCAGACATCAAAAATATTCTGGATGAAGAATATACTGAATTTACAGGCTATAATACCCGGGGAATCAATTTTAATGCAGGATTGAAATTCGATTTACTATAATACTTATCGGGTTAATTTCATATAGTACTTAAGAGTGGCCGTTGGAGATACCGGCAAAACAGTCTTCCGCATTTAGGTGCCACAAAGCACTTTGATGCGAAATAATTTTATTTTAAACAGCTTCTTAGAGCGAGTAAAAGCGGTGGGGTTATGCCTGCCGCTTTTAATTTTATAGTAGAATGAGCCCATCATATGATCAAACTAAGCATGAAATCATTCCCTGCGAACGCTGTGGAAAGAGAATAGAATGCAAGGCAAATTCTTTTACTAAATGTCAATGCGGGGTAGTAAAATTAAATCTGAATGAAACTCAATACATTAGTGAAAACTATGAAGGATGCATGTGTGCATCCTGTCTTTTAGAGCTAAAGGAAGAATATCAGGCTTTATTAAACCATGAGGATTAGTTTTTTACCATTATTTTTAACACATGGAAAAAGCAGCGCTGTTCTGGAGCGGAGGTAAAGATTGTGCCTTTGCATTGCACACGGTTATAAAAGAAAAAAAATATCAGGTAGAGACGCTTGTCACTACATTAAATCGCCAGTTCAGGCGAATATCCATGCATGGGGTTCGAGAAGAAATGCTGGATAAGCAGGCAGAAGCTTTGCAAATTCCAATTCTTAAGATGTGGGTTGGCGATATTCCGACAAATGAGAATTACGAGATAGAATTAATTAAAACGTATAAGCAGTTAAAAAGCCAGGGCATTGACGTAATTATCTTCGGGGATATTTTTCTTCAGGATTTGCGACTTTATCGGGAAAAACTACTATCCGAAGCAGGGCTAAAAGGGTATTTCCCGTTATGGAAACGGGATACCGGGGAACTTATTAAAGATATTCTGGCACATGGATTTCGTACAGTTACCTGCTGCATTAATACGGCATATCTTGACAAATCATGGGAAGGGCGTGAATTAAATAAAACGTTTATCGATGGATTGCCACCAGGTGTAGACCCGTGCGGAGAGAATGGCGAATTTCATACATTTTGCTTTGACGGTCCCATATTTAATCAACCCATAAAATTTAAAAAAGGTAAAGAGAAATATTCACCTTTGGTGATTAAAGATGTGATAACCGAACGTGAGACCGGTTTTTGGTTTGTTGATATACTTGAAGATGAATGATAAGGTAAAACTGGTAGTTCTTACCGGAGCAGGTATTTCTGCTGAAAGCGGGTTGAAAACCTTTAGGGATGCTGACGGGCTTTGGGAAGGATATAATGTGTACGATGTTGCTACACCTGAGGCCTGGGAGCGTGACCCCGTAATGGTACAGGAATTTTATAACATGCGACGAAAAAATGTTCTCGAAGCTGTTCCTAATCCGGCGCACTTTGCTTTGGTGAAGCTGGAGGAAAAGTATGATGTAACCATCATCACACAAAATATTGATGATCTGCATGAACGGGCCGGTTCATCGGATATTATTCATTTACACGGAGTAATTACCAAGTCCCAATCGAATAAAAATCCTGAGCTTATTTATGATATTGATGGGTGGGAGATTAATATGGGAGATAAATGTGAACTGGGATCTCAATTAAGGCCAAATGTAGTATGGTTTGGAGAACCGGTGCCTATGATTGAAACAGCAGCTGCTGTTTGTTCTGCAGCAGCTATTTTTTTGGTTGTCGGAACTTCATTACAGGTTTATCCGGCCGCGGGGCTTACAGATTTCGTTCCCTTTAATGCAGAAAAGTATTTAATTGATCCTAATGCCGAGGTTTCACCGCATAACAGCTTTCAGGTTATAAATAAAAAGGCGGGAACAGGGTTGCCGGAGCTTGTAAATAAACTGCTTTTTATCAGTTATGTGCTAACGCAGGATAACGTTTTTGTTTTATTGAGATGACATTAATAAAAGCAAGAGGGGCGGTTTTTGTTCACAGCGAATTTAATGGCTATTGCGATTTATAAGATCGATAATTCTAAACCATCAATACCCTCGTCTATCAAAATCTGGCAAGATAAACGGACATTTTTATCGGTGATACCAGCTTTAGCGATAGTGGTTTCTTCATTCCTGTCGTAAGATGTAAGCTTACTTTTATTCCCGTCGATACTGATTAAGCAGGTAGCGCATTTGCCCATCCCTAAACAATCTCCAAAACCTTCGGGGCCTATCCTGTCAAACAGGAGCATCATTAAATTTCGGTACTCATTTATATACGTTTCAAGCGAATATAATTCGCCACCGTAAAGTACGCTAATAGTGATATTCCTTCCGCGGTTAGCCATTTAACCCTTTCTTTTAAAGCTACTTGTCTAACTAATTTAAGCCGTGATGATTACGGCTAACTATTTACCTGTTTAGTTCAGCAATTCTTTTTCCAGTGCAATGGCTTTTGGAAACAATATGTTGTTTTCCAAATGGATGTGCACATGCAGGTCCTGCTCAAATTCTTTCAACAAAGCAAAGGCAACCTTGTAAGTATTGCAACCATCAGCCGGAGGGGTATATTCCTGGCTTAAACCCGCAATTTCCCTAAATCGGTTTCCTTCCGCTTCGTGTTCTTCCATCATTTGCTGTATCGGGTTTTGCACCGTCCCAAACGGAGATTCACCGAGTGTCTGCTTTGACTGCTTTACATCCACTAATTTTCGCACAAAAGGGAATAATACCAGTTCTTCTTTTTTCATGTGGGCGGCCAGTTCATCTGCACTTGTAAAAAATTCCTTTTTGATTTGGAACAATTCCGGATGATGCGCCCCATGTACCTCGCTTATTTTATCAAGGTATTGTTTCAAAACCGGGGTTTTCTCTTTTACATAACGGTGATGTTTCTTCTCAATATAATCTGCTAATAAATCGAGTGGCCAGGATTTGTAATCGATTGTTCCTTTAGTTTGCTGGCAGATTGCATCCTGTAAATCATTGACTACATTTTCGGATTTTAGATTTTTACTTTGACAGGCATCTTTGACGGTGCGATTGCCCTGGCAACAAAAATCAATGCCATGCGCCTGAAATACAGATGCCGTGCGATAGTCTTCTGCTACTAATTCGCCAATAATATTTTCTTCTGATATATTCATGATGATGATTGCTTTAGTATTTATCAAATTCAATTGCTGATTCTAGTTCCATCGTTACCCATGCCATAAAATCCGTTTTAAGTTCCAGGCTGTGGCTAACCGTTGCCGGGATGATGAATAAATCTCCTTTGTGAAGATGATGCTCTTGACCATCAATTTTTAGTGTTGCGCTGCCTTCCTTTACGATTAAGACGGCTTCTTGGGTGCTATGATGTGGCGGCATAAACATGCCAGCAGTTCCGCTTACCTGCAAAACTTTAAAACAAGCTCCCTTTTTCAGGAGGATCAATTCTGGCTTAGCTAATGTATTTATCATCGTTGTTTATGTTTTTAATTTTATTTTTCCTGATTAAACTGAATACGAAAACAAATAAGGTGAGTGTGCCTACCGCAAAGATGGTATCTCCGACTACTCTTAACCAGCGCAGGATGTGCATGTGGGGCAGCTGCATAAATTCCGAAGATCGGGCATACCACATTCCGTGGTTTACACTGGCAATGGTTTGTAACAGGCCTATTGGCAGCAGGCTTAAAAACGACATGAGCAGCAGGCCAATATTAATAGACCAAAAAGAAAAACCTATAAGTTTGTTATTCCAATGCTGTTTTCGATAAAGACTGCGCAGTACAAAAAGCATGAGGCCAATACCCAAATTGCCATAAACACCAAAGAGAGCAGTATGCCCATGTAAGGCGGTGGTATTTAAACCCTGCATATAAAAAAGTGCGATAGGAGGGTTTATCATAAAACCGAAAATGCCTGCTCCTAAAAAATTCCAGAACGAAACCGAAAGCAAAAAGTAAATAGGCCATTTATAATCAACCAGCCAGTCTTTGGCTTTACTTAAGCGATAATTGTGAAAAGCTTCGAAACCGATCAATATAAGTGGAACCACTTCCAGCGCACTGAAAGTTGCCCCCAAAGCCATTACCCCGGTAGGTGTTCCAGTAAAATACAAGTGATGGAAAGTGCCCAAAATACCACCGGAAAGAAAAATAATAGTTGCGAACAGCACACTTGAAGTGGCTGTGGATATTTTCAACAAGCCCATCCTTACGAATAAAAATGCGGCTACCACGGTTGCGAATACTTCAAAAAAGCCTTCTACCCAAAGGTGAACCACCCACCAGCGCCAATATTCGGCAATGGCCAGGTTGGTTTGTCTTCCCCACATCAATCCGGCAGCATAAAACAATGCAATTGCCGCACATGAAACTAAAAACAGAATTAGCAGGTTCTTTTCTGCCGTTCCACTTTTTATTACCGGGATTAAAGGACGTAACATTAACGTTAGCCACAGGAACAAGCCGATCAAAAGAAATATTTGCCAAAAACGTCCCAAATCCACATATTCATACCCCTGATGGCCAAACCAAAAATTTTGTACATACCCTAATTTTTGCATAATGCCAAACCACTGGCCGATCATTGATCCCGCTACAATTATCAGTAAGGCAACAAACAGAAAGTTTACGCCTAACTTTTGGAATTTAGGATCTTTGCCTGCTACCGAAGGTGCTATATATAAGCCTGTTGCCAGCCAAGCGGTGGCAATCCATAAAATAGCAAGCTGAACATGCCAGGTTCGGGTAACCGAATAGGGTAGAACTTCTGATAATGGAAAACCATAAAAGCCATTGCCTTCAACGCCATAATGAGCGGTTATGATCCCCATAGCAACCTGTACTAGTATGAGCAAATTAACGGTCCACAGGTATTTTTCAACTGCCCGCATGGAAGGGGTAATATTTTGCCGCATAAGTGGATCCTCTACCGGCACTTCAAATTCCCCTTCTTCTTTTGTTTTTGCATGGTAAAAGATGAGAATTCCAATTCCCAACAGAAGCATTATAATGCTAAAGCCGGTCCAAAGAAGAAGATCGCCTGTAGCTTTATTCCCTACCAATTCGTCAGCTGGCCAATTGTGGGTATAACTAATGGTACTGCCGGGTCTTTCGGTTACGCATGCCCATGAAGCCCAAAAGAAAAAGGCGTTCATTTTACGCATACGTTCTATATCCTTAATGGCATTTTTGGGTATAGCGTAATCAGATCGCAGCTTGTCAAACTGCGGGGCATCCATAAACAGGCCCTTGTAATACCCGCTCAGTTTTTCCATGGCCCTGGCCCGAACTGCCGAAACTCTAATCGTACCCGATCCTTTGTTATACGTATTTGTTCTGAGTTCGCGGTCAAGGCGGGCTTTTAAGGCAGCCTGGTTTTCGTTGTTGAGGGTTTTATAAGAAGATGCCCCCATTTTTAAAGCCCATTCATCTAAAATGACAACGGCCTCCCTATGTAACCAGTCAGCGGTCCAGTCGGGTGCCAAATAAGCACCATGTCCCCATATAGACCCAACCTCCTGACCGCCCATGCTTTGCCACACATTTTGGCCATCCTTAATATCCTGCCCTGTAAAAAGAAGCTTTCCGTCAGCATTAACTACCTTTTCGGGGATGGGTGGCGCTTGTTGATAAATTTCATACCCGTAATAACCTAATATAGCGAAGGAGATGCCAACTACGAGGGAAAAGACGATCCAGAGTTTCTTTTGTTGTTTCAATATTTCTATTCTAGTAAAATAATTACCGGTAATGGTTATCGGTCAATGTCATTAAGTTAAGAGGTTGGTGAGACACCAACCTCGGCATCACCCCGGTGCTGGTGTCTCCACCAGCACCTCGAATTACTTAACTTAATGACATTGGGTTATCGGTGTGCATACCTATTTAACTGATCCAAAATTGATCTGTGTAATTGTCTTTAAAAGTATCTGCCTTACGAGCATTAGCAAGCATTTTTCCTATTTCTTGTAACCTTTCTGGGGGTAAAAGCACCTCCAAATGAGGAAACAAGAGCCGCTCTTCAAAGCGAATATGATCAGTAAGTATTGTTGTTAAATTAACATAGAGCGGGGCCTGTTGAATTTGGGCTGCATTGATCTGATCTATAGTGTGTGTAATATTTTGATGGTCATTTTTAGCCTTATCACAAAGTGAATCGTTATCCTCATTAAACAGCAGGATTTCTTCTTCCTGAAAATGGATTTTCAAATGTCCGTTCCAAAAAAAGTTCAAATATGTTTTTAATCTTTCCAAATCAATATCTTTTTTTAGACCCTCTTTAATTTTCCAGCAAAAAAGCAAACCGAAATGATGGTCTTTGGAAAGCTCCTGTATGTTTGGATTCCGATTGATGGGTTTGTTTTTCATAGCCTTTTTAATACTTAAATAACCTGAATTCGATTAAATGATATCCGTTTCCTCTTCATCTCTAAACTGAAATATTTTTTACCGCCATCATAATTCTGGCGATATTACCGGCCCGTTTCCGTGCATTTTCGGCAATCTTACCTTCAAATAGTTCATCTATCGTTTCGTTGAAAAGCTCCAGCCATCTTTCAAAATGTTTTTTTCCCACTTTTAATGGAAGATGTTTAGGCATCGGATCATCCTTATATTTTTTTGTATATAAAAGAATGGTCGACCAAAAATCTGTCATTCGGGCCAGATGAACAGGCCAGTTATCTTTAATAATAGCGTTGAAAATTTCAGCAAGCATTTCATCCTTTCTTACTTTATCATAAAACGTATTAACTAATAACTCCACATCTTTTTCGGTGATGATATCGGCAGTACTGGATTTTAAATCCTTATTCATTACACAATTACTTTGTTGGGTCCACCAGGCATATTTTGCAAACGACTTAAAAACATGGCTGCCATCAATTCGGCTCGCTTCTTTGTATTTTCAGCCATTTCTCCTTCAAAATCTGCGTCGATAGTTTCGCTGAAAAGTTTTAACCAGCGATCAAAGTGTTCTGTATTAATTGGAAGTGGGGCATGTTTGGCAAACGGATTACCTTTGAAGCCCGGAACTCCAAATAAAGCAGCATTCCAAAACATATACATTTTCTGAAGATGAGGCTGCCAGTCTGAAATTACATCGTTGAATATCGGACCTATAAAATCGTCTTGCTGCACTTTTGAATAAAAGGCGTCAACAAAGAAAACGATATCGTTAAAGTTTTTTATATCCGGTTTCATAGCTGAAAAATTAAACTCCCATCAGAATAGAAATCATTTGAACAAATTAACAGCAGACGAATCTATATGATAAAAGATCGCCCAGGCAACAAAAGAGATCAACAAAACAAAGATCCAGAAGGGTATACTCTGCGGGGTTTCGCTTCCTACAATCAGGAAATTTTTTGAATTACCTTTTCCGTAAGCGTTTATCATAATCGGGATTACCCCGTCAACAACTGCGTTCTCTTTTATACCTTCAATAGCTATGGCTGGGCCATTCCGTACTTCAAAAGGAACAACACGTATCCCTTCTTTTCCCGTAGGATCTTTACTGATGATTTTAAGCGTATGCTTTCCGTCAATAAGTTTGGAGGTATCCAGCTCGAAATTTACTGGCGACATCAATTCGGCTATTGGTTTTGCCTCGTCATCGATGAATATGTATATTTTGCTATTTTCTTCCATAGCTTTAATTATTTAAGATGGATTGTTTAATATGGATGTCCGATTTTTCGTTCGGGCGGAAAATAAATTTCAGAGAATAGAAAACCGTAAGCAGCACAACGATTACGCCTGTCCATACAATTACGTAATCCCATTGGCTTTGTGGTCCTCCTCCGTGAGTAATTCCCTGCAGCACTTTCGGTTGTTGCTTTTCGCAAACCGTACAAGCGTAAAGCCAGCTGCCTGCCTGGAAAAATATCAGAAATAAGACGATGACTCTTTTCATAGTATCAATTATGTTATTTGGCCGCTTGCTGAGACTTCAACAAATCAATAATCTTTTGAACTTCTTTTGTAGTTACTTTCTTAGCATTGTTTCCCCAACTGGTTTTTTCATGGTTCATAATTGCCGCAATTTCCGCCGGCTTTAATCTGTTATTTATGCCCACTGCTGGCATTTCGCCAAACTGCTCCTGTGCGTTGTAGCCATGCATTATGATATCAACCATCGTTTGAGGATTTTCATCCAATACAATTTTGCTTCCTTTTAATGGGGGAAATGCGCCTTTTAACCCTTCGCCATTTGCCTGATGGCAGCTCTGACAATTGTTTGAATATAACATGGCACCGTTTAATTCGGGTTCCGCCCCAGGTTTAGCAGCCGCATTCAGGCCAACTTTCTTCTTATATAAAAAATCAGGTTCAGGTGTGCCAGTTGGCAGCTTTGGTTGTTTCAAGGCCTGCAAATAGGCCACCAGATTAAGTGCGTCTTCGGTAGCAACTACTTTACCTTTCTGTCCATTCAGGTATTCCTCGGGGATGTTTACCTCAACGTCGCCTTTTTCCAGCTTATCCTTTATAGTAAAAAGCCAGGAATATGAAGGCATTATCGACTCTTTTACAACAATACGCGGATTGAACAGATGCGGCAAGTGCCAATCTATACTCGGTTGCCGCTGACCGATATTCGCTAAATCAGGGCCGGTACGCTCTGTGCCCATTAGGGTTGCAGTGTTTCGCCAAAAATCGGTCCGATGATTATCTGCGTAGTCGGCTGCTACGCTGGGACGCTCGCCCCAAACTTTGTCCATATCAATATTACGAACCTGCTGGGTATGGCATGCGACACAACCATTTGAAATGTATACCGCTTTTCCCTTTGTTGCTTCTTCACTTAAGGAGATGGCATTGGGCAAAGGCTCGTTGATACTTTGGTTATTTAATGCCGGCATGATACAAACGAAAAGGGTTAGAATCAGAAACAAGAGAAATGCCGTTGTAAACAGTTTTATATGATTATTGAAAAATTCCATGTTTGCTTATGTTCTATAGTTTTGGCTCTGTAGCAGAATACGATTCATTTAGTTTTTCAATAGCAGCTTCTTGGACATCAACTGTGGTGCTTCCCGAAAGCATTTTGTACATATTATACGCAAAAAACAAATGCGATAGCCACATAAGGCTTCCGCCAATTGCCCGCCACAACCAATATGGAGCCATAAAAACAACGCTATCAATAAATGGCTTACCAGCTATCCACATTAAGCCTTTTAGTGTGCTACCATACATTAATGGAATGGTGTAAAACAACAGGCCGATTAATGCGAGCCAGAAGTGAGCGCCTACCGTTATTTGAGGAGCCTCCTTTCCGGTTAACCGGGGAACGAGCGCATAAATCCCTGCCCATAAAAAGAAACAGATGATACCATACATGGTTAAATGCGAGTGGGCGACAGTAAAATCTGTAAAGTGCCAGATAAGATTGGTTGAACGGAAAGCCTCGGCTGTACCCTGAAGTGAACCCGTGAAATAGAAAATGATTCCAACCAGAAAGAAGGGTAGGGTATAACTGGACGGAATCTTGTACCAAGTGCCGTTAAATGTCAACAAGAAATTAGCTGTACCTGCCGCAACCGGTATCACCATTCCGACACTTCCTACGATGGCTGTGGTTTGGAGCCACCAGGGAATAGAGCTAAACACAAAATGATGTGTTCCGATGACTGTGTAAAAAAGAATCTGCGCCCAAAAGGCTAAAATCCCTAAACTGTATGAATAAATAGGTTTGTTTAGCTGCTGCGGAAGAAAATAGTACACTATCCCCAACGTAAAAAGCATAAACCACATGCCTACTCCCTGGTGCATGTAGTATCCCTGAACAATTGTTTCGCCTAGTCCGTTTTGCCAGGCCGGTATATATGCTACAATGGAGATAACGATCGCAAAAATCACCGAAGCAACAATATACCAATTAGAAATGTAAATTTCTTTGGTTTTCCGTTTCGCAATGGTTTGCAAGAAATTAATTAAAGTTATTAGTAAACCTATCCCAAACAGGAGCTGAACCGGCCAGATATATTCCCGATATTCTCCGCCGCCATTGTTAACTCCGGCCATCAGCAGCAAACTGCCGATGATAACTGTTGCATTAATCAAATAAAGGATCCACCAACCAGCTTTTATACTTGCCAGAGGAGCATTTCCAACACGAGGAACTACATAATAACCCAACCCCAGCATTGCGAGTGATGCCCAGCCCCAAAACACTGCGTTTGTATGAACCGGACGTAGTCGGCCAAAGCTTAACCAGCTGATCTGGTCAACGTCTGGTGATACAAACTTGATTCCTAAATATTCGCCAACAGTTGTCCCGAACAGCAGCCAAAAGGTGGCGGTTCCGATAAACCAGATGACCAATTTTGATAATGCGGGGTCAATTGGCGGACGCTTTACGGCACGTTTTTTTGCTGAAACAATCGGCAGATCAACACTACTGTTAACCGAGCTTACCAATCCCCGATCATCTTCGGCAACATCACTGCCAGACAATTCACTATTTGTTAACGAATAATCTAACGCCTCCTTCCGTTTTAATAAGAGCCGCTCTAATTCCACCGGATCAGAAGCCCGTAAATAATCAGCGAATTTTTCACCCTCCTCAAGGTTTTGTTTATCTTGATAAGTCCTTAAAACCCTCCTGATTTTTACAATCATCAAAATTATTCCGGCAACTATAGGGATCATTATTAAAATAAGTGTAATAATAATACCGCCTTCGGCGAACAATGACCCGGTGGGTTTTCCGGTCTGGGCAGAAGCGACACTCCCGCATCCCATAATCAAAATAGAGATCAGTGCTGTAATGCTCCCTGCTTGAATACCTTTGCTTTGGTTTTCTCTATTATTTTTTTGAAACTCCAAATACCCGTCAATTTGCTTACTGTTTAGTTTTCCTATATATTCTTTAAATCGGGTCTCTTCGGATGGGTTTCTTCTGTTAGTAACCTTAGTGATTTCCTTTGTTTTATGATGAAGATACAGAGTCACACCCAAAAGAAATAATACCAGAAAAGACAGAACGAACAATAGCACAGTCGACGATAAATCGTTTGTTGCAGATACCGAAGACGTTTCCGCAGAAACCTGATAAACGGAGCCTGATATGAGTAAAGCTGATATTATTATTAGTTTGAACATATATGTCTTTGCCATAAAATATATTAATACCTTTTAATCCTTTTTTGTGTTAAAAAAAGTTACTTTTTCAATGCCGTAATTCCCAAGTTAAGATCTTCATTAAATTCTCCGATGGTAGTGGTTGAAAGCATTTGGTAGATTTGATTGCGTATCTCTTTAAATTGATTATGTAAGGGACAAGGATTTGATTCGGAGCAATATTTTAAACCTAATCCGCAGCCAATAAATATACCGTTTCCATCTACTGCTTCTACAACCTGTGACAAAGGCCTTTTGAGGTTTTCCGAATCAATATAAAAGCCTCCATTCGGGCCTTTTGTCGACTGAACAATTCCCCTTTTACTCAGGTCTTGCAGAATTTTTGCGAGGAAGTATTCTGGAGAGCTGATTCCATCAGCAATCTCTTTCAGGCCCACTTTTCCACCAGAAGCTGTTCGATGAGCAATGAAGAATACGGCACGCATCGCATATTCACATGTTTTTGAGAACACTGCCATTGAGACAAATATAAGGCATTTTTTTAAAAAAGGATAAAAAACTCTTTATTTAATTTAGAAAAGCTCTCTATGTAAAAAAGCTCCGATAAACGAGCACCTTAAGCAACATCCAGGGATGATAACTGGATGTACCGCCACCTTTATATTGTTTAGAAAGAATATCCAGTTCAATTTCATCGATCACCAAACCCAGAAACGTACCGGGTGTTTTTCAGGAATTAATTCATCTAACGAGGGCGGTAACAGGAATTGCTGATAAGGGTTACAGGTCTTAAAAACCGACTTTTTTTGATTAATTTTCATACTTTAATACACTGATTATCAAAGTATTATACAAATAAAAAGCAAAATATTTAATCCATAAAAAAGAGGCTGCCCTTTTGAGACAGCCTCTTTTTATATTTATCAGTTACGTGCTAACGCAGGATAACGTTTTTCAAGCATGTAGAAACCATAAAATAATATCGGTGCAAATACCAGATCGGAAATAAGTGCATTTCTTAAAAATGGAAGTCCTCTCACGTAAGAAAGAATTATGCCATCCGCATTGTGAGGGTATTGAGTAGGGGGATAGAATAATGCAAAATTAGTAATCAGGTAAAAAAGAAAAGCTCCTGCAATAGAAGCAAGCGCAACGTTGGTAACATTGATGCGTTTTTGAATAGCCATACCACACATCACGATTACTATAAAGCCCGCATACACAATTAAACTGAATCCATTACCTATAAAAAGATCTGATAAAGCCATTGCTGCTAAAGGCATGATGATTGCCAACCTCCTATCATTGAATTGCGAACCGGCAAATATTCCCAATGCATACACTGCCGAAAAGTTCCATAAGTGAGGAATAAGATAGGGCAGGGCACGGGTACAAGCTACCGCGATAATTACTAATGTAAGAACCAAAAAACGTGACGAGGTTAGTTGTTTAATCATATTCAAAAGTAGCGTTTTTTTTCTTTTTGTGAAAATGCTTTTTAACTAAATTTTAGCAATTTCAGACCGAATTCGAATGGAAAATTATATTTTGTTTGGATAATTAATAGGTTGAAAATCAAAAGATAACAACATGCTATTTAAATAATTAGAACAGATAATTACAATTGATTCAAACTAATAGATGATTATGTGCCAAATAAAATTTTGTTAGATACTATAAACAGTTTATATAGAGTACATTATAACTCTTATCTCAATATTCATGTCGGGTGTATGCCGAATTAAAATCAGCACGCATAGAATTAAACCTGTTACTGGTTGATTTTAAAAACTCGTCATCCATAATTTCGAAAACCCCATTCACTCCGCCTACTATATCAATCTCTGAAAGCTTGAAAGTTTGTTCCAGAGTGCCTTGCTCAAACTTGATAATAAACTTAGCATTCATTGAAAAAATAGTGATCTTAAAATCCGGATGCGGTAACTCTGCTACTATTCTCATTTAATGATTTATGTATCAAACATAAAGAAATAAAAAAAGTCTTTCCTGGCTGGGAAAGACTTTCAATTTTGAAAGCTATAAATTAGTCGTCGTCCCGATCACCAGCCCTTCTATCGTTTCTGCGATCTTCATATCTGTCATCGTCATCATCACGATCTCTGTCTCCTTGTTTCTTACGTTGTCCCGGAGGCATACCATGCGGATGTCCTTTTTTTCCTTTTTTGTTTTTGTAACCTTCTGAATCTCCATAATCATTATCACGATTGTTACGATCATTCCGATCATTATTACGATTATGATAAATTTTTACCTGCTCACGAATGGTTTCGTAATGTCCTGGTTCTGTTCTAGTGCCAAAAACTCCACGTGTACGCTGTTCAGGAACCCAAACCCTGCGTTCACGGGTTTCATAATGATAAGTTCCGCGATCGTCCTGGTAAACCTTGCTTTCATCTACACGGTTTCCTCTCAGAATCTCGGGAAGGTTAACCTGCTGAGCACTGGCATTATCAATTGTTGCTGCTCCCAATGTTACAAAGAGTGACAGCATTATTGCTTTTTTATTCATTGTTGTGTGATTAAGTGTACTATATAACGTATAAATATGGTGCCACATTATATCAATAGAAGAAACTCTCATTGGCTTTCCCTCGATTAGGTTTATTTCTCCGAAAATATTACAGTAAACAAACAGGCTAACAGATTGAGGTATTTATTTTTGTTGATGGCTGAAAATTTAAACATCATTTCTGCAGGAAAGGCGCAGCAATACCAATCACTAATACCTCAAATAAGTGCCCTTATTGCCGGTGAGAATGATATTATCGCTAATATGGCCAATATTTGTGCAGCAGTACAGCAGCAATTTCAATTTTTGTGGATAGGGTTTTACCTGGTTAAAGGAAATGAACTGGTACTGGGGCCATTTCAAGGGCCGGTTGCCTGTACACGTATTGCCAGGGGAAAGGGTGTTTGCGGTACTGCATGGGAAAAAAATCAGATACAAATAGTCCGCGATGTTGACGCATTTCCAGGACATATTGCATGCAGTTCATCATCAAAGTCAGAAATAGTTATACCTATTGTAAGGAACGGTAGCGTTATTGGAGTGCTTGATGCAGACAGTGATCGATATGATGAGTTTGATGAAACGGACAGCCTGTACCTTCAACAAATCACAGATTTTATCTGCTTTTGATGGGGAAACTTCCGGATTCTTTTTATCAGCGTGATGATGTAGTGGGAATTGCCCGTGAGCTTATGGGTAAGTACCTTCTTGTTAATACAGAGGGCATACTAACTGGAGGGGTAATAGTCGAAACCGAAGCCTATCGGGCTCCTGAAGACCGCGGATCGCATGCTTTTAATAATCGGCGTACAGCCAGAAACAATATTATGTTTGCTACCGGCGGTGTAGTTTACATGTACATCTGTTATGGCATTCATGATATGCTGAATATTGTTACCGGAACAGAAAACCGGGCTCATGCGGTATTGATAAGGGCTTTGCAGCCTGTTGTTGGTATTGAGTTTATGCGTGAAAGAAGGGCGATATTGAATGATGATAGCCGGTTATGCCGCGGACCCGGGGCACTGGCCAAAGCACTGGCCTTACGCAAAATCCATAATGGCATTTCTTTGCAAGAGGATGAAATATGGATTGAAGACCGAGGATTAGTATTTGCAGATCAGGATATCATAGCCGCTCCAAGAATTGGCCTCAACATTGAAGAACCATATCAAAGCATAGCCTGGAGGTTTTACAAAAAGGGCGACCCGAATGTAAGTAAACCTCATGTTTAAGAAGATCAGAATTACGCCTAGTTTACTATAATTTTGATTTTTTCTCTATAGTAATAATTTCTTTACGCTCGGAAAAACGATAACCCACAGAAGGAACCTGCGGACTTTTTTCCCACATAATTAATTCGGTAATAAATTTATCAATCTGCTTCAATATAAAACTTTCCGTTAATTCTGAGGGGGCAACCTGAGATATCACATCTTTCTCAGTAAGGGTGGTAATTTCTTCAATATGAGGGTAAAGAATAATCACATCTATATTTCCATTGTAGCTTTGTGAGAATGACAGAGCGCCTCTAAATTTATTAAAATGCCGGATTTCATCTGGTTTCTCTTTTATAATTCCGCTGCGGTGATGCCCCATAGTCAGATTAATTGCTTCGTAATTTTTATACAGATTAATCTCTTGCACGTCTGCAGTAAGTTTGTGGTGATCAATCACTAATTTTAAAGTACTTATAAGAGAGGCTCTGGCACTGGCTGTCCAGATGGCCCGCTTTTCCTCAATAGCAGATTGACTGTTTTTAAAAGTTGAAATATTATCTTCGAGATCTTCGACTTTCATATAAATTTGATCATTAAACGAATAACTTTTACTATACGGATTTGTTTATCACCATATCATTAGCAACTAATGGCTTACCAAATGGTTAAATTTAATTTTTTTAAATTACTTTTTATCGTATTGTTTTTAGTAACTGTATCTGCCTGTTCGATGAAAGATGTAAAGCCCGTTTTTTTAAACTATAAAGTCCATGCTAATTATCCTTCCGGCTCAACAATAAGTTATTTAAACGGCCATTTTTACATTATGGGAGATGATGCCTCTGAAATGCTGGTATTAAATGAAGAGTTAGTAGAGAAAGAACGTATTGGTTTATTTGAAAAAGGGGTAAGCCCCAGAATTTCTAAAACGATTAAAGCTGATATTGAATCATCCGCAGTAATCATGCGGGATGGTAAAAGATCTATTCTTTTATTAGGATCCGGTTCATTAACTCCGCACCGGGATAGTGCTTTTCTATTTAATCCTCTGAATAAAGATGTTAAACGAATAGATTTTACCCGTTTTTATAACCAGCTTAGAATCGATTTCAAGCAATTGAACATAGAAGCTGCCACCATATTGGGAGAGGATCTGGTGTTAGGCATTCGTGCAAATACTTCGCATCCGGATAATTATATTGTAATTGCAACACCGGATATTTCCCAGCCAAAATTTAAACTGAAAATCCAGCTTAAGCTACCTGTTAATCAAGCCGGTATCTCAGGCATGGATTACGACGATAAGCACGATATTCTTTTCATCACATTTTCTTCGGAGAATACTTCAAATGCTTATGATGATGGCGAAGTTGGGGAAAGCTACCTGGCAATTATCGATCAGGCTAAAGAACAATTACAAAAAAGCGAGTTTTATATACCTTCATTAATTAAACTTACGGATTTAAGTCATCACTTTCGACAACAGAAAATTGAATCCGTATCTTTAATCACTGGTAAGCGCGAACTTCTGCTGGTTGCTGATGACGATAAAGGCGGAACAAGGTTGTTCAGACTGGGATTTTAAATATAGGATGCCAACAAAAAGATTGATTTTAATGTTATAAACGCATGAAGCGAGAAAAATTACTGGCACTTAGCAATGCTATCTGCTTTATCATTGCATTTTTAGTTTCAATGCTTAGTCAGCGTAAAATTTTTGGTAGAAATACCATTGGGGATATATCAAAGAAATACGATACACTGTTTACACCGGCAGATATTACCTTTTCTATCTGGGGACTCATTTATATATCTCTCTTCGCATTTTGTATATATCACCTGATTGCTGCGTTCAGAAAAGATGCAGATGAGGAAGCAAATGTACAACTGCGTCAAATAGGGTGGTTATTTGTCTTAAATAACATGGCTACAACTTTGTGGGTAGTTGCATGGGTAAATGAGATGGTCATACTGTCGGTTTTGCTAATGATCATTCAGTTAGTAACTCTGGTGTTTATTTGTAAACAAGCTCACATTTTCAATAAAGAAAGAAGTTTATCATCAAAGATATTTACACAGATTCCAATAAGTATATATTTTGGATGGATTTCAGTTGCTATTGCAGTGAATGTTAATGCAGCATTTAAGGCATTCGGGTGGGACACTATACTGTTATCTGCAAAAAACCAAACCATTATTTTAATTGGCATCATGGCTTTAGTATCCATATTGGTTATTATGGTTAAAAAGAATGTTTTTTATGGAATGGTTATTATTTGGGCCTTTTATGGGATCATTTTAAAGAACCGCGACATTGCCGGAAATGAAGAGATAATTACTGCTTCCGCTGCTGCCATGGCATTGGTAGGCCTAACATCCATTATAGAGCTGTATAAATTGATAAAACCGCTTTCGGAACCCGTTCCTGCATCGGTACATTCACGTAACGCCAGGACTACAGATACGACATATTAATACACCGGGTTGAATCAGGTAGGGATATCGTCCCCGGAATTATCTGTATCAGTTTGTAACATTAACCTGATACGATCAATATGAACCTGGGACATATTTGCTCTTTCCAGGGCAGATTTAGAACCAACTCCCGATTTCCCATTAGCCATTTCAGTTAAGAGGTTTTTTCGTTCTTCAAACATTCTTAAGGCAGTCCACATGGTTTCTTCAATCTTTTTAGTCTGCTCAGCTAGCAGCGATGCCGACGTGTATGCGTGACCGGTATGGCATCGGAACCTTAAATTGGTATCTTTATCCATTTTCCACAATACTCCTCCGCAACCCGGACAATTAAAAGGAATTTGCTTCCCAAGTGAATTTACAGAAGGCAGATCACTCAATACTCTTTCAGCAATTTTAGCTTCTATTAAAATATCTTTCGGAACAGGTATTTTTTTACCTAATTTTTGAGGAATAAGTTGGTAAATGAGGGCGCCCATTTCGGATAACGGTACGCAATAGTCAACATCTACCTGGGTCATGGCATTTAAAGGCATAGGTGGGTACTCGGCATCTTTTGGATCCTGAACTATACAAATTCCTCCACATCTTTTTATCACTTTCATACCGGCAGTTCCGTCGTCCAGGTAACCGGTAAGTAAAATGCCGATAACCCCGTTTCCTAAAGCAACAGCAGCAGATCGGAATAAGGGATCGATGGCAGGTCGTGACCTGTTTTCCTGAGCTCCCTTTGTTACCAGGATTTTCAGATCACTACCAATCATCAGGTGATGATCTGACGGTGCCAGGTACACGTAACCGGGTTTCAGTTTTTCCCCTTTTTTGGCATGCTGACAGGTTAAGTTACTAAAACTGTTCAGAGTGTCTAACAGCACATTTCCGGTAGCATCGGGAGAAATGTGCTGCACCACCAGGACAGGTAGGGGGAAGTCCTTTTGAAACTGACTGAATAATGTTTTTAATGCATTGAGACCTCCTGCAGATGTACCTATTACGATTACCCTGGAAATTTTACCCTGCTTTGGTGTACTATTAAGCTTATCCATCGTTATTATTTAATAGCTTAACAATTCATTACTTAAAAAGTTAAAACAAAGCTTCTTTTTTCACTTAGCTTACGGGTAAACTAATTTACCTCCTTACCTAATTTAAGTTTGTCAATCATGGATTGCGCTAGTTGTTTATTGGGCTCATTTGGCGCAAGCGGTAATGCCTTAATTGCAAATTCCAATGCTTGTTTAAAATCGCCATTCTCGGATAAACCGCGTGACATTCCAATTAAGGCTATAAATTGAGTTGGATTTTTATCATAATTGAATTTAAAGATTTCCAGAGCTTCCTTCATCTTTTTAAGACCCAAAAGTTGCCTTCCGTATTGATAGATTTCGTTTATATTGCCTAATGGCAGAGCCTGTTTAATTGTCTTATCGGCTTCAGATATATTTCCTAGTTTTTCGAGCAATCGTGATTTTGTTGCCAGGGATAAAAATTGTTGGTTACCGCCAAAATTGGATATTCCAAAATCAGCCCAGGCGAAACCCTGTTCCAATTTATAATTATTTTGCAGACTCCAGTTCGCAGCAATATTAAAACCTTGCCACGTAAATCCCCGTGGATTTTTCAATTCGGCTGATAGTGCCTCAAATTGTTGTTCCAGTGCATCAACTTCAATTTTAAAAGGAATCGCAAGATTATCCCACTCCAGCAATATCATAGCAGAATTAGGTTTTTGATCTGAAAATTCATACCGGAGCCATTCAACACTATTTTTAAGTTGCATCGGCTTAACTTTAACCCGGAGGACGTCATCTTTCTCATCATAAAAAAATGATCCCCAGGCATCCGTCTTTTTGGAAAATATGATCGTACTTTCTAACGGATAATAAGCGATAAACAACGCATATTTTCCTTTTGCTAAGATTTGACCTTCAACTTTTACATCTTTATCGAATTCGATAATTGTGTTTTCGTTTGCCCCTGCACGCCATGGAGCAGGGTTGTTAAATCCAAAACCTTGTTTAGTAAAGCCTTCGTGGACGAGTCCGCCCCAAATCTTTCCTCCGCGTCCATTTACAGCCGGACGACGATAGGTAATTGTAACCTGAGTTAATCCAATTTGTTCAGAAACTGTTGCATTTTTTGACGGGCCGTTGGAGATAGCAGAATTATACGGAACCTGAGCAAATGACTGATTCAAAACAGCCGTAAGCGCTAGGGCAAAAAGAAATATGTGTTTTTTAATCATGATATCTTTTATTAATTATTTTCAGATTGCGGAGAACTGAACTGTCTGTGGAGTACAAAACCTGCCTTTTTAAAATGTCCTGTTATGTGCTACCTTTATGTTTATGCAGTCTGTTGAGTCAGGTTTTGCATATTCCACTTCACAACATCTCAAGTTTTTGTTTAGTTGGTAATGATTGGTAATTGTTGTTTACGTTTCATCGTTTCGTTTTTCATATCCTTCATAGTAATAGGATTGGTCTATGCCCTTGAAAATGATTTCCCGGTTGTTTATTTCATCAGTTAAATTGGCAAGGAGCAACGTTCTTAATTCCAAATCGTTAATTGGGCTTCTTTCCATTGCTTGAAGGTAAAGTTCTTTGCTTGCAAACTGCCAGTTTACTACTTTTCTTAGTTTTGTTTTTAAGAGCATGTCAAGCCATATTCGCATAGTTCTGCCGTTGCCCTCCATAAACGGGTGGGCAATATTCATTTCCACATATTTGATAATAATTTCTTCAAAAGTATTTTCTGGCATTTGTTCAATTTTTACCAAAATTTCTTTCAAATACAAAGCATTTGCAAATCTAAAGCCACCTTTTGCAATATTCTTGGTACGTATTTCTCCTGCAAAATCATATAATCCGTCAAACAGATTGTTGTGAATCATCTGCAATCCTTTGGTTGTACCAATTTCAATTTTGTCTATTTCGCCAGTTTCAAACAAGCGATAAGCCTTCTCTAAGCTCTTTTTGTCTATGTTTTTCAAATCAGGGCTAAATTTACATGTAAAATTTCTGTACTTTCTTCGTCAATGCTTCAATTCCTATAAAATTCTCTTGATGCGGTTCATTGTCACAACCTGCGGTCAGGGCAAAACGATAGTGTTAAATATGCTGTTGGCATTTCAATTTATCTTCGCACTGCCGGTGGTTTGCGTCGTTCTACTATTACGCCTAACATCATTCAACTATAGAATCGTTTCGGATGGGTTAGCTGAATATCATTCTGCAAGTTTAAAATATATTTGGAAGAACAAACTTGCGTTACCGAAATGCAGCAATGTCTTATAGCCAATGTTATCGGTCGTTATTGTGACTTTTATTCCTAATCATTGGAAGGTATTTGTCCCGATTTTCGATCATACCCCAAATATTTATTGCAAATAAAACAAGTGCTATTGGAAGTCCTGATGGTGCATTTAAGATGTTAGTTAATAATATTCCTACCATCACAGGAAATATAATTATTGCGCCGAGCGCTCTATATTTATTCGGTATGAAAAGTAATCCTCCAATAATTTCTGCAATAGCGATAAGTGGCATTAACCAGCTAATTTGCATAAATGCAGCCATTAATTAGTCATACTCACAGGTAAATCTTCGGGTATTGGCATATAATTAAAAAATTTATTTAGCCCAGCGTTTATAAATACTAAACCAAAAAGGAGACTTACTACAAATAAAATTTATCTTTCATATTTTTAATATATTGTGGTTAATCAATTTCGTACACGGGTTATGTATCGTTTATCTTTAAAAAAATTTACCGACGGTAGTATTAACAGGTTATAAAACTAATCAGGGTACAGAATCCTAATCTATCAATAAAGCGTCGCTGTCATCCATTAAATTTAATTGTATCGAATCCGTTCCGGCTATACCTTCTACAGAGCCCCGTATATAAGCTGCATTCAGCAATACTTTTTCGAGCTGCTTTTCACGGGCTTTCCATAACCGCTCCATGGCGTCGCGTTCTTTCTGGATAGAAAGTTTCATGCTCATAAAGCCTTCCCGTATGGCTTTCCATTGCTCAGAGAATTCGCTGCTGGTGAGGTAATCATACATCATATGCATTTTTTCTCCTTTGTTCTCTTCAGAACGGTTTGCCGTATATAATTTTATAACACTGTCCCGCAGGATATACGCTACGGCTTTCGCCTCATCAAATGAGCAGATCCACACGCCGTCTTTTTCGCCAAAACAATCCATCCCTTTTGGGTAGCACTGGGTTACAATAACGGCAACATCGATACTCATGCTGCGCATATCCTTTTTAAGCTTTTCTGTCCAGTCGCCGGCAAAATCCTTGGTACGTTTACTTTCATAAATAATACGGCCGCATTCCTGCCCGAATTGATTTCGTACCGTTTGAATACAATCTGCCCCGCGAACGCCTTTGCCCACTTCTGAGATCACATCAAACGGAAAGCTAGATTTCAGCAACTCCTCCAGAATAAGTTCCTGCGCTTCTCCCTGCAACTGCATAGAGCCCTGATCGGCTTTACGTTTCATCTCTTCAGCCAGCTTTTTCTGATCTTCCAGCTGCTTTTCAAGCTCTTTAACCCGCAACTGAAAATTAGTTTCTTTTACCTGGTTCCGCTCGTTCTCTTGTTTACGGGTTTGTTCCACCACTTCGTTACGCTGTTCCTGCAGCTTACGCTGAAGATCGATTTCCATTTCGGCCTTTTTATCTTCAAGTTGCTGTTCTTTTTTCAGAAACTCCAGTTCTTTCTGGCGGGCAAGCTTCAGTTTTTCTGCATTATCTTTATTTGAACTTTCTAAAAGCTGTAACTTATTCTCGAAATCTTCGCTTATAGTTTTCCTGATATTATCTTCAAGGGATTGTTGTATACGCACCCGCTCTTGTACCAGTTTTTTATCAAACTCCTGCTGCTTCTGCTGCTGTTGCCTGTCTAACTCTTCCAGCTTAAGCTGATGTTGTTCATCTTTTTGCCTGGTGTATGAGAGCATTTTTTCACGCAGATCTTTTCTATATTCCTCTGTCATAGCTACTTCCATGGGAAAAGTATGACCGCACCCCGGACACTTTATATCTGTTGCCATAAATTAAATTATAAACTTGAAGATAAAATTAAAATGCGAATTATTTAACTAATATTTTTAGTATTGACGATCTGGATAATTTTGAGTGAGGAGTCAGGCTTTTAAGTAGAAGCTGTCAATTATTATTCAGTTATTAATTTCAAATTACTTATCGCATTAAACATCCAATCCTCTGCGTTTTATAGAGCTGAACAGGCGGGGAGAGGTTTATCATATTCTGATTAATAATAAAAATTGTTAATTTTCGGGTAACTGGTAACTGAATGTAAGCGGAAACATATTAACCCCTTAAATTCTATTGATAAAAGAATATTATTATTATTAATTCACTTCTAATGAAAATCTATACAAAAACAGGCGATAAAGGGTATACCTCGTTAATTGGTGGTACCCGTGTTCCTAAATATCATCTGCGTATTGAAACGTATGGAACAGTAGATGAACTTAACTCGTATATCGGTTTAATACGTGACCAGCAAATTGCGATGGAGTATAAAATTGTACTTAAAAAAATTCAGGACCGGCTCTTTACCATGGGAGCCTCGCTGGCATCAGATCCGGATAAATCTCGGATGAAAATCCCTGATCTTACTAACCTGGATATTGAGCTTCTGGAAAAGGAAATGGATAAGATGAACGAATTTCTCCCAGAGCTCAGACATTTTATTCTTCCGGGTGGTAATACGGCGGTATCTTTTTGCCATGTAGCGCGCTGTATTTGCCGCAGGACAGAACGTTTAACCGTGCAGCTGAGTGAGGAAAGTGTTGTAGATGAAAAGCTGATTATTTACCTTAACCGGCTGAGCGATTATTTATTTACCCTGGCACGAAAAGTTGGTCTGGATGATAAAACAGAGGAAAATATATGGCTTCCCAGGAATTGAGAATCATTGAAAATTATTTAAAAATCTAAATTATTTTATTATACTTTTGCCAATTAAAATTTAACACCTTCTAAAAATATGTATTGGACGTTAGAATTAGCATCACATTTGGAAGATGCACCATGGCCGGCCACTAAAGACGAATTAATCGATTATGCGATACGTTCCGGAGCTCCTGTTGAAGTGATAGAAAATCTTCAGGCACTGGAAGATGACGGGGAGCCTTATGAAAATATTGAAGAAATATGGCCTGACTATCCTACAAAGGATGATTTCTTCTTTAATGAGGATGAATATTAAGAAATATGCAGGAATCTTTTTTTTTATAGGGTTAAGACAATTTAAATTAAAACAAAAGTATTAGTTTTAGCATTTACTATTAAAATAAATTATTTAATCAATTGAACTAAAATTTAAAGCTATGGGTAACTTACTTTATCTGATTGCAGTTATTCTTATAATTGTATGGATCTTTGGAGCATTTGTAACTCCTTTCGGAGGAAACATCATCCACATTTTATTAGTGATTGCAATTATCGCTATTTTACTTCGCGTAATACGCGGTGGAACGTTGTAAGATTGTAACATTAACAATTAAGAACTTTGAATTGAAAGACCCGCTCAGGGTCTTTTTTTGTTTAACTGCAGTAAAGACTCTGCAATTATCAGATCTTCAGGATAGGTGATTTTTATGTTTGAAGATTCCCCGTCTACCAGATGAATGATATGACCGGCTTTTTCTACAACACTTGCATCATCAGAAAAAATGGGCTCGAAAAGTTGTTCATAAGCGTTAACCAATACCTCGGTTTTAAATACCTGAGGAGTTTGAATTTTATAAATTTCTTCCCGTTTTAAGGATTTCGAAGTACCATTCCTGAGTTGACGAATAGAATCACTGCTTTGAACCCCGGGTATTGCATTTCCGTGTTGTTCAGCTGAGCGAAAACATTTGTTTATGAGAGATTGTGATACAATTGGGCGGGCTCCATCGTGAATTGCTGTAATTGAATTATTATTAACAAGCTTGAGGCCGTTTTTTACAGAGCTGAAGCGGGTTTCACCACCTTGAACTATTTGATGAGAAATTTTAAAGCCGTGTCTGATACATAGCTCTTTCCATAATTGAATATGCGCAGAATGTAGTACCAGGATTATAGAAGGCTTCAATTCAGAATTAAAGAAAGCCTCAATTGAACGCATTAACACGGGTATCCCGCCTAATAAAAGAAATTGCTTGGGAATACTGTTTTCCATCCGGTTACCAATGCCGCCGGCAACAATAATGGCGTAATATTTCATTTAAGTATCTGTACAGCGATAACTTTTGCAGAAATGACGCTAACGCGGAATTATAATTAAATAATCAGCATAGCATCTCCGTAACTAAAAAAGCGATATTTTTCTTTAATAGCCACTTCATAGGCATTCATAACATGTTCGTAACCTCCAAAAGCAGCAACCATCATTAACAAAGTTGATTCTGGAGTGTGAAAATTAGTAACCATACTATTTGCTATACTGAATTCGTATGGTGGGAATATGAATTTACTGGTCCAGTCATTGGCTTGTTTTAAAATCCGTCCTGCAGAAACGGCAGATTCTACAGCTCTCATGCTGGTTGTTCCCACAGCACAGACCTTCTGTTTATTTTCTATAGCTTTATTAACAATTTTTACAGCTTTCTGCTCGATAATAAATTGCTCGGAATCCATTTTATGCTTGGTAAGATCTTCAACTTCTACAGCCCTGAAAGTTCCCAGGCCCACATGCAAAGTAACTTCAGCAAATTCAACACCTTTTAATTCCAGGCGTTTCATTAATTCCCGGCTAAAATGTAAACCCGCAGTTGGAGCAGCAACAGCGCCTTCGTTTTTAGCAAAAACGGTTTGGTAACGGTCTTTATCTTCTGGTGTAGCCTTTCTTTTAATGTATTTTGGAAGCGGTGTTTCTCCCAATATCTCAATATTCCTACGAAACTCCTCATTGGTGCCATCAAAAAGAAAACGAATGGTTCTTCCGCGAGATGTAGTATTATCAACAACTTCGGCTACAAGTAAATCGTCCTCGCCAAAATATAATTTATTTCCTACTCTTATTTTTCTGGCCGGATCTACCAAAACATCCCACAGACGTAATTCTTTATTTAATTCCCTCAGTAAAAAAACTTCAATAGTGGCACCGGTCTTTTCTTTATTTCCATATAACCGTGCAGGAAATACACGGGTATTATTTAAAATCATTACATCCTTCTCATCAAAATATCCAAGTAAATCTTTAAATATTTTATGCTCAATAGCTCCGGTTTTTTTATTTAGAACCATTAAACGGGCTTCATCACGTATAGGTGACGGCTCATGTGCTATCAGAGAATCTGGTAAGTTGAATTTAAATTGGGATAATTTCATTATAATACGTGGATTTCAGGGCGCAAATTTAAGAAATAATTTTAACCTTTTGTTTATGTAGTGTTAGGGTTAGTGGTGTAATTTTTTTACTTCTGAGCAACGTATATTTATAACGATGTAACCTTTTGGAATTTACAGGGTCAAACGAACTGAAATGATCGTCTTAAAACTGATATTAGAGAGCTTTAATTTTGCTTTTCAGGCTCTTAGGGAGAATAAGCTTCGTACTGTTCTTTCTCTTTTAGGTATTACCATAGGCATAATGACCATTATTGGCGTTTTTTCAGCTGTGGATACTCTTCGCAATAATCTTCAAAGCAGCGTAGACAAGCTGGGCAGTAATACGATATATATTCACAAATGGCCATGGGGCGGTGGGGGCGATTACCCGTGGTGGAAATACATGAACAGGCCGGTTGCGGGAATTAAGGATTATGAAAAATTAACCAATAGAATGCAGGGTGCTGAAGGGATTTCCTTTGAAGCATCCATGGGCAATCGAACGTTAAAATATAAAAGCCAAAGCATTGAAGGGGCACAAATTACAGCAGCATCTCATGATTATTATAAAACCTGGCAATTTGATCTTACAGATGGAAGATACTTTACGGAAGCTGAATCCAATGGAGGCAGTTCCATTGCAATTATAGGTTCAACCATATCTGAGGGATTATTTCCAAATGAAAACCCTATTGGAAAAAACATCACTGCATTGGGGCGAAAAATAACGGTAGTAGGGGTATTTAAGGAAGAAGGTGAAGATATGTTGGGAATATCTTCAGATAAAATAATTTTGATACCGTTAAGTTTTGCCAGAGGCGTTATAGATATCAAAAGTGATCGGTATGATCCTCAAATTACAGTAAAAGGCAAAGAAAATGTTTCAGTTGCTGAGCTGGAAAGTGAATTGAGAGGCCTTATGAGATCAATAAGAAGAATCAGTCCGCGTGATGATGATAATTTTTCTTTGAATAAAACCACTATTATTACTGCTCAATTAGATCAGCTTTTCAGAATAGTTAATTTTGCCGGGGCTTTTATTGGCGGCTTTTCCATTTTGGTTGGCGGCTTCGGAATTGCTAATATTATGTTCGTATCTGTTAAAGAGCGTACCAATATTATAGGTATACAAAAATCCCTTGGAGCAAAAAATTACTTTATTATGCTTCAGTTCCTTATAGAAGCCATTTTACTTTGTCTTATGGGAGGTATAATAGGGCTTGGGATAGTTTATCTGCTTGCATTTATCCTTAAAACGTTTGCAGATCTGGCAATAGTGGTAGATCTGGACAAAGTGATCCTTACCATTATACTCTCGTCAGCAATTGGATTAATTTCTGGTTTTATTCCTGCATTCATGGCTTCGCGTCTTGATCCGGTTGAAGCAATAAGAAGCAAATAACATCTATAGCTTTTCTGCCTCGGCTAATAGTTGTTCCTTATTTATAGGCACTACACCAACATGTTCGCAAACCAACCCCCCCGCTATATTTGCTATAGCAGCCGTTTTAAATGCATCGATTCCTGCACCCAAACAAACAGCAGTTGTAGCAATTACGGTATCACCTGCACCTGAAACATCGGCAATGTTCCGAATATGTGCCGGGATTAACTTATTTTCACCGTCAGAGCTCATGAAAACACCCCGCTCAGAAAGTGTAACCATTACATTCCGTATATTAAGCTGTTGCTGAAGCTGCTCAACTGCTTTTTCAACTTCGTGAATATTTGCAGCATCAATACTTAATTTCAATCCATCACTTAATTCCTGTAAGTTGGGTTTAAAAAGTGTGACATTATGATAGCTCATAAAGTTTCGCTTTTTAGGATCCACCACTGTTTTAATATTGTTTTGTTCTGCTAACAAAACAACCTGAGATATAAGCTCTTCAGTGATTATGCCTTTATCGTAATCTTCAAAAATCAGGGCATTAATATTATGCTGAGAAATGATATCACTGATCCGCATGGTTAAAGCTTGAGTGGTATCTGCACTGATATTTTGAATATTCTCTTCATCAACCCGCAGAATTTGCTGATTGTGACTAATGATACGTGTTTTTACTGTGGTTTGGCGCCCGTCAACCTGCAAAATACCTTCAGTAGAAAGATTTTGATCTTTTAGCAAATTTATGAAATGAGTACCTTCAATATCCATACCAATAACAGAACATAAATAAGGAGTAGCTCCTAAAGCCTTTACGTTTAGTGCTACATTTGCTGCTCCCCCGAGCCTGTTCTCCTTTTTGGTTACCGATACGATAGGAACAGGTGCTTCCGGTGATATCCGCTCCACCTTGCCCCACAAATAAGCATCTACCATCACGTCTCCAATGATCAGAATATTGAGTGAATTAAATTTATCAAAGATTCCGGTCATTTAGTTATAATTTTAGTTTTTGCTTAACGGCAATGAGGCATATTTCAACCTCCAACTCCAGCTATTTCAATTTTCCCAACGCTGTTTTAATACGTTTCATAGCTTCTATTAATTTCTCATCAGCTGCTGCGTATGAAATGCGTATAGACTTTGGATCGCCAAAAGAATCGCCGCTCACTAATGCTATATGACCTTTATTTAAAAGATATAGCGCCAAGTCATCTGCATTTTTAATCATTTCACCTTCTTCTGTTTTTTTATCAAAGAAAGAGCTCACATCAGGAAAGAAATAAAATGCCCCGGCCGGCAGATTTACCTTTAATCCCGGAATATCTTTTAAAAGTCCATACACTAAATCCCGGCGACGTAAAAAGACTTCTTTCATTTCTTTAACACTTTCCAATCCACCTTCATAAGCTGAAATACCTGCTCGCTGTGTTATTGAACAAGTACCGGAAGTGATCTGGCTTTGAAGTTTATCGCAAGCATCAGCAATTTCTTTATTGCTTGCAGAGTAACCTATCCTCCAACCGGTCATTGCGTATGCCTTTGATAAGCCGTTTATAATGATTACACGATCCTTAATACTTTGAAACTGGGCTATGGATTCATGTTCATTAAGAAAGTTTATATGTTCGTAGATCTCGTCAGAAATAATGTAAATGCCCGGATGCTTTTCAAATACCTCTGCCAGAGCTGCAAGCTCACCATGCGTGTAAACAGTTCCGGTAGGATTGTTAGGAGATGAAAACATAAAAAGCTTGCTTTTTGGAGTTATCGCAGCTTCTAATTCCTGAGGAGTAATTTTAAAATCACTTTCTATAGTGGTATCTATAAATACTGATTCCCCTTCGGCGAGTTTAACCAACTCGGAATATGAAACCCAATATGGAGTAGGGATAATCACCTCATCGCCGGGATTGATCAGGCACATAATAACATTTGCCAAAGATTGCTTGGCTCCCGTAGATACTACGATCTGATCAAAATTAAAATCAAGATTGTTTTCGCGTTTTAGTTTGGATGAAACAGCCTTCCGTAATTCCGGATAACCGGCCACCGGTGTGTAATATGAATAGTTTTGATCAATAGCGTCCTTCGCAGCTTTCTTTACAAAATCAGGAGTATGGAAATCTGTTTCTCCCAAACTCAGGCTAATTACATCTACGCCCTTCGCTGCAAGTTCTCTTCCAAGCTTAGCCATTTTAATTGTTGCCGACTCGCTCAGTTTGGTAATTCTATCTGATAAAATATTCATTTTTTTGCTGATATTTTGCAAATATATAAAGCCAGCAGGAATTTAGTTAAAGATTAATAAAGAATTACCGGTTTTGTGATATTTTCAAAACCCATAGGCATTTTCTTTAAATTTGTAATTTACTTAGCCTTGCAACCACAAAAAAAAATCATTCTTATTTCTTTAATTACAGGCATTATTTTAATGCTGGCAAAGTTCGTTGCATATTTTGCCACATCTTCAAACGCCATCTTAACAGACGCTGCAGAAAGTATTGTAAATGTACTGGCTAGTTCTTTTGCTTTTTATAGTATATATCTGGCTGCAATGCCGCGTGATAAAAATCATCCTTATGGCCACGGAAAGGTAGAGTTCTTTTCGGTTTTTGTAGAAGGTATATTAATTCTGATTGCCGGAATACTGATCGTGTTCAAATCTATTTACAATCTGTTTTTTCCTCATGAGATCCAGACTTTATTAATTGGAACTATAATCATTGCGGTAACAGGGGCTATCAATTTTATATTAGGGTACTATTTAATAGAGCAAAGTCGCAAGTTAAATTCGCTCATTTTATACGCAGATGGCAAACACCTGCAAACTGATGCATATTCCAGCGTCGGATTAGTTGCCGGCCTGCTTCTTATATATTTTACAGGCATACATTACCTGGATAGTATTTTATCTATTTTACTTGGTCTGTATATTATTTACAATGGCTATAAATTGTTCAGAAAGTCTATTGGTGGGCTCATGGACGAGTCGGATTTTGTGGTTGTTAAAGAAGTAATAGATATTTTAAATCATAATCGTAAAGAAGCATGGATTGATGTTCATAATCTTCGTACCCAGCGGTATGGGAACGAACTTCACATTGATTGTCATCTTACATTACCTTATTATTTTGACCTGGTTAAAGTGCATGAAGAGGTGTCGGAGGTGGATGCATTAATTAATAATAAAGTCCGTGTTAAAACCGAGTTGTTTATTCATTCAGATCCATGCTTGCCCCAATGCTGTCATTATTGCCGGATGGCTGACTGCCCGGTTAGAAGTGAGGCAAAACTTAAAGACATTACGTGGACTATGGATAATATCACTCAAAACAAAAAGCATTTTCAATGATGTATCCATTCAATGTAAGAGTCTACGGGCTATTGATTAATGATAAAAGACAGATACTATTAAGTGATGAAGAAGAGCACGGTATGAGGTTCATTAAGTTTCCAGGCGGCGGATTAGAATTTGGCGAAGGGTTGCTTGATGGGTTAAAACGTGAATTTAGTGAAGAGTGCAATGTCGAAATAGAAGTTCTAGAGCATTTTTACACTACGGATTTTTTTGTAAAATCTGCCTTTGATGATAGCCAGGTAATTAGCATTTACTATTATGTTAAACCCAAAACAGAACTTTTATTGAATTTTAAAAAACTATTGTTTGATTTTGATAGTCAGGCAGAGTTGCTTCAGGCGTTCAGATGGAAAAGTATTGACGAACTGGATGAAAATGATGTAACCTTCCCGGCAGACAAACGGGTAGTGGCACTTTTAAAAAGGACCTGGATTGCTAATAGTTAATATATTGTTGAAAAACTGATTGCATGTAAGCTTTTCCCATATTTACCAGAGAATCATTCTTTGAATAATTTTCTTTTCGCCGGTAAATAACATGTTTACCTACGTTATCAAATGAAGTACTTTGTTCAGGAGTAACTATTCCAAAGCCATTATCCCAGTTAAAAAATGCAAATTCTTTTGAAGTATTTAACAGGTTCTGGCCCCATTTGTATTTTTCTGATGAAATATTCAGCTGCGATAACAACGTTGTAGCAATATCCGTCTGACTGCCTATTTTGTTTAATTTTTTACCGCGAAATTCTTCTTTAATTACATTGCCAAAAAAAATCAGGGGTATGCGGTATCTGCCTGGATTAAAACTTTCATATTTGTTACCAGGCAGTCTGTGACCATGATCGGCAACTATTATAAACAATGTATTGTTATACCATGGTGTTTGTTTGGCTTTTTCTATATAATTGTGCAGGACCGAATCTGTATAAAAAGCAGTGCTTCTGAATTTATTTTCTACTGCCGGGCCCGGATAATGTGGATTACCGGGAAGTTCAAATGGTTCATGATTGGATAAAGTAAGCAGTGTAGAAAAAAAGGGTTGCTGATGCTTCGACAGGTCGGTTAACTGTCGCTTAAAAACAATGTGATCATGCGTGCCCCATTTAGAGTTTTTGTCAGCGGCTTTAAATGAATTTTGATCTACCAGGTTATCAAATCCATGGCTTAATATATAAGATTTCATATTGGAGAATTCGCTTTCCCCTCCATAGAAAAATGATGTATAATATCCTGTCTGCTGTAAATCTGCCGCTATTGCCGGCAGTTTTTCATGTTTATTGTTTTCTTTTACGATACTTCTGATAGCTTGTGAAGGGAATCCGCTAAGTATGGCTGTAAGTCCCTTGTCGGTTCTGTCGCCCGACGCATATATATTAGTAAAAAGTACGCCAGAGCGTACTAATTTATCTATTCCTGGTGTTATACCTTTTTCGCCTCCCAAACTTTCAATAATATCTGCAGTGAAGCTTTCAAGTATGATGAGCACGACATTTGGTCGCTGTGTAGTTAATAAAAAGATAGACTTTTCACCTTTACCGGCATAAAGCTGATGCACTAGTGCGTTTGCTTTATGTTGGGGAAAATACTTATAAGGGTTATCACCGGCAGACTTCTTAAGCCAATCATGTAACAGGTTCCAATGTGTGTTTACTGCCGCATGGTTTAATATGGGCTTGTTAGAAAAATAAGCCATACTCGGATTTATTGGGGCGAGCTGCCATCCGCCGCGTATAATAAGTCCGGCCATGGTAATAAACAATAATGCAGACAGCACCTTCACCCATAATGTCATCATCACATCCGGCAGTGTAAACTGAATTATTCTTTTTGAAAGCCAGATACCAATAAAAATCATTAAAACAGCGATTAAAACCGACAAAAACAGCGGGGAGGAAGCAGCGGATGCAAATGCTTCGTTTGGGGAACTGAAAGCTAATTGAAATGCCCTGTAATTTACTTTAGATCCCCATTCGCGGTAAATATTTAAATTGATTACACTAATTAATGTAATTAGCGAAATTGTAATATAAACATAGGCTCGTGGAACGCTGGTTGATAGCTTTAGCCTCGGAAAAAGCCATAATACAATATAAATAAGCAGTGGAATTGCTGAAATATATACGGCAGTTGAAAAATCCAGTCTGAGCCCGTTTACATACGTGGAAACCACCTCGTGTGGACTGACTGCTAATTTATCAGAAAAAAATATAAGAAATATCGAACGATCGATAAAGAAGAAGATCAGCCAAAAGCAGACAAACCGTAATAATACCTGCAAGGTTTTTAGCATGAACAAACATATCGAAAACTTAATGATGTTAAAAAACGAATAGCATTAAATTCTATGGTTGTTGGCTAGGTTCACAAACCTGATGATATATAAAAAATAACCACCGGGTTACTGGAATACGACGCTGAAATTTCTTTGAAAAAGTCCGGAATTTTAATAATTATTTATCTATCAGGCAGTTATCTTTTTTTAATTATTTTAAATATCCCCTTTTGAGGGGATATTTATTTTGAAAAAATTGCTATAGGTTTAAATAGATAAAGTTAAATCATGAAGCTAATCTGGAGCATATTTATCATTTGTAGTTTTTCTGCCTCGGGTCAGGTAAATCCTGGCGCCAGATTAACAGCATTAGGATCCTCGGGTGTAGCTCTACAGGATTACTGGTCGTCACAGAGTAATGAGGCAGGTCTTACTGAGGTGAACACCATAGTAGCCGCCATTAATTTTCAGCAGCAAGTTATTGATCAGGATATTAGCACACAGTCGGCTCTTATTATATATCCTGCGTTAAAGTATGTATTTGCATTAACTTTTAGCAGGTATGGTTTCTCTGCATATAATGAGCAGCTTGTTTCCCTGGCAGCTTCAAGAAGGTGGGGGCAGATATCTTTAGGCTTAGGATTCAATTATCATCAGCTTAAAATCCAAAACTACGGCTCTTCAGATGCGGTATCGGTTGATATTGGGTTTCAATACAAACTCAATAAAGATATTACCCTGGGAGCGCATGTTACTAACCCTGCCAGGAGTGGATATAATAATGAAGTTGGAGCTTCAGTACCTGTGAGTATAGATTTTGGGGGAACATACAGGGTCAGCAATAGCGTGTTGCTAACTTCAGAAATTCAAAAAACGCTTAACTCAACAACCTCATTAAAATTTGGCACAGAGTATAAAATTATTGAATGGCTGGCTTTGCGTGGTGGAATATCTTCAAATCCCGTGCGTCAATATTTTGGATTCGGTATCAGCCATCAAAAATTTCGATTTGATGCTGCAACTTATTCGCAGAGTTATTTAGGATTTGTACCTCAAATTGGATTAAGCTATGAGTTTTAAATTCTTCATCATAACTCTGATGATTGGTTTATACAGTTTGAAACGGGCAAATGCCCAGGTTGAGACAAACTTGGTTATTGAACGGATTATTGAATCGATAGCAGATAGGGTAGGTGAGGATTTTGATTATGCGGAGCTCACTGAACGCTTAAATTCCTATCAAAAACATCCTATTAATATAAATAAAACGAATAGTGAACAACTTGCAGAACTTATAATTTTAACACCAGTGCAGATTAATGCCCTGTTGAACCATATTAAAGAAAATGGAAATATTCTTGAATTGGTGGAGTTGCAAATTATTGAGGGGTTTGATTTGGAAACGATCAGAAAATTAACGCCATTTATTTCTGTATATCCTTATAATGCATTAACTGATATTGCAAATGGCAGTTTAAAAAAAGGCAATCATGATGTTATGCTAAGGTTCGGACAAATAATAGAGCCACAATATGGCTATCAAATATCAGATACTGCGAAAGTCAATAGTTATCTTGGTTCGCCAACGAGGGTATTATTGCGTTACCGTTATAATTACGGTGCCAATTTATCAGCTTCCATTAATATGGAGAAAGATGCTGGAGAGCAATTTATATCAGGCAGACAGATCCGTGGCTTTGATTTTTACTCCGGGAATGTTTTCTTGAAAAATGCTGGACGGTTTACCAAGGTTATTGTTGGCGATTATTCACTTCAGTTTGGTCAGGGGCTATCATTATGGTCAGGGTTAGGAATTGGAAAAGGGGCGGAGGTTGCCAGTAGTGCGAAGCAGGATATGGGATTACGCCCATATACATCAACTAATGAAGCACTTTTCTTTCGTGGACTGGCTGCCACAATTAAAATAAGAAAACTGCTTTATACACCGTTTATTTCTTATTCTGATTTTGATGCCAGCCTGGCTTTTTCCAAAGTAAAAACAGCAGAAATAACTTCATTTGGTATTAGCGGACTACATCGTACTCAAACTGAGATAGCAAATAAAAACTCAGCATCCCAATTAGTATTCGGCAATACTATACAATATGACGCTCAGAATCTGGATATAGGTATTACTGCTTACCATACCTCATTTGATCATACATTTGAAAAGGGTAAATTTTTATATAATCAATTCGACTTCTCTTCAAAAAGTCTTACAAATTTTGGGCTCAATTACAGCTATACAAATAGAAACAATTATTTCTTTGGCGAAGCTGCACATAGTTTAAATAGCGGCTTCGCATTTGTTAATGGAATTTTAACCAGTTTATCTCCGCAAGTTTCTACTATTCTATTGTATAGAAATTATGATAAGGATTACCACTCATTTTATAATCAGGCATTTTCAGAAGCCAGTACAGCGGTAAATGAAAAAGGTTTTTATTCGGGATTAGTTATCAAACCTGTATCACAAATAGAGTTATCCGGCTATTTTGATATTTTTTCATTCCCATGGATGAAATTCAGGGTGGATGCTCCTTCAAAAGGATATGAGTTTTTATCGCAAGTGGTTTATACTTTCGGTAAAAAGCTAAAGGTTTCAGCGCGGTATCGTATCCAGTTGAAAGAAGAAAACGACGATGTAGAACAAACAGTTAATACCCTGGAAGAGGTAAGTCGGCAAAATTATCGTCTTGAATTGAATTATAAAGTAGGGGATGATTTTATAATCAGGAACCGTGCTGAAATATCTCAATACCGAAAATCAAATTCTTCAGATGAACGTGGGTATATGATTTTTCAAGACCTGATCTATAATCCCATTCAGTCTAAATTTTCAGGTAACCTCAGGTTTGCCATTTTTGATACACCTGGTTTTGATACGCGGATTTATGCCTATGAAAATGATGTACTATACAGCTATAGTTCACCCGCTTATCAAAACAGAGGATTGCGATTTTATATAAACGGACGCTATACGGTTAAAAAAGGTGTAGATATATGGGCAAAATATAGTATTACAAATTACACTAACATTGATCAAATTGGCTCCGGTTTGGATATGATACAAGGTAATAAGAGATCAGAAGTTAAATTACAATTAAGATACCAGTTCTGATGTTTTTTAAAGGGAAAATACCTTTTGTAAGGCTTCTTCTACCACTTATAGTTGGTATCGCTTCAGCATATTTATATCCTTCACAGCTAATATTTCTTTGGATCCTCTATTTTGCAATATTCATTTTATTTCTTTTTGCAGCTGCAATTATTTTTTATAAAAAATGGACCGTTTATAAATTCAAATGGATCATAGGGTTGCTTATACATGCGTTTATTTTATTGACGGGACATCATTTAACATTAAAGACCAGTGGAAAATTTGATAAAATACATTTTTCAGGGCAAAGTGGTGAAGCCTTGTTGATCACTATAAAAAATGAGGCTAAAAAAACAAAGAATATCATACGCTTTGAGGCTGATGTGCTACATGTAATAAACGGAAAAAAATTCAATGCCGGTACGGGGAAACTTCTTGTAGCAGTTAAAATTGATTCGCTGGCCTCTGTTAAGTTAAGCTATGGCAGTACACTTATCATCCCGTTTCATTTTACCGGGGTTGAACCTCCGTATAACCCGGGAGAATTTAACTACAAGGCTTATCTCTCTAATCGGCAAATTTTCCATCAAACATTTATCAATCAGAGCCAGATCGTTATACTTCTAAAAAATACGGGAAACCCTTTAATTGCTTCTGCACTAAAACTCCGGCAGCAATATGTATCTAAATTTCATAAATATCTTTCCGATCCGCAAGCAGCTTCTCTTGCATCAACTCTTATACTGGGATACCGGGCAGAACTAAGTAAGGAAGTTGTCGATGCCTATTCAAAAACGGGTACTATGCACGTGCTTTCTGTATCGGGAATGCATGTTGGGATTGTGTTTTTTGTTTTATCGTTTATACTTACACCACTTAATAAAACCAGGAAATTGCGTTTGCTTAGGGCAGGTATAATTATAACTTTAATATGGTTTTATGCATTAATTACAGGGTTTTCGCCCTCGGTGTGCCGCGCCGCGGTCATGCTCTCTTTTGTAGTATTTGGAAAGGCAATTAATAAAAATCAAAATACGTATAATCTTATTGCCATCTCCGCTTTTATCCTGCTAATTTATAATCCTTATTATTTCTTTGATGTGGGGTTCCAACTTTCTTATCTGGCGGTAATTGGCCTGGTTTTTCTTCATCCCAAAATATATCAGATGGTGTATACCCAATACTGGCTGCCAAATCAGATATGGAGTTATTGCGCTTTATCACTTGCCGCTCAACTGGCAACTTTCCCCATAAGTATATATTACTTTCACCAGTTTCCGGTGTATTTCCTGTTGAGTAATCTTTTAATCGTAATACCAATAATCCTGATTATGTATGGCGGGATTGTATTTATGTTAATTCCTTGGGATTTTATCCTTAAGCCATTGGGATTCTTATTGAATTCAACAATACAATTTACAAATGCTTCCCTTTTCTATATTGAAAAATTACCGTTTTCCACTATTAACGGTATTTGGATAGATTCTTATCAATATCTGATTATATATGCTATTGGCGCTTGCATAATATTGGCAATGCTATTCAAAAACAGTAAGACAGTTTTAATGGCACTTGGACTTATCTTATTGTTGTGCTGCAGTATTAGCTTTAAAGATTTACAACGGCGTAACAAGCATGAGATTATTTTTTATAGCCTGCGAAAAAACTCGGCAGTAGCTTATGTTAAAGATCGCAAAGCTCTAATTTTATCCGATCTGGCTGTGTCTGATAAAACATTTAGTTTCTCAATAGATCCCTACATGGGGAGTACAGGGATAAATGAAAAACAATATTCAGATTTTAACAATGATCTTAAAAATATTAGCAAAAGAAATTTTATACAATTAGGAGACTACAAAATACTTCGTTTCGATAGAAGCTTTGATAAAAAGATATTTACAGTCCCGATAGAGGTTGATGCGGTGCTGGTAAGTGGAAATCCATATTTAAACATAAAAAAGCTGAATCAATACGTAAAATACTCCATTCTTCTGATTGATGGAACAAACAGTGATTACAGAATAAATATCTGGGAGAAGGAAGCACAAAAGCTTGATATAAACTATTGTATACTAAAGAAAAATCCTGCTTATATTGTAAAACTTTAAGGCAATGTATTAAAGAAATAGCTAGATAAATGGAAAACCTTATTGATTTTACTGTATCCGACCGGATCGGATATATCATTTTAAACCGACCCGAAAAGCGTAATGCTCTTAATGCCGAAATGATTAAACAGCTAACCAATAAATTTAGTGAAGCGGAAGAAAGAGAAGATGTTAAAATGATTGTTTTAAAAGCCCGGGGGGAAGTATTTTCAGCAGGGGCTGATCTGGATTATCTTAGAAAACTCCAACAAAATTCATCGGAGGAAAACCTGGAGGATTCGGCAAATTTAAAAAATCTGTTCAAAACCATATATAATATTACAAAACCAGTAATAGCACAAATAGAAGGACATGCAATTGCAGGTGGCTGCGGCCTGGTGTCTGTTTGTGATATTGTTTTTGCAGTTCCTGAAGCACAATTTGGCTATACCGAAGTAAAGCTGGGCTTTATTCCGGCATTGGTTTCCGTTTTCCTTATCCGTAAACTGGGAGAGGGGCGGACAAAAGAACTATTATTAAGCGGTGAGCTGATTAGTGCCGAAACAGCATCTGCTTATGGACTGATCAATTTTATAGTTAAAAGATTTTCTATAGATGATACTGTCAAAGAATATGCTTTAAAACTTGCAAAAACCACATCGGCAGACTCTGTAAAGCGAACAAAACAATTATTGCAGTTAATTCAGAATATAAACCTTGATGAGGTTTTGGAAGAAGCGGTACAAGCTAACACCGAAGCGCGAAAGTCAGATGATTTTAAGCGGGGGGTTGCTGCATTTCTGAACAAAGAAAAGTTAACATGGTAGGTTTTTCCAACAACTACCTGTTAAGGTTGTTGTCAAATAATGATGCTTAATAAGCCTGATCTGGTGAATAATCAACCATTTGAAGTTTTTCTAATTGGAGATACAGGAGCTATGTCCCGGGGCAAAACAGAGCCGGTTATGGACATGATGCGAAAGCATATGGATAAAAGCCCTAATTCTGCTGTAGTTTTCCTGGGAGATAATATTTATCCGCGGGGACTTCCTCCACCAGGAAACATATTAAGAAAAGATGCAGAAGCGGCTTTAAATAAATACAAAGAAATCCTGGATGGATATACCGGCAGAGTGATCTTTATATCGGGCAATCATGACTGGAATAAAGGGCGAAGAGATGGTTATGAATATGTAGTACGCCAGGAAGAGTACCTGAAAAACCTCTTTCAGGATCAAAGTATTTTCCTTCCCAGGAATGGCTGCCCGGGACCTGAGGAGGTTATTATTAATGATAACCTTACCATCGTATTAATTAATACGCAATGGTGGATGCAATCCACCGTGCGGCCCATTGGAAAACGATATGGATGCAAAGCATCGTCTGAAGATAAATTTTTTGAGCTGCTTGAAGATATATTTGATAAAAACCGGAATAAAAGAGTTTTAGTAGCCGGACACGCCCCGATATACAGTTATGCTATACATGGAGGCAGTTTTAAATTAAAGCACCATCTTTTTCCATTTACCCTGTATAATCGTAAAGCTTATGTGCCCATGCCGGTAATAGGATCTTTGCTGCCACTTTACCGTAAATTTTTTGGTGCAAGAGAAGATATTTCTCACCCCCGGTACAGGCGGCTACGTCAGCAACTAAAGCATTTATTTAAAAAATATCCGGGAATAATATATGCTGCAGGACATGAACATAACCTTCAATACATAACTAAAGACGGCGGTCACTTTATAATCAGCGGGGCCGGATCGAAGTTAAAATACGTGATTGAAGAGGGAAAACATTTGCGTTTTGGGTTAAAAGCAAAGGGATTTTTCAAATTGTCTTTTTACAAGGACGGCACCACGGACTCTGAAGTGTGGGTTGTTGATCGCGATGATCCATTCGGTAAGAAAATGTATGAGAACCAAATGGTTTAATTGCCTGCAGGAACTATTATAGTCAAAGCCTTATGAAGAATTTCCGCATCAATGGTTTTTACTTTTCCAATAATCTCACCATCAACCTGTAATGTGGTGCTGGTTTTACTTGTTATATGAGCTTTTGTACATTGTATAACTTCCACATATTCTGAAGTTTCAAGCGTTTTGGAAAACATTTTCCATGCAATGCCGAACCATTTAATTGTAGGAAAGGGTTTTATTATAATTAGTTCCATTTTTCCGTCATCTATAATTCCTGTCGGGTTTATAACTGCACCTGTACCATATTTAGAAGCATTTGCAAAGGTCAGCGAAACTGCTTTGCGTATATATTCGTCCTTGCCGCATTTAATCAGGAAACGGTATTTTTTTACCAGGAATATTTCAGCGAGCATATGTTTAGCATATATAGCAAGGCCTCGTTTAGGGTCATCTTCGAACCGCTTAACAATCCTGGCATTCAATCCCACATCGGCCAGATGGATGCAAACCCGGTTATTAATCCTTAACAGATCAATAGATTTGTAAACGCCGTCTTCAATTAATTTAATTGCGGAAGGTATATTTTTGATATTCAGCTCTTTGGCCATTCCGTTAGCAGAACCGTTTGGGATGATCAGCAATGCAGTCTTTGTGTTTTCAAGCAGTGCCGCTAATAGGTTTATTGTTCCGTCACCCCCTGCGGCGGCCACAATTTGGGGTTTATAAGAATAGATTTTTTTACTGATCTCCTTAATAAAATTGCCACCATGCATGTGATACAACTCATATTCAAAACCGGAGATTTCAGCTTGCTTTTCAATTAGATCTTCGAGATTATTCTCTTCGGTTTTACCTGACTTAGGATTAATAACAAAGAGTATCTTCATAAACGTAGGATTTATAACTGCTCCTTAACTTCTAAAAGGAACTGTCTTACCCGCTCTAACGAATTAATAATCTTTTGGTTTTCTTTTACACCGTCTTTATTGTATTTTAAATATTCCTTGGCCCCCTGTAAAGTATACCCTTTATCTTTCACCAGATTGAAAATAATCTTCAGATTTTCTACATCCTCGGGAGTAAATAAACGGTTGCCTTTTTTGTTCTTCTTTGGTTGCAGGATGTCAAACTCACGTTCGTAAAAACGTATCTGGGAAGCGTTCACACTAAACATATCGGTTACCTCACCCATAGTGTAGTATAGTTTGCTGATATCACGTTCCTTGTATGGCATGTGTAAAAGTAAGAAACAATTTTCAACCCTGTTACAGCGTGCATCTTCAAATCAAAAATTTAACTTTGCACCATGACCGCTAATGAAATACGCAAAGCTTTTTTAGATTTTTTTGAAAGCAAATCGCATTGTATAGTACCATCTGCACCTATTGTAATTAAAAATGATCCGTCACTGATGTTCACCAATGCGGGAATGAACCAGTTTAAAGATCTTTTCCTGGGGGAAGCTCAAATAAAATACCCGCGTATAGCTGATACACAGCGTTGTTTACGTGTTTCGGGTAAGCATAACGACCTGGAAGAAGTGGGAATAGATACTTATCATCACACCATGTTCGAGATGCTGGGCAACTGGAGCTTTGGAGATTATTTTAAAAAAGAAGCCATTTCATGGAGCTGGGAATTACTTACAGAAGTTTACGGTATACCTACGGATCAATTATATGTTTCGGTTTTTGAAGGGGATGATAAAGAAGGTTTACCCAAAGATCAGGAGGCTTATAACCTATGGAAGGAGCTGATCAGCGAGGACCGAATCATTTCAGGCAATAAGAAAGATAACTTCTGGGAGATGGGTGAAATCGGTCCGTGCGGGCCTTGTACAGAAATTCATGTGGATTGCCGGACACCGGAAGAAAGAAGTGCAACAGATGGAAAATCACTGGTCAATGCAGACCATCCGCAGGTAATTGAAATATGGAACAATGTTTTTATTCAGTTTAACCGGTTGAAAGACGGTAGTTTAGAAAAATTATCTAAAGTACATGTTGATACCGGAATGGGATTGGAGAGATTGGTGAGAGTATTGCAAAACAAAACCTCAAACTATGATACAGATGTATTTCAACCTCTGATTCAGTTCATCTCAAGAGAAAGTAAACTTCCCTACGTGGGTGACTCCGCGCCTGGGGAACAGGGTTGGGACAGTGCTGTGGCCATGCGTGTTATGGCCGATCATATCCGGGCAATTAGTTTCTGCATTGCCGATGGACAGCTGCCGTCAAATAACAAAGCCGGGTATGTTATTCGCCGCATCCTACGGCGGGCAGTGAGATATGGCTATACCTGCCTGGGATTTAAAGAACCTTTCATCAATAAGCTGGTGCCGGTTTTGGCTGAACAGTTTAATGCTGTTTTTCCTGAACTAAAATCTCAGCAGGATTTTGTGCAAAAAGTAATATTAGAGGAGGAAGTATCTTTTTTAAAGACCTTAGCTGCAGGCATACTTCGTTTTGAGAAGTATATTAATAATAAATCCTCAATTGAAGGAGATTTCGCGTTTGAACTTTACGACACCTTTGGCTTTCCCATTGATTTAACGGAGCTTATGGCACGTGAAAAAGGCCTTTCAGTGGATATGGAAAGTTTTCAAAAAGCGCTTGAAGAACAAAAAAATCGATCCCGGGCGGCAACCGTAACTGATACCGGAGACTGGGTTGTCCTTAGAGAAGGCGAGCAGGTAGAATTTGTTGGTTACGATGAGTTTGAAACGGAAGCCCGCATTTTAAAGTACAGGAAAATCAATACCAAAGGAAAAGAACAATACCAGATTGTGTTAAACAGAACTCCTTTTTATGCCGAATCAGGCGGCCAGGTGGGAGACACCGGACGGTTGGAGGATCACAGCAGGATGTTTCATATAGAGATCACGGATACCAGGAAAGAGAACGGGCTGATCGTTCATTATGCCGATATGTTACCGGAAGAAGCAGAGCGTGAACTTTATGCCGTAGTTGATAAAAGTAAGCGCGGATTAACAGAGAACAATCATTCTGCAACGCACCTGTTGCACGCAGCTTTAAAACAAGTGCTCGGAAATCATATCAATCAAAAAGGATCACTGGTAAATTCAGATTACCTTCGTTTTGATTTTTCTCATTTTTCAAAAGTTACAGATGAAGAGCTTCACCAGGTAGAAACCATTATTAATAGTAAGGTCAGGGAAAATATATGCCTTAAAGAAGAGCGGGATGTTCCATATCAGGAAGCTATAAATTCCGGAGTAACGGCATTATTCGGAGAAAAATACGGTGACCACGTAAGGGTTATCACATTTGACGATTCGTATTCAAAAGAACTCTGTGGAGGAACCCATATCAAAGCAACCGGACAAATCGGTTATTTTAAAATTGTTTCTGAAAGCGCAGTAGCAGCAGGCGTACGCCGTATTGAGGCAATAACGGCCAATAAAGCTGAAGAATATATTTCCCATCAGCATAAACTCATCACCGGAATAAAGCAATTGCTTAAGAATCCGGCTGATGTAATGAAATCAATAGAAAGCGTATTGGAAGAAAATGCCCGTCTAAAAAAGGATATTGAAAAAGAAATTCTTCAAAAAGCTTCTGGTTTAAAGCATGAACTGGCTAAAACTGCAGAACAAATTAACGGCATTAATTTTATTGCTCAAAAAGTATCCTTACCTAACTCAGAAGCAGTAAAGAGCCTGGCGTATGCTATAAAAGATATAGTTACAGATCTTTTTCTGGTGTTAGCTACAGATATAGACGGAAAACCTTCACTTACTGTGATGGTTTCTGAAAACCTGGTTAAGGAGCGTGGCATTAATGCAGGTTTAATAATTCGGGATCTAGCAAAAGAAATACAGGGAGGCGGGGGAGGACAACCCTTTTATGCTACAGCGGGGGGTAAAGATAGTGCAGGGTTGCAAAAGGCATTAGAGATAGCAAAAAGCTTTATCAAATAGAAATAGCATAAGAGAATGAGGTGTCCTCTTAAAAATTACTGTTCCTATCACTAAAAGCACTGTTTCCGTCACCCTGAACTTGATTCAGGGTCTCCATGTGTTATGAGCTGCTATGAAGTGGGATTCCGGATCAGATCCGGAATGACGTATGGCTTTTTGGTCACCTTGTTTTTACAGGAATTAGTATTGACTAATCTTTACCCTTTCCTTTGCCTTTATTTTTTTCTCCTTTTTCAGGGACACTTTCATGTTTAATTTTCGAGGCTCCTTCTACTTTTATATTACCCTTGTCTATTTGTATTCTGTTGGAGTTTTTTACTGAAGAAGTTTTTTTTGCCTGAACCGGAGGCGTAGACTTTAACGTCTTTTGTTGGGCTTTAAGTCCTTTAAATTTGCCATACTTCACTTTATGGTTAGTAAAAGACAAATATGGTCTTGGGGTGTTTAATACCACTTTGTAACCATTGTAAAGATCATATCCGCTATATTTGGAAGGCAGGCCCGGAGTAAATGCCCAACGCCCGTTATTTAAATAAACAAACTGCTTTTTTGGTACATAATAATAGGTTTCTATATCAGGCAAATAATAATATTCAGCATAATTATAACCACTTGGTCCCCACTGTGGCTGACTTCCCAAATTCACATTAATATTTATTTGTGCCTGGGAGGGAGTTGCTGAAATTACATATCCTAAAAGGATCAATAAAATTACTTTTTTCATGGTATGAATGTATTTGATCATAGTGGGCAAAGGGTGTGCCATTTTAAATTAATAGGTTTTTTACCTTAAAAAAGTATATTTGGATATATTATTTGATAACAATGACGAGTATTCCAGACAAGTTATATAAATATGAGTTAGTGATTGGTCTGGAAGTTCATATTCAATTAGCCACTAATACAAAAATATTTTCTTCAGATTCAGCCGCATTTGGAGGAGAACCCAACAGTCATGTTAGTATTGTGTCATTAGGACTTCCCGGATCCTTACCTTACCTTAATTCCACAGTGATAGACTCTGCAATTAAATTAGGCCTGGCTACCAATTGCTCAATTAACCTGGAGAACCGTTTCGACCGGAAAAATTATTTTTATGCCGATCTTCCAAAAGGCTATCAGATAACACAGGATGCATTGCCGATTTGCAAAGAAGGATTTATTGAGATAAAAACAAAAGCTTTCGGAAATCGTCAAATTCGCATCAATCGTATTCATATGGAAGAAGATGCAGGTAAAAGCATGCATGATCAGGATTTAACAGATTCATTGATTGACCTTAACCGTGCGGGTGTTCCTTTGTTAGAGCTGGTGTCGGAGCCTGATTTGCGTTCAGCGGAAGAAGCTGCCCAATTCATTTCAGAGGTCAGAAAAATAGTTCGTTTTTTAGGTGTTTCAGATGGGAATATGGAAGAGGGGAGTTTGCGGTGTGACGCCAATATTTCAATCAGAATAAAAAATACTACGGCTTATGGCAATCGTTGCGAGGTTAAGAATGTGAATTCCATGCGTAATCTGCAGCGCGCAATCACTTATGAGTTTAACAGGCAGGTAGATGTTGTAGAAAACGGCGGAAGCATTGAGCAACAAACATTAAACTTTGATGCAGCAACAGGCATCACTTCGCCGCTTAGAAGCAAGGAGCTTGCAAATGATTACCGGTATTTTCCTGAACCGGATTTACTACCAGTACGGCTTACTGAAGAATACATCAAGAATATCCAAGCTTCATTACCGGAGCTGCCTCAGCAATTAGAAAAGCGCTTTATTAACGAATTAGGTTTATCAGAGTATGATGCTAACCTTCTGGCATCGGAAAAAGAAATCTCCAGCTACTTTAATAACGTAATTAAAACAACAAGTGATTACAAGGCTGCGGCTAACTGGATTTTAGGCCCTGTACGGTCGCTTTTGAATGAAACTGGTTTAAGTATAAGCCAGTTAAGTACTAAACCTTCATCCCTGGCAGATTTAATTAATCTTATTTCAACAGGGAAAATAAGTTTTACATCTGCCGTACAGCAGGTTTTTCCGGCCATGCAAAAGCATCCGGATCATAAGGTTATAGATCTGGTAACAGAAATGAATTTATTAATTTCCGTCGATCAAAATGAGCTTGATAATTTAGTTGACGAAGTATTGAACCTCTATCCTGATAAGATAATAGAATATAGAAAGGGTAAAAAGGCAGTGTTAGGATTATTTATGGGTGAATTCATGAAAAGATCCAAGGGTAAAGCAGATCCAAAGACTGCTAATAGTTTAATTGTTAAAAAATTAGAAGAAACAAAGTGAAAAAACTAATCACAATCAGCGCAGTCTTGTTAGTATTTGCATCATGCAAAAATAAAAATGAATTCAGTATCTCAGGTAAAATCAATAATGCCGGGGATATTAAGAAAGTGTTTTTGTATGAAGCCGATAAGATTGTTGATTCTGCATTCCTAAATGAAAATGCTGAGTTTAAATTTCGCAGAGTTTCAGAAGACCCTGATTTTTATAGTTTGGTTGCAGGTGAGAAAAGTGTGATGGTTATAGCTCAAAATGGCGATGAGATTAATATTGAAACAGATTATACAGATTCTACAAGCAGCTACAAAATTGATGGCTCAGAAGAGTCTGAAAAAGTACGGGAATTTAACCAACTGAGTAACAAGTACGGCAAACTTTATAAAGATCTTCAAGCGGAGTACACACAAAAAGTCGAGGCAAACCCGGAAGCTAAAGACGCTATTTACCAATCACTGTTGCCCAGAATGCAAGCCAATATAGATGCATTTTCTAAAGAAGCCTTAAAATTTGCTGAAAATAATAAAGATAATCTGGCTGGGTTTTACGCTGCCGGGACCCTTGATCCTATGCGTTATGAGGCGGCGTTAATAAAATATGCCGAAGACGTTAAAGATAAATTCCCCAAGAATAAATCAGTTCAGAGCTTCGTATCCCGTATGTTAGAATTAAAACCGGTTTCTGTTGGACAAAAGGCTCCGGAATTTAGTCTTCCCACACCTGAAGGTAAAATGGTTAAACTTTCTGATTTGCGAGGCAAATATGTTTTGCTTGATTTTTGGGCCTCCTGGTGCGCACCTTGCCGGGAAGAGAATCCAAACCTGGTTAAACAGTTTAATGCATTTAAAAATAAAGGATTTACAGTTCTAGGGGTTTCATTAGATGATGAAAAGTCTGCCTGGCAAAAAGCTATAAAAGATGATAACTTAACCTGGACCCATGTTTCTGAATTAAAGCGCTGGGATGGAAAAGTGTCTATGCAATATAAAGTAGAAGGAATTCCTGCATCTTTTATAATAGATCCGGCTGGTAAAATTGTTGCAAAAAACTTAAGGAGTACCGAACTGGAAGCCTTTTTAAAAGCCAATGTTCGGTAATTGTTAAGAAATGGGTTATTAACAATTTATTAATACAGGTTTAACATTATAATGCAATTAAGCATCTATTTTAGCATAAAATTAATATATGAGTACTGCTAAGCAACACAAAATCTTAATCGTTGATGATGAGCCTGATATTTTAGAACTTATAGAGTATAATCTTAGGAAAGAAAATTACCAGGTATTTACAGCAAACAGCGGTCAGGAGGCAGTTTCACAGGCAAGAAAGAATCTTCCTGATTTAATTATACTGGATATCATGATGCCAGGTATGGATGGTATTGAGGCGTGCCGGATATTAAGAGGGATGCCTGAGTTTAAGAACACCTTTATGGTTTTCTTAACCGCCAGAAGTGAAGAGTATTCAGAAATAGCAGGGTTTAATGTTGGTGCTGACGATTACATTGCTAAACCTATTAAGCCACGCGCGTTAATAAGCCGCATAAATGCTATACTTAAACGTAATAGCATGCCCGATGAATTTACTGATAACAAAGTAGAGATCGGAGATTTGGTTATAGACAGGGAAGCCTTTATGGTGTTCCGGAAGGGCGAAAAAATTGTACTTGCTAAAAAAGAATTCGAATTATTATACCTGTTAGCATCAAAGCCAGGCAGAGTGTATACCCGTGAGGTAATATTAAAAAACATTTGGGAGGATTCGGTAATAGTAACCCACCGTACTATTGATGTACATATCCGTAAGCTACGTGAAAAACTTGGTGAAAATTATGTCAGCACGGTTAAGGGGGTGGGATATAAATTTGAGTTAAGCTAAAATATCTTTTGTATTTTTGCCCCTGTGAAATTTCCGCATTTCAGGGATATTATCCTTTTTGAAAATCAAGATCTTATTGTTGTAAATAAACCCCCTTTTATCAGTACACTTGATGAAAGGGAAGGAGGTGAAATGAATATGCTTCGCATGGCAAAACAATATAGCCATGACGCCCAGATATGCCATCGCCTGGATAAAGAAACCTCTGGTGCTTTGATTATAGCTAAAAATCCAGATGCTTACCGGATGGTTTCTATGCAATTTGAGCGCAGAAAGGTGAATAAAGTTTACCACGCTATTATTAATGGCACCCACGTTTTTGAAAACTTGGTTGTTGACCTTCCAATCCTGAATGTTGGGAACAAAAATGTAGCTATAAATAAATCTGAAGGAAAGACTGCTATAACGCATTTTAATTCGCTTAAGTTTTTTAAACATTATACGTTAGTTGAATGCAAGCCAGTTACCGGGAGAATGCATCAGATCAGGATTCATTTGGCTTCACAACGAGCCTCAATAGCGGGGGATGAAATGTATGGAGGGACTCCCGTGCTGTTATCGGAAATAAAAAAAGGTTATCGTTTAGGAAAGGATAAGGAAGAACAACCCATTATGCGAAGATTTGCCCTTCATGCTAAAGAAGTTGCGTTTAAGATAAACAGCGTGGATACCCTAACAGTTGAGGCGCTTTACCCTAAGGATTTTGCCACCCTGATTAAACAGTTAGAACGATTTGACAGTTAACTATTTTACTTTTTCAATAGCCGTATAAAAATCTGCTACAGCAACCCATTCAGGATCATTTTCAAAAACAAATTCCTTAATTCTTGAATGTTTTTTTTGTAGTCCTGTAAGGAGGTCAGAAACTTTCTTTTGATCGGATGGCTTAATGTAGAAGATAAGGTCCCGATATGAGTTCATGGTTGTTCTGCCAATAAATGCACTGATAATTTTTTGATCGAGTTCTTTTATAACATCAGTTTCCAGAAAGCTATAAGCTTCTGACTCTTTTTTTGTTGGATGACCATTTTTATCCTTATCCAGAGTGTTTATAGTTATAAATAATGATAGAGAGAATTCTTTTTTCTCCTTAAAATCCTGATAACGGGTATCAATTATTGCAAGGGCAGGCTTATTATCAATCATAAATTCCAGTGTTTTAAATTTTTGCCTGGAAGCACTATCAGCCTTGATAGAAAGTTGCTTTTGTTTAATTGATAATTGATTATTATTACCGCAGGCTGTAAAAAAAGTTATGATCAGTAACAAGAACAGGTAAAGGCGCATAGAATAAAGATTAACTAATGGTCAGATTATTTGATGTCAGTATCTGATTAAAAGATCAGGTATAACCCAATATTTTTAAAACCTGTTTACTATTCTGTTCTTCACCAAAAACTTCAAAATTAAAAGTTTCATCCCGGTTTCTCCTGATTAGTACATGCTTTGGAGAAGGCAATAAACAATGATGTATACCTCCATATCCGCTTAATACTTCCTGGTAAGCCCCCGTATGGAAGAACCCAAGATATTGGACTTTCCGGGTTTTTGGCATAAAAACGTTGTTCATATGAGCTTCCTGACTATAATAATCCTGACCGTCACAGGTTATACCCCCCAGATTTACCCGCTCATACTCCGAGTCCCAATTATTTATAGGCAATAATATATACTTCTGATTCAATGCCCAAACATCCGGCAGATTGGTAATGAATGAACCGTCAAGCATAAGCCATTTTTCACGATCATTTTGTTGTTTACGACCAAGAACCTTATACAAAATACCGGAAGCTTCTGCGCAAGTATACTTGCCAAATTCAGTAATAATATCAGGCTCCTCAATTTCATGTTCGGCACAAATTTCTTTTATACGCTTAATAATTTCGTTAACCATGTATTCGTAATCGAAATCAAAAACCAGCGAATCTTTGAATGGCATTCCTCCGCCTATATCAAGCGTATCCAGATTAGGGTTTATTTTTTTGAATTTGCAGTAAAGGGTTACATATTTCTCTAATTCATTCCAATAATATGGTGTATCGGAAATACCTGAATTAATAAAAAAGTGCAGCAGTTTAACTTTAAAATTAGGGTTTGAAGCAATTTTATGGTTATAAAACTCAATAATATCTTCCATTCTTATACCCAAGCGTGAAGTATAAAATTGAGAATCCGGTTGCTCCTCTGCGGCAATTCTTATACCAAGGTTACAGGGTATGTCCAGCTCATCATCATAAATGTTAAATTCTTCTTTGTTATCTAAAATAGGGATGATATTTGTAAACCCATCATGAAGCATATCAATAATATACTGCTTGTACTGATAGGTTTTAAATCCGTTGCAAATGACTGTAACATCCTTTTTTAAGGCGCCTTTTTTTTCAAGGGCGTCAATCATAGGCATATCAAATGCAGATGAAGTCTCCAGGTGAATATCATTTTTTAAAGCCTCTTCAACTACATGTTTAAAATGCGAGCTCTTGGTACAATAACAATATTTATAACCTCCCCGGTAGTTATTTTTCAAAATAGCACTTTGAAAAAGTAGCTTGGCCTGTTGTATTTTTTTACTGATCAGAGGTATATAAGTAAAGCGTAACGGACTACCATACGTTTCAATCATTTCCATCAGGTTGAGGTCATGAAAATATAATTCATCATCAATTACCTCATAACCTTCCTGAGGGAAGCCAACACTAAGATCAAGAAATTCCTGGTAGGTCTGCATTTATATAAATTTTGGCAAAAATGAGATTTTTAAATGACAATAATCTATTGAAACTGATATTTACATTATAGTGTTATTCATTGCATTAGGTTGTTCAGTGTTCATTTCCGGAAGATGAATTTCAGCAATCATACATCTTGCGCTACCGCCGCCGGTACTTTCAATGGTATCAAGCGGGGCATACACCAATTTGCAATAATGTTCCAGGCGGGATATTTGTTGTTGGAGTAACGATTTATACGCATTATTTGACATTACAAGCAATTGTTCTTTGTTTTTAGTACTCAGTTGCAGCATATTTCCTGCAAATTGGTTCATCTGATCCAGGCTGATTTCGATAATTTCTTTTCCTGAGTCGGTAAGAGATTTTTGTAGTTTTTCCTTTTCATTCTTATCAGCAACGGAATCCAAACAGACAACCGAAAATTCTGATCCGATGCACATCATCACATTGGTGTGATAAATTGCCATACCATTTCCATCTACAGAATTAAAATAAACAAGGCTATATGCGCTTTTTAAGCAAAATTCATTCAATACCTTTTGATCTGTTCTTGGTGATATGCAGGCATAGGCAATTTTATTTTCCCGATCAAGTACTAAACTTCCCGTTCCTTCCAAGAAACGGTTGTTTTTTTCGAAGTAGGAGAGGTCATAAACAGTATTTACCAAATAATCCTTTTTTAAATGGTCAATAATTTCTTGTTTCCGCTCCAGGCGCCGGTTTTCAGCCTGCATTGGATATAAAAAAATACTTCCATCAGCATGAAATGAAATCCAATTATTTGGAAAAACTGAATCCGGAGTGTGTGGGGATGGAGTATCATTAATAACCATTACGTTCACTTCGTTTTCTTTTAAAATTTTTACAAACTCATCAAACTCACTTAAAGCTGCATCCTGAACATCCTGATTTTGCGTGCGGTTCTGAAATGCGTTATTACCTGCAGTTTGCTCGTTATAAGCAAAATTAACAGGCCTGATCATTAATATATTAGATGTGCTTTGTAGTTCCTTCATAAGATTTTTTATTAAACTTGGGGACTTTTTTAAGATTTGTCTTTTCTCCGGATAGGGTTCTTAAATTTTTTCTCTGAATAAAGGCATACTCATGCAATGAAATCCACCTCTTGCCCGGGATAGTTCTGCAGAAGGAATTAATATTAAAGTATCTGTAATGGTTTCTGGTGACATTTCATTACTCTCGAACTTTTGCAGCAGCTCTTCAGCTTTAATCACTTTAAAACCTTTTTCTTTAAAAGCCTCAACAGTTTTATCGTTGCGGTCATAGCCCAAAACCACTCCTTCTTTTATAGCAAGTAAGTTGCACGAATCAGTCCATTGTTCCCGGGCATCAAATGGAAATGTATTGTTCCCGGAATAAATAAATTGGGTCTCCACGTTGCTTTTCAAATCATTACGGCTAATATCATCTAATAGATCTTCAATACAGTCAAATTTTTTGGGGTTGTTAATATTTCCTTTCTCAAACTGAATTATTTCCGTCTTATCCAAATTTCTTTTATTAGATAAATAGTCAATAGGCTCACTTCCTTTAATATTTTCCTGCCTGGCAATAGATCCTAGCACAACCCATACATTACTTTTTACCTGGGAGAATATGGTGTCTATATGCATAAAGTCACGCTTATGAGGTATGGTTACCACAGTAGCCTTTTTAATGACATCTTTCTCGAACAACAGTTTTATAACCTCGCTGGCTCCGCTGGCCGATGTTCTTTCACTACAGCCGATCAGCAGATGATCATCACTTACCACCATTATATCACCTCCTTCCAACGTTATTTTCTCACCCTGCTCTTCTCCCGGGCGTAAAAAATATTGAACGGTATCAGGTATTTCAATGATATTATTCCTGTATTCTGAAAAAATAGCATGATTAAAAAATATATAACGCGCTAGTAACGTCTCTCTTGCCCTGGCTTTTTTAGCAGGTTTATTTATTAATATATGGTCATTAACAGCTATTCCAATATCCCGGGTAAATATAAAGTTTGGGATGGGGGCAAAAATCATGTTATCATCTGCAACTGATCCTGAAATGAATATTTTAGCCAAATCACCAGGCGAGGTGGTCATTAATTCTTCCTGTAATTTATAAGTACAACCTTCAATGGCACAAACAGAAGCTACAAGTTTTGTTTTTACATCGGTTTCATGTAAAATGTCGGCAAGCAAATTTTCAAGCTCAATTACTTTATCGGAAGCGTGGAATTCTTTATTCCCAGGTTTAAAAAATCCGCGTTTGCTTTCTTTTGAATCAATTACTGATAATTTCCCTTTAATTTTATCCGGATCCAGAAAGTAAAGCAGAATTTTAATGTAATAATCATATTCGCCCTTCCTGATAGTATCCAGGTGAACAATATCCTCAAACAACCAATCCTGTGCCTTTGAGGGCACAACTTTCCCTAAACCACTATCAGGACTGTGAATCAACAGGCAACGTAGTGTCCCTACTTCAGAACCTACTTTTATTTTAAATGTATCGCCTTTCATAGTAGTCATAACAATTTAACAATGTTAGCGGAATAATAGTTCTGCAAAAATGCCTTTATTGATTAATTTTGAGGATGGATTTTATTGTTTTGGAGACCATAAATGCCGTAAAGGCATTATACAATATTGATATTTTAAAATCAGAGGTTAACCTTCAAGAGACCCGGAAAGAGTTTGAAGGACAAATTACACTGGTCACATTTCCTTTTACTCGCTTTTCTAAAAAATCTCCGGAGCAAACCGGAACAGAGATTGGAGAATATATAAATTTAAATTTAGCTGAAGTATCAGGCTATAATGTTATCAAAGGGTTTTTGAATCTGTCCATTACAAATGAGTTTTGGCTAAAGTTATTTACAGAAAAAATTTCCCGTAAAGGCTACGGTACTTATGCAGCTAAAGGTGTAAAAGTAATGGTGGAATATTCTTCACCAAATACGAATAAACCTTTACACCTTGGACATATCCGAAATAATTTATTAGGTTTTTCTGTGGCGGAAATCCTTTCGGTATACGGTTATGAAGTGATTAAGGCCAATCTAGTTAATGACCGGGGAATACATATATGTAAATCAATGCTTGCCTGGCAAAAATTTGGTAATGGTGAAACACCTGAGACCAGTGGTTTAAAAGGCGATCATCTGGTTGGAAAATATTACGTCATTTTTGACAAAGAATATAAAAAAGAGATCAGGGAATTGATAGCCAATGGACTCTCAGAAGAGGAGGCAAAGAAGAATGCACCGTTAATACGGGATGCGCAAATGATGCTCCAGAAATGGGAAGCGGGGGATGAGGAGGTAATGAAACTCTGGAAAACAATGAACAGCTGGGTATATGAAGGATTTAATTCTACATATAAGGTGTTAGGAGTCGATTTTAAAAAATTCTATTATGAATCCGGTACGTATTTATTAGGCAAGAATATTATAGATGAGGGGTTGGAAATTGGTGTTTTTTTCAAGAAAGATGACTGCTCGGTTTGGATTGACCTTACTGATGACGGATTGGATGAAAAATTAGTGCTTCGTGCAGACGGTACATCAGTATATATTACCCAGGATCTGGGAACTGCACAGTTAAAGTATGATGATTTTAAAATGGCTGAATCCATTTATGTCGTAGGAAATGAGCAGGATTATCACTTTAAGGTTTTATTTCTGATTCTTGAAAAACTTGGTAAATCATGGGCCAAAGGCTTGTATCATTTATCATACGGAATGGTTGATCTTCCTTCCGGAAAGATGAAATCACGGGAAGGGACAGTGGTTGATGCTGATGATATTATTCAGGAAATGGTTGATACAGCCCGCGAAAGAACTGAAGAATTAGGTAAAGTGGAAGGTTTTTCAGAAGCGGAAAAAAAAGAACTCTATCAAATGATAGGAATGGGGGCATTAAAATATTTCCTGTTAAAAGTAGAGCCTAAAAAACGCTTACTTTTTGATCCCAATGAATCTATAGATTTCCAAGGTAATACAGGGCCATTTATTCAATATACTCATGCACGTATACGCTCTGTATTAATTAAAGCTCAATACGCTGAAGAAATTAAGTCGTTTTCGGTTAATCTCGGTAATACCGAGAGGGATCTGATTGTATTATTGAGTAATTATCCTGCTATCATTGAATCCGCGGCAAAGGAATATAGTCCAGCGCATATTGCTAATTATGTATATGATGTAGCAAAAATGTTCAATAAATTTTATCACGAGGAAAATATTCTTAAAACGGAAGATGAGGAGGTGAAATTATTCAGGCTTCAATTATCAAACGCAACTGCCGGTGTTATAAAAACTGGAATGAAATTATTGGGAATAGTGGTTCCTGAAAGGATGTAATTGTAAACACTCACAAAGACCTATAAACCTGAGTTCGATTTAAAACAGGGCAATTTGTATTGAGGAATCAGTATCATATTTGATGGCCGGTTTTTTAGGAAAGAAGCTGTATGCAATCAATCCGGAAAGTAGATTGGTGATAAAGTTTCCCATTGATCGGTGTCTG
>DATLXK010000059.1:0-26807 GCA_035575925.1 Sphingobacteriaceae bacterium
AACAGAATCAACAGTTCGGTTTTTGAAGCTTTTCAGCACGATTTGATCGGAAGAGTTGTTGAGCGAGGGCCATGGAGATAAACCTATAACCTTTCCATACTGCTTATAATGTACCGTATCAGCCGCAGGGCACAGAATCAGATATTGTTTTGGAAGAATCAGGTTCTTTTTGAAAACTGCTTTTGCAGTCGGATCACTCCACGACCAGCCTTCCAAATCCACCGTTTCGTTACCAGGATTGTATATTTCTACAAATTCAGCGAGTGGAAGGCCCACTTCCGGAGACGGGTCAGCAAAAATTTCGTTGATAATTATTTTTGCAGTATCCAGCCTGACAGGCGGCGGGATTGGAAGTGCAGCAGTGGTAAATTTCAGAGGCTGGTTAACAGATGAAATTTCATTTCCGCTGCAATCCCTAACAGATGCAATAGTCAGGGTAAACTCCGTAGCAGCGGTAAACTTCTTCGAATAAGTTAATGTAACTTGCTTGACTTCAGTGTCAAAAGTAAAAGTTTTTAGTTGTGCAAAAGCGGGGCTAATACTAAACTTATCAGCTGTTGCAGTTGATTGGTCAAGGGGTTTGTTTAAAAATATTTTTACTGTAGAGTCTGAAACCTGAGTTATACTATCAGCTTTTAGGGGGATAAGATCATAATCCTTTTGATAAATTGAATTTACCTTGCCAGGGGTGCCCCCGCTTATATTTCCTGAAGCGCTCCAGTTAAATATACCTTCGCATTTGGACAGAGGATCAATCCGTTCTAAAGTCCACCCACCAAGCTTTTTACCAACATCTTTATACCATGTGTCACTGTAGGTTATTTCATTAATTATACTGTTTTTATCACTAATTAATTTAATATTATCACTGCTGTTATTCAAAGAAGGCCAAGGGGAAATGCCTATTACCCGTCCAAATCGCTTAAACTCCAGAGTATCAGCCCGTGCACAAAGAATTAAATATTCATTAGGTTGAATACTATCACCTCCAAAAGTAAATGAAGTAGTAAAATCACTATACTTCCAGTCTCTTAAGTTAATTGTTTTGTTAGAAGTATTCCAAAGCTCAATAAATTCAAGTCCGGGCAGATCCACCTGCGGACTTGGGTCAGCAAAGATCTCGTTAATTGCTACATCGTTTTTTTTAGCTATATACGGCTTTACGAAATTGAACTGGACAGAATTATTACCGCTTATAACGTTTCCGTTCAGGTCTTTTACGTTAGTTACTGTGAGAGTATAACTATTTGTTTGCAGGCTTGTGGTATAGTGTAATCTGTATACAGAAGGATTTATACGGGTTATTGAGCTTGGATTTCCGTGTCCTGATAATGTGTAATTTGAGGTGACTTTAGCTGTAACACTGTCCAACGGTTCATTAAAGGTAGCCTCTACAATTAAACTATCAATGGCTTTGGCTGATACCAGCTGGGGTGGTGCATTATCAATATTCAGGGATTCAATTTTGAAATCATCAAAAAAATGCTTTTGGTGAAAACCTGTTGTAGATTGTTGAATAAAAACACCAAAGTGGCTTGATGTAGTTATTTGAGCATCTGAAATAGTTCCTTCTGTGAAATAGGAGCTTCCTGTACCAGTTAGATCTCTTTCAAGAGTAAATAAGTTTGCCGATGTACGGGTTACTTTTATTTTAGCAGTATTGTTTGATGTATTTACTGAACTGTTAACTCCGTCAATTATTTTTACGCTTGTTGTTTTTGCCCCGGATCGCTTATACAAACTAATTTCATCCTCCGTATTTCCTATCCGAACAAAATATCCATTAATGTTTGCACTTTGAAGGTCAGCCTGGTCAGATATTAAATATACATCTACGTAATTAGATCCTGAAGTGCTGAACTGTAAGTTACACCAAAATTCCCAGGTGCAATTATTAGCTAAAGTATTAGCTGTGCTTAAATAAAAGTTGCTGCTTCCTGTTGTTGATGCCGAACGAAGCTGATTTGCTATAATAGTGAAGTCATTATTGCTATTACTTCCGGACCATGCCGGATTAACAGTAAAGTTTCCGTCTGTAAATTTCTCATCCACTTGGGAAAATGCAATATTCCAGCAAAAAATGAGAATACTTAATGAAAGTATTTTCATAATTACCAGATATGAAGCAAGTGAATATTCATCATTTCCATAACGTTTACTAGCTGTAAATTTACAGGGCTCATTTTTAATATGGTATCCCCTAAAAGAGGGATATTTAAACTAAATATTTAGTTATATAACATGTTAAAAAGTGCAGTTCAGTTATCGAAGCAGATGTTTGAAAAATATGGTTAAAAATGGTCTGCCCGTTATAAACCCAACTGCTAGGTATCATTAAGCCGCTGTTGCGACAACCTTTCAATAGTGGTTGGATTTCTTCGTTATTATAAGATTCACAGACATAAATCTTACAGTTGATATATAAATGCCGGATAACTGACTCTATTAACTAAGGACCAGCTATGTAAAATCAGAATTAGAGCCATATAATGAACGATTAGTTCTGAAATATATGAAGCATTCTAAATAATTTAGTTGACCAAAGTTTAAGATGTAATTCATTTTTCTATAGTGAAAAATTGCAGGATTTAGGGGGAAGGTCTAACTGATTAATTATGAGAGTTCTGGACAAACTAACAATGAAGCCGCAGAAAGAAGGGGATTTAAAATCGTTTAAGCAACTATTTGAAAAATATTATAAATTACTATCTGCGCGTGCTTTTTATATGCTGGATGATGAAATGGAGGCTGAAGATGCGGTTCAAAATCTTTTTATTGACATATGGAATAAAAAACTGTACCTGAACATCAACTTCTCATTAAAGCCATATTTACATAAGGCAATCCATAACCGATGTCTTAATATAATACAGAAAAAAAAAGCTGATCAAAAAAAAGCAGAATTGTATGCTTATACCTTAACCGAACTTGATCATTTTGATTTCACTGTGGAAGCCCCAACTGAAAAACTACTAATGTTTAGTCTGGAAACCTTGCCCTCACGACAATATTACGATTTTAATCTTGTCCACATAGAAGATAGACGATATAAAGATGCAGCACAAGAGATGGGAATTTCAATTAACTCATTTAAAACCCATCTTAAGTTAGCGGTCAGAGGTATAAAGAAGCAGTTAAACGGATCAGGATATAATGCCTGAATAAAGTACCACTACCGTGGTCTTCGAATTAAAGCAATTATATGAACGATGAGTTATAGTAGAAAGCTATTTGGATTAACTACCTTGTTTCCAATAAACTAGGCTCGATAGAACCTTGTAACACTAAACATATGAGTATAAATTTTACCTCAAAATTCAAAATTACTTTAATACTACTATGCATCGGTTTCCCGGTTCTTGCACAAAAAACAATCAGAGGGACTATTACTTCTGCTAAAAATCAGGAAACACTGATTGGAGTTAAGGTGGCTATAAAAGGGACTAACCTGGGTACAATCACAAATGTCAATGGAGAATATAACATTAATGCTTCAAATGACGCTGTGTTGCAATTCAGCTATCTGGGTTTTGTTCGGAGTGAAGTGAAATTATCGGGTCAAACAGTTCTTGATATAGTTCTCACAGAAGACGCTATGAACCTTGAAGAGGTAGTCGTTATCGGTTATGGTAGCGTTAAGAAAAGGGATCTTACAGGATCAGTTGCTTCGGTAAGTTCGGAGCAGCTTAAGGATGCTGCGTCTGTATCCTTTGGGGATGCATTGCGGGGGAAATTATCAGGAGTGCAGGTTACAAGCAGCGGAGGGGAACCTGGTGCAGGTTTGGATATTCGCATACGAGGAATTAATTCAATTAGTGCATCAAGCGATCCCCTATATGTAGTAGATGGTGTCCCAATAGAATCAAACCAATCTGAAATAAAAACAGGTGGCTCACCTTTGGATCAGCCGAGCATTAATCCTTTAAGCTACATCGATCCTAATAATATTGCATCCATTGAAGTTTTGAAAGATGCAAGTGCAGCTGCCATATATGGATCAAGGGGAGCCAATGGTGTCATTCTCATCACTACAAAAATGGGTGAGATTGGCAAAACTCAGTTCACGTTTAGTTCATCTGGCGGAGTTTCAGTTTTTAATAAAAGAATTGATATGCTATCTCTTCCTGAGTATGCTCAATATATTCATGTAAGATATCCTGAAAATCCTCTTTATACCGATCAGGTTACATTAGCGCCAATCCCCTATGACGATTCCCAGTCAATAAATTGGCAAGATCAATTGTTTAACGAGGCCTATGTTCAAAATTATAATACGACTTTTTCTAACAATACAGATAGAAACAAATTGTTTATGTCTGTAGGATATGGTAATACTGAAGGGGTTATCCGCGGATCCAGTTTTAAAAGACTTTCTTTTTTAATCAATACGGATACCAAAATTTCAGAAAAACTAAGCATTTCATTACGTTCCAATAACGGATATTCAAACCGGATTGGGCAATTATACGGCACTGGCCAGGGATCTTCATCAGGAATAACCATGCGAATTTTGGCGTCAAGGCCTTTAGGTCCTTCAGTAGTGGATTCCGATGATTCTGATTTTTTCAGTCCATTGCGGTTTGCTACATTAAGTGATAAATTAAATAGATCATTAACATCTCTGACAAATTTGACATTAAGCTATAAACTCACAAACGATTTAACATTCAAGGTACTTGGCGGCGGATATATTACCAATTCTAAAAATACTACTTTTTTGTCTAAACAGGTTAGTAATGTTTCTAATGATAATGGATTAGCCGCACTTGGGTCTGCATTAACTTTTAACTGGTTAAACGAGAACACTCTAAATTATGAAAAGACTTTTGGTGATCACCGCATCACAGGTTTAGGAGGTTTTACAATGCAGCAGAATACCATCGAAAGTTACTTTTTGCAAGCAACTAATTTTGCTTTAGAGATAAACGGAGCAAATGCCATTCAGGATGCTCTAAGTATTCCAGAGTATGGCAGTGATAAAACCAGTTGGGCATTGATGTCATATTTAGGGCGACTAAACTATAGTTACAAAGGAAAATATCAAATTACTGGCAGTTTAAGAGCTGACGGCTCTTCTAAGTTCTATGATGATAATAAATTCTCTTACTTTCCAGCTGTTGCATTAGCATGGCATGCTGGTGAAGAGAATTTAATAAAAAAACTAAATCTATTTAATCAACTTAAATTCAGGCTAAGTTATGGGTTGATTGGTAATCAATCCATCAGGCCATACAGCGCTTTAAGTAAGGCGGTATCTGTAAGGTACTTCAGCGGCAATACGGAAAGCAAAGGAGCATCTACGGTATCCGTAGCTAACCGCGGACTAACGTGGGAAACCAGCGAAACTTTCAACGCAGGTGCAGATTTATCTTTTTTTAAAAATCGAATCAATTTAACTGCAGATGCCTATGTAAAAAACACTAAGGATCTTTTGCTGGATGCCCCGGTAGCTGGCAGTTCAGGTTTTAATAATATATTTCAGAATATAGGCATGATACGTAACAAAGGTTTAGAGCTTATATTAGGAACGGTTAATATAGATGCAAAAGATTTTAAATGGACCACAAATATAAACTTCAATGTTAATAGAAATGAAGTAGTTGAACTAGGAACTCAATCTATGATATTAACTGGCAGGCTGGTTAACTCACAGGTTGCTCCCAATATTATTAAGCTTGGTTCTTCCTTAGGTTCTTTATATGGTTACGTACAGGAAGGTATTTATCAAATGGATGATTTTCTTCCTAATACAACTACTTTAAAATCTGGAATTCCTTCTTTTGGTGCCCCCCGTCCGGGTTATCTCAAGTTTAAAGATCTTAGTGGGGCAGCAGGAGTGCCGGATGGTATTGTTGACGCCTATGATCGCACTATAATTGGTAATGCAAATCCAAAACATTTTGGGGGTATAGGCAATGCTTTCTCTTATAAGCGAGTTTCTCTTTCTGCATTTATAAGCTGGCAATATGGAAATGATATTTTAAACTGGTCAGATTATTTCTTAAGCGGAGCATCTTATAATAATCTTAAATCAGATTTTTATAACAATATGTATACCGCTACCAGGCCAAGTAATACTGTTCCGAATTATGCGGATATAACCGGCCGAAACGTTCCTTCGTCCTATTATATACAGGATGGATCCTTTGTGAGATTACAAAATCTCACTCTTAAATACAGTTTTCCGCGGGCTCTACTAAAAAAAGTTAAGGTTTCATTTCTGGATCTGAGTTTATCAGCAGATAATTTGGCGGTATTTACGGATTATAACGGCTATGATCCTGAATTAACATCAACAGATCCTCAAAATATTGGAACGGATTTCTTCTCATACCCTCGTCCTAAAACCTACACTGTCGGCTTAAACATCAGATTTTAATTATGAAAAATATTAAATACATCATCTTAACACTGGTAATAATCTTTACAAGCTGTAAGAAATTTTTAGAAGAAACACCCTATTCATTTAAATCACCTTCTAATCTTCTTCAAAGTGAGGAAGCCGCCAACGCATTTATAATAGGAGTTTATGATCGTTTAAGTGCACCAAATCCGTTCGCTTCATCATTCAGACAGGGATTGCTGATAGTAGCCAATTTTGGCACAGATGATTTTTCAGGAAAAGGTGCTGCCAATCAGCTCTACGGCGATTTTATGAACTACACTTTCAATGCAACAAACAACAATCTTGATCTGATCTGGAATAACTTTTATTCTGGTATCAACCAGGCATCAGGAATTATAAATAATATACCAACTGCACCTTTAAAAGATGCTACAAAGACAAAAATAGCCGCTGAGGCCAAGTTTTTACGAGCGTTGTTTTATTTCTATCTTGTACGTATGCATGGTGGTGTTCCGTTGGTTACCAAAGAAACTACTTCCCTGGAAGACCTAAACACCAAAAGAGCAAGTATTCAAGAAGTTTACCAGCTAATAATTAAAGATCTTACCGAGGCAGCCCCCTCCTTGCCTGAGGCTGCTGCAACAGTACCCGGACGAGCAACAAGGGGAGCTGCATTAGCTTTGTTAACCAAGGTTTACCTGACGATGGGTTCCTATGGTAAGTATAAATCTGTGGCAGGGTATGAGTGGGTAAATACTACAGAGGCCTTTAAACAAGCTGTTAATGAAGGGAATAAAGTTTTAAGTATATCGGATTACAAATTGGTAAGTGATTACGGGTCTATATTTAATCCTGAAACAGAAAATGGTCCTGAGATAATATATAGTGTACAAATGGCCGGTGATGCTACGATAAGTGACGAAGGATCATTTTTAGCAAATTTGTTTGCACCGGCTAGTATTGGTAATATGGATGTATCCCGTGGCGGACAAAATCATGCTCGTCCAACCCGAAACCTAATAAATAAATATGCAGCAACTGATATCATAAAAGCATGGAATATCGCAAACTTTGGATATAATGGTTGTATAGAAGTTCTGCAAAATCAGTCGTATGCTGCGAAATTCAGAAAGCCCTGCGGGTATAACGGTCAGCATTTTTCTACATCAATAAACTTTCCATTATTAAGGCTTGCAGATGTAATGCTGATGGTAGCGGAGGCAGAGGTAGAAGCAAACGGAGGTGTATCGGCACCTAACGCAATAATTTTAGTAAATAAATTGGGGGCAATACGTCATAGCATTCCGCCACCATCACCTATGGGTAATATTCTTGATTTTATTTTTGATGAGCGTTCCCGTGAACTTGCTTACGAGGGACAGCGTTGGTTTGATCTTGTTAGAACTGGAAGATTAATCAATGCCGTTAAATCTACTGTACTTAGTACTGCAACTACAAGTGCTCCTGCAAATATAAAACCAATACATTATTTATATCCTATCCCGCAAAACGAAATTGATAATAACAGCGCAATAAACAATTCAGATCAAAACCCTGGATATTAATATGCTTAAATACATAATTACTTGTTGTTTAGTTCTGATTTTTGCTGCCCAACAACAGGTGCATGGACAGAAGAGGATTATATATGCGAAAGATTTCCTTTCTGCTTCAGACAGCGATGCGGTTCCGGGCGTATTGCGGTTACTGAAAGCAACAAAGGAATCGAAAGCTGAAAAAATAATTTTTCAAAAAGGCACTTATCATTTCTACGATGATCATGCATTTGAGAAGTATGCCTACATAAGTAATCATGACTCGGGCATGAGAAGAATAGCTTTTCCAATTATTGATTTTCATAACCTGGAGATCGATGGCGGGAGTGCCGAATTTATTATGCACGGACTCATAATCCCATATGCTATAGAAAACTCCTCAAACATAAAGATCAGTAACTTACGGGTGAACTGGTTAAGGCCAACCCATAGCGAACTGAAAGTAGTAGGAGTGAGTAAGGGCAATAAAAATCCTTACATAGACTTTGAAATCAATGATGAATATCCATATGAGATAAAAAACGGGGAATTATTGTTTATTAAAAAGGGTTTTCATCATAATTTGGAAAACGCAGTTTACTGGGATCCGAAAACCGATGCAGTTGCATTTCAAAGCCGTCAAATTTCACCACCATTAAATCAACAAGCTAAACCGTCGGTTAAAAACTGGAAAGATTCAGTGGCCACACTCTATTCAATTGACACGAATGATCCTGCATACCGGAATAGAGGAATAGAAAATAGCCTTTTGGCACATCAGCTAAAGCCGGGGCTGGTACGGCTTACAGGAGTAAAACCCCAAATGCCTGAAATTGGATGGGTTTTGATAGCTAAAGGCATGAATGGCTTTAACCGCCTCGCTCCGGCGTTCAGATTAGTTAGTTCTGATAATGTTGAAATTAATAACGTGACGGTTCACCATGCCAGTGGAATGGGATTAATTGCAGAGAATTGCAGAGATATTACCTTAAATAAATTCAATGTTTTTCCTGATAAAAAGGACGGACGGATGATTGCAACCACGGCCGATGCCACGCATTTTGTTGGATGCCGTGGGACGGTAAAGTTGGAGAACTGTCATTTTGAAAATCAATATGATGATGCAACCAACATTCATGGCACCTATGTTGAAATAACTGAAATTAAAAATAATACTGCCGGTGTCAGGATTGGCCATTTTCAGCAGGTTGGATATGATTTTGCCAGGCCTGGTGATTCAATCGGGGTAGTAAATCCGAATGAGAGTTCCCTGCCCGTAGCCCGGCTTACAATCACGGAAGTAGAAAAAGTTAATCCCAGATATTACCGGATCACATTCGCTGAAACATTACCGGGAAATATTAAGAAAGGGTATTATTTGGAGAATTTGCAAGCTTATCCGGAAGTTGAAATTAAAAATAGTCGTTTTGTAAATAACAGGGCGCGGGGATTACTTATATCCACTCCACGGAAGGTTCTAATTGAAGGCAACACATTCAGTAATATGATGTCTGCAATTCAATGTCCAAATGAATTTACTTTTTGGTATGAATCAGGATATGTTCGTGATCTTACTATCCGTAATAATACTTTTTTGGATGGCTCGTATGGTGTGGCTAAGCCCACGGCTCTTATTAATATACTGGCAGTTTCTAACAATAAACGATATATACACGATCGGATTACTATTGAGAATAATACGTTTACAACCTTTGCCTCTGCTATTTTATCGGCAGAATTTGTAAATGATATAACCTTCAGGAACAATGTCATTAAATATTCCGGAACCTACCCATTGAACAGTGAAAGTCCGGTTATAAAGCTTGAGCATGTTGGTAATGCAAACATTATAAGTAATAAATACGACCCCGCTTTTAAACATTTCATCTTTAATGAATATCGCCCACTACGTCTTATCAATGAGTCCAATGAAATTCTTGAAAAAACAAAGTAAAGTTCCATTTCTAAGGATAGCTCTGAGTTTAGTAGGGCTTCTGGGCTGTTATTTAGGGATTTCATCATTTCAGGACTATCGCCAAACATCTGATCTTGAACTTCTGACCAGCGGATACCCGCGTGCCTTCTTTTTCAGAAGAAGTGAAAACGTTACGTCTGATTATGACACATGGGAGAGAACATTCAGCCGACTGGGTGGTATCATGGGTAAAACGCAGAATGAGGAGTTGCTTGGCAGAAAATTATCTCTTCCATTTTTTCAGAAATATAAAAGAGAACATCCTTTGCAGGCAGTGTTTCTACATTATAATGGTAATGCCCGGGATCCACTGGACGGCGATGCATTTTTTGACGGGCATTGGATTTATTACGAAGGGACTAACCTGCTAGAGGATATTAATGCAAGAGAAGGTGAAATGATGATCAAAGTAGCTGATGCCTCTTTGTTTAAAATGAACATAGGTCGGTATAATAATAAAAATGACGACCTGGCGATCTGTAAAAAAAATAAAGATGGGAGTTTAGATTGGAGTTATGCTGAGCAGCTGAAGCTTGTGAATGCAGATTATAAAAATAATATACTGACTGTCAGGAGGGCCCAATATGGATCAACCTCTAGAAAGTTTGATGCAGCAAACAGCGTGGTATCTCCGCATGCAGTTGAAGGCCCATGGGGAGAAAAAAATAATTTGCTTTGGCTATACAATCATTCGGATGTAAGTCCGAGAAATAAAGATGGGAAAACCTGCGACGATATACTAATACAGGAAATTGCGTCTAAGTTTAAACTGGGTGGTGAGCTGTTTGTTTTTGACGGGGTAGAGTTTGATGTTTTGTGGAATGAGTTGAAGACAGAAAATAACGAGACTAGCAGGAAAGCTGATGTAGACGCGAATGGGAAGGGAGATAATGGCCTTGTGAAAGGGATAAATGTTTATTCTGTTGGTGTATTTAATTTCTGTAAAAACCTAAGATCTGCTATAGGCCCTGAAAAACTTATAATGGCCGACGGGATGACATCCATGTTTCAGCGGGGGGTTGGATATCTGAACGGAATTGAAAGTGAAGGCTGGCCGCATCTTAAAGATCCGGAAGTTAACGACTGGTCAGGTGGCTGGAACAGGCACTTATTTTGGAATGAAAATTCCTTTCAGCCTTCATTTAATTACATCAATTTTAAATATGCCCAAAATATTACTCCCCCACCAATCGGGCGCCAGCGTTTGGGATGGGCTGTAGCACAAATGCTGGGTGTAAATGTAACGTCAAGTGGTTATATTTTAGAAAAACCAGCTGATGGGATACGGATTGCCATTAATGATGAATTTGTTGCCGGAAATAAGCAGAAGAAATACTGGCTTGGTTATCCTAAAGGCCCAACGGTAAGGCTTGCTTTACAGCAGCCAGATCTACTCAAAAATAAGGGCATTAAACCCGATGAAGGATTTTTGAAAAACATTACCGGAGAAAATCTTGCCGTAAAACTGGAAGGAAATGTAATTAACCTGAAATCATCAAAACAGGGAAATATGAAATTTGCCATTGAAAATGTCCCCGCAAATGGCCCTGATCTGATGATTTCCTTAAAAGTAAAATGTGATCCGAGAACAGGTTATCCCGTAAATATGCCACGGCTTTTAAATATAAGCTATAAGGGGGATGCTCAAAAGATTATGACATTTTGCAATGGAAAATGGTTCAATGCCACCTTCTATTTTAGAGATGTTAAAGAAGAAAAGTTAATTGTACAATTCGATATAGAATCTAACGAATTATTATCCATAAAAGATATCACGGTGCATGCATACCCCGATGTTGCTTACCGGCTTTTTGATAATGGTTTAATACTGGCCAACCCATCATTAAAGCCATTTGAATTTGATTTAAAGAAAATTGCTCCCGGGATTAAATTAGCGAGGTTACAGGGTACTGCCATTCAGGACGTTATCACTAACAATGGGAAGATGGTTTCTGATAAATTGATGATAGGAGAGCGGGAAGGTTTGTTTTTAGAGGTTACTGGAAAATAAACATACGTAAGATTATTTATTTAAAACAGTTCCTGCATGTAAGCTAGATGCTTTCTATCCAAATTGAGTTTAGTAAGCTTCATTAACAATAGTCTAAACTACAGAATCATGAAAAAAACTTCTATACACATTATTTTGAGTTTTATTTTGTGCAGCACGCTGTATGCATGCAAAACCACAAATCGGAATTCAGTCCGGATAGAGCAAAAGATTCTAAACCTTACTCCGGCAGCTCCACCCTTCAAATTGAGTGCCAGCGATTATAAATTTTACAAGGATATTAAATATGGTAATTTCAAAGAAAATATATTAGACATATTCCTGCCCAATTCAAAACAGCCAGCTTCTTTAGTTATAAATATTCATGGTGGTGGGTTTATCAATGGAGACAAAGCTCAGCAGTATCAAAATAGCGGATTATTAATAAATACATTGCTGGTAAAGAATATTGCATATGCATCAATAAACTATCGCTTGCTTACAGAAAATGATGGCGAGGGAGTTCTGAAATGTTTAAATGATAGCAAAAGGGCTTTACAATTTATCCGCTATTATTCAAAAGCACTAAATATCGATAAAAGTAACATCATGCTGATGGGGGGATCGGCCGGAGCAGGCACTAGTCTATGGATCGGTCTTAATAATAACATGGCCGACAAGGAAAGCGCTGATCCTGTATTAAGAGAATCTACAAGGGTTAAAGCCGTGGTAGCTCTTGCAACTCAGGCTGATTACGATGTACTGGAATGGAACAACACCGTGTTTAAAGAATATCTGACAAAAGGCATGGATGAAAAGTATCTTATACGTTTAGCCAGTAAAGAAAGGGTATTAGGTTTTTACGGATTTAAAAATCTTAACGAAATCAACTCTAAAGCATCTAAGGAGTATCGTAATAAAATCAGTATGCTTAAATTAATGAGCAGTGATGATCCTGAATTATATGTTGAGAATACCAATGTCCCCTATTCAATGCCAACTACACTGGGGCAGTTGCAGCATCATCCCTTACATGCCAAAGCTTTGATGGACAGAGCAAAAGAAACACACGTAAAAGGCAGCTTTTATATTCCTGAAATGAATATTGATACTCGCAACGGGGAGAGCAAAGGAGAATTTATTTTAAGAATATTGAAAAAATGAAGTCTTATGCCATACACTTATATTGCAAATCTCATATCGGCAAAGAAATGATTATTAATATGAAACTATCTACCAAAATTTTAAAATGCCTTACAATATCAGTTTTGTTTATTTCGTCCATCTGTATAGGCCAAACAAAGAAACAACCGCCCAACGTAATTTTTGTGATAATTGATGATTTAGGATCTGCGTGGCTTCCGCCTTATGCCATAAATCTGAAAGCGAGCGATGTGGAAAATGATATTATTAATGAATATAAAAAGAAGCAAAATGTCAATGCAGAGTTCAGTATAGAAAAGCATTTAGAGGCAGCGCGAAGCAGTATGCCATTTTTAGATAAGCTTTCTGCTCAAGGGGTTAAATTTAACAGATGTTTTACATCTTCGGCTCTTTGCGCTCCATTCAGAGCCGCAATGATGACAGGCAAATACTCACAAAGTTGGGGTGCATATACAATACCAGAAATCGAGGAATCCGGTATCCCCACCAACATTTTAACATTACCTACCATATTTCAAAAAAGCGGATATAACACTGGAATCATAGGTAAATGGCATGTTGCGCCTCATGATAACCGGCTGAAGAAAGGTGCTGATATAGATCACTATAAATCCTCTTCAGCCCCAGGGTATCACCCTTTAGACCGCGGGTTCAATTATTATTATGGTTATAATTCATCAAATAGTACCTATTTAGCTTCAAAAGATATATGGGAAGGGAGAGAGCCGGTGCCTGCATTTACCAATAAGGACTTCTTAACTGATATACTGAATGGAAAAGCTAAAGAGTTTATGCAAAAATCAATAGATGAAAAGAAACCATTCTTTTTATACTATGCACCCATGACTGTGCATGGCAATTTAACTCCTTGTCCGGCAAAATATAGTGATAAGTTTAAAAGCGGCGTTACTGCTACAAATAATTTTGCAGGGCACCTATTAGCATTGGATGAAGGAATAAAGGAAATGTATAATGTACTGGAGAAAGCCGGACAGGCAGATAATACATTGTTTATACTTTGTTCTGATAATGGTGCCGTTTTTCCTGTACCCCCATATAATGCACCGTTTAAAGGAGGAAAAGCAACAGGTTGGCTGGGTGGCAGTAATAGTCCGTTGATTATGGTTATGCCAGGCAAAACCAAAACCATGTATACAGATGAGCTTGTTTCATGTATGGACATATTACCTACTGCACTAGATGCCGCAGGCTTAAAGGTACCGGAGGGATTAGATGGTGTAAGCTTAAAAAAGCTGATTTTTGAAGGGAAGCAGAGTAAACCCCACCAAACAATATTTTCATCAGGCTTGCACTCTGCCAGATGGTCCTATTCTTATTACGATGAAACTCAAAAGAAAAACATGGATAATGCCAACTGTCCTGTATACGTATGGGGCTTGAATGATAATTATTTTTCATTGCACCTTACTAAGGTAAGTTCTGGGATTTATGAAAAGCTACCTGATGGCAAGAGTTCTCAAAATATCCTTTTCAATTATGTTAAAGATCCTCTGAACAAAACCATGTTAAAAGCTGAGAATAGTGAGCAGAAAATATTGAGGGCTAAAACCAAAGAATGGTTGCAAAAGCAAAAAGATCCATTGAGGGATCGAAAAAAAGAACATTATGAGCTTATCGAACAATTAAATAGTGATTATAAAGCGGACAAATAATTATGAAAATAACAACACATGGAAGTTAAAAAAAACGTAACCCGCAGGAATTTTATATCTGCTATGGGTCTGCTTGGGTTAGCCGGAGCCTGTCCGTTGCCCACTCTTGCCTCAACAGAAGAACTCCGGAGTGAGGGAAAAACTATATTAAAAGCAGGCCCATATTTACAGGCGGCCGGGCATGATCAAATTACAGTGCGCTGGCTAACCAATACTACCTGCTACAGTTGGGTTGAATATGGCGAAAGTTCCGACAATCTGGACAAAAAAACTCATAAAGTAAACGCCGGGCTAATTGAGGCATACAACACAAATAACATCATTAAAATTAAAAAACTTTTGCCTGGAAAGAGCTATCATTACAGGATTTGTTCCAGGGTAATACTTGATTTTATTCCCAATAAAATTGTTTATGGTGATACATATACTAGCCCTGTGTATTCTTTTACTACTCCCGCAGTAAAAGCAGACAAGGTAGAATTTCTGGTGTTTAATGATATACATGACCGTCCTGAATCATTTGGAGATTTAATGAGATATCATGGAAAAGCAACAGGGGACTTTGTTTTTCTCAACGGTGATATGTTTAATTATCAAACTGATGAAAACCAGCTGGTAGACCATCTTCTTAAACCACTAACTCACCTATTCGCCTCAACAACACCTTTTATATTATCACGGGGAAATCATGAGACCAGAGGAAAATTTGCACGGCAGTTGAATAACTATTTTGATGGTGGGAGAAATAGTTATTATTACTCCTTTCAACAGGGCCCGGCTTATATAATCGTATTGGATTCTGGCGAAGATAAAAAGGACGATGTTATCGTTTACGGTGGCATTGTAGATTTTGATGCCTACAGGATGGAACAGAAAGAATGGCTGGAAGAAGAGTTTAAAAAGAAAGAATTTAGAAAAGCCAAGTATAAAATCGTTTTTAGTCATATCCCTCTTTATTATTCCGGAAACGGGTATGGTACGCTTCACTGCCGCGAACACTGGGGGCCTATCTTGAATAAAGCAAAAATCGACCTCTTAATTTCCGGGCACACACATAAATACGGCATACATCCGGTTGTAGAAGGTCAGCATAATTATCCCATTGTAATTGGTGGTGGTCCTTCAAATGGCAAACGAACTGTGATGAATGTAAAAGCAGATCAAAATACATTAAAACTTGAAATGTTTGATGATGGTGGCAAAATGGTTGGGTCTTTAAATCTATAAAGTTTAGAATTAAAAAATTAAGCACAATCGCCATTATATGGAAATCAAATAAGAATATGAACCGAATACTGAAATATTTTCTTTTATGGTGCTTGTTATCAGTAGGCACGGAATTGTTCTCCCAAAGCAATAATGAGCCCCTATTTAAATTTGGAGTAATAGCAGACGTGCAATATGCAGATCGCGATAATCATGGAACACGTCATTATCGGGCTTCGTTAAATAAGCTTACAAACGCTGTAAATGTATTCAATAAAGAGGATGTCAGTTTTGTAATGAGTCTGGGAGACTTTATCAACGATGATTTCAAGAACTTTGACACACTTAATTCAATTACTGCTAACCTCAAAATGCCGTTATTCCATGTAATTGGAAATCATGACTTTTCTGTTGCAGCGGATAAAAAAGAGGAGGTGCTGAAGGCACTGAAATTAAAAAAGGATTATTATTCATTCAGGAAAAAGAACTGGAGGTTTATTGTTTTGAATGGCGATGACGTCAGTCTGATAGCAAATCACGAACAATCTGAAAAGTATAAACAGGCTAGTGCAATATTCAATAAACTTACCAAAGATGGTGCGCCTAACGCAAAACCATGGAACGGTACTCTAAGTACTGAGCAGGTAAAATGGATGAAAAATGAGCTGGCAACTGCTTCGAAGAAAAATCAGCAGGTGATTTTGTTCTGCCATTTTCCGTTGTATCCCGATAAATCACCGCATACTCTTTGGAATTCTGAAGAACTACGGGGTATCATAGAGTCTTATCCCAATGTAAAAGCCTATTTCAATGGGCATACACACGTAAGTCAATATTTTTTAAAGGGAGATGTGAATTATATTTCATTTAAAGGAATGGTAGAGAAGGATGAAAATGCGTTTGCTATCGTTTCAGTTTATAAAGATCGCCTTGAAATAAAAGGATACGGAGAAGAAATAAACAGAATTTTAAAGTAAAGTGTCAAAAGATGATATTTTCACCTCATTCCCTTTGCCTTATCAAGACCTGTACAGAGTGGGTAAAGGAACGCTGAAATTTAGTCATACTTATTTCCTTTAATCAAAAAAGAAAAAGTGTCGAGATTAAATCTTAACAATTTGCATATGAGAGCGTACATACTTTTAAGCGTGGTTTTGTTGCAGATAAGTTGTAATACAGTTTTACCATCTAAAAAGCAACCATCTACTGAAGTGCGGGTAAATATTTTGTTTATCATAGCGGATGATATGTCCAGGCAGGCGGGCATTTATGGCGATCGGGTGATCAGCACCCCAGGAATAGATAATTTGGCTAAAGATGGGGTTGTATTTGAAAAGGCATTCTGCGCATCACCTTCCTGTTCGCCTTCCAGGGCAAGCATTTTGACTGGCAGATATCCTCACCAGATGAAAGAGGGAGGTAATCTTTGGGGAACGCTACCTGTAGCATATTCCAATTATGTATCCATATTAGAGAAAAATGGATATAAATCAGGGGTCTTTGAAAAGGGTTGGGGTCCCGGAAACTTTACCGTTGGAGGATACAAAGAAAATCCTGCCGGTCCAAGATATGAGAGTTTTGAAAATTTTATAACAAAGCTTCCGGCTAAAACTCCATTTTGTTTCTGGCTTGGAGCCTTTGATCCTCACCGACCCTATGACCCTGCCTTTAAAAAGAGTACAAACATTAATGCAGAGGAATTAAAGGTTCCTTCGTGGCTACCTGATAATGCACAAGTGAGAGAGGATTTGATGGATTATTATGCGGAGGTTAAGCGCTTTGATGAAACTATTGAAAAAGCAGTAAAGTTTCTGAAGGAAAAAGGGATGTATGACAACACCCTAATCATTGTGACTAGCGATAATGGGATGCCGTTTCCAAGAGCTAAGGCAAATTTGTATGATTCTGGAACTAATGTCCCATTGATTATGCGTTGGGGAAACCATTTTAAAAAAGGCAGGCGGTATAGTGAACTGGTGAACCTGATAGATATGGCACCAACTTTATTGGAAGCCGCAAATGTTGAGATTCCTTCTTCTATTACCGGAAAAAGCCTTCTTCCACTATTATTGAACGGTAAAGCTGCTAAACGTTTCGACAATGTATTTCTTGAACGGGAACGACATGCAAACATTCGGCATGATAACCTTGGATATCCCATGAGGGGTATTAGAACACATAATTATTTGTATATTAATAATCTCCGGAGTGACCGTTGGCCGGCAGGTGATCCTGATTTTTTTAGCAACGTAGGACCTTTTGGTGATATTGATAATGGCCCTTCTAAAAAGTTCCTTATAGATAACAGGTATAATCCGGAATTTAAAAAGCAGGTAGAATGGAGTCTTGAAAAACGTCCATCCGAAGAACTTTATGATCTTAGGCAAGATCCTGATCAATTAAATAATTTAGCTGGAATCGCATCTTATAATGTTATAAAAAAGCAATTGGCAGAGAAAATTATGAATTGGAGAGTACAAACTCAGGATCCTTTATTGAATTCAAGGATGGATATTTTTGATACCTATCCTTATTATGGTGTCGGTTTAAAGAAGTAGAAAGAAAAAATCACCATGTTAAGAGATTTTTTATATATTGAAACTTTGCATGTTTAAAACGTAGAATAGAATGTACAAACATGCTTAGTTTATGTAGCATAAATTAACCTTGCTTCATGGTAAAGTTCTGAATACGATATTGAAAAGATTTGAAAAAAAATATTTTTGATCATTCACCCGATTCTATCATGAACCTGTCTCTATAGCAGCTAATTAATTTTTTAATTTATTACTTAATTTATTCAAATGATGAAAAAAACTTTACCTATCTGTTTACATATATTTCTGCTGGTTATACTGGTAATTACGGCTTTTAACTCTTCGGCAGCTTCTGTTAAAACGTATAACCTGTCAGACACAAAGGTAATGACCAGGATCATTCAGGATTTAACCGTAAGCGGCAAAGTTGTGGATGACAAAAATCAGCCATTAGTTGGTGTTAGTATTAAAATAAAAGGTACTTCTATTGGAGTAAGTACAGATAATACCGGTCGATTCTCTATAAATGTGCCGGATAACGGGATCCTTATTTTTTCTTACCTGGGTTTTATCTCACAGGAAGTTACCATCAATGGGCGTTCATCACTTGATGTGAAAATGGTGGAAGATGTAAACGCATTGGAAGAAGTGGTGGTAGTGGGTTATGGAACCCAGAAAAAAACCGATGTCACGGGATCTGTTGCTTCTGTCTCGCAGGAAAGGATAAAAGACCTTCCCGTATCAAGTGTAGACCAGGCTTTAAAAGGCCAGGTTGCGGGTGTGCAGATTACGCAAAATACAGGTTCTCCGGGAGCCGGTGTAACTGTCAGAATACGTGGAAATAATTCAATTACAGCAGGGAATAATCCATTATATGTTATTGACGGGTTCCCGGTAACCGGGGGAGGCCGCGGCTTAAATGGGGTTCCTGGCAACAGTAATCCGTTGAATACTATTAATCCGTCAGATATAGAATCCATAGATATTTTAAAGGATGCTTCGGCAACGGCTATTTATGGTTCTCGAGGTGCAAACGGAGTAATAATTATAACTACCAAAACGGGTAAAGCAGGGAAGGGTAAACTAACTTTTAGTACCTACACCGGCATGCAGGAGGCTTCAAAGAAACTGGATGTTCTAAGTGCAGAAGAGTTTGCTGAATTTCATATCGAATCCCGTAATAACGGATGGCTGAGAAGCGGGGGAAGCCCTAATACACCAAATGCGGCTCGCGGTAGATTTACTGTAAGTCCTATTTATTTTGACCCCACGCAATGGCGGATCACTGATTGGCAGGATCAAATACTTAGAAAGGGTGTTCTCCAAAATTATAATCTTGCAGCAACAGGTGGCAATGAAAATATTCGCTATGCTGTATCAGGAGGTTATTTTGAAAATAAAGGGATTATAATTGAATCAACTTCAAAACGATATTCATTTCGAACTAATATTGATGCAAACGTCAGCGATAAATTAAAGGTAGGTTTGCAAATCAGTCCTACGTTTGTAAACAACGTCGCTGTAAATAGCGACGGTCACTTTAGTAGCGGATCAATTTTAGGTATGGCCTTAAGAATGCCTCCACTGATTAGTCCATATTTACCTGATGGGAGTTATGAAAACCCGTTAAACTTACGTTCTGCTACAACGCTGGGTAGTATTGCAGCCATTGATAACCCGGTTGCGAAAGCTCGCGAAGATCAATACGATTTGGATCAAGGGCGTATCCTTGGAAATGTTTTTCTAGAGTACAAACTTGCTGAAAGTTTTAAATTTCGTTCATCACTAGGGATTGATGCCAACGTAAACCGCGTACATACCTTTTTAAGCTCTAAGACCGGACGTGCCGGATCACCACCTCCAAGTGTTCCCTCTGGTTTTGCTTCTTCTTCCCAGGAGATGGAATGGTTAAATGAAAATCTTCTTACTTATGAAAAGGCATTAAACACCAAAAACCGCATCACTGCTATTGGTGGATTTTCTATACAGAAAAATGATTATAGATTTATTGGTCTGGATGGCACCAATTATCCTAACGATAATGTTCAATACATTGCTGCAGCAGGTATCGTAGCGTCAGGTACTGAAAACAGGAATCAGTCATCTTTATTATCTTACTACGGGAGAGTGAATTATTCTCATGATGATCGCTACTTAATAACAGCAACTTTGCGAAGGGATGGATCATCGCGTTTTGGTGGAAACAACAGATACGGAACATTTCCTTCAGCAGCTATTGCATGGCGCATGTCTGAAGAAAGTTTTATGAAAAGTATTCCATTTGTTTCAAATTTTAAATGGCGAGCGAGTTATGGCATCTCGGGGAATAACAGTATTCCTAATTATGCTTTTGTGCCTAATATTATAAATAACGGATATGTACTGGGAACCGGCCAGGCTGTGGTGAATGGTACCAATGCTGGCAGGCTTGCAAATCCGGATATAACCTGGGAAACTATGCGTTCAATCAATTTGGGGGTTGATTTAGGGCTATTGAATAATCGACTGCAATTTACTTTTGATGCTTATAAATCTAATACGGATGGTCTGCTGTTGGATGTAAACATACCAGCAGTCTCGGGTTTTGGTACATCACTTGAGAATATAGGCGAGGTAGAAAATACCGGTTTGGAGTTATCTGTAAATTCGGCCAATTTAACAGGCCCATTTTCATGGGATACAAGATTTAATATTTCCTTTAATCGTAATAAAGTAATCTCTTTAGGAGGTTCAGCCGGTGATTTTATTGATGTTGGAGGATATTCAAGAACTATAGTTGGTAGACCTATGGGCTTATTTTATACCCGCGTAACCGATGGAATATTCAATACGATGAATGACATTAAGAACCATGTGCCTCAGGACAATAGTCCCGGACCTGGTGACCGGAGATTTAAAGATGTAAATGCGGATGGAAAAATTGATAATAACGATCTCGATTTTACCGGCAATCCAAACCCAAAATTTGTATTCGGCTTTACTAATAATTTTGCATTTAAGAGACTTGAGTTAAATGTGTTACTGAATGGATCTTATGGAAATGATATATACTATCAGCATTCAGCAGCCCTTAATTTGAACGGTAATGTGAATAATATTGAAATGGCCACCCAGCGCTGGCGCTCACCAGAAAATCAGGGACAAGGAAATATTCCCGTGGCAGTACACGGTTTCACAACTCTTAGCGACGTAGCATCAGACTTCTATGTAAGGGACGGTTCTTATCTGAGATTAACCAATATGACGCTGGCTTATAATCTTCCGGTATCAATAACCAATAAGATAAAGCTTCAAAATGCCCGTGTGTATTTGAGTGGCCAAAATATATTTACGATGACAAAATATCAAGGATATGATCCAGAAACCGGGTCAGGGGGTAATAATCCATTAAGTGCCGGTGTGGATAACGGAATATATCCCATGGCCAGAGTTTATTCTTTAGGATTGAATCTTACTTTATAAGAAAGCTAAAACGACTAATATTGTAAATCAACAAATAATGAAACCTGCATGAACTACGCTCACCGCTTACTGAAAAACTGGCGAAGAGATAAATGTAACTCGTGAAGCTTTGTAACCTTAAAAAATATTCTAATGAAAAAGCGATTTAAACTCTTTTTAAGCATTGCCTTACTAATTTTAATTTCAGGATGCTCTGATGATGTGTTGGAACTAAATCCCCTGGATCAGGCTAATGTCAGTAATTCCTTTAACAGTCCTGCCGATGCAAACCTTGCCGTAATCGGTATTTACGATGCCTTACAAGGCGGTTCTTATCCCCAAGATATGGCATTCTTAACCGAGTTGATCACAGATAACACCATGGTGCAGCCTACCAGGATTGCAGATGCAGGCAGAGGAGATTTAAGGGAATTGGAGTTTTTTCAAATGACTGATAACAATAGCTACTTCCAGAGCAGATGGACTGGTTTATACCGTGGGATTTCCAGATCTAATCTGCTCTTAGACAAGATTGAACAAATTTCATTTCCAAATCCATCTTTGAAGAACCAATACATAGGGGAAGCTAAATTTCTACGGGCTTTATTTTATTTTGATTTGGTAAGATTTTTTGGCCCTGTACCTATTTCTTTAGCAGGGATCAAATCAGCAGAAGAAGCTTTTGCATTAAAAAGAGCTCCTGAGGCAGAGGTTTATCAGACTATAATTAATGACCTGAAGGATGCCATAAACAACTTACCCATCCTTCCACCCAGCACCTCAGATGTAGGAAGGGCAACAAAGGGAGCTGCTACTGCGTTGCTTGCAAAGGTTTATCTTACTAATAAAAATCCTGCATTGGCACTTCCACTGTTAAGGGAATTGACCTTGGCTCCGTATCAATATCGGCTGATGAATACATATGCTGCCGCCTTTGACACAGACAATACGTCTGAAACTATTTTTGAAATTCAATATACTTCAAGTGTGCCCGGAGAAGGAAACCCGTACCCGAATTTTTTCCTGACAAACGATGGTACTGCAGGTAAAGATATTTTTGGTGCTTCCTACTTGGGTAGTACGGGACAAGGAATCAATCTGCCCACCTTGGATATGTGGAACGCATATGAGACTAATGATCCGCGACGAACTTATTCAATAATTCCTTATTTTTCGAAGCAGGAGGCCGCAAGTGTTTTTATAATCTATAAATATCGCGGAGTTCCAACCAGTCCTAATAACTCTGAAGATAATATCCCGGTGTTAAGATATGCAGATGTTCTGCTTATGCTTGCAGAAGCTATAAACGAAACGAACAAGGGTCCAAATGTAGAGGCCTACGATGCCGTAGATAAGATCAGAAGCCGGGCAGGTTCAATTCCACTTTGGAGCCGGACCCTGGATTATGAAGGATTTAAAACAAAATTATTACAGGAAAGGAGGGTAGAATTAGCCTTTGAAAATCACAGGTGGTTCGACTTGAAACGTTTTAATAAGGCGCAAGAAGTTCTTTCTGCCAAGGGCCACAATATTAAGCCACATCACTTATTGTATCCTGTTCCCCGTAAAGAAGTCCAGATCAATCCTGTTAATATCCCTCAGAATCCGGGTTATTAATGATTAAAGTAGGGATTTATGTATGGTGCAAATATCAGGTTTCTGCATAGCTTGTAATTATTTAAACCCAGAACCAATTTTATAGATTAATTAATAAAATTATCCTGCCAGCCATATAGATTAAGTATAGAGAAGCTAGTAATTTATAGTATTATTATGTTTTATATTATTTAAAAACCCATATTTTAGTTAAGTTGTTAACCTAAGTTAATATGGGCTATGCTTAATTTCCATCAGGCATCAATTACGGCTATTAAGCCTTTTGGATTCTTGCTTCTCTCCCTCATTTTTACATTCGCTGGATTTGGCGCCCAGCGGCCCTTTAAAGAACTTACAATAAATAACGGGTTGCCACATACCGATGCACATTATGCGGTGCAAGATGCGAAGGGTTTTTTGTGGTTTGCAACATTGGATGGCCTTTGCCGGTATGATGGAGGTGAAATGATTGTTTACCGAAACATACATTCTGATTTAAATTCCATTAGTAATAACCGTATTAATTGCTTACAGTATGACCATACCCGAAAAGGCTTATGGGTGGGTACACAAGGCGGTGGCCTGAACTTTCTGAATCTTGAAACTGGGAAATTTGTTAGATTGACAATAAAGGATTCTAACGGTGAAAATCTAACTGAAATAATTTCAATACAAAAATTAAAGAGCGGCGCCGTTTGGGCTGGAACGATAAAAGGAATCACGCAGGAAATGGCCCTACAGATTTATTTTCCAACTGGATTTCTTTATTGCACCAGGACAAGAAAGGGAATATATGGGCTGGGACTATTGGCGGGGGACTGAGTAAGATTATTAGCCAGAAAGACGGAACCCTTAGTTTTGAAACCATAACAACAGATAATGGCTTGTTAACTAACGATATTGAAACCTTATTAGAAGATGAAGAAGGGAACTTTTGGATTGGTAGTATAGGATTAACAAAATACAATCCCTTAAAACAAAGTTTTAGCTTTTATGATGCTAATGATGGGTTGCAGAGTAACGCTTTTAAAGTGTGGTCTGCCTTTAAAACTGAGGACGGGGAAATGATATTTGGGGGTATTAACGGATTTAATATTTTTTATCCGGGCCACATAAAGAAGAAAATGGATGTATCAAGCCCTCAACTGACTAATCTTTTTATAAATAACATACCGGTGAAAGTGGGATCTGAAATAGAAGGTGATGTTATACTAAATAAAACTCTTGCGTATTCATCTGCCATTCGTTTAAATCATAAAATTAAAAATTTTGGAATAGAATTCTCAAGCGTCCACAGTCACGATTTTTCCAAAATAATATATCGCTATCGTTTAAAAGGATATGATGATAACTGGATTTATGCCAACAGTAAAAAGCGGTTTGTAAGTTATTATGGGTTACCATCAGGGAGTTATAAATTCGAGCTTCAGGCCTCTGGTGGAGGCGGAATATGGAATCCCTCACCTGCAACTCTTAGTTTGGATATTTTACCTTCTTTCTGGGAGAGTAAAACCGGATATCTGCTTTATGCTCTTGTGATATTAATAGCATTGTTTCTTCAGCGAAAGTATGCGTTAATTCGTTTAGACACAAAACACAAGTTAGAGTTGGAAAAGGCACGACAAGAACAGGATATAAAATTGTATGAGGAGAAAATACAATTTTTCACCACCATTTCGCATGAGTTGCGTACTCCTTTAACCCTTATAATGACACCTATAGAGCAAATTATGGAACAGGTAGATGAAAATTCTGTAATTAGCCATCGCTTGGATATCGCCCACAAAAATGCACATAGGTTAAAAATTCTCATTGATCAGATTCTGGATGTTCGAAAGCTTGAACTTGGAAAATTGGCTCTTCACACAGAAGACATAGGCATAGATAAAGTACTCAATTCAATCTTTATACAATTTGAGGATTTGGCTGCACAAAAGAATCTGAAGTATTCTTACACAGCTTCAACAAACTCCAGAGTGAGAATTGATATAGGTAAAATTGAACAGGTACTTATTAACCTGTTGGCCAACGCCATACATTTTGCGGACAACGAAGGGAAAATTAGATTAGAAGCTGATCTGGCCGGAGATGAGGTGGTAATAAAAGTTACTAATACAGGATCTTATTTAACAATGCAGCAGCAGGGTAGAATTTTTGAGCCATTTTATCAGGTAAAGGAAAAAGATAAAAGCGGTGGTACAGGTTTGGGGCTAACCATTTCCAAATATCTTGTTGAACTTCATCATGGCAAAATTAAAGTTTATAGTCGCAATGCTTTCGACTTAGAAGATGCCATAACAACTTTTATAATTTCGTTACCGGTAATTGATGAGCCAGGAAATTTCGATTCTGTCCCTTATTCCCGGGTTATGAAATCAGTTGAAGAAGAAGAAATTGCTTTTATAGAAAGGGTTACGGCTTCTACTCATCGGCCCACCATTATTTTAATAGATGATAATGAAGAATTGAGAAGTATTTTGCATGACGAGTTTCAAAAGGACTACCGCGTTCTTGAAGCACCTGATGGAAAGCAAGGGTTGAAACTTATTAGGAAAATTAAACCAGATCTTATTATAACTGATATCATGATGCCTTTAGTTGACGGTTTGACGCTCTGTAAAGCTGTTAAAACCGATATGTCTACAGCTCATATTCCTATTATTATTTTAACGGCAAAAACCGCCGACGATGATAAGATTGAAGGTCTAGAAGCTATGGCCGATGATTACATGTTCAAGCCTTTTAACCTTAAAGAATTAAGAATAAAAATTAAGAATATGATTTATTATCATGAAAACTTAAAAAGGAAGATCCATACAAATATTGCTCTAAAGCCAGCAATCCTTGACTTTGATTCCAGGGATGAACGTATGATTAAAGATATTGTAGAGGTCATTGAAAAAAACATAGACAATCCTAATTTTACTGTAGATCTATTATGTGCTGAAGCTGCCATAAGTAGGCCTGTAATGTTCCGCAAGATAAAGGCTCTTACAGGCATGTCAATTCAGATATTTATTTTAGATATCAGACTTAAACGGGCTGCCCAGCTTCTAAGTACCAAAGCATTTTCTGTATCAGAAGTGATGTACAAAACAGGTTTCTCCAGTCCTTCTTACTTCAACAAAGCGTTTAAGAAAAGAATATTTAGTAAGTCCAACATACTATGTAGACTCACTGGATAAAAAAAGTGTTTATTGAATATCATTGCTGTCCGGTAAAAGAATAAAGTTATAAAAAACGAAGGCCGTGTCCTATTAGAGAGATGATTTTTAGATTTTGGTAAAAGAACCTCCCCCTATGTCTGAAACAGGGATAATTGTTCTTGATTGAGATTGTTTAAA
>DATLXK010000060.1:0-49561 GCA_035575925.1 Sphingobacteriaceae bacterium
ATCGGTGGAAAGGCTCATGTTTATTTGTTAACTATTTGAATTTAAGATACTTAAATATACAAATAATTAATGACCTTTCCTCTTTGTTGTACAATTAATGTTCCCCTTAGTGCTGATTATTAATCGAACTCAGGTTAATACATATCCTTCTGAATACTGTGGCCCCGACCAGAATCCCCGTCTGGACGGCATTTATTGATAAGGAGGGACGCTGATCGGTGTTTCATTCAGCTTAATTTTAAGATAACGCCTTCCAGCAGAAGTTTTAAAATACTTCTCCCGTCTGATTGCTTCTTCCCTGGTTTCAAATTCCTCGAAGTATAACAACTTAAAGGGCAAGTAGGGTCTTATAGACGCCGTCATTCCAGAATTGTGCTGTATTAGCCTTGCTTCCAGATTTTGACAATGTCCCTTGTAATAATATTCTGAATCTATACTCTTAATAATATAAGCAAAGTACATATTTAGAACTTAGTGGCCCCGACCAGAATCGAACTGGTATCTAAAGTTTAGGAAACTTCTATTCTATCCGTTGAACTACGGGGCCAGTTTATTTAAAATTGCACTTTTTTCTTATCCACCTCTGATATTCTATCCCCGCCCGTACCGAAAAGGCACGTTCGGGCGGGCGTTGAACTACGGGGCCGGCTTATGTAAATTGCACTCTTTCTTATCCACCTCTGATATTCTATCCCCGCCCGTACCGAAAAGGCACGTTCGGGCGGGCGTTGAACTACGGGGCCGGCTTTACCTTATCACACTTCCCATTGGAAATCCCTCGTCAGGAGTTACAAAACTAAGTTTTCCTTCGGAATTTTCAGCCATTAAAATCATCCCCTGAGATATAATCCCTTTAATTTCACGTGGTTCCAGGTTAACCAATACACTTACCGGCTTGCCAATGATGTGTTGAGGTTCAAAATATTCAGCAATGCCAGATACAACCGTTCGTACGTCTAATCCGGTATCAATTTTCAGTTTTAACAGCTTTTTCGTCTTTGCCACTTTTTCAGCTTCCAATATAGTGCCTACACGGATATCCATAGCACTAAACTGATCGAAATTAATATTTGGCTTTGCAACCTGTATTGCTTCAGCAACCATATTGTTATTTGAATTTTTTTCAAGTTTTTCCATGTGATACTCGATAACTGAATCTTCAACTTTTTCATACAACAGCTCCGGCTTGTTTAATTGATGTCCATTTTTAAATAAGATTGCCTGATCATAAAAAATAGTTGTGCTATCAAAGTTCAGCATATTGAAGATACGTTTTGCAGCCGCAGGAAGAAAAGGTTGCATCAATGTCCCCAAATGTCCAATCAGATGAAGTGAGTTGTGTAAAACCTGCCTGGTTTGTTCAGGATCTGAATTAAAGGTTTTCCAAGGTTCTTTTTCTGTAAGATACTTATTCCCGATACGGGCCAGATCAATTACTGCAGCTAAAGACTGTCTGAATCTATACGTTTCTATATTTTGCTCTACCTCGTCATATACATTTCCTATCTGATTGTTCAGATCATCATCTGATAATTCAGCACCTCCAACAACCTTTCCTTCAAAGTATTTATGCATCAGTATCATTACCCGGTTTACAAAATTTCCCAGGATAGCCACCAATTCATTATTAATACGCGCCTGATAATCTCTCCAGGTAAATTCACTATCTGATGTCTCGGGAAGAATAGAAGTTAATACATATCGTAATTCATCCTGTTTTCCGGGAAACTCTTCAAGATATTCATGCAACCATACAGCATGGTTGCGGGATGTGGAAAGCTTATCGCCTTCCAGATTCAAGAATTCATTTGCGGGTATATTTTCCGGAAGAATATACTCCCCATGAGCATGTAAAATGGATGGGAAAATTATACAATGAAAAACAATGTTATCCTTTCCAATAAAATGTAAAAGGCATGAATTATCTGCTTCATCATCTTGTTTTTTCCAATACTTCTCCCAGTCTTTTCCATTATCCAGGGCCCACTGTTTAGTAGCAGATATATACCCGATAGGGGCATCCAGCCAAACATACAGCTTCTTCCCTTTGGCTTCTTCCAACGGCACATCAACCCCCCAATCCAAATCTCTTGTCATGGATCGCGGTTGTAAGCCTGATTTTAACCATGAACTGCATTGACCGAAAACATTGGCTTTCAGCTTATTTTTTCTATCTGTAAGCAACCATTCTTCTAAAAATGGCTGATATTTATCCAATGGCAGGTACCAGTGTTTTGTTTTCCGAAGCACGGGCGTTTTGCCACTAAGTGCCGACTTTGGGTTTATCAGGTCTGCGGAGTTTAATGATGATCCGCACTTTTCACACTGGTCGCCATATGCATTTTCATTATGGCAGTTTGGACAAGTACCTGTTATATATCGGTCAGCAAGAAATTGCTGAAAATCCTCATCATAATATTGTTCCGTGAATTTTTCAATAAACTCGCCCTTATTATATAGATTAAGAAAAAATTCCTGTGATAATTCATGATGTACAGCCGAGGATGTACGGTGATAAATGTCAAATTCAATCCCGAATTTTTCAAAGCTTTCCTTAATCTGATAGTGGTATTTATCAATTATAGCCTGTGGTGTTGTCTCTTCCTTTTTTGCTTTAATAGTTATAGCCGCACCGTGTTCATCAGATCCGCAAACATATACCACATCCTTTCTTTTTAACCGCAGATGACGTACAAAAATATCCGCAGGCAAATAAGCTCCGGCCAGATGACCAATATGTAATGGACCATTGGCATAGGGCAGCGCAGAAGTGATGGTATATCGTTTAAATTTATCTAAATCCGACATCAGAAATGATTATATACGTCGTTTTTCATAATTTGCCAAAGATAAACGATAGATGTGAGATTGGATGCTAAGAATTTAGTCTAAACCAACTAAACTAAAAAAATGAATACTCCCCCATACCTAAAAAAAGGTGATACTGTTGCAATAACTTGTCCGGCTAAATATTTACCCGGCGATATAAATCAGGCTGTAAAGTTACTGGAGAGCTGGGGCTTAACTGTTTTATTAGGAGAAACTGTGACAGCCCGATGTAATCAATACGCAGGGAATGATGAACTGCGTTTAAAAGATTTTCAGGGTTTTTTAAATGATAAAAATGTAAAAGCCATTTTTGCTGCCCGTGGCGGATACGGAACGATTCGTATAATTGACAAACTTAATTTTTCTGAATATACCGCTCATCCCAAATGGATCATTGGGTTTAGTGACATTACCGTGCTCCACAGTCATATTCATGCTAATTATGGTATACAAACTATACACGGACAAATGCCCCTCACTATTCCTGACAGTACCAAACCGGCATTAGAAACTTTACGTAAAGCGTTGTTTGGAGAGCAATTTAATTATGAGTACTCCTGCGAATTACCTAATAAACCAGGCACGACAGAGGGGATTTTAATCGGCGGAAATTTAACTTTAATCATGATGATGTCCGGCTCGATATCTGAAATGGATTTTACTGATAAAATCCTTTTTATTGAAGATGTTGGAGAATATTATTACTCCATCGATCGTATGATGTGGAACTTGAAACGCTCCGGCCAGCTTGCCAAATTAAAAGGATTAATTGTTGGGGCTTTCACAGAACTTAAGGATTATGATACACCCTTTGGAAAATCTGCAGAGGAAATAATTTTAGAACATGTGACTGAGTACAATTACCCCGTTTGCTTTAATTTTCCTGCCGGACATATTGATGATAACAAAGTGCTAATATTTGGAAAAGAAGCCACCTTGGTAGTGGATGCCTTTCAGGTATCGATAGGATATACAGAAAAAACACACAAATTTTAACCAACAGCAAATGGCATTACTTTCATCCCTGGGTAAATACCGGATTACTAATCATTCGCTTAGGCCTGGGAATTATGTTTATTCTCCATGGCTATCCTAAACTTTTAGGCGGCCCCGGGTACTGAGAAGATATTGGTAACATTGGGAGTAACCTTTGTACCTGTAGTCTGGGGACTACTGGCTGCGGCTGAAGAAACATTTGGCGGATTTTTAATACTTATCGGGTTAGCATTCAGACCAGCCTGTATTTTACTGACCTTTATAATGGCCGTTGCTGCTACTATGCACCTTAGCAATGGTGATGGCTTGATGATTGCTTCCCATGCAATAGAAGTCGGAATTGTTTTTTTCGGACTTGTCCTTTTAGGTCCGGGTAGATACAGTGTCGATAACAAATAAGCTTTTATACTACCCTAGGTGCGGGCATAATATTTCGATTATAAAACAAAAAAGCGGATAAAATCCGCTTTTTTGTTTTTAGTAATAACCAAACTTTTTACAAAATTAAGGTCTAGTATCCCAAAAAATTCGTACCAATTGATTAGGTTTTTGTATAAAATTTGGATTTGAAGCCACTTCGCTTTCCGGGTAAAACAAAGATCTTGGAATTGCTTTTTCGGCAGCAATTGATGCATCAACAGGTACGAGAACCGGATATCCAGTACGTCTCCAATCGTTCCAAGGCTCCAAAGCAACACCGTAGTTTGCGATGTACTTTTGTGTAATAATCTTGGCTACGTTTGCTTCTAAATTCAATCCATTTAACAGACCGTTAGCTAAAATATAGGCATCCTGATTAGCGGCCGATACACCTGCCATTGTCATTGATGCTCTAATACCTGCCTGATAAAAAGGCATAGCAGCAGCGGCTCCGGCACCGTATCTTAAAGCGTGTTCTGCCCTAATAAAATTATATTCAGCAAAAGTTAACAATCTTATTGGTGCAGCACCAGTGTAAGCAGTATTATTAGCAGGATTTGAAGGGATTCTTCCTTGTGCATCAGGAACAAGTGGCCTTTTCAATTCACCTCTCAAATATGTATGCATTCTGGAGAAAGCGAACGATTGAGCATCCAAAGGCGTAGCTCCCTTGTAAGTTCCTGAACCAAACGGGAAGTCTGTGAAATAGGTAGGTCGGCGAGGATCTGATGTAGAATTCATTAAATCCACCAAGAATTTGTTTGGAAAAAATTGATCAGATCTCGTATTCTCAAACTGATGAATCGGGTTTTGTGAAGCAGTTGCATCTACAAAATCCATTTGAAAATTATCAGCAATTGAGGTCATGAATGGAGCATTACTTGCAATTAAAGCATCCAATTGAGCTTTCGCAAAAGCAGGATCTTTCGCAGAATACCTTAAGAATAATCTTAACTTCAACGTATTCGCAAATTTCTCCCATTTCACTCTATCACCTTTAAAAATAGTTTCATTAGCACTAGGTGATAATGCAGATGTGGTTGCTTTTACTTCTGTAATTCCCTCATTAATTACAGTAATGATGGTTTTATAAATTTCTTCTGCTTTATCTAATTTGGGTTGATTAATTTCTGGTGCTTTGAAAGCTTCAGTATAAGGCAAATCTCCCCACATATCAACTGCCTGAGAATAAATATGTGCTTTCAGAATTTTAGCTATACCACTGTAATGCGGACTTCCTTCACTATTCTTTAGAATATACTCAATATCTTGTAATTGAGTGGCAAACAGGGTGCTATAAAGGTTATTTACATCTGTTGGTTGAATTTGATACCTGGCATATTCTCTTGATTGAGTACCCGGCGCATTCTGACCAGCAAATTGTTGGATAATTAATGAAGTAAATCTATGCATATCACTTCCTCCGGCGAAACCAACATTTACCGTAACGTTGGTTAATACTTGCTGTATAGGAGCTGAAGTTGGTGCATTTGGATTAGTATTAATATCCAGATACTTTTCGCACGAGGTGACAGTCAGCAAAACTATTGCTGCTGTACCTAAAATTATATTTTGAAGTTTTTTCATGTTTTTAATATTATAAAGTCGCTCTTAAGAAGAAACCAAAATTTCTAGATTGAGGTAATCCATTGGCTTCAAAACCTTGCGAATTACTTGCCCCTGAAGCGTTCGTTTCTGGATCGAAGTGAGGAAAATTAGGAGCATGTAAATATAAGTTCCTTCCATTTAACCCAACTTCCAGTTTACCGATTGGCGTTTTTTGAAGCACGCTAGCTGGAATTGTATAAGATATAGATGCCTCTCTTAATCTAAACCATGAACCATCAAAAACATATGATTCTCCAGTTCCGAAAGCATATATATTACTCCAGTACTCTTGTGCAGTTACCGCTGTGGTATTCGGTTGACCATTAGCTAATGTTCCATCCAGAACATAGGGTTTTGCAACTGCTCCACTGGCATCAAAGCGAGGGAATTCAGCTGTTTCCTTTGCAACTCCAGTTCTATAGATATCTCCAATATTTCTGGAGTATACATCACCACCTTTACGGATGTCTAATAAAAAGTTAACATTCACACCCTTGAAATTAATGTTGTTTGTTACGCCCGCTGTCCAATCAGGGTTAGTGTTTCCAATAGCTGCGGTGGTTGGACTAATTGACCTTAAACCATTAGCTCCAATCAAAAACTTTCCATCAGGAGCTCTGTTAAATACAGAACCAAATAAAATACCATATGGCTCTCCAGCATAAAGCCTAGTTCCCGGTGTTGTAAAACCTCCTAATTGAATAAAAGGAACACCCGGAGCCAAAGCTTCAACAGTAGGTGTTATTTTTGTATAATTTACAGATACTGACCAGAAACCATTTTGGGTTTTTACTGGAGTTCCAGACACTAATAGTTCAAATCCTTTTTGCTTCAACGAACCCGCATTTTTATTTTGGGTAGTGAACCCAGTTGATGGACCAACAGGTACCGCAAAAATCAAATCTGTTGATAATGTATTATAAGCAGCTGCTTCTATAGACAACCTATCTTTTAAAAATCGTGCTTCAACACCTATTTCTTTAGAAGTGGTGAATTCTGGTCTCAAATTAGGGTCAGCTTGCAGGTTACTAAATGTTCTACCATTTAAATTATTAAAAGGGAAAACAATTGAAGGACCAAATCCATCAGCAGCACCTGCTTGATTAAAGAATGTATTGGTAGCGTATGCTCCTGCCTCTTTACCCACTTTAGCATAATTTGCCGATAACTTTAAGAAACTTAAAATATTTCCTTTCAATGTTGGCAGTGCCTCAGTTGCAATAAAACTTCCCGCAACAGATGGATAGAAATAAGAATTATTGTCAGCCCCAAAAGTTGATGAAAAATCATTTCTTCCGGTAAAACTGATATTTGCAAAGCGTTTATAACCGAATGTTAAGTCACCAAATAAACCTACAAGACGACTTTGGCTAATAGAGTTTCCTGCGGTTACAACTGCAGCATTAGAAATATTTTTCAAATCTCTAATGGACAATTGTTTACCTGTTGTTGAGGTGTTAGTAAAATTAGTTTCTACTATTTCATTACCAATATTGAAATCTAATTTTAAATCTTTTGTAAGATTTCTGCTTCCAATTAGTTGAAAATATGAATTGATGTCTCTACTATTTTGAGCGATATTTAGAATTCCCCCAGTTCCACCTGCAATAGTATTTCCCTGACCACGTGCTCCGATTTGATCGTAACCGACCGCATTGAAGGCATATGAATCCACACCTAATCTATAATTTGCGCTCAACCAAGGTAGTATGTCATACTTAAGTGATGCATTACCAATTATTCTGTTTACAACATCATCATACGTGTTGTTTCTTAACGTCCAAAGAGGGTTGTCTGTAACGTCAAAATAGACTTGCGATCCATCTGGATTTTGTATAGGATAGTTTGCTAAATTAAATGATCTTGGCAGAAAGTATGCTCTGAAAAAAGGATTGGATAACTGGTTTCCAATTTGTGATCTTTCAGAATTAGATAAAACATACTGAGCAGAAACTCCTACTGTAAATTTCGGAGCCACCTGAGATGTAGCATTTACCGTAAAGTTATTCCTCTTTAACGCGTTGTTTTCTAAAAATCCTCTTTCTTGCAAATTACCGTAAGATAATCTATAAGTTGATTTATCGGTACCGCCTTGAAAACTCAGATTGTTCTGAATATTTGAGCCTTGCTTGAAGATGTCAGTCACGTTATCTGGGTAGGCTGTTAGTGTTTCAGATTCACCTCTAAAATTAGTTACAGATTGTCCTTTAATCTCCGGTCCCCAGGATGTAATAGAACCAGAATTGAAATTTCCTAATGTCCCTTGCGCGTACATATTTTGATATTCCGGATATCTGTTTACTTCAACTAAATTTAGAGAAGAATTAAATTCAACACTATTCTTTGTACCAGCTTTCCCCTTTTTAGTTGTAATAAGAATAGCACCGTTTGCAGCTCTCGAGCCGTATAAAGCGGCAGCAGCCGGACCTTTCAAAATAGACATGCTTTCTATGTCTTCCTGATTTAGATCAATAGCTCTGTTAGAGTTTGATACCCCCGTTTGTAAAGCATTGAAACCCCCACCGTTATCAATAGGCACACCGTCAACTACAAATAAAGGCTGATTAGACCCTGTGAATGTGGTAAAACCTCTGATAAATATACCGGAGGAAGAACCTACCTGACCATTTGCTGATGATACTCTGACACCGGCAACTTTTCCTGCTAAAGAATTAACAGGGTTAGACGCTCTTCCCACCACTAACTCTTCACTGGAAACAGTAGAAATGGAATAACCTAAATCATCTTTATTTCTTTTAATACCTCCAGCTGTCACAACGACCTCACTTAGCATGGTTTGATCTGCAACAAGTGAAATATTAACAGAATTAGAAGTTATGCTAGCAACTTGTTGAACATAGCCAATATAACTAAAGGTTAACGAGGTAGATCCTGATGGTACCAAAAGGGAAAACCGCCCATTTGCATCAGTTGTTGTACCTGCTGTAGAGCCGGTCGCTCTAATACTCACGCCCGGTAAAGGCAAGCCGTCTTCCCGAGCCGTAACAGTCCCTGTCACTGCCCGATCCTGTGCAATAGCATTTATAGCTATTACAAACATCAGGAATAAAAATTGTAAAAGTTTTTTCATACGTGATTTATTAATAATTGGGTTAATGATGAGTAATTGGTGGTTAATACAATATACGTAAATTTCAGCAACAAAGTATAACTGCAAAATATTTGGTCAACTGTTTTAAAATAAAATATATAATATCTTGATAATCAGGTATTTAATTTCATGAAAAAGAAGGTGGAGAATTAGCGATTATTTCCGTGAAAACGCAATAAATTAATTATTCAAAATGCATTAATCAACCAGTCGCCAGGTTCCAATATTTCAACACTCATCTCCTGAGTCCAATCTTAAATCTCGCCCGAATTGGAAATTCTACGCCCATCAAAACCTGGCCACTATACTATCTGGTTTATTTACAAGTTTGTATGTTTTAGAACCCTGTCCTTCCATTTTTCCCTTCAGCCACTCCCCTCATAAATGCCCCCACTTTTCCATCGGTATACGCCCCGGCCGTTTGGAAGGCCTTCTCTAAACTCCCCAAGATAATAATCTATCTCTTCTGCTTTTTCCTGTTCCATCGGCTTTCCCTTTTGCATGTGCCTTCATATTTGTCTGAAATAGTTGATAGGATTACTTTGCAAGTTTCCTGCGCATGGTACATACGACATAAAGAAAATACCTCCAAAGTATGGAATTAAATTAAAATGCCCGATTTCAACTTTTTTAGTTTAGGTAAACGAATTGATTATTTACTTAAAACCATATAAAAAAGAGACCGTATCTGAAATTAATTTCAGATACGGTCTCTTCATGAAATAGAAAATTAATAGTTATTTATCCCACCAAACCCTAGTGGTCAGATTGTCTGGACCCTGACGTGTAACAGCTTCAGTATAACTTTTTCCATTGATCGATTTCTCATTGGTTGGATACCCCATTCTCCGCGGAATGGTTGGAATGTTACCATTAATCGCGGGAGATAACACTGGAAAGCCTGTTCTTCTCCAGTCAGCCCATGATTCAAATCCATTCAAATATAAATGTACCCATTTCTGAGTCATAATTTGTTGCAAGCCTGTTGCGGCATTATATGTAACACCAGGCTGTCCCATGTAAGTCGCGTAAGTTGACGCGTTAAAAACGCCATAAGTCTCAAAAGAAGCTTTAATCGCGTTAGCATAATGAGTAGAAGCCAGTGCATCGCCACCTGCTATCCAACCTTGTTTGGCTGCCTCTGCAAAAGTAAATAATACCTGCGCATAAGAGTAAATCAAAGCTGGTGAGCCGGCACCACGGAACTTATCACCGATGCGGCTAAAAGCACCAGGGATGTTCTTTGCGGTATTTAAACCATATTCCAAACCCACCACTTTACCATTTAAAACCTCACCGTATACAGGCAAACGCGGATCATTTTTAGGACCCATATAATTAGTCATGACCGTACTAATCGCATAATCATTACGAAGACTAGTGGTATAGTTATCATACCATGGATTAAAGTTATTGGGATCACTCGACAGGAACTTGTAAGAAAAATTTTCAGCATTACTACTGATTACTCCGCTTGCTATTGCCTCAGCCATTTCTGCTCTCCCTTTAGCATTGTCATTTTTCATTAAACGTAATGACATGAAAAGACGAGTTGTATTTGCGAACTTTTTCCATTGAGCCATATCACCATCAAGAAATTGATCACCTTTAACGGCAGCCTCTCCTGTTTTAATCTGAGCAGCGGCTTCTTTCAATTCTTTGAATAAATCAGAGTAGATATCTTTCTGAGCATCATATTTAGGAGTGAATTTTCCATCTCCTTTTAATGCTTCAGAATACGGAATATCTCCATAACGATCGGTTAACCACCAGAAAAAATAAGCCTTTAAAATTCGCGCCACGGCAATCTGGTTATCTTTTGAACCATTTACACCTGCTTCAGCTAAAGGACTTCCTGAATTTGCATTTGTAATAATAGTCTGCAAATTATATAGGGGTCCTGTATAATGCAGTGACCAATCGAAATTTTGATTCGTATACAATGATGAACCTGGATACGGACCTTCAGAAATATGCTGAACATACATATCAGCAGAATGCCTGTTGCCAGCAGTACCGGGAAAGGCTGTACCGGGTAATTGCTGAAGAGAATTTGTGAGTAATGCCGAATTTGGCACACTGCTTACCGCCGTGGGATTTACATTGATATCCCCGAAGTCGCCTGGATCGCATGCTGAAAACAGCATCGCGCAACCAATTAATAAACTTAATATTTTTTTCATATTTTTTTCTCCTTAATTATAGTCCAACTCTCAAATTCAGTCCAATTGTCCTTGTTGAGTTTAGCTGTCCGCCTTCTCTCCAAAATGTCTCAAGTTCTGATGGATCAAATCCGAATTCCTTTGCAGGAGCAGCAATCAACCACGCATTATTAACTGTGGCTCCAATTGATGTTCTTTTTACCTTAAGGCTTCCTAATAACGAGCGTGGAATGGTATATCCTAATCGTACTTCACGTAATTTTAAGTATGATGCATCTATTAAATAATTACGAGTATCACGCTGGCCATTGGTATAATAATGTCTTCTAGCAGCGATATAAGTATCTACAGGGGCACCTGCTGGAGTAACACCAGTTATGTGTACACCTCCACCTAATGATGGGAACATACGCTCGGGATTCCCTTTATCGTTATTTTTAACAGTTGCGGCAGTTAATCCTGTACCATCTCCATACATCTTAGATAACGAGTAAAACTGGCCACCTTTTTGGAAATCCAAAGAGAAGGTCAAGTCAACACCTTTATAGCTCATACTGTTAAACAGTCCGCCAGTGAAATCTGGCATAACCGACCCCAGGTTATTATTGATCGTATAATCCAAAGTTCCAGCAGTACTGGTATAAACTGTTTTACCTTGAGCATCTAATTTAGGTAAACGCCCTATCATCTGGCCCCATGGCTGTCCAACCTGATTTTCTATACGAAAATCATTTCGTTGGGTACCATATAAATAAGTGTTTAATCCTTCAGCAAGTTCCTTAACAAGTGACTCGGTCTTAGCGAAGCTTAAAGCTGATTTCCAGGTAAAGTTATTATTGCTTATCGGAGTACCGTTTATAGCTAACTCCCAGCCTTTACGCTGAATATTACCAGCATTAATTTGAGCAGTAGTAAATCCTGACGCCGGAGCTACATCCAGGCCAAGGATCTGATTGGTATTATTATCTACATAATAAGTCAGATCAAACCCAACTTTGTCCTTAAAGAACCTCATTTCAGTACCAACCTCAATTGATTTAGTTAATGCCGGAAGCACAGCACCTGTCCGGAATTGATTTCCGATCTCTGCTGATGGATTTGATCCATAAATTGATCCGTTATTCACTGCAATATCAACCTGGTATGGATCCAGATCGGAACCAACCTGAGCAAAAGCTGCTCTTAATTTACCGAAAGATAAAACATCCTTTATACCACCTTTAAGAATCTCACTGAAAACTAAACTCGTAGAAACGGAAGGGTATAAGTATGAATTATTAGCAACCGGTAAAGCGGATGACCAGTCATTTCTTAAAGTTGCATCTAAATACAAGAACGACTTATACCCAAAGGAAGCCTTACCGAAGATACTTCTAACTTCTTTAGCACTGTATATGTTTTGGGTAATAGGCCTTGTAACTGATGCAGAAATATCAAAGAAATTGGGGAATGTTAGTCCACCTGTTGTTTTATTTCTTAATTGATCTGCCTTATTTGTACGAATATTTCCCCCTATAAACCCATCCAAACTAATATTATTGAAGCCCTTTTTATAATTTAAGGTTGCTTCATAGTTCATTTCATTATTAGAGAGTTGCGTAGTTTCGTAACTTGGTACTTGTAACCCACCGTTTGCAACTCTGAAATTATCTTTGCCCTGGTTGAGGTTCATCCTTACAAAGGAAGTTACATTAAAGATATTATTGATCTTATATTTGAACCCCATATTACCAACAAAACGATTACGAATATCAGTACCATAATTTTGTTCAGCAATAAAAAACGGACTATCCCAATACTGAGGCTGCAGATAAACTGAAGGATCGCCGGTTGAATTTGGATCGCCGATATTCCATGAATTTAATGAACCATCCGGATTTGTATAATTTCTCAATTTGTTCATATCCAGTTGACGCTGAAACCATTGGTTGAAGTTCATGCCAACATTCAATCCATCTAAGTTATAACCTTCAGTGGGTTGGCCCTTAGTATTACGGGTAGTATAACCAATATCAGTGGATACCATTAATTTACTATTAATATCATAAGACCCACTAAAGCCAATCTGGTGTTGGTCACGTTTGGCGCCGGGTAAAACTAAAGATCTGTTTAAATTATTATATGATAAACGATAAGTAATCTCTTCAGATCCGCCTGAAACGGCAATACTATTATTGAAGGTTTTACCAACCTCAAAAAAGTCATTAATATTATTGGGTTGAGGAGTTAGTGCAGCCAACTGGCCAAAATCAGCACCAGGATACCATGAATAATACGGCCTGTATTGCTGGCCATCCATTTTTGGACCCCAGCTTTCATCAGCTCCATAATCAATGATACGTTGGTTATTGAAAGCCGACCAGCTTGAGGGATGTGTACTTGATTTGTATTTAAAGATATAAAAACCTTCACTATCATAAGTAGAACCCGGGGATGTTGAATTTGAAGAGTAACCACCGGCATATTGATCCTGATAAGCAGGCAATAATGACACATTTTCAAAAGCAGAACTCAGGTTTACATCGATTCTCGGCGGGCCTGAACGTGAACCTTTTTTAGAAGTAATTACGATTACTCCGGCTCCCGCACGATTTCCATAAAGAGCAGTTGCGGCCGGGCCTTTCAGTACCGAAATAGTTTCTACGTTATCCATGATCACATTTTCCTGTAACGTTGGAGTACCATCAACTATATATAGAGGATTTGCAACATCTAAACCACTTATTCCCCTTATGATAAGGTTAGCATTATCAAATGTTGAACTGGGTGATCCTTGTAACTGGATACCTGCCACCTTACCTGCCAGTGAGGAACTTATATCCATAGATTTTGCTACAGTAAGATCTTCTCCTTTAACTTCAGAAACAGAATAACCTAAGGCTTTTTTCTCACGGCTTTCGCCAAGAGCGGTAACAATCACTTCAGAAAGTTGGGTTGCATCCGTTTCTAAACTGACAGTGATATTATTAGATGAAGGAATTGATGCTTCCATAGATTTAAATCCAATGAAAGAAAATACCAGTGTAGAAGCTGTGGTTGGAACTCTTAAACTGAATTTACCATCGGCACCTGTCGAACTACCTGCGGTTCCTCCTTTAACTTTGATACTAACACCTGGTAGAGGCGAGCCATCTTCTCTTGCTGTTACTGTACCAGTAACCGTTCGTTCTTGTGCCAACGACTGAAAAGCCACAAATAGCAAAAAGAACAAACTTTGTAAAAGTTTTTTCATATTTCCCTTATTAAATTAAAGTTAGTTAATGATTAATCCTTAAAAATCCACAAGAATATTTTCACATCAAAATATTTACTAACATATTTTCATGACAATTTTATATATACCTGATAATTAGTAAGTTAAAATTTAACATCATTTAACAAAAAAATAATATTAAAATATTTAGTACTATGTATTGCATAATACAATCTAAAACATATATCTTTGTATTATGATAGTCGAAAATACACAAACTCAAATGAGAAAGGGGATACTGGAGTACTGTATCCTCTCTTTGATCTCACGTGGTGAGATCTACGCCTCAGATATCATCCAAGAACTTAAAAAAGCCAGACTGCTTGTAGTAGAGGGAACATTATATCCACTGCTAACCCGGCTGAAAAACAATGGTTTATTGAGTTACCAGTGGATCGAATCTACATCGGGACCACCCCGAAAATATTACGTGCTTACTGAAGCAGGCCTTGAAGTATTAAAAAAGCTGGATCACACCTGGGAGGAGCTGCTTTATGCAGTAACTACATCTATGGAAGGGCGCAGTGATAAATCAAACTCTAACAATAAATAGAATCATCATGAATAAAACAATCATCATAAATATCAACGGCATAGTTTTTCATATTGAAGAAGATGCTTACGAAGTACTCAGAAATTATATGTCTGAAGTAAAAAGACACTTTGCTTATTCCCAGGATAGCGAAGAAATTGTGACTGATATAGAAAACCGACTTGCTGAAATGTTCAGTGAAAGGCTGGTTAGTGAAAGCAAGCAAGTAATTGTATTGAACGATGTACAGGAAGTTACTGCTCAAATGGGTTCAGTTGCTGACTTTGCGATCAATGAAGAAGAGACAGAAGAACCATTTGGTAAAGTTGATAAAAAACTATTCCGAGATACTGAAGACCGTATGATTGGGGGCGTTTGTTCTGGAATAGGTCACTACTTTATTATTGAGCCACGCTGGGTGAGGTTATTTATGCTATTGTCTTTCTTTATTGGAGGATCCGGGTTAATGTTATACGGAATTTTATGGATAGTGATGCCGAAGGCCAAAACCCGTGCCGACAGGATGGCAATGAAAGGTGAGGCTATAAACCTTCAAAATTTTAAAAAGACCTTTGATGAAGAGGTAGAAGGCGTGCGGGAGGGATTAGCCCGGGTACACAAAAATGCGGGCCCTGCTTTAAGCGGAATTGGCAATTCCTTATCTGGTATTATAAAGGCCCTGTTAAAAATTCTAGGATTCATACTAATCTTTGCTGAAGCTATGGCCTTATTGGGTTTAGTAGTAGGTTTAATGGTAATCCTGGGTTATTGGAATACCGGACAAATAGGCCCCTTGCCCAATATTGTCAATCCGGAATACAGATCAGCACTAGCAATAGGCATCTTTTTGGCAATAAGTGTTCCCCTGCTTGCTTTGATATTATTTGAGATCCGTTTATTATTTGATCGGAAAGTATTAGGAAAAACCGGTGCCTTTTTTCTCCTTATAATCTGGCTGACCGGTTTAGGCATAAGTGCCTATTATGGAACCGCGGTGGGCATGCAATTTAGTGAGGAAGCATCTTTTTCGCAGGAAGCAGATATTAAACCGATGCCAATTTATTATTTGAAATTAAACTCTGAAAAATACCTTACCAGTCAGGACAGTATTGAATATGACATTAATCCGGATGATTTTCAGGGCCGAAAGATTGTTAACAATAGGGATCGGGACTTTGATTATGATGACAATATTGATCTGGTAATTGAACGGGCCGATATAGATAAACCTTCGCTTACCCGCGAGTTTAGCTCAAGAGGCCCTGATTTTGAAACTGCTTTAAAATCAGCACAAGGTATCAGATACAACTTTAAACAAACTGATTCGATATTGTATTTTGATAGAGACCTTGAACTTGGCAAAAAAAAACTGTTTCGCGGCCAGGAGGTAACATTTACTTTGCGAATTCCTAAAAATACCAGACTGTCAGTTGACCGCGATTTAAATCAATATATAAGAAGTTATAATCTATGGGACTGCATTCCTGATAACGCCTCTCCCAGCACTCAGTCGGAGTGGATAATGACAGAAAATGGCCTGAAATGCGCTATGGATTCACTCTCTAAAAGCAAAATGGATTATAATTAAGTAAAATTTAACGTACACGTAACTCTTTCTATAAACCCGCGTCTTATTTAAAAAGCAGGTATGCACTGCTCTAATTAAGAGGTTAACAAATATTACAAAATGAAATACTATTATTTAAAACTCATCACCTTCTTTGCAATGATCATGATTGCTGCAATTACAATCTCTTCAGCACAATCTATCACCAGCAAAATAAGTGGCTCGGTGACAGATGAACAGCAAAAAGCTCAGGAATTTGTCACCATCAGTTTGCTGGGAGCAAAAGATTCCGCGCTGGTAAGAACCGCTTTCAGCGATATTTCCGGAAATTATGTGTTTGAGCGTGTATCGCCCGGGGAATATCTGGTTTCAGCAACTATGATTGGCTATAAAAAAGCTTTCAGTAAAAATTTTATACTCAAAGCAGATCACTTAGTTATAAGTGTTGAAAAGCTAAAGCTAATTATGGTGGGGAAATCACTTAAAGAAGTAACAGTTACTGCACAAAAGCCTTTTATTGAACGGAAAATGGATAAGCTGATTTTGAATGTGGAGGGGAGCAGTATTTCTGCCGGCTCCACAGCCATGGAAGTTCTTGAGAAGGCTCCGGGGGTAATAGTTGACAAAGATGATAATATCTCCATGAAAGGAAAATCAGGTGTGCTAATCATGCTTGATGGCAAACCTACTTATATGAGCAGTGCTGATGTGGCAGGCATGCTTCGAAATATGCAAAGCAGCCAGATTGAGTCTATTGAACTAATAACCAGTCCATCTGCCCGCTATGATGCCGCCGGCACCTCTGGTATCATTAATATTAAAACCCGGAAAAGTAAAAACATGGGGTTAAATGGTTCACTAACCGCAGGAGGCGGATACGGCCAAACCTCTAAATATACTGCCGGTACTATTCTGAACTACCGGAATGGCAAGTATAACGTGTTTGGTAATTATAATTATGGAAACACTGGCCGTATAAATGCACTAAACTTAAACCGGGAGGTAACTTTTAATAATGTATTAACCAACTTTAATCAGGATAACAGCTGGGACAGCCGCAGAAACAGTAATTCGTTTAAAATCGGTATGGATTACTTTATTAATAAAAACCATACGGTAGGAGTGTTAGTGAATGGATACGCCAATCGTAACAATGAATCCAGCTTAAGCAATACCAGAATGTTGAATAACAGTTTCAAGATGGATTCAACCATCATGGTTACCGGGAGAAATAAACAATCATACCAAAATCTGGCTTACAACTTTAATTATAAAGGAATTTTAGATACTACGGGTAAAGAACTCACGGTTGATTTAGATTATTCCAATTACAATGGAAAGCTGGATGAACTGCGAGATAATTATTATTATGATACAAATGGGTCTAATCGTAAGGCACCTCAATTCGTGAAAAATTATGCTCCGGCAGAAATAGATGTTAAATCATTTAAACTAGATTATACACACCCTTTAAATAAATCATCGAAATTTGAAGCAGGTATTAAAAGCAGTTGGGTAACTACTGATAATAACTTATTCTTTGGAAGATTAGCAGGCACCACATGGGTTTCAGATCCTGACGTATCAAACCATTTTGTGTACGATGAAAATATATATGCCGGTTACATGAACTATAATACGGAGTTTAAAAAAACGGGAATACAAATGGGGTTACGTGCAGAGCAAACCCAATCTATAGGAAATTCTATTACAAAAGGTCAAAAAGTAATTGATCGTAACTACCTGGAATTTTTTCCAAGCATGTCACTTTCACAAAAATGGGGTAAAAACCACCAGTTGGGGTTATCGTACAGCAGAAGGATCAACCGGCCGGCTTATGATGATTTAAATCCGTTTCTCTATTTCCTGGATGAGTATACCTACAAAAAAGGCAATGAATTCCTAAAACCCCAATTTACTAATTCCCTTGATCTGTCACATACCTTCAAAGGTACATTCACTACCTCTGTTAATTTTAGCAGAACAACAGATGCTATGGTTTTTGTAACCGAGCAAGATGATGCTACCAAAAAAACACTTGCCACCCAACTCAATCTGGACACTCAGGATGTGCTAGGATTAAATGTGTATGCCCCTTTTCGTTTAAGAAAGTGGTGGAATATTAATAACAATTTTCAGGTGTTTAATACCCGGGTCAAATCTGACTTGTCTGGTGGAAATTTAAAAACTGATCAAACAGCCATAACTTATAATATGGACCATTCATTCACTATAAATAAGAGCATTTCTGCAGACGCAGGTTTTCAATATCAATCACCTATGCAGTACAGTATATTTAAAATGGATGCTCAGTATGTAATGAATGCGGGTTTGCGTAAATCATTTATGAATAAGAAAGCCAATTTGCGTCTTAGCTTGAACGATGTGTTTAATACAAAGAGAGGAAAGTTTACTACAACGTATCAGAATATGAATTTAAACTTTACTGAGAAAGGCGAAACGCAGATTGGTAGAATTACATTCAGTTATAATTTTGGTAAAAATGAAATCAAGCCAGCGCGACGACGCTCAACCGGCCTTGAGGATGAATCCAAGCGGATGAAAAATTAAGAAGTTCTTTTTAATGAAAATATAAAACGCCGGAATAACCCGGCGTTTTATAAAATGGCAGCAACTTAACAACGACCCCTTTATTGCAATTGATTAATTTCCGATCCGACCCTGTTCGGTTTCCGATCCGGTAGTTCTTTTGCGTGCTCCTTTAACCGTTGATCTGCCGAATAAATAGGAGAAGCTAAGCTGAGCTGCCCGTGAATCCCGCCTGTCGCGATATTTTAAATTTAAATTTTGATAATCAGATGTATACCGGTTAAATGAAGTATTAAACAGATCGGTTACACGCAGCCGCAATGCAGCACTTTTGTTAAACAAACTTTTTGCGAAAGCAGCATCAACAGTATAAGCAGATTTGAAATCATATATCCCGTAAACCGCTGGACTTTCATACTTTCCATTAATTTCTGCCGACAAATCATTGTTAAACTTAAAAGATTGCAAAGCATTAAAAATTAACGAGGGGCTTGAATTTGTAAACTCGCCGGCAATGGAATTAGCTATATATTTTTCGTAAGATGCCTGAAGGTTCAAATCCAGCTTCCACCAGTTTTTTAACTCAACCGGGGCGTTAAGCTCTATTCCATATAAATATTGGCGATTAATGTTGCGGCTGATAACGGTATTTACGCGGGTTACATCATTTTGTTCATTTAATTCCAGTATCAGGTCATCAACCATTTTCGCCCGGAGTGTGGTGGTAAATTTTTCCTTAAAAACATGGCTGATTTCTCCTAAATGCACAAACTCGGGTTTAAGCAGCGGGTTACCAGAGCGGTAACTATATTGATCCAGATAAGCAACAAACGGGTTCAGATTATCATACCCCGGACGAGTAACCCGGCGGCTGTAAGAGAGAAGAAGATTATTATTCTTATTAACCTCCCGTGTATATTGAAGATTAGGAAAAAAATTAAGATAATTCCGGTTATTTATTTGCCCGGATGTTGCCGAAATGCCTTCCGTTATGGTTCTTTCCGCTCTTAACCCTAATGCCAATGTGGATTTAGCAAATTCAACAGCATAATTAATATATCCAGCCCCAATTTGCTCATCAATTAAAAAGTGATTAGTAAATTTTGGATCGGGAATGAAGTTTGTGGAAACTATGCGGCCAAAATCCAGATGACTATCACCTTTTACCTGACTTCCCTGCAAGCCTGCATCCAATTTTGCTTTTTTACTTATCGAAACCGAATAATCGAATTTCACAGACTGAACATCATACGTTGATGGTGAACTGTTCTTAAGCAACAGACTTTCGCGATATGGGTTATTATCGTCATCAAGGAAATCATTAACCAGAAGTTCCTGTGAGTTTCGATTGTAGGTTATGTAGTCCCAGTCAAGGGAAATATTACCAGCCTTTTTTCCTAAATTACCTTTGTAATTAACATTAAAGGTCATGTTATTTAAATCGCGGCTCTGGTTTGATTCCGTCCGGATCGTAGAATCTAATACGTTTTTGTTCAGAATAGATGATCTATTACCTTTACTTATATCCACCAGGTGATCCGAACCATTTACCATGACGCCAAACACATGATTAGCCTGCAAGGAATAATCAAGCTCCAGGCGGTAAGTATTGGATATTCGGCTGCTTAATCCCTGGTAATCTACATTGATGGATGTATTATTAATATTGCGGTTAAGCAAAATATTGCGGGTCTGGTCTATGTCGGCATAGGTATAATTGCCGAATACATTTAAAAATTTGTTCCGATAGTTTAAATTAAAGCCGGTGTTAAACCTGAAATTAGAGTCGTATCCTTTACCCGCATCGCTAATGCCGGCCATAGCGTTTGCACTGCCGTTGGTGCCGATGCTTTTATTCTTTTTTGTTTTAATGTTAATTATAGCCCCACTTCCCGCTGCGTCGAACTTTGCAGATGGATTGCTAATTAGCTCTATCTGTTCAATTTCATTGCTCTGCATACTTTTCAATATATCAACAAGGGCCTCGTGTTCCATAAATGTTTGTTTGCCATTTACAACAATCAATACCTGCTGCTTGCCGTTCAAACGGATTCTGTCTTCAGCATCAATTTGCACACCGGGTGACGTTTTTAAGATGTCATAGGCTGTGCTGCCCGCAGATAAAATACTGCTGCCCACATTTAACACTAATTTACCAGGCTTTGATTCTATAAAATTTTCTTTAACCAAAATTGAAACTTCTTTTAAATTAATGGGAGCAGCAGTAACCATAAGTTTACCCACATTAAGGGTTTGGTAAGATTGAATATCAAAAGGGCCGTACATCAGCATCTGATACCCTAAAGAACTAATTTTTAATAAATAACGGCCGGATTTAAGGTTGCTAAAAGTAAAGGCTCCATTTTTATCTGACATTTCAATTTTAACCAGAGACGAGTCAGCGGTTTTTAATACATATACCGAACTGCCGGAAACTAAATTTAGAGCCTCATTAATTACAGAACCTGTAAGAGTTGGTGAAAACTTATCCTGAGCTGATACAGAAAAACTGGTGAATAGAAAAAAAAGTATAACCTTTTTAAACTTGTTCAAAGGATTACAGGACTTCAAAATATTGAACTATAAAAATGCAATATAGCACACGAAGTGTCGAATTAACAATTAATTATCAGAGAATTAACAAAAAGTTATTTTAAACGCATTCGTACATTAAAATAAATTTTTACTGCCCAACCATAAATACAGCATTACTGAAAAGCAGTTTACCACTTTCCCAGAAACTGCGAAACAACGGGTCATCTGCCAGGTATACTACAGAACCGCTTCCCATATCCTGTACGCCGAAAATCAAGCCATCTATCAGTTTTTTCTTAGCTGCCTCACCAACAAATCCGGTTACATAATTGTCTTTTTTTAACACTCCTATATTCCATCCTTTATCCATGAATTGGTAAAGCCGGTCGTTAAGCTTTAGTGTATAATAAATGTTTGAAAACCCAAATCCCAGAGGATGTGTATTATCCAGGTTAACCTTATAAATAGCTCCGGGAATACTCGTTCTCAAGAAGTCACGCTCGCGGCTGTCATAGCTTTTTAAGTTCGCATAAGGGTCTTTTGCGGGTTCGTCCTTTTTCTCTTCCTTAAGCTTAATGTTAAATCCCTTTTTACCGATAAGTTGTGTTATAGCTCCGTCCATGGCTATCATTTTTCCTCCGTTACGTACCCACTCAAGCATTTTGTCGCTACTCATATCATCGTACATACCATCCGGAAAAATCAACACATTAAATTTATTCAAATCCACTCTGGCCATATCCTTAGAACGTATTACTGATATGGGATAATTAAGCTGCTGTTCGAAAAAATGCCAAACTTCACCAAAAGCGGTGGAAGATGTTTCATCAGATAAAACAAGTGAAATGTCAGGCCGGGTTATAAAACGGACCTTGCTTGATCCCAGGTCAGCACCCTTATCTACCATCCCTGAGGAGATACCCTGCAATACAACTCCCGCCGTGGTTGCAATATTCTTCACTACAGTATCAAATCTTACTCCTAAACCCTCATTACTTGTACGGGCAATAATTAAAGAACCTTCGCCAAACTGCTTGCCCCCGGCCATTATGGGAATTTGCGTATAACGTACCTTTATATTCTTTTTTAATAATTCAGAAAGAAATTTTACATCCGGGGTTGAATTCCACTTTGCAATGTATGCTACAGCATTTTTTAATTCTGAAACGGGTGTGGACGATTCCGGAAAAGATAAAACAACTGGCTTCAGTACTTCGCGGGTTGCATACGCTTTTAACCCATAAGCATAAGGCAGTGCCCATGCAGTTATATCATAGGTATTGGAATCGGTAACAAATGTGCTGGGCTCAAATAAAACCTTTAAAAGAACAGATTTGGGCTGATATGAACTTATCACCATATCAGCTTTGCTTATCTGAAAGTTCTCGTTACGTTTTGAAAAATAATTAAACCCACTACTATTTCTTTCCAAACCATAGCCGTAAGTAATACCGTTTTTATCAAGGAGTTTTGCTAACGCTTTTACCCGATCATTATTTTCCGCTTTAATAACATAGGTTTTATATTCTCCGGGCGGATTAGTATTGCTCCGGGCAAAATAATTTTTAAACTCGTTAACCAGTCGGGAAGCATTTTTGGAGGCCACCTCTATAGTAGATAAACCTGTAGTATGATGATGGGCGATGCGGTCTTCTAATGTAAGTGTATCGCCCTCACTGGTAATTACCGCTAGTCCCGCCCCACCTGAACCACCCTGCTCAAAAGTCATTCCTATGGCTCCGTTATAGATGGGGTAAGTATCTCCGTAAGAAGGATAAAGCAGATCAAAGCGTTCTTTTGTGAAATACATCCAACCATTCTGATCAAAATAAAGGGCATTATTTTTACCGATTAACGTTTGAAATTCGCGCTGCCATGGAGTTATATCCTGATGAAAAGGCTCTGCTGCAGGAGCAAAGAAATACGGCTCGTTTATTCCCTGCTCATGAAAATCAACATGTACCTGTGGATGCCACTGATTGTAAAGTTTCATTCTTGATTGGGTTTCTGCTTGCGTTTGCCATGCCCAATCCCTGTTCAGATCAAAATAATAATGATTTGATCGCCCACCAGGCCATGGCTCAATGTGCTCACGCGTAAATGACAACAGGTCGGGATTCTGATTTCTTACCTGGTTAAAAAAACTGGTATACCGCTCTCTCCCATCTGGATTTAAACAGGGATCAATTACCACTACCGTATTTTGAAGCCATGCTCCGGTACGTGTATTTGATGGATCAACCAGATCATAAAGTGTTTGCATTGCCGCTTCGGTAGAAACAGATTCATTTCCGTGGACATTGTAACTTAACCATACTATGGCTGGTTGTGTTATACTTCCCCCACCGGCCTCAAGCCCAGCAAGCCTCATATTATTGTTTCTTATTGCATCCAGGTTATCCATATTTTCCCGGGATGAAACAAAGGTTACCAGCAGTGGTCTGCCTTCGTTTGTTTTTCCATATTCAACCAGTCGGGTATTTTTTGATACGGATGAAACATGTTTAAAATATTCAACTACTTTATAGTGAGGGGAAAACTGAGTGCCAAATTTATATCCAAGAAATTCTTGCGGCGTTTGAAGCTTCTGCGCAGTGACATCAATCCACGAGATAAACATCAAAAACAAAAATAATAGACGAATCTTCATAAGATAAAGTTAAAAAATGCCTGATGTATTCTACTACACTCATCAATTAAAGATTTGTTTAATACCTCTGAAACATTAATATTGCAACTATGATTTTATAGGCATGATTAGTATACCTCTGCTGTACCAGATTTACCTAAAGCATCCGGTAATTTGTATTGATACCAGAAAAATAACACCCGGAAGCATTTTTGTTGCTTTAAAAGGGGATAATTTTAATGCGAATCAATTTGCTGAAAATGCAGTTAAAGCGGGCGCGGCTTACGCATTGATTGATGATCCTGCTGCGGTAAAAAGTGACCAGTACCTGCTAGTTGAGAATACGCTTGAAACTCTTCAGCAATTAGCATTATATCATAGAGAAAAGCTAACTATTCCTTTTATAGGTATAACCGGCACCAACGGAAAAACCACCACCAAAGAACTTCTTTATTCGGTATTGTCCCAACACTTTAAAACGTATGCAACTCAGGGCAACCTGAATAATCACATAGGGGTTCCTTTAACCATTCTGGCTTTAAGTAACGATATTGAAATAGCCATAATAGAAATGGGGGCAAACCATGTTGGAGAGATCGCATTTTTGTGCGGCATTGCAAAACCTACTCACGGCCTGATAACCAATGTGGGAAAAGCACATTTGGAAGGCTTTGGAAGTTTTGATGGAGTAAAAAAAGCGAAAGGTGAATTATATGCCTATCTGTCCCTTAATAAAAGCCTGGCTTTTGTTAACAGGGACAATCATTTTTTAGTTGATATGGCAAGGGATTCTGGTCTTACACAAATTGCCTACTATGGTACCGGCAATAATAATTATATATCCGGCGAACTGGTTAATGGTTCACCTTTAACTGTTACCTGGCGTAAGAATTACCAGGAAGCAGATGCATTGGAACATACCACCATCTCTAACCTTACCGGTATTTATAATGTAGAAAATATTCTTGCTGCAGTTTGTGCTGCAAATTATTTTAAGCTATCCCCTGTTGAAATAAATAAAGGAATAACGGAGTATCAGCCCGTAAACAATCGATCACAAATAAAACAGACTGATAAAAACCTTATTATTTGCGATTATTATAACGCTAATCCAAGCAGTATGGCTGTCGCTTTGGATAACCTGGAAAGTATCAGCGCCAAAAATAAAGTCATTATTCTTGGTGATATGTTTGAACTGGGAGAGGATACCTTTGCTGAACACGAGATTATTCTGCATAAAGCTTTAAGCATAAAAGCACAGCGACGAATATTTGTTGGCAATGAATTTTATAAGCATAAAAATTCACAGGGTGAATTTTATACCAACACGCTAGAGGCTTTTAATGTACTTCAGACCACACAGATGCAGGATTCAACTATATTATTAAAAGGATCAAGGGGGATGAAGTTTGAAGCTCTGGCTGGATTATTTTGAAAAATCTGTTTTTAATGATTCGTTTAATCTTCTCTGTTATTACGGATAGAGGTTTTTATATTTGTTGTCAAAAGCTATGCAATGATGTATTCAGGAGAGATTAGAAACAATTGGAATTTTGATGAAGCGGCAACGATCTACCATATGCCGTTACTGGAACTGATTTTTCAGGCAGCTTCTGTCCACCGGAAGTATCACAAGCCTAATGAAATTCAAAAATGCACACTTCTATCAATAAAAACAGGTGGTTGTCCGGAAGATTGCGGATACTGCCCGCAGGCAGCACGCTATCACACCGGATTAGAAAATCACGGCTTGCTCCCTAAAGAAACAGTACTTAATGCAGCCACTAAGGCCAAACAAGCCGGGTCTACCCGGTTCTGTATGGGAGCAGCATGGAGGGAAGTAAGGGATAATAAAGATTTTGACAGGGTGCTTGACATGGTTCATGGCATCAACGATATTGGCCTCGAAGTTTGTTGTACCATGGGGATGATAACAGAAGAACAAGCCATCAAGTTAAGCAACGCCGGTGTTTACGCCTATAATCACAATATTGATACATCCGAAGAGAACTATAGTAACATCATTTCTACCCGGACTTTTGACGACCGTATTAAAACCCTGGAAAATATCAGGAAAACTAAAATGACCGTGTGCAGCGGAGGTATTGTGGGTATGGGCGAAAGCGATGACGACCGGATTAATATGTTACTAACCCTGGCCCGAATGGATAAACATCCGGAATCGGTTCCCATTAATGCTTTGGTAGCCGTTGAAGGAACGCCCCTGGAAAAGCAAAAACCGGTAGATACCTGGACCATGGTACGCATGGTAGCCACAGCAAGAATGTTAATGCCCGGCTCAGTAGTGCGTTTATCTGCAGGTCGTCTGTCTATGAGTCGAGAGGCTCAGGCGATGTGCTTTATGGCGGGTGCCAATTCTATTTTTACTGGCGAAAAGCTGCTTACAACGCCAAATCCGGAGAATAATGAAGATATAGAAATGTTCCATGTTTTAGGTTTGACGGCTAAAGAACCGAAGATAAAAGAAAAAATGATGACTCCTGCCTGAAATGAACAAGCAGCATCAGCTTCTGAAAATAAAGCTGGATGCCAGAAAAAAAAGCGGCATTCTTCGAGAACTCCGGCTTCCGGGCAGAGGTATTGATTTTAGTTCAAACGATTATCTTGGATTAAAGGACAATCCCAAATTAAAAGCAGAAGCAGTAAGCCTGTTGGTTGATGATAACCTGCCAATTGGTTCAGGAGGTTCCCGTTTGCTTTCCGGAAATTCAACACAGATAGAACAACTGGAGAATGAGACGGCTCAGTTTTTTCTGTCCGAAAAAGCACTTTTTTTCAACTCAGGCTTCGACGCCAATCTTGGTCTATTTTCCTCGGTACCGCAAAAAGACGATATTATACTTTATGATGATCTGGTACACGCTTCAATCCGTGATGGTATAAGGCTATCTTTTGCACGATCCTTTTCTTTTGATCACAATAACCTGGAAGCCCTTGAAAAAAAATTATTAATGCATGAAGGGTTAAGAATTTATGTAGCGGTAGAATCTGTTTATTCTATGGATGGTGATACCGCTCCATTACGTGACATACTTAAACTCTGCCTGCAATATGGTGCAGCTCTGATTGTTGATGAAGCACATGCCACCGGCATACTCGGATCTGGCGGACGCGGGCTTTGCGAGCAGGAAAATATTACGGATCAGGTATTTGCCAGGATTTTTACGTTTGGAAAAGCTCTTGGCACCCACGGTGCGGCTGTTTGCGGCAGTGCCCTTTTACAGCAATACCTGCTTAATTTCAGCAGATCTTTTATCTACACCACTGCCTTATCTCCTTTTCAGGCCGGGCTTTCTCTTCTCTCTCTGCAATTCCTGCAAAAATATCCGGAAATGATTTCTGCTCTTTGGAAGAGAATTAATTATTTCGATCAGCAAATTGGGGAAGCGGGTATATCAAAATGGTTTATTACAGGAAATTCGGCAATAAAATGTCTGTTAACAGGAGATAGAGAAAAGAGTCAAAAAATAGCAGCAGACCTCCGGGAAAAAGGCTTTGAGGTGATGCCTGTATTATCACCTACTGTCGCTCAGGGCAGTGAACGGATAAGGATTTGCCTGCACGCTTTTAATAGTGAAAAAGAGATAACGAATCTGATCTATCAACTAAAAAAAGCTTTAGCATGAGGTATTTTATTACAGGAATTGGAACCGGGGTAGGCAAAACGGTAGTTTCAGCAATTATAACAGAAGCATTGCAGGCAGATTACTGGAAGCCCGTTCAGGCTGGAGACCTGGATTATTCTGATACTCAAATTGTAAAAAACTTGGTATCAAATAATGGCAGCACCTTTCATCCGGAAGCCTTTAAATTAAAAAATACCATGTCGCCACATGCTGCCGCTGCACTGGAAGGCATAGAAATTATTCCTGAAGAAATTATAATTCCCGGAACAGAAAATGATCTGGTGATAGAAGGTGCAGGAGGAGTAATGGTTCCACTAAATAGCCGGCAAACCATGCTGGACCTAATGTTGCTGACCGATGCTGAAATAGTACTGGTTTCTTTAAACTATCTGGGCAGCATTAACCATACGTTATTAAGCTGGCAAATATTAGAAGTGCACAATTTGAGAATAAAAGGAATAATTTTTAATGGTGAAGAGAATCGCGAAGGCGAGAATTTTATTCTCCGGCATACAGGTCTTCCCATGTTGCTACGGATAAATCAGGAACAAGTCCTTACCAGGGAGTTAATACGTCAATATGCTGCACTAATTAAGGAAAATCTGAAATGAATACCGCAGAAAAAAGTATAAAATATATCTGGCATCCGTTCACGCAGATGAAAGATGCAGAACCTCCTGTAGCTATAGCTTATGGAAAAGGAGCAAAGCTTGTTGCTGAAGATGGAAAAGAATACATTGACGCAGTCTCTTCCTGGTGGGTAAACATTCACGGCCATGCACATCCGCATATTGCTAAAAAGCTATCCGAGCAGGCCGAAACACTGGAACATTGCATGCTGGCCGGCTTTACTCATAAGCCTGCTGTTGAGCTTGCTGAGCGGCTGTTAACTATTTTACCAGGCTTATCGAAGGTGTTTTTTTCCGATAATGGTTCTACAGCTGTTGAAGTAGGTCTTAAAATGGCTATTCAATATCGGTATAACCGTGGCGAAGAAAAAGGCCAGATCATTGCCTTGGAGCACGCTTATCATGGCGATACTTTCGGCACGATGTCTTCTGCCGCCCGGTCGCCTTTTTCAAGGGCATTTGATCCTTATCTGTTTGATGTAAAACATCTTCCGGTTCCCATAACCGGACATGAGATTGAATTTTTGGAAAAACTTGAAACAGCCCTGATATCAGAAAAAACAAGCATTTTTATATATGAACCCCTGATTTTAGGCGCCGGTGGCATGTTAATGTATCAACCGGAAGTTTTGAACAAAGCATTGCTCCTCTGCAAAAAATATAAAGCAATTATTATAGCCGATGAAGTAATGACCGGCTTTGGCCGTACAGGGAAATTATTTGCCTCTGATCATTGTGCTGAAAAACCTGATATTATTTGCCTTTCAAAAGGGCTTACAGGAGGAAGTTTGCCTATGGCAATTACCGCTTGTAACCAAAAAATATATGATGCTTTTCTTTCCTCCGACAAAATGAAAACCTTTTTTCATGGGCATTCTTTTACCGGAAATCCTATGGGTTGTGCGGCCTCTCTGGCAAGTCTGGATATTTTAGAAAGCAGAGAAACGTTCGATAACATCGGGAATATAAGCAGATCGCATTCGAATTTTGCCAAAACTTTGGAAAGTAATCCATGGATAAAAAACATACGTCAGCAAGGCACAATACTCGCTTTTGATGTTTCAACTAATGGGGACGATGGCTATTTTAATGACATCAAGGATCAGTTATATAGTGCATTTTTGGCGGAAGGAATAATATTACGCCCATTAGGTAACACCGTCTATATTATGCCTCCCTACTGTATTACCACATCAGAATTAGAACAGGTATATAAAGGCATTTTAACGGTTCTTCATCAAACTCTGCAACAATGACGCAAAAGAAAATAGCAATAACAGGGTTTGGAGCACTTTCACCGGCAGGCTTTTCTGCAAGCGATGATGCATTCAGTACCAATCCGGTTTCTGCTATTAAAAAGATGCTTTTTAGTGAAAAAGAAGAATATGCTGCTCCCTTAACGCCGGAATGTGAGGCAATACTCGAAGAGATCAGAAGTGCCAACCCTAATTACAAACGATTGGACAAAGCAGTAATTATGGCCATAGCCGCTGGCCGGCAGGCGGTTAAGAATGCAGGCTGGTCTCAATGCAAAGGGCTTGCTGTAAATGTCGGGTCGTCCAGAGGTCCAACTCACGCGTGGGAAAGTTTTTTTCGGGAATTTGAAATGTCAGGTTCAAAACGTGTTTCTGCAATGGCTTCACCTTTTACTACAGCCGGTAATATAGCTTCATGGGTCTCTCAGGATATACAAGCAGACGGACTTAATTTCAGCCATTCGTTAACATGTGGTTCTGCACTTCATGCCATTGGTAATGCACTCGCCTGGCTAAAAAGCGGCATGTGCGATCGCTTTCTGGCAGGTGCTTCAGAGGCCCCGCTTACTGATTTCACAGTCGCACAAATGAAAGCTCTGCGCATTTACTCCTCAGACAAGACTGATTACCCCTGTAAACCTTTTAACAGGGATAATAACACGATGGTTCTAGGAGAGGCTGCAGCTATGTTTTGTATAGAGAGAGGGGAGAATATTGGTGACGCGCCACCCTTAGCCTGGATTAATGGCTTTGGAACCTACACTGAACCCATAACAACTCCTACATCCATAAATTCTGACGGAGAGGCATTTTATTATGCCATGAAAGCGGCAGCTGAAGATGCAGGAGAAAAACCAGACATAATCATTGCGCATGCACCTGGAACAATTGCCGGAGATAGTGCAGAATGGAAAGCTGTTGAAAAACTTTTTAATGATCAGAAACCCTATCTCTATTCCAATAAATGGCAAATAGGCCATACCTTCGGAGCAGCAGGCGCCATGAATATCGTTCAGGGTTTAAAGATCTTGCAAACGGAAGAAATCCCGGTATTTCCTTATCAATTACCGTTTGAACAATGCTACCCGAAAACGGTCAAAAATATATTAATAAATGTGATGGGTTTTGGAGGAAATGCGGTTAGTATCATGCTTTCGAAGGCTTAGTGATATGTCAATAGCAAAATGACCTAATCCAGAAGTCCAAAGTTCTAAGTCCAGGTTTATTACTTTCGACTGAGTTGTTGACTTAACACTAGTAACAAGTCAGGAGTATCAGCCACAAGCCCCGAATCTGAACGTACATTACGGACTCAAACTTTGGAGTTTAGACACTTACTTTGCAAGTTCCAGTCGCAATCCTGCATCAGTAACCTCTCTTAAAGGGTTATTACGCATATTTTGCTCTAGTATCACTACATATCTACCTTTTTTATTGAACCGGTAACCTGCTTTGTATGGCAGTTGATAGCTGTATATATTACCTGATCCTTTACCAAGCCATTCACCATCAGGAAGGGCTAACCTGAATTCCTTTCGTTCTGTGGATCGTTTACCATCCGGCGAAAGAATGTGAACCAGAAAGAAAATGTTTGAATATTTATAGTCTGCAGTATGTCTTAAATTAATTAAAATATTGTATCCGGGGGTTGTATCTTCAATTTGGAACGGTATCTGAACTTTATTGAGGTAGCTCCAGTGATGGCCTGCGATAGCCTGATGAGTATCTACCAACGCATCATTCCTTATGCATGAGGATAATCCGAAGCTTAGGCTTAGTATAGCAATCAAAAATACCCTCATAACCGCATTCATTCTATTCGCCGGGTTTTTCACGATTTTGGTTGCGGTTAGGCTTTCTTCGTTTATTGCGGTTGTTTTGGGTTCTCTCCTCACTTGAAGAATTTCTTTCACCCGCAGGTTTAGGGTTAACTGGTGATGATACATTTTGCACACGGGCAATTTGAGCATTTACCGTGCTATCCGAAGTTGTAGGCTTTGGCTTATTCCGGTTGCGATTGTTATTATTTTTCTTCTTCCGGTTCCTTTCGTCCAAGCGGGTTAAACTATCCTGACCAACCACATTTTCATAATCAAGTACTTTCTCTGTCAGTACTTCCAAAACTTCTTCAAGCAAATATTCCGGCGAATTTCCTTCACGGTTTAATCGCTGAATTTCCTTTACGCGACTAACCGGAACAGGAATCCAGTTTTCCTGGTTAGGGAAACTAAACCACATCATTTTTTTGAAAATATCGGTTTTTTGAAGCCTGGCAGTTCCATTTATTGTTTCCAGCTTCTCCACGTTATTGGGGATATCTCTAATGGCATCCATATATGTATCTAACTCATAATTCAGACAACATTTGAGTTTACCGCATTGTCCCGCGAGCTTTAATGTGTTTAAAGACAAGTTTTGATATCTTGCTGCAGAAGTAGAAACAGTTTTAAAATCGGTTAACCAAGTAGAACAACATAACTCACGGCCACACGAACCAATGCCGCCTAAACGGCTGGCCTCCTGCCGCATTCCAATCTGGCGCATTTCAATCCGCACACGGAAGGATTCAGCCATCTTTTTTATAAGTTCCCTAAAATCTACACGTCCTTCAGCAGTATAATAAAAAGTAGCTTTACTCCTGTCGCCCTGGTAATCTACATCACTAAGCTTCATAGAAAGTCCGAGATTTAAGGCAAAGGTGCGTGCTTTATGCATGGTATCCCACTCAGTTTCTTTAGCAGCTTTCCATTTATCAACATCGGCAGGGGTAGCCTTTCTGTAAACTTTCTTTGTTACATCAGCAATGCTTACATGTTTCTTTTTAAGCTGCAGCCTAACCAATTCACCAGTGAGTGAAACATGGCCAATATCATACCCGCCTGTAGTAGTTTCAACAGCTACAAGTTCACCTGCTTCCAGATAAAGGTTATCATTATTGAGGTAGAAATCTTTTCTTGACCCCTTAAACTTTACCTCAATAATATTAAAGGCTTTATAGTTAGATGGCATGTCCATGTGGGCAAGCCAGTCATATACATCTAATTTGCTGCAACCATTAGTAAGGCATGAGCCATTACTTTTGCAGCCTGCAGGGGTACAACCACCTGTTGAGCAACTTCCGCATCCCATATTAACTGACTATATAGTGAGTCCCCGAAGGGATCGTATTGTGTTTTAATATATTAACAAATTGTAAAGATACATCTAAAAATAGAATTTTTGGATTAGCATTCCGCTCTATATGATAATAAGCTTTTTCTAACTCCAGAATAACTGCTTCTGCTTTAGGCAAATCCATAACGCTACTAAATTTACTGATAAATTCTAACTCTGCAGCATGTAAATGTACCAGATTTGAAGCACCAGTTAATAGCATAATGCTTTCACGGATCAGGTTAATCCCATAACGCAGAAAACTTTTTTGGTTCTCCCTTCCCAATTTGGCGGCTATCTCTGTAAACGCTATAAATTGAGGCCCCTTATCTGCATAACAACTTCGCAACCAATCAGCAAAAAATCCAAAATGATCATTTACCTCTTCATCCAGCAGATTTAAAGCCTGCTGCAAATTTCCTTCACTCAGATATGCTAATTGTTTAGCCTTATCTTCAGGGATGTTTTTAGCAGATATCAGATAACCGGTGATATCTTCAAAGGTCAATCTGGGAATCTTTACCAATTGAGTTCTTGAAAGAATTGTATTTAATATTTGGTCTTGTTGCTCTGCTACCAATATAATGAGTGTTTTTTCAGAAGGCTCTTCCAACGATTTTAATAATCTGTTTCCCTCATTTTTTAAGTATTCTGGCAACCAAATGATGATAGTTTTAAACTCAGATTCAAAAGGTTTTAAAGCCAGTGTTCGTAAAATATGTAAACATTCGGCTTTATTGATGTTTGGTTGTTTGTTTTGGGCATCTAATCGTTCCCTCCATTTATCCAGGTTAAAATAAGGATTCGACAGTAAAATATCCCGCCATTCTTCCAAATCAGGCAATGCATCCTCTTTATCTCCACCACGGAAGAAAGGATAAGAGAAATGAAGATCGGGGTGTATGAGCTTATTGTACTTTCTGCATGATGAACATTCATTGCAGCTATCTTCGGGACTGCGGTTTTCGCATGATATAAATTGTGCATAAGCAAGCGCCAGCCCTAACCCCCCGGCCCCTTCTGGCCCTAAGAATAACTGGGCATGGCTCACCCGATGCTGTTGTACGCTTTTAATAAGATGTTCTTTAACTTCCGCCTGACCAACGATATCTTTAAACAGCATATCCGCAAAATAACAATTTTTGATCGATATGAGTAAAGCCTGGAATTTATGGCAGATTAAAAATTTAACATTTTTTAAGAAAAGGTACGTTTAAATGTTTTTAATTTTACAATGTATGTTAGTGGCCACGCTTCGCCTGTTATCTGTTATATGTCTCGCTTTTATAGCAGATAGCCTCCATGCCCAGCAGAGAACTTTCCGTGGTGTTATATATGAACAAGGTACAGCACTTCGAGTTAGCGATGCTGTAATACAGAATATCTTTTCTGGAACCTCTGTAAAATCAAATCATTTGGGTGAGTTTAAAATTATAGCCCAATCAACTGATACTCTATTAATAAAAAGGCCGGAATATGCTGATTATAAAACTGTTGCCTCATCGCAGAACATTGTTTTAATTCAATTATATAAGATTCGCCAGCTAAAAGAGGTGGTGATAACCGGGCAAACCAGGAAGCAGGAAATGGAAGAAGTACTTGCAGGTTATCGCAAGAAAGGAGTTTATTATAACGGAAAGCCGCCGCTGTTAACATATCTTTTTAAACCCTTAACCGCCATTTACGAGCTCATAGGCAGAGATCCTGGCAATGCAAGACGCTTTAATAACTATTACCGAAGAGAACTTGAAGAAACAGAAATCGACCGACGATTTAACTCAGCCCTTGTAAAACGGCTTACAGGTCTTGCAGACAAAGATCTGCAAAACTTTATGGACAGTTACAGACCAGGTTACTCAAAAGTTTTAACATGGAATGAATATGATGCTATGAGCTATATAAGTAAATCATTTAAAGCGTTTGATGCTGCGGTTAGACCCGCTACGTCAGCGCTTCCTCCTCGTGAGCGGCTAGATCGCTAATGTCTCACAAGCTTTTTCAGCGGCGAGTTTTTCAGCATTTTTCTTATTATAATCTCTTCCTAAGCCACAAATTTCAGAATCTATATTCACTTGGATAGTAAAGAGTTTTGCACTATCTCCCTCTGAGTTAGCAATCAGTTCAAAAGTGATATCCTTTCCATGGCGCTGGCACCATTCAATAAGTTTACTTTTAAAATTAGATTCGGTTAATTCAAGTGTATGAATATCTACATGGGGCTTAATTATCCGGTTAATTAAAAAATCTCTCGTAAAATTATAGCCTTTATCCATATAAACTGCACCAACCAGAGCTTCAAAAGCATCGCCCAATAATGAGCCTTGCTTATTCTGATGATTGACCATCCTGTTATCATACTCCACCAGTTCATTAAAACCTAACTTACGTCCCAAAGCATTCAGGTTTGAGCGATTTACGATTTTTGAGCGCATTTCTGTTAAAAAGCCTTCATCTTTATAGGGATAACGCTTAAATAACACTTCGGCAACAACACTCCCTAATATGGCATCGCCGAGAAACTCCAGACGCTCATTACTATTTTTAGTGCCGTTTTTTAACAGGAGCGCTACAGATTTGTGGCGAAACGCCATTCGATAAAGGGTAATATTACCGGGGACAAAACCCAATAAATTTTTTAATGCCCGTACATGTTTCCGGTGAGGGGAAAAATAGAGTTTGTAAATTCTCGAAAACAGCATGGATATTAAATAACGATATTATTTTCAAATACAGGTGCTGTATGAGTTCCGGGAAATTGCAAGTTTAAGCTTCGTATTTTTTGAAAATTACTGAGGCATTATGTCCGCCGAAACCAAATGTATTACTTTGTGCAGCACGTACAATTCGTTTTTGAGCTGTGTTAAATGTAAGGTTCAGATTAGGATCAATTTCAGGATCGTCTGTAAAATGATTGATCGTTGGAGGAACAATATCATTTTTTATAGCTAATATCGATGCAATAGCTTCAATAGCACCGGCAGCGCCCAAAAGGTGACCGGTCATAGATTTTGTTGAACTGATGTTCAGTCGGAAGGCGTTTTCTTTAAAAAGATCAGCTATGGCTCTGGTTTCGCTAATATCTCCCAATGGTGTAGATGTACCATGAACATTGATATAATCTATATCTGATGTTGTTAATGCGGCATCTTTTAGTGCGTTAGTCATAACCAGCCGGGCACCTAATCCTTCAGGATGGGGTGCCGTAATGTGATTTGCGTCTGCGCTCATTCCACCGCCTATCATTTCAGCATAAATTTTTGCACCCCTGGCTTTGGCATGTTCCAGTTCTTCCAGGATAACCGTTCCAGCTCCCTCTCCGGCCACAAAACCATCCCGATCCTTATCAAACGGCCTTGATGCAGTTTGGGGATCATCGTTACGGGTTGACAATGCATGCATAGCATTAAAACCGCCCATTCCAGCTTCATTAATAATTGCTTCCGACCCGCCAGAGATGATGATATCAGCCATATTCAAACGAATATAATTGAATGAATCAATCAGCGCGTTAGTAGATGATGCACATGCAGAAACTGTTGAGAAATTTGGCCCTCTCAATCCGTATTTAATAGATATATGCCCTGGAGCAATGTCTAGTATCATTTTAGGAATAAAAAAGGGATTAAACCGAGGAGTACCATCTCCCGTAGCGAAGTTGGTTACTTCATCAAGAAATGTCTTTAATCCACCTATACCAGCGCCCCAGATCACTCCGATACGATTGGTATCATGTTGAGAAAAATCCAGCCCGGAGTCTTTAACGGCTTCATCTGTGGATGCCAGGGCAAAATGTACAAATGGATCCAATTTCCGTGCTTCTTTCCTGTCCATAAAATTTTCAGGATTGAAGTTTTTTACTTCACACGCGAACTTGGTTTTAAAGTTTGTTGTATCAAACCGCGTTATAGCAGCGGCTCCGCTCACCCCTTTAATAAGATTATCCCAGAATTCTGAAACAGTATTACCAATAGGAGTAAGCGCACCTAATCCTGTTACAACAACTCTTTTAAGCTCCATTTATTTATTCAGACGTTCTATTTAACGTTTTTTTCTAGGTAAGCGATAGCCTGACCTACTGTGCCGATGGTTTCAGCCTGGTCATCAGGAATGGCAACATTAAACTCTTTTTCAAACTCCATGATAAGTTCCACGGTGTCTAATGAGTCAGCGCCAAGATCGTTGGTGAAAGAAGCTTCTGGTGTAACTTCATTTTCGTCTACTCCTAATTTTTCTACGATAATTGCTTTAACTCTTGAAGCGATATCAGACATAATTTTTATGTTTTTAATGGTTAAATAATTCTGTGCAAAGAAAAATAAATTCTAATTAATATCAAACCTTTTTGTTTACCCTAATATTCTCAACTCTGAATAAAATAAACCGTTTTTTATCTTTGGTAAATTCATTTACAGCTGTTATTGTTTTGAACAAAAAAATATTAAAATCCGAGCCCGACCTCGACTTTACTTTAATTGCGATAACAGCCCCTTTAAAGGACTATCGATTTTGTTTTAAAGTGAACAAGCAATTAAACATAGAGTTTTACAGAGTAGACGAATTACAGCTTGTATTCAATTCTGATGAAGGAGCCTTTTATTTCTCCAAATATTATTACCAGGATAAGCAAACCGGAAACGAATACTTTTTGCTGGCCAATAAGGGTTCTGAGAGTTTTTTAATCCCTGAAATGAAGACTGTAGATTATTTTTTACTGATATATAACTTTATCGATAAGGAGGATTTAAAAGGCATTATTGCAGGGTTAAATAAAATAAACGAAGTACTTGTCGCTGCTGAAGTTGACCCAAAGAAATTGAAATCCAAAGAAAATTTGGTATTTTAGCGGCTCTGTGTATTTTGTACACTATTGTGTACAGCTAAATAACTTACTAATGAAAACTGTTTATAACAGAACCAAAATTGTAGCCACTCTGGGCCCTGCATCAGCATCAAAAGAAACATTACTTAGTATGATTAAAGCGGGGGTGGATGTTTGCAGATTGAATTTTTCACACGGCCGCCAGGAAGATCATCTATCAGTAATCAACATCATCAGGGAGATAAATAAACAATATAAAACTAACGTAGGTATACTTGCCGACCTGCAGGGCCCTAAAATAAGAATAGGCCTGGTGAAAGATGGAGGGGTACAGTTGCTGAACGGAAGTCAGATAGAAATGACCACCAAAGAGTTGATCGGTGATGAAAAACAGATATATATAACTTACGAAAGTTTTCCAAAAGATGTCAGGCCCGGGGAGATCATATTACTTGATGACGGAAAAATACAAATGCGTGTACTGGCTACCAATAATAAGGATTCTGTAACCTGCGAAATTGTACACGGAGGTGTTTTAACATCCCGTAAAGGGGTTAATCTTCCGAATACAAAGGTTTCAATCCCCAGTTTAACTGAAGAAGATCTTTCGAACCTGGAGTTTGCCTTAAAGAATGATGTGGAGTGGATCGGTCTGTCATTTGTGCGGGATGCTGAAGATATTGTTGAGCTAAAACGAATTATCAGTCGCAGTGAATCTACAGCCCGGGTAATTGCCAAGATAGAAAAGCCTGAGGCTATTGATAATATAGATGAAATTATTGCAGCTACTGACGGTGTGATGGTTGCGCGGGGAGACCTTGGAGTTGAAATGCCTATGGAGCAGGTTCCCGGTTTGCAGAAAATGATTGCAAGAAAATGCCGGGAGGCATCAAAACCTGTAATCGTTGCCACGCAAATGATGGAGAGTATGATTACTACTCCGCGTCCAACCCGTGCCGAGGTAAATGATGTGGCAAATTCGGTGCTGGATGGAGCTGACGCGGTAATGCTTAGCGGTGAAACGTCTGTTGGGGAATTTCCTGTGATGGTAATAGAAACTATGCAGAAAATTGTTCGTAATGTAGAGGATACATCATATCCATTTAATACTCCGAAATTAATTAAAGAAAACTCTCCAACTTATATGTCTGATTCGGTTTGCGGATCGGCTGTTTTTCTTGCAGAGAAAACCGGTGCTAAAGGTATAGTTTCTATGACTTCATCTGGTTATACCGCTTTTGAGATCTCCAGTCACCGCCCCAGGGCAAATACTTTTATCTTTACAAGTAATCGCCAGCTTTTAAATACCCTAAGTTTATTATGGGGGGTTCGTGGTTTTTATTATGATAAGTTTGAAAGTACCGATAAAACCATCAGCGATGTTAACAAGATATTAAAAGAACAAAAACTGGTAGAACCGGGGGAGATTGTAATTAACACCGCTGCGATCCCTATCGAAAAGAAAACCAAAACCAATATGATTAAGGTGACAGTTATTGATTAAGAGCTTGTGGCAAAAATTGTAAACGCATAAGGCAGTTAGTAAAAAAACTAACTGCGGGAAAACGAGCATGGGGCCTCACCCCGCATAACTGGTAATATAATACCACCATACTTTTACTTTAAAAAGTTTCAAGAATTTCTATAATCCAGAGTCTGATAGGCATTGTTCAGTCAGGCTTTTCAGATTACAGCAAAGTGTAAATACACGTGCCGGTATCACTTGTTTATCAGAGTTTTCCACAGATGCAAGCCTCTTAAAATCAGCCAGTTGGTTTTCCATTTGGGTCATGCACGGTTGTACACTAACAGCTTGTGGAAAACTCTGATACGGGATGGAGGCCTGCATGTAATAGATTTGATTAAAAACCCCCTAACATTTTTCAGGGTGTTAATCAGCTCTCTTACAACTCAATAAAAAATATCAAAATGGGAAAATCTTCAGCAACTAAAGCCGCCAAAGGAACAGGGAAAGGTCTCGGGTTTCAACGCTACTTCTCTAAGGAAGGCGTGAATGTGTATGACTTGTTTACATACGAAAAGCGTTCATCGGTTATACGTAATCCGGCAGGGGATGCCGTGTTTGAAATGAAGGATGTAGAAGTTCCGGCAACGTGGAGCCAGGTTGCTACAGATATTCTTGCCCAGAAATATTTCCGAAAAGCCGGAGTACCTCAACCCGATGCCCGCCTGAATGACGAAGTCGGGCAGGGTACAACGGGATCAGAAAAAAGCATTAAACAGGTAGCTCATCGTATGGCCGATTGCTGGAAGCAATGGGGCGTACGTTATGGTTATTTTTCTTCCACAGAAGATTCACAGATATTTTATGATGAATTAGTTTACACCATCGTAGGTCAGTTGGCTGCGCCAAACTCTCCGCAGTGGTTTAATACAGGCCTTCATTCCGCCTATGGCATTACAGGAAAGCCACAGGGCCACTATTTTGTTGATCCTGATACAGAAGTACTTTCCAAATCCACTTCGGCTTACGAGCGCCCCCAGCCCCATGCGTGTTTCATCCTTTCGGTAAGCGATGATCTGGTTAATGATGGCGGTATTATGGATCTGTGGGTACGTGAGGCCCGGATCTTTAAATACGGTTCCGGCGTGGGCACTAACTTCTCTGCTATTCGTGGTGAAAGCGAAAAACTTTCCGGTGGTGGTTATTCATCCGGCTTAATGTCTTTCCTTAAAATCGGAGACCGTGCTGCAGGAGCAATCAAATCTGGCGGAACCACCCGGCGTGCAGCTAAGATGGTTTGTCTTGACCTGGAACATCCTGAAATAGAAGGATTTGTTAACTGGAAGGTTGAAGAAGAGAAAAAAGTTGCTGCATTAATCGCTGCTGGCTATTCATCTGATTATGAAGGTGAGGCTTATCGCACCGTAGCAGGACAAAATTCAAATAACTCGGTTCGGGTTCCAAACAGTTTTTTCCACGCATTAGAGCAGGGAAAGACATGGGATCTGATTGGCCGTACAAACGGAAAAGTGGTAAAATCCATTTCCTCAGAAAAGCTTTGGCAGGATATCGCTTTTGCAGCGTGGGCCTGTGCTGATCCGGGTATCCAATACGATACCACTATTAATGAATGGCATACCTGCCCCGAAGGCGGACGTATTAATGCATCCAACCCGTGTTCAGAATACATGTTCCTGGATAACACGGCATGTAACCTGGCATCCATTAACCTGGCACATTTCTTTGACCCTAAAACATTAATATTCGATGTGAAAGGATTTGAACACGCCTGCCGTGTATGGACCGTAGTGCTGGAAATCTCTGTGTTAATGGCTCAGTTTCCTTCAAAAGAAGTTGCGCAATTATCTTATGATTACCGCACATTAGGCCTTGGATATGCTAATCTGGGCTCCATGCTGATGGTGGCAGGAATTCCTTATGACAGTGATAAGGCCCGCGCAATTGGCGGTGCAATTACCGCAGTAATGACCGGAACTGCTTACGCTACTTCTGCAGAAATGGCTAAAGAGCTTGGCACGTTCGGCGAATACGAAAACAATAAATCCCACATGATGCGTGTTATGCGCAATCACCGGTACGCTGCTTACAACGCAAATGAATACGAAGGATTGGAGACCGCTCCTCCGGGGATTGATCCTAAACATTGCCCTGATTATTTATTATCTGCGGCATGCGATTCGTGGGACAAAGCGGTTGAGCTTGGTGAAAAACATGGTTACCGTAATGCGCAAACCACTGTTATTGCGCCTACTGGAACAATTGGTTTAGTAATGGATTGCGATACCACAGGTATTGAACCAGACTTTGCCTTAGTGAAATTCAAAAAACTTTCAGGTGGTGGTTATTTCAAGATTATCAACCAGGGCGTGCCGTCTGCTTTACGTAACCAAGGCTACGCAGAACATGAAATTGAGACTATTGTTAATTATGCAAAGGGTGCAGCTACGTTACAGAATGCGCCGCACATCAATTTCGATAGCTTAGCAGCTAAAGGATTTAGCCAGGACGAGCTGGAGAAAATTGAAAAATCTCTTTTTGCTGCATTTGAGATTGGATTTGTATTTAACCAATGGACTTTAGGCGAAGAATGCCTGCAGCGCCTGGGCTTTAAAGCAGAGCAATATACTTCGCAGGATTTCAATTTGCTTCGTGCCATAGGTTTTACCCGCCAGCAAATTGCTGATGCCAATGAATTTATTTGCGGAACCATGACCATCGAGGGCGCACCTTACTTAAAGGAGGAGCACTACCCGATTTTTGATTGTGCCAACAAATGCGGTCAAAAAGGTCAGCGCTTTATTCATGCACATGGTCACATCAGAATGATGGCTGCTGCACAACCATTCCTTTCGGGTGCTATTTCTAAAACAGTTAATCTCCCAAATGAAGCTACTGTTGAAGAAATCAAGGATTGTTATGAGCTTTCATGGAAATTAGCTTTAAAAGCAAACGCGCTTTACCGTGATGGTTGTAAACTATCCCAGCCATTATCAACCAAATCATCCGATTCTAAAGAAGACAAATTAGATACTGTTGAAGAGGTTTTGGGTGAGGCAGCAAATGTAAAACTAAGTGATCTTACTGCAGAACAGGTACTTGAAGCGGCACGCGCTATTCTTGAGCGGTCAACCGATACTAAGTTCAAGCGCCAGCTTTCTTCTGTTGTAGAACGGAAGAACCTGCCGGGTAAACGCGGAGGATTTACCCAAAAGGCAGCTGTTGGCGGCCAGACGGTTTTCGTACGTACCGGGGAATATGAAGACGGAACACTGGGTGAGATATTTGTGGATATGCACAAAGAAGGGGCAACTTTCCGCTCGCTGATGAACTGTTTTGCCATCGCGATATCGGTAGGCTTACAATATGGTGTGCCATTGGAAGAATTTGTTGATAAATTCACTTTCACGCGCTTTGAGCCATCGGGTATGGTTGGCGGTCATGATAATATTAAGAGTGCAACCTCTATTATTGATTATATTTTCAGAATGCTGGGTTATGAATACCTGGGCCGGGAAGATCTGGTACACGTAATTACAGAGCAAAAAGCTGTTTTAGGAAATCCTCAAATGGCCGATGAAGATGTAAATACAGATGCCACCAACCTGTTTACAGCTATTCCAAATGCTTCTGATCCAAAAAACGCATCAGATAAAGTGTTAAAGCCTGTTCTTGATATCTCAGGCGGCGGCCAGTCTGACGCTCCGGCATGCGGTAATTGCGGTCATATTATGGTACGTTCAGGAACCTGCTATAAGTGTTTGAACTGCGGTACGCAGGGAGGATGTTCTTAAGGAGGTGAAGGGTTAGTTAAAAGGGTTAAAGGCGAAAGCTAAAAGGTTAAAGCCCGATCAGGAATGGTTGGGCTTTATTATATATATATACTCGCACTTAGAATTAAAGATAAATGGTATAGGCCGCTTAATTGGTTCCGATATTGTGAGTAATAACATGTCACTGAAATAAAAAAGCCTACCATTGGGGGGCTGGAGGCCGTCGGTTCAAATCCGGCCAAACCGACTAACTTGAATTTACGTTCAAGGATCACTACTTAAAACGCCCTGTAGCAGTAATCCAATCATCGACACAACTGTAACACAATGAGCATACAATCTTAACTAAGAACTATGTCAGCCGATTAAATTTACTAAATTAACCTTTTCATAATTAACTGAAACAACATGGCTGATTATACTTATGATGCGATTGTAATAGGCTCTGGTATAAGCGGAGGTTGGGCAGCTAAGGAGCTTACTGAAAAAGGGTTGAAAACCATTATTCTGGAAAGGGGCCGCAATGTTGAACATATAAAAGATTATACGGATACAACCAAGGATCCATGGCAACTTTCGCATCATGGGGGTATTACGCAGCAAGATAGAATTAACAGCCCTGTACAAAGCAGGGTTTATGCATGGAACGAAGTATCCAAAAAATTTTTCGTTAATGATCTGGAGAATCCATACACTCAGGCTAAGCCGTTCGACTGGTTCAGGGGATATCAAGTAGGAGGCCGCTCCTTAACCTGGGGGCGGCAATGCTATCGATGGAGTGATATTGATTTAGAAGCAAATAAAAAGGATGGATATGGTGTGGATTGGCCTGTTCGATATAATGAAATTGAGAAATGGTATGATTATGTCGAAAAATTTGTTGGCATTAGTGGCTCGAAAGAAGGTTTAGTTCAGTTACCCGACGGACAATTTTTGCCGCCAATGGATATGACTATAGTGGAAAAAGATGTAGCAGCACGTATTAAGAAAAAATTTAACGGCGAACGATGTATGATCATAGGCCGTACTGCTAATCACACTATTCAGGAAGGCAAAAGAGGAGTTTGTCAATACAGGAATAAATGTCAGGAAGGATGCCCATTTGGAGGCTACTTCAGTACCCAATCGGCTACACTGCCGGCTGCAACGGCTACCGGAAACTTAACTGTACGCCCGTTTTCGATAGTTATGAAAATTTTATATGATAAGGATAGAAAAAGAGCAACGGGAGTAGAAGTGCTGGATGCTGAAACTAATAAAACCTATGTGTATAAGGCAAAAATCATATTTCTTAATGCATCCACATTAAACAGTGCCTGGATATTAATGAATTCTGCTACTGATGTCTGGCCGGGAGGATTAGGCAGCAGCAGTGAAGAATTGGGTCATAATGTTATGGATCACCACGCAGGCGTCAGGGCTTCGGGAACCATAGAGGGATATGAAGATAAATACTACTATGGTCGCCGCCCGAATGGTATTTACATTCCACGCTACAGAAATTTGTTTGGCGAGAAGAGAGACTATGTGAGAGGGTTTGGTTACCAGGGGGGTTCAGGCCGACAAGGATGGTCAAGAGATAACCCAGAACTAAGCTTTGGCGCTGATTTAAAAGAAGAATTAACCGAACCCGGAAAATGGTCCATGGGGTTATTTGCTTTTGGTGAAACATTGCCATATCATGAGAATAAAGTAACCCTTGATAAAGTTAAAAAGGACAAGTGGGGATTGAATATTTTGTCTGTTGAAATTGAATGCAAGGAAAACGAGCTGAAAATGCGGAAAGACATGAAAGATGATGCCATTGAAATGCTTGAAGCCGCTGGCCTTAAAAATGTAAATGGGATAGATACAAATAATACATTAGGTCGGGCCATTCACGAAATGGGCTCGGCCCGTATGGGTAAAGATCCAAAAACATCTGTGCTTAATAAATGGAATCAGGTTTGGGATGCTCCTAATGTATTTGTTACCGATGGATCTTTTATGGCATCATCTGCCTGTCAAAATCCGTCATTAACCTATATGGCCTTTACCGCAAGGGCAGCAGATTATGCAGTAAGTGAACTAAAAAAGGGAAATTTATAATTTGAATATTGCCGTAATTGATAGTTAAAAAGTGTTGTCATTAAACGGAGAATAACAAAGGCCGCCCTTGTGGACAGCCTTAATAAGTAGATGCAGGGTCTGTAATCATCTGCTCATTTGCGTAATAAAAGCCTGCAAAAAATACTACTCACAAATTATACCAATAATGGAATTTAGCTCTAACAGCTTTATTTATCAAATAGTGCACAAACTATTGTACTAATGTAGGGACATTGTACAGCTATGCTGTTTGCGACAGGTACTCAGGTCTTCTTATATGTTTTTTAACACGTATGGTCAATTCATTAAGATTAAAGGGCTTGGTAATAAAATCATCGGCTCCAAGCTCAAATGCTTCTAATACAATTTTTTCTAATCCAACAGCAGAAAGAACAATTACAGGAGTATTTTTAAGAGAAGAATCTGATTTAACTTTACTTACAATTTCCAAACCACTCACAAATGGGAGCATGATATCGGTAAGCACTAAATCAAAACGATGCTCTTTTAGAAGTTCTAGCGCTTTAGCACCATCCTTGGCGCCAAAAACCTGGTATCCGTCCTTTTTTAATCTAAACTCCAATGCCCGCAGCATCAAATCTTCATCCTCAACGACTAAAACTTTAGGTACAGATTCCATTTTATATTCTCCCCTCTAATTACGATTTAACACTACATACGTGATTTAAGGACAAAAGTTACAGGAATTTTAGATATTAGAACAAGAATTTTTGCGTAAGGTTAAAACATCTTTTTAATGTTTATTATTTATTAAATAAAAAGAGATGAATAAAGAAGATATTTTAGAACCGGAAGAGATATTCTCAGGAAGTTTATGGGAAGCAGAAATTATACAGGGGTTATTAAACTCCGGCGGAATTGAATCTTTTGTTAAGGATGATATTACAGGAAGCATTGCTCCATGGCGAATGATGACCAGCGAAGTAGAATCTGTAAAACTGCTTGTTTTAGGTAAAGAAGCCACAAATGCGAAAGCTATTATAGCTGAATATCGTAAATAATAAAGGTGTTGATTAAGCAAACCCTAAAAACCAGGTGTTGACATGAACAGTAAACTTGTTTTACCTGTAAAAGACCAGTTGCATTTAGCAACTAATTCAGTACCGGTAATGACTTGGGTATCCGGTATAGATAAACTATGTTTTTTTTTCAATAAGAGCTGGCTTGAGTTTACCGGACGAACACTAGAACAGGAATGTGGTGAGGGGTGGACTAAAGGTATTCATCCTGATGATCAGAAAAAATGGAAAGAGGCTTATAGCGACTCATTCAATTCTTGTAATCCGTTTCAAATAAAATACCGGTTAAAACGGCATGATGGTGAATATAAATGGCTTATTAATAATGCGGTACCGCATTATGATGATCATGGACACTTTGCTGGCTACATAGGGTCATGTATAGATATTAATGAAATAGCTGAGGAAGAAAACTTACGGGATGAATTCATTAACTCTGCAGGAAACGAACTAAAAATTCCGGTTACTACAATAAAGGTATACGCACAATTATTAGAAGATTTTTTTGCCAGAGCGGGTGAAGAAAAGCACCTGATATTTTTGAAGAAGATTAATAAACAAGTGGTTAAACTAACCAGGCTGATCAATAATCTTGGTGAAATCAACAAAATATATTATTTTGGAGTAGAGCTTAATAAAACATCTTTTGATTTTAACATACTGCTTTTAGAAGAAATTTCGCGGGTACAGTCAGAATTCCCGAAACATAATATACAATTGAATGGTTATATATCGCATAATGTGTATGGGGATCGGGAGCGTTTAGCACAGGCATTCAATAATTTGCTTGATAATGCTATTAAATTTTCACCTGACGCAGATAAAATTGTGATTTCAATTGAAGAAAATTCAGATAGTTTTACTGTCTCAGTACTTGATTATGGAATTGGGATTAGTAATAAAGAAAAAGATAAAATCTTTACAAGATTTTACAAAGGTAATGAGAATACTGCAAATACTTTCCCCGGAATTGGGTTAGGTCTTTACATTTCATCACAAATAATTAAATATCACGGTGGTGAAATACAGGCAGAAAATGTAATATCCGGAAGTAAATTATCGTTTAAACTCCCATATGATAACCGTACTTAAATGGCAAGCAAGATATTAGTTGTAGATGATGATACATTCATCCTGGATGCCCTGGAGGAACTCTTACATTATTCAGGTTATGAAGTAATTACTACCCCAAAAGGCGAGGAAGTATTTAATGAGGTCGAAAAAAACTTTCCCGATTTAATATTACTTGATATTATGCTTTCCGGAACAGACGGACGTGATATCTGCAGGCTCTTAAAAAGCAACGCCAAAACTAAAGACATTCCCGTAATTATGATTTCTGCTCATCCGGCAGCCTATGAAGCAGTGAAGGACGTGGGTGCTAATGATATTGTAGCAAAACCATTTGATATACATAACCTGTTATCAAAAATTGAACTTCAGCTTTCGGCTTAATTTATTTTCACTAAAACTACGTTTGCCACTTTTCGCTCACCCGCGTGATCCCATTTTTTATTGTCAGAGGGATAATTAACCACTCCGTTTTCAGGTTGGCCTTTCACCCACAATGTTGTTGATCCGCCTCCATCTAAATTCAAAGCCTTGCCCATTTTTATCCATTTTAAAAAACTAGCAAGTTCAAACAAACTCATTCCGGCAGCATTCTCATTTCTGCCATCTACAGTAATTAATAAAACTTTTTTTCCTTTCAAAGCCACAGCAGAACGGGGATGCCGGGTCATAACGAAAGCTGAGGAATCCAGGGATGAACGCTGACCGTCAGTAATAAGCATAGGGCCGGTTACCATTACATCTTCTCCTCCTAATTTATCTTCCCATGTTTGTGTACCGTCCCATTGTGCAATATTTATTTTTCCGTTATTAAAAACGATACCCGATTTTTGATGATCGGATCTTTCATTGTTTTTGCCTAACCTGGTTTTATTAATTACCGTTCCGTTTGAGCGTATATAATCTACAGAGCCGCCATTTTTTATATCGAAGAACGTACCGTTTAAAGCAGCAATTGCATTATCAGTTGTACCAAATTCACTGGTTGGTTTTAACTTTTGCTGCTCATATCCCAGATCGATCTTATTTTTTCGTCCTGCCTTAACTTCCAGAATCGTAATGTTTTGGTTAGAATTAAAGAGCGTGGTGTTGAAACAATGCTTCTTTAATTTAATACCCCTACTTATTTTCTGAGTTTGCCATTTAGCGTTAATTACTGCTATAGAATCTGTTTGAGAAAATCCTGACGATACGATGGAAAGTAAAGGAATTACAAGAAATATTTTATAGTTCATACCCTATCTGATAATTTATTCACAAAGTAAGTTAAACTAAGTGATAGATGAAATGTTATATAAAAACTTAAAATGCCATAATGGAACTCCAATATCAACAAAAACCTGGTTTTAGCGGTGCAGCTTCAAAAAATAATATTTCAACTAATATTGAATGGCCTGAAAGATATATTTCTGTACTTGCAGGAATTAGCCTGATTAGCTCCGGGATTAAAAAATTAGGTAAAAATCCTTTAAAAAATCTTGTAAAAAGTGCAGCTGGAGGATATCTCTTGTATCGGGGGCTTACTGGTTCTTGTCCACTTTACAGCCGGATAGGAAAGCATAACACCACATCTTTAAATGTAAATATCAGAGAAAGCGTAACTGTTAAAGCCTCACGTGCAGAGGTATATAGCTTTTGGAGAAAATTAAACAATCTTCCTCTATTTATGAAGCATTTAAAGGAGGTTACTGTTCTTGATAGCAAACGCTCGCATTGGGAAGTGAAACTACCGGCCAATGTTGCCAAAATAAGCTGGAATGCTGAAATAGTAGAAGACCATCCCGGAAATATGATCGGATGGCAATCAGTACGCGGATCCATGATTTACAATGCCGGAAAAGTTGAATTTAAAGATTTGCCAAACGGAGAAGGCACTTTAATAAATGTTGTGATCAGTTATACTCCACCTGCCGGAGGAGTTGGAACTGCTGTGGGTAAACTTTTAAATCCTCTTTTTGAAAAAATGGTTCGGGAAGATATTACCAATTTTAAAGAATATATAGAAACACAAACAAATTGGAACTCATCTCAGGATTTTATAAATGATATAGAAACTTCAGTAGTATAACGGAGTCTTTAAATACGGCGTTTAAGGGTTAAAATAGATCGCTCACTTTTTTTTGATCCATGAGGCAAAATATCAATTATAAAGCTTCTGTCATCCCTTGACCTAAAAAGTGCATCGATCTCCTCACGTGTTAATTCAGTAACGGATTTTAAATTAATTGCCAGTATTTCATCATCTTTTTTTATACCTGCCTCAAATGCAGCAGAAGCGGTCTCTACCCTTAGCACAAACAACCTGTTGAACTCCTTCCCTGCATAATAAAGTTCCATACCGCTCATATCATGCTCAAATTTTTCTTTAAGGGAAGAATTAGGCTTAAGATACATCGCGCTGCGATTGTA
>DATLXK010000061.1:0-56913 GCA_035575925.1 Sphingobacteriaceae bacterium
TTTATCGGTGGAAAGGCTCATGTTTATTTGTTAACTATTTGAATTTAAGATACTTAAATATACAAATAATTAATGACCTTTCCTCTTTGTTGTACAATTAATGTTCCCCTTAGTGCTGATTATTAATCGAACTCAGGTTATAAGGTTTTAGACACCTTATAGGTCTTATTTAAATTTATCCGACAAGATCAAATCCTTTGTTCCATGCCCATAGGTGTAAAATCCGCTTCCTGACTTTTTACCATTACAGCCTGCCGCAACCATATTAACCAATAGGGGGCAGGGGGCATATTTAGGATTGCCAAATCCATCATGTAACACGTTCAATATTGCCAGGCAAACATCTAAGCCTATAAAATCTGCTAATTGCAAAGGCCCCATGGGATGGGCCATACCCAATTTCATTACAGTATCAATTTCTGTTACGCCCGCAACACCTTCATGCAAGGTATAAATGGCTTCGTTAATCATGGGGATTAAAATGCGATTAGCAACAAATCCCGGATAATCGTTAACTTTTACAGGTACTTTATTAAGCCTTACAGCTAATTCCATCACTGCATTAGTTGTTTCATCAGCGGTGGCATAACCTCGAATAACTTCAACCAGCTTCATTATAGGCACAGGGTTCATAAAATGCATCCCTATAACTTGTTCAGGACGCTTAGTAACAGAGGCTATCTTTGTAATGGATATAGATGAAGTATTCGAAGCTAAAATAGCCCCAGTTTTGCAATATTTATCTAGATCTCTGAAAATCTCCAATTTTAATTCAACATTTTCTGTGGCAGCTTCTATTATCAGGTCTGCATTTTCTATACCGGCCTTTAAATCGGTTAGGGGCTTAATATTATTAAGTGCAGTAGTCTTATCACTTTCAGTAATTGTTGCCTTAATGATCTGCCTGTCAAGGTTTGTTGTGATTGTATCTATACCATGTTTTAGAGCCTGGGCAGAAATATCCACCATGGTTACAGCATAATTAAATTGGGCAAAGGTTTGCGCTATTCCATTTCCCATGGTGCCGGAACCAATTATCGCTATATTCTTCATAAGTTTATACTAACAAGAAGTTGAAAATGTAAATCTATAAAAAAAGCGACCCATTTAGGATCGCTTTTCCAACCAACTTAAACCAAACTTAACCAAACTTAAACCAACTATTTTACTTTTAATTTTTTAGATCTACGAGTTTAATCTTATTAAAAAGCACGCAGATAAAATAGCCCCTTCATATCTTCTTTGTTTGTTATAATAGACATGAAAAGAGGTAATAGGTTTAGTCAGAGAAATGTTAAAAAAGGTTAATTGTTATTTTGCCTGTAAGCCGGAGATAGATTTTTGCATCAGCGATATCATACTCGTAAGATTTTCTAAAGTAGGTTCAGAGGTTGGTTCAGGGAAAATAGTGCTAATGAAAGCTTTAGATTTCCATATTTCAAGTATATCATCCGCCTGAATTAAATAAGGATCATACACAGTGTTATCTGATATTAATTTTACTGATTTATTTTCTTTAAATTTATTTCCCGCTCGTTTATATACTATACCCTCACTTCTTGTAATAAATATATAGGTTTCTCCCGGCTTAAGATCATTCCAGTTTTCAAGATATTCACCTATTACAAGTGTTCCAGATTGCAGCGGCAACATGGAATCACCTTTTATTTCAAACGCACGATAAGTTCCCTGTTTAAAAATCGGCAGGCTAAATTTTGGTAATTCCCCAATAAATTCAGGATCAGAGTACCCGTTTAAATAGCCAGCACTAGCTTTTACAGGAACAAGCTCTATATTTTCACGATCCTGCTGATCTACAGAAATGCTAAGGATCCGTACGTTGCCTGGTTTAGGTTTATGTTTCCATTTATCATCTATTTTATCATTTATTAGCTCATCCATAGATAATTGGTAGTACGTAGCAAATTTTTTTAGCAATTCATATTTTGGTTCTGCACGATCTTCTTCGTAAGCACCAACTAATGAGCGCTTAATGGTCAAAGCATCAGCAAATTGCTGCTGGGTTAATCCATTTTTTTTACGCAGATATTTAAGGTTTGAGGAAATATTTGACATAATTAAATTTTTAATTTGGATATACTAATATTATTAGTAAATTTATACTCATAAAATTAGTAAATAATTTTTAGATAACAAATATTATTAGCAGATCCTTTAATTTATTAAGATGAAAAAGTATGTTTATTTAGTCACAGACCGCAATCGTAGTTCATTGCATGTGGGTATGAGTGCAGATTTAATAAAGACCATGTCTTTTTACCGCCAAATGCCCAACCTGTTTTTTGATTCTGCTCAACAACTTACACGTTTGGTGTATTTTGAAGAATTGAATTCTGAAGATACTGCAATTAAAAGATTCAAAACCATAAGTCAGTTTACAAGAATTCAGAAAGAACGGATTATCAGGGGAGTTAACCCTGATTGGTTAGATCTTACACTAGGTCTTGATTTTGAAATAATTCTAAAATCCGGATTTAATATAAAAACCTCACCACAGATATTTAGCCAATAAAAAAGGAGCTATATAGCTCCTTTTTTATTTAAATAACTTTATTTATTACCATCCTGGTGCAAAAGTAAGTCCGAAGATACCCCCTTTTACATCAGTACGTTGAAAAGGTATTGCGTAGTATGGTTCAACTATTAAATATCCAAATACATTAACTCTGAGAGATAAACCGGCACTCATAGCAGGAACCCGTTCAATAGGCTGACCGGTTATAGGGCTTACAGGTGAGTTACCAGGAGTTTTACTGAAAGAAATTTTTGAATCCTTACTGTAAGCTAACCCAATATCAAAAAATGCATTCAAATCACTGAATAAATACTTTGATTCTATTGCAGCCAGCTTTTTAGGTCCTGTAAAAGGTAAACGTACCTCGAAATTTGCTACAGCGATTTTAGATCCTACAAGCTGATCGATGGTAAACCCATCCTGACTATTTGCGCGCTTATAAAATGAATTAGATTCGTAACCGCGAATAAAATAAGGATACCCAATAAACTGGCCAAAAATCCTGTCCTGATCGGCACCAAAACGTGCGCTATTCATTATTCTTCCGGCAAAGGTCACAGGCATAACCCGAACGTATTTACGAAAATCAGCCGTTAATGTTCCAAAGTTGTAATCACCTGCGTAATTAGAAACACCTAAACGATACCTGAAACCGCTTAATGGACTTGTAATACCAAATAGGGTGTTATCGCCTACAAATGCTGCGTTAAGACCTAGAACTTTTATTTTTTCGAAGTTCATCCCATAACGATTATAAGAGGCGTTCGCTTCTGCAAGAGAGATTTTCTTTTTATCTGAGCCTAAGCCTCCTGTTAGAAAGAAATTAGATCCATTTGGATTACCGCTGAAAGTATAATATTCGCTAAAACGGTCAACACGGTATGAATACTGAGCAGCACTACCCCCAACCTCAAACCGATGTATTTTAGAGAAAGGATAGGATCCAAATAATTGAACCTGATCTTCAAATCTCCGGATAATATCATAACTGGACCGATAAGTATTTGTTGGATTTCCTCCCACATCGATAGTTTCTATTCCTTCAGAATTTGCAGCGGTTATATATGGTATATGCGAAACAGAGAGTCCCCAATCTATCCTGCTTTTCTGGTTAATATAAGCTACTTGTCCTCCAAAATCATAAATCTCACCATTAATTGATGCGGCAGCAAAAATTTGATGTCTTCCTAATATATCACTGAACATGCCCTGAACACCTCCTGAAAGCCCTGCTCCGAACTGCCCTGCCGAGGCGCCAACTCCTGAATTAGAAAGGTAATCTAATTTAAATTTTGGTTTGTAAGGAATCTCTGTAATGGAGTCATTTGAAATTTTCTCAAATCTTTCAAAATTGTCAAGATTCGCATTTACAATATTTACTCCTACACTATTTGATGGAGGAAGGGTTGCAGCATCAAAATTGATCGCATTTTTATCAACTGGTACTCCGGTGAATTGCGAGGCCTTGGCATTGTAAATTGCATATTTTTGCGCTCTATAATAAGAATATACAATATCATCATTACGCGAAACACTTAAAGCGGGCGAATATTCCGTTATGCCACTTATTCCTGTGAAGTATTTGGTTAATTGTTCAATATTGCCTGCAGCAATATTATACCGGTACATATTTCTAAATCCATCACGGTTAGATAGGAAAAAGATACTTTGATTATTAGCTGAGAACTGGGGATTCAGATTATTGGCACCATTAAATATGGTAATATCAGTGACAACTTTTGTGGCCACATCCATTACGGCCAGATTCATAGTAATATCAACTGTTTTTTGTGCACGATCCAACGTAGTACGATCGCTTGAAAAAACAAGCTTACTGCCATCAGATGAAAAACTTGGCTGATAATCAGAATATTTATCGTTAGTAAGCTGAGTTACCGTTTTAGAATTTAAATTGTATAAAAACAAGTCTGAATGACCATCTTTTAATCCGGCGAAAGCAATATCATTGCCATTAGGAGACCAGGCAATATTTCCAAATTCCTGCACATCGCCCATGCCTTCAGAAAGGAGGGTTTTACCCGAACTAATCTCAGTAATTAGCAATTTGTTTCTGCCACTACTAAACACGCTGGATGCAAACCGTTTGCTGTCTGGAGAGAAAGCACCGGCCGATTCAATAAAACTGAATTCATCTATATGTGAATTGGTAGATTTGCTGGTAAGTTTTCGAATTATCTTTCCTGATTGCGCATCAGCCAGAAACAGGTCTATGCTCAGCAAATCTTTTTCAGAAATAAAAGAAATATATTTTCCATCGGGTGAAATAGCGGGAACTACATTCATATCACCGGCATTTTTTGCATCAATAACCCGATTGCCTATAGGAGCATTTGAAGTATCCTTGGCATATTGTTTATATGAATTTTCTATGCTGGTTCTCCATAAGTTAGATAATGTTTGCTCATCATAACCAAAAGTTCTTTTGATGGCATTTTCATAGCCGACACGAGCAGTTTGCTTAAAAAATGGAACTATGATTGTATCACCGTAAGTTGAACCCATGTATGCCCAAAATGCCTGACCATAGCGGTAAGGAAAGTATCGGCTGGATGTAGTAAGATCCTTCAGGCTGGGTATATCTTTATTAAGAAATGCATCCCGCATCCACATAGCAGTAAAGGCATCAACTTTTCCGATTGATAAGTATTCCGCCATACCTTCAACCATCCATAAAGGAATATTTCCAATACTTTCCAGTTGTGTGGAGTCTGACTCAATTAAAGAATGGTATTGAAATGCATGCACAAGCTCATGTCCTAATACATGGCGAGTTTGATGGTTCAACTGCATTATTGGCATAATAACACGATTCTTTAAACCCTCCGTTACCCCGCCAGTACCAACACTTATTTCTCCCTGAAGTGCTGTAGTTTGCTGGAAATCAGGATGATTTGAGTACAGAATAAAAGGATTCTTTCTGGTGAAAGTATCCCGGAAAATCTGCTGGTGCAGATCATACCAGATCTCAGCTTCTTTAGCAAAATTAAAAACGAGGCTATCATTTTGTAAATAATGATATAATTCAAAGTGAGGTGTCTGATAAACCTTAAATTTTAAATTTTTATATCTTACTTTATTCTGACCAAAATATTGTGCGCTTACTGGTTGTACAGTTGTAAAAACAAATGCAGCTATCACTAGAAAAAACACCCAATAAGTGGCTTTTCTAATTGGGGAGAAGTTATTTTCCATTCGTTATTAATTTAATTATTAATTATAAAGTCTTCGGGCATGTATGTGTATTAATCTAATTGTAATTAATTTGTTTGCTCTGCTTTACTTAAATTCTTTTTTTGCTGTCTCTTTTCTCTTCGTGTAACAGATTCTCCCTGTTCTTCAGGTTTAACTACTGATAAGTTCTCAATTGGTTTCGGAACTTCTAGAGGTTTCTCGGGTTCCTTTTTTTGTACCGGAGGTTCCGTTGTTTGAGAACTATCTACGGCAGGGGTTTCAATTTGTTCTTCAGGAATAAAGGTATCAACAGAAAAAGTATCAACAGAAAAAGTATCAATAATGATCTGTTCGGGGACGCAATCAAACTCCCGGTTTATAGACGTGCCGGGTTTTGGAAACGCTGCAAACGTATATCCTATTGAGGGATCACGGTAAACTTTTTCCATAAACTTGGCAAAAATGGGTAATGCTGTTTTGGAGCCTTCGCCAGATCCTGAACTTCTGAAATGAACAGAGCGTTCATCACATCCTACCCAAACACCGGTTACCAGATCTTTTGTAAGGCCCATATACCAACCATCTACGTAATCTGATGAGGTTCCGGTTTTTCCTGCAATCTGATTGCCTTTTTTAAACAGATCCCATTCCCATAATGCCTGAGAGGTTCCACCACTTTCTTCCATTCCGCCCCGCAGCATATAAAGCATAAGCCAGGCGATCTCTTCGCTAATGGCTCTTTCCTTTTCAGGTTCAAATTCTGCCAGTAAGCTGCCTTCATTATCGGTAATTTTTTGAATAAGGATGGGCTCGGTCTTATTTCCTTTGTTCAGAAAAGTTCCGTATGCTTTTACCATTTCGAAAACAGATACATCATTAGGACCCAGGCTTACTGATGGTACAGCCTTTAGTTTGCTTTCTATACCACATTTATGAGCATATTGCACCACTCTGTCCCATCCAACCATTTCTGTAACTTGTGCTGTGATGGAATTAACAGATCTGGCAAGAGCGTGTCTCAAAGTCATTTCCTGACCGGTGAAACTTGCATTTGCATTTTTAGGTTCCCAATATTTAGTTTGGTTACCGTCATGATAGGCTATTTTAACAGGTTTATCAACAAATTTATCACATGGATTCATCCCTGACTCGATTGCAGCCAGATAAGCAAAAGGCTTAAATGTTGACCCAGCCTGCCGCTTAGATTGATTTACATGATCGAACTTGAAATATTCATTATTAATACCTCCAACCCAAACTTTAATATGTCCCTTTACAGGATCTAATGTCATCATGCCGGTATTAAGTATTCTGGAATAATATTCTATAGAATCCAAAGTAGAATATGTTACTTCTTTTTCGCCATCCCAGCTAAATACTTTCATTTTTTTAGGGCGTTTAAGATATTCGGTAATTGAATCCTGATTGTTATTATAACGCTTTTTTAAATCATTATAATATGGAAGGCGTTTTGCAGCTCTTTCAGCGAAATCAGTAATTTCTTTATTTTCTGAATCACGCCATGGATCTTGCCCGCTCCACTCGTTATTTAATCTTCTTTGCAGAACAGGCATTTGCTCTTTTACCGCTTGTTCAGCATAAGTTTGCATTCTTGAATCAATAGTTGTATAAATTTTCAGACCTCCTTCATAAAGATCGTAACCAGTATCGCCAAGCCATTTTTGGAGGTAAGATTCAACAGCAGCCCTTAGGTAAGAATCTCCTTCAACACCTTCTTCAAACTCGCCTCGTTGGATTTTTAAATCCCGGCTGCTGAATTTTTGGAATTCTGAAGAAGAGAGAAAGTTATATTTCTGCATTTGCGCCAATACCACATTGCGACGTGCGAGTGATTTTTCAGGATTTATCAATGGATTATAGGTCGTATTTGCTTTAAGCATCCCCACCAAAGTAGCCGATTGCTCCACCTGAAGCTTTAAAGGATCTTGATTGAAATATTTTTTTGCGGCAACTTTTATTCCATAGGTATTACTTCCAAATGGAACAGTATTAAGATACAATGTTAGTATTTGATCTTTAGTGTAATATCCTTCCAGCTTTAGAGCGGTAATCAGCTCTTTTACTTTATAGATTATAGTACGGGCCAGAGGGATATATTTAATTGCACCCTGAGCTCTTTGATTCCGCGTTTTATAAAGATTTTTTGCAAGCTGCTGGGTAATTGTACTTGCTCCGCGTTTATCTCCGGAAACTGTTGAAACAAGGCTGGAGGCAAGAGATCTCACATCAATACCACTATGCTTATAAAAGCGCACATCTTCGGTAGCGATTAATGCATTAATTACGCTGGGAGCTATTTTATTAAATGCAACGGGGGTACGGTTTTCTTTATAATATCTACCAATTAATTTTCCATCGGCCGTATACAGTTCGGATGGAAGGCGCATATTAGGGGTTTTAATATCGCGAATATTAGGAGAATAGCCAAATAACCATAAAAAGTTAAGCTCTATCGCAAAAAAAGTAATGATTATAAAATAGATGAGGATGAGAAAATATCGGAGAGGTTTAATAGAAATTCTTCTGAACATAATTAAAATGAAAGTACATAGTGTTATCTGTAACAAACAGATTTAAATAACGTGTTGTATTCTGAGATTTTATTATTTAAAACGGCACTTAGAATTAAACATGACGTTTTAAGCGCGTTAATTGGAATAATTATTTTATTATCTCCAATATAAATCCTACAATAGCTTAAAGTCATCGGCATCCTTAAGAAAAGGAAAGATACGGCGTGATTTTTCTATCTCTTCTTTATTAATTGTAAACGTATAGAGATCTTCGTCATTAGGTTTGTAATAAACCACATTTCCGTTTGGATCAATACACATAGAATCGCCTGAATGGTATACTTCATTGCCATCATGACCCACACGATTTACTGCTACCACAAAGGACTGGTTCTCTACAGCTCTGGCCGGAATTAGTGTACGCCAGTGCAAAGATCTTTTTTCAGGCCAATTTGCAACGACAAGCAGCATATCGTACTCATTGTCCTTGTTCCTCAGCCACACAGGAAACCGCAGGTCGTAACAAATAATCGGACATATCTTCCAGCCATTTAATTCTACGAATAGCTTTTTATTACCCGCAGTATAAGTATGATCTTCTTTAGCTAACCCAAAAAGGTGCCTTTTGTCATAAAATTCATAGCTGCCATCAGGACGCATCCAAATAAGCCGGTTATAAAAATTTGATTTTTCTTTAATGATAATGCTTCCGGTAACTACTGATTCAAACTTCATGGCTTGCTGTTGCATCCAGTCCATAGTTTTGCCGCCCATTTCCTCTGCAAGGGTTTCAGCATTCATGCTAAAGCTTGTTGAAAACATTTCAGGTAAAACAATGAGATCGGTTTTTTCACGGATAGACGATAATCTTAAACCAAGATTTTGTAAGTTTTTATCAATGTTTTCCCAGAATAAATATGCCTGAAAGGTGGTAATCTTAAGGGTGTTCATCATGTTTAATTTAAACGTATTAAACTTTAATTAATTTTTCAACGGCTTGTTCTAAGGTTTCATTTTTTTTCGCAAAGCAGAATCGCAAAACCCCGTGATCTGTATTTTTGCTGTAGAAAGCTGATATAGGAATTGACGCTACCTTATATTCTGTTGTTAAGCGTTTAGCGAAAGCCAAATCTTTTTCCTCTGTAATATTTTTATAAGTAGTGCATAAAAAGTATGAGCCATGGCATGGAAGCATTTTGAACCGTGTATTTTCCATTAAATTAATAAAAAAATCTCGTTTGTTCTCGAAGAATTCACCCAATTCATCATAATAAGAATTCCCTGCCATAAAGTCTGCCATTGCATATTGCATAGGAGTGTTTACGCTAAAAACCAAAAATTGATGCACTTTTCTAAATTCAGTCATGAATTTCTCTGGTGCCAGGCAATACCCCATTTTCCAACCCGTAGTATGAAATAATTTTCCAAAAGAAGCCACAATAAAACTTCGTTCCTTAAGCTCTGGAAACCTAGCCATACTCAAATGTTTCCTGTTATCAAATATAAGATGTTCATACACCTCATCACTTAATATAAGAATGTCAGTATTTTTGGTTATTGTTATTAACTCTTTTATATCATTTTCATCCAAAATACTTCCTGTGGGATTGTGTGGCGAATTAAGAATAATCATTCTGGTGCGGTTGGTAATCAGTTGCCTTACCATTCCCCAGTCTATACCGTAATTAGGCGGAGTAAGTTCAACGGGCTTTACCAAACCTTCTAAAAGTTTAATAGTTGGAGCATAGCAATCATATGCCGGCTCGAAAATAATCACTTCATCATTGGGTTGAATAACAGCAGCTAAGGCAGTAAATATAGCTTGCGTGCCACCTGCGGTGATGGTTATTTCTGTTTCAGGATGGTAAATAGAATGATGAAGTATATTTAACTTTTCCGCAATTTTTTCACGTAATGCCATAACTCCGGCCATTGGGGCATATTGATTATACCCCTTTTTCATATAATTATTCACCAGCGATACCAATTCCGGTGAGCATTCGTAATCGGGGAAACCCTGCGATAAATTAATGGCTGCGTGGTCATTAGCCAATTGTGACATTACAGTAAATATTGATGTTTTAACATTCGGAAGCTTTGAGATTAAATTGATCACGTTTAATGCAGTAAAAAATGTCAGCCAATTTTGTAAAGGGCTAAAAATAACTATTTTTACTAGTCAATGTAGATAATGACCTTTAAAACAAAAGAAAGTCGATTGCTTCTTGTGCTCGGCTCATTCCTGATCGCCAATGCAATTCTGTCAGAATTTATTGGTGTTAAAATATTCAGTGTAGAGGGATCTTTAGGTATAAATAAATTTGATATTAACCTGCTCGGAGTTCCAAACCTATCATTTAATATGTCTGCAGGTGTACTTACATGGCCGCTGGTTTTTATTATGACAGATATCATTAATGAATATTATGGTATAAAACAGGTGCGATTTCTTTCCATACTTGCTTCTATCCTTATTGCATATGCTTTTTTAATGGTTGGTTTTGCAATTAATCTGGTACCTGCTGATTTCTGGATTACACAGGCAGTCAATGGTCAATCCTTACACATGAATAATGCTTTTACTGCCATATTCGGGCAGGGTATGTGGATAATTGCAGGTAGTATTATTGCTTTCTTAGTGGGGCAGATTGTGGATGTTTTTATTTTTCAATCAATTAAAAGAGCTACTGGAGAAAAGGCTTTATGGCTAAGGGCGACGGGTTCGACGTTGGTTTCACAACTTATAGACAGTTTCGTAGTAATATTTATAGCGTTTTATTTAAATCCTAACTATAACTGGAGCTGGCAAATGGTGGCAGCAATAGGATTAGTTAATTATACTTATAAGTTTATTATAGCCCTGCTTATGACACCGGTACTCTATGGTGTGCACGGAATTATCGATGGTTATCTGGGAAGGAACATGGCTAAAAAAATGATTAATGAAGCCTCTGCAAGAATTAAAATTTACTGAATTAACCCGGCGTCATCTCTAAACCATATTCCCGGGCAATCATCATAAACAACTTGTCGTTCTCTTTAGATTCATCAAGGCTTTCCTTCAATAAGTTTTTAATTTCTGTGTATTCTAATGTTGCAGCAATACTTATAAGCATACGATATGACACAATTTCAATATGCTCAATGATCTTTGCATAAAAAATCATAGCCAAATCCCGAGTTACAGATTTCTCCTGGGTAGTTTCGATGGCGCAAAAAGCCTCATTAATAATGGCTTTCATTCCCTGACATCGTTCTTCAGATACTTCTTCCTTTATATGTCCGAATATTTCCTGAAGGCGTTTTATCTGGCGTTCACTACTTTCCATGCTCTCTTCAAAAGCATATTTAAGATCAATAAATGAAGGCAGATCTATTAACCCCGGAATGTTTTTTATCAGGTTGTGTTTAGCGCAGCAAACTACATTTAGCTGGTCTACAAATAGTGTTTTTAATGATTGCTTATCTAGTTTTAATTTACCCGAGTTGGAGTCAAAATTTTCCATATATATTTAGATTCAATAAAGGTAATTTTAATTTTTTAAATTAATAAGAAAAATTTAAAAGTATGAAGCTAGTTTAAAAACAATAAATTAAATATTTATAAATAAAAGGATTACAATTACTAAACTTTCATAATAAATAGGAACTACTTTTAATATATGAAATATTATTGGGTTTCATTACTTGTCTTAACTATAATAGACTTATTTTTTATGAGCAGACTAAGAACTTTTTTTCAATTTTAACTACTTTAAAAAAACGCTTAACTTTCTGAAAGGTTATCCTGATATTGCCTGCGCTAAAATAAGGTAATATACGCTGTTCTGATGTATTCTGAAGAAGACAATTCGCAAATTAACAAGATACTGTTCGGTAACGATTTTAAATGGGGCGTTTCTACTGCGGCATATCAAATAGAAGGTGCACATGATGCCGATGGAAAAGGAAATTCTATCTGGGATGAATTTACGATCCGTAAGAAAAAACTATTTAAGGGGCAATCTGCAAATACGGCATGTGATTTTTACAATCGTCATCGGGATGATCTTTTGCTTGTAAAGGAGCTGAATATTCCTAATTTTCGATTTTCTGTTTCATGGCCGCGTATAATTCCGTCAGGCCACCAGCCCGTTAATCAAAAAGGTATTGATTACTATAACCGGATTATAGATCATTGTCTGGAATTAGGTATAGAGCCCTGGATAACATTATATCATTGGGATTTGCCGCATGCACTTGAAGTGAAAGGTGGGTGGACAAATCGTGATATGGTTTCGTGGTTTTCCGAATATGTTCTTGCGTGCGCATCACATTTCGGAAATCGGGTAAAAAACTGGATGGTAATGAACGAGCCTATGGCATTTGTTGGTGCCGGATACTTTCTTGGTTTACACGCACCCGGAAGAACAGGATTAAAAAATTTTTTGCCTGCAGTTCACCATGCTGTCTTATGCATGTCCGAAGGAGGAAAATTGCTACGTTCAGAACTTCCATCAGGTTCAAATATTGGAACCACATTTTCATGTTCTCATATTGAGCCGGCAACTAGCAAACCTAAAGATTTGATGGCAGCTAATCGTGTTGATACTATGTTAAACAGGTTATTTCCGGAGCCGATTTTGGGGTTGGGATACCCTGTAAAGGATCTTCCGGTATTGAAAAGTATAGAAAAATATATTCTTCAGGATGATGAAAAGAAAATGTCATTCAACTTTGATTTTATCGGAATTCAGAATTATACACGTGAGATCGTAAAACATTCGTTTTTTACACCATATTTAAAAGCCACTTTAATGAAGGCCGAAAAAAGAAAGGTTCCGCTTACGGCAATGAAATGGGAGGTATTTCCTCCATCTATTTATCATGTTATTAAAAAATTCGATGCTTATCCGGGAATAAAGAAGATAATAGTTACTGAAAATGGTGCTGCTTTCCCAGATTATGTTGTGGATGGTAAAGTTGATGATCAACAACGAAAAAAGTATTTACAGGATCATATAAGCCAGGTGCTGAAAGCTAAAACAGAAGGATGCAAGGTAGAAGGGTATTTTATATGGACCCTTACCGACAATTTTGAATGGGCCGAAGGTTATCATCCTCGTTTTGGGCTGATATATGTTAATTTCGAAACCCAGGAACGTATTATAAAAGAATCCGGCTACTGGGTGAAAAAGTTCTTAGATCCGTTTAAATAGTGTGACTATTTATATTTACACAGATATGAAGTCTGCCCCGTTGTTTTTACTTTAAATAATGAGTTGGCAGGCACTTCAAAGGTTTGTCCATTGCTGAATATTTCCCAATTGGAAGTAGCAGACAATTGAACATGTAGTTCTCCTTCAATTATATACATGGTTTCATGCATGGAGGTATCAAATTCGTATTCGCCTTTTTCAATAATTCCAATGGTGGATTTTCCTTCTTTGGATTGATACCCAAGGGATTTTACCGAACCACCAAAATATTCATTTACAGTTATCATAATTTATGTTTTGTGTCAAATATAGATAAGTGAACATAAAAAACAGATACCGGAATATGAAGCAGAACAATAAAGGTTATTTTTGTTGGAATTATACTATCATGTTAAATATATTATTTAGGGACGAACATCTGGTAGCTATTAATAAACCTCATGGGTTGTTGGTTCATCGATCTCGTATTGCCGCTGATGCTTCAGAATTTGCCCTGCAATTACTCAGAGACCAGATAAACCAATGGGTTAATCCTGTTCATCGCCTGGACAGAAAAACTGGTGGCGTGCTATTATTTGCCTTAAATAAAGAAGTCGAGATTGCAATGCACCAGCAATTCGCGAAAAGTGAGGTTCATAAAAAATATCTCGCAATTGTAAGAGGGTTTACACCCGATAACGAGGACATCGATTATGCCTTAAAAAACGATAATGGCACAGTTCAAGAAGCTTTTACTTCTTATATAACATTAAAGCGGGCAGAGATAGATCTTCCATTCAGGGAGCATAATACATCCAGATATTCGTTAATTGAAGCTCAACCTTTAACGGGTCGTATGCACCAGTTAAGAAAGCATTTTGCTCATATTTTCCACCCCATTATCGGCGACCGTAAACACGGATGTAATAAGCAAAATAAGTTATTTAAAGAGACCTGGGATATGACAACCATGCTATTACATGCCTCCTGCCTATCATTTACACACCCTGTTACCGGGCAATTATTAACAATTGAAGCCCCGTTACAAGATGATTTTAAACGTATTATGCTGCTTATGAAATGGTACTCCCACTTTCTAAAAGCCTAAATTATTCCTAATTCATGCTCATTACGTTTTAAGTAGTATATCATACACAGAAATAACTAATTCTTTTGGCACGGTTTTTCCTTTTATAGTAGTAATTAAACACACACATTATGAAACGAATAGCAATTACACTAGCAGCAGCATCAATTTTTGCAGCATGCAGTAATAACGATCCATTAGTTAAAGGGTCTCGCACAGAAATTGATTCAGTGAAAATTGTTCAGGAATCTATCAGAAATATTAAAGATAGCTTACGATTGGATAGTTTTGAAAAAACCGAAATAGCTAAAAAACAACAACTTCAGGAACAAGCGGCTCAACGGGCATCTTACAGACCTGTTACCAGATCTCATAAAGTTGGAAGTAGTAGTTCTTCAAGATCAACAAATTATCAGTCGCAGCCGGTAGTACAAGCTCAACCTGTAAAAAAAGGATGGAGTTCTGCTGCTAAAGGGGCAGCAATAGGAGCGGGTGCGGGTGCTGTTACAGGTGTTTTAGTTGATAAAAAAGATGGAAGAGGTGCTATAATAGGCGGTGTGGTAGGAGCAGGTACCGGATATGTTATAGGAAGATCTCGTGATAGAAAATCAGGAAGGGTACAAAGAAGTAATTAATTTGAGATAGGTTCTAGTCGATTACTAAAAGCTTGTAATACAAAAACGGGGTAAGAATAGTCATTCTTACCCCGTTTTTGTAGAAATTATACCTATCGTTCAATAACTTTAATTAAGGTTCCCTGGGGCACCTGATCTGTTAAACGCATGCCATTTAAAACTGCAAATTCTTCAAACTTTTTAGGTTCCACCTTATAATTGCGAAACGCTTGTTCTAATGTGCTTGCTCTTGAAACTGTTTTTATACGAACACGATCAGGTTGACGGTTGAGTTTTGAAGCATCAGTTAACTGCCGGAAACTTTGCATTGTATTAGTGAAATATTGTAGATAATTATTAAAATCATTTATTCCTGATGCCCCAAGGAAATGATATATGGTTTCTCCTTGCTGAATAAAATAAGACAATGTTCTAACAGTAGGTTGTTGCCGCTGCTGCTGCTGGCCCTGCTGTTGTTGTTGTTGCGGATCAGCCACTATAGCCAAAGCCCTGAAACCATTTACGGTAACTTCTCTTGACTGAACCACCTGTAATTGATTTTGCTGTAATACTGCACTTGCAGCTTCCTGAAGTGTTTTACCGGGAGCAAGTGTAAACATCATCATTGCTTTCCCGTCTTTTGGAGCTAATTGCACTCTTTGAGGAGTATTTTGATATGCCCAATTTGGTGGGGTAGAGAATTGAAATTTCAAACCAGGATGATAAAATACATTATCTTCTAAAAACCCTCCTTTTGGATCTTCTCCGTATATTAAACCTTCAATTCTTCTCAGGTAGCTGTTGCGATTAATTTCAGGATTAGAAAGGTTTAATTTAGCTTTCCATTCATTAGCTAATTGTTTAACAGCTACATTCCGATCACCTGGCGACGGGTGTGTTGATAAAAATGAAGGCAGTTCCTGATTTTCACCCTGGGTGCTTTTTCTTTCCAGGGTATTAAAGAAATTTGCCATTTGCTCAGCATCCAGTCCAATTTTCGAAGAATATTCAACACCCAGTTTATCTGATTCGCGTTCCGCATCCCTCCCGAATTTTAAAAATAATAAACCAAGACCTTGAGATGCTGCATCACCAAATTGTGCAAGCTGAGGTGCAAGTACCATTCCGGCAATTAATCCGATCTGACTCAAGATCTGATTTCGTTGCTGCGCAACTGAATGTCTCGCTGTTATATGCCCAATCTCATGTCCTAACACACCAGCGAATTCAGCCTCATTGTTGAAATGTGCCATAATTCCTCTGGTAAAGTACACATATCCACCAGGTACAGCAAAAGCATTTAGCACATCGGAATCAACTATTTTAAACTCATAATTAAGGTTAGGCCGATGTGAAACAGCAGCCATTTTCTTTCCCTCCTGATTAATAAAGTCTTGCAAAGCTTTGTTTTCATACAAGCCAAATTGTTGAATTATTTGAGGATCAGCTTCTTTACCCATCGCAATCTCCTGCGCTTCAGACATTAAAACAACTTGTTTTTTCCCTGTTACCGGATTAACAGCGCATGAGTTTGAAAGAAACAGTAACCCTGTTATACAACTGATTAAAATATATTTTTTCATAGTGTGGTTATTTTAAAAGAATTTATGATCTCAAAACATTAACATATTTATAGCTAATTAGTTGTTAGTATTTTGATGACACAGGATAATTATTGTAACTCTACTCAAAATCTCTAGGCTTTTATATGAGAGTACGTTATCGGTTTCGCAAAAATAATTAGATAAATAGTTTTATAAGGATTAAAAACTACGTAGAATTGCTTACCGGAATTATGTTAATAAAGTTATAGTAAATGAATACAATTAGTAATAGTGAACTCGCTTCGATATTTGTTTCAGAAGATCAAATACCTTCTGAATTTTTGCTGGAAGAAATCCATCAGACAGAATATCTAAGTAATGGGGAAATGAAATCGTGGACAGGTGCTACCCACCAGGTTTATTCGCCAATATGTATAAGAAATGGTAACGAAATAAAACGAAAGCTGATAGGAACATATCCTGTTTGTACTTATAAAGAAGCAGAAGAATCATTAGAGGCCGCAGTGAAGGCTTATGACAATGGGCGTGGAATATGGCCAACAATGAGTGTGGCTGATAGAATTGATTGCGTAGAGCAGTTTACCTATAAAATGCTTGAGCAAAAAGATATCGTGGTTAAGCTGATCATGTGGGAGATCGGTAAGTCTTATGCGGACTCAATTAAGGAATTCGACCGGACAGTTGAATATATTTATGCTACAATCGACGCATTAAAAGATATTGACCGTCAATCTTCAGGTTTTGAAATAAAGCAGGGCATAATTGCCCAGATCAGGCGTTCGCCATTAGGAGTAGTATTATGCATGGGACCGTTCAACTATCCGTTAAACGAAACCTTTACAACCCTGATCCCGGCATTAATCATGGGAAATACACTGCTTTTTAAACCGCCAAAACATGGCACTTTACTTCACTATCCGTTATTAAACGCATTTAAGGAATCGTTTCCTGTCGGAGTGGTAAATACCATTTACGGCAGGGGTCATGATATTGTTCCCGGGCTTATGGAATCGGGTAAAATAAATGTACTCACTCTGATTGGCTCAAGTAAAGTAGCTAACGAGCTCAAAAAACTACATCCCAAGGTAAATCGTTTACGTGCGATTTTAGGATTAGATGCAAAAAATGCGGCTATTATAACTCCAAACGCAGACATAGATCTGGCTGTTTCTGAGTGCGTATTAGGTTCTTTATCATTTAACGGACAGCGTTGTACTGCTTTAAAAATATTATTTGTTCATGAACTGGTTGCAGAAGAATTTCTGCAAAAATTAAGTGAAGCTGTTGCTAAATTACAATACGGGATGCCATGGGAAAAGGGAGTTTTCCTTACACCACTTCCTGAACCACAAAAACCAGATTATATCAAAGAATGTATTGATGATGCTGTAACTCATGGCGCACGTGTAATAAACAAAAGAGGCGGGGAAACTGCGGAGTCATTTGTATACCCCGCTGTTGTTTATCCGGTTAATTCAAATATGAAATTGTATCGTGAGGAGCAGTTCGGGCCGATCATTCCGGTCTTGCCATATACAGATGTAGAAGAGCCTATAAATTATATTATAGAGTCTACCCATGGGCAGCAGGTAAGCATTTTTAGCAATAATGCCGGTGAGGTTTCTACTCTCATAGATCCTTTGGTTAACCAGGTTAGTAGGGTTAATATAAACTGCCAGTGTCAGCGCGGCCCAGATGTGTTTCCTTTTACCGGCCGTAAGGATAGTGCTGAAGGTACATTGTCTGTAGTTGATGCCTTACGTTCTTTTTCAATCCGCTCATTAGTGGCTGCAAAATTGAATGATAATAATAAAGAACTGCTTAACGATATAATTAAATCTGATACATCTAATTTTTTAAGTACCAAGTATATATTTTAGAAGTATTTTGCAGGGTTTTTTATCTTCTATAACTTATAAACGCCGGCCACGCCGGCGTTTTCATTTACTGGCGTATTCCATTTTTCCTCACAAAACAAGCTCCAATTTGTTAGAGATTTATACCATTCAAATATGAAGCTGATACGATTTGGAGCACCCGGGTTCGAAAAAACCGGAGTGATTATTAATAACATTAAATATGATACATCTGCATTAGGTGAAGATTATAATGAATTATTTTTTGAGAGCAGTGGACTAACCCGCTTACAAAATTTCCTTGAAATAAACCAGGGAAACCTACTTGAAATAGGGGATGAAATAAGACTTGGTAGCCCCATAGCAAGACCATCCAAAATAATTTGTATCGGCTTAAATTATGCACGGCATGCCAGGGAAATGAATATTCCAATTCCTGCAGAGCCAATTATGTTTTTAAAATCTACCACGGCTGTAAATGGCCCGTACGATGATGTTGTAATCCCGAAAAATTCTATTAAAACCGATTGGGAAGTGGAATTTGCCATAGTTATTGGAAAAAAGGCATCTTACGTTTCTGAAGCAGAAGCTGTTAATTATATTGCGGGGTATTGTTTGCATAATGATGTTTCTGAAAGAGAATTTCAGATGGAACGCGGGGGCACATGGACTAAAGGAAAAGGGTGTGACTCATTTGCACCCCTTGGCCCATTTCTGGCTACACCAGATGAATTTAAAGATATTAACAACTTGCGATTATGGTTAAAAGTAAATGGCAAAGTGATGCAGGATGGAAATACCAATGACCTTATTTTTAAAATACCTTACATCATATCTTATCTCAGCCAATTTTTAACTTTATTACCTGGTGACATCATTTCCACCGGTACACCTGCAGGTGTTGGAGTAGGCCTTAAACCACCTGTGTTTTTAAAAGCCGGAGATGTTATAGAATTAGGTATTGATGGCCTTGGAGAATCGCGCCAGAATGTAATAGCGTATGATTAAAATTATTTTTATTGATAATAATAATCCAACATGCATATATTTAAGTCCTTATTTAAACTTTAAGAAATTTGCTGCCATGATTTTAAAAAGATTGCTTATACTACCTTTTTTATTCACTTTATTGTGTATTTCAATAGTTTCTTACAGCAAGTCTAAAGAAGAGTTGTATGAAATCAGGATATATCATCTGAAAAACAAAGAGCAGGAAAATAGAATAGATGCCTATCTTAAAGATGCATTCTTGCCCGTGATGAAGCGAAATGGGATCCATAAAGTGGGAGTATTTAAACCAATTGGCAATGATACTGCAAAAACCCGTTTGATTTATTTGTTAATTCCATATAAATCTGAAAAGCAATATTTTAATTTATCTGCACAATTGAATAAAGACAAGCAATTTATGTTGGATGGGCAGGAATATCACAACGCTGCCTATAATAATATACCCTATAATCGTATAGAATCCATTTTACTGAAAGCTTTTTATAATACATTTCTGCAACAACCTGTACTTAAAAACGACCTGGTGAAAAGGATTTATGAACTACGAAGCTATGAAGGGCCAACAGAGAAATTATTTCGGAATAAGGTGCATATGTTTAATGAGGGACAAGAGACAGAGATTTTTCGCCGTTTGGGGTTTAATCCTGTATTCTATGGGGAGGTTTTGGCAGGCAGCAGAACACCTAACCTAATGTATATGACCAGTTTTGAAGATATGGTGTCCCGTGATGCACACTGGAAGGAATTTAGGATAGATCCGTTTTGGAAAAAACTTTCTGCAATGCCATTTTATAAAAATAACGTTTCCAAGTCCAGCATTATATTTTTACAACCCACAAGTTATTCAGGTATTTAATCTGCAATATAGATGGTTTTTACTTTGTATATTCATTAAGAAGGATATGCATATCAGCTATTAGTTGCTTTACCTGCCCGTCATTCGTTCCGTCATAAGCTCCGCGCAACCGCTTTTCTTTGTCCACCAAGATAAACCATCCCTGGTGAATATATCCTCCATCTGCATTCTTGTCTTCGCCAACTGATGTTAAATAACTTTTCTCTGCAATAGTGTAAATAGAATCTCGTGCACCGTTAACAAATTGCCACTGATTATCCATGATACCCAGCTTTGTAGCGTATTTTTTTAACACGGATGAAATATCCCGTTTACTATCAATGCTATGGGAGAGTAAACTAACTTCCTTATGGCCTTTAAATTTCTCATAAACCTTTAACATATTACGATGCATAATCGGGCAAATACTTGTACATGAGGTGAAGAAAAAATCAGCAACATATATTTTCCCGTCAAAGTCCCTGTCGGTAATTATCCTATTGTCCTGATTTACAAAACTGAATGAGGGAATAGTCTGATAAACCGTATCAATAACCGTTTTTCCATTTTCTATGCGTTCTTCAGGGGCACGTTCCCCAAGTATAGGGAGTTTTCTTTCTTCCCTGTTACTGCAAGCAAAAAGAGTAGTTAAAGAAATAATTAAGAATAATAATTTCATTGAATTTTAATAAAAATCAAATATAAGATATTGGAATTTTACGATGGAAACTTTGTATCTTACAGCTTAGAAGACTAATTGGATTTATTTATTTCTAATATAGCGGATTTGTATTATTTTTCATTCAATTATTAACCCACATAGTTTATTCTTAATATGAAACGTAGAGACGTTATTAAAGGCCTGACAATGCTCCCGCTTGCAGGTGGATTTATTGGAAGTTCACAATCAGCATTAGCGGGTAGTGGAAGCATTAATGAGCTTAACACCTTATTGGATGTTAATACTTTGGATGGCCCGCTGAAAGCAGGAGCCCAGGTTTACCGGTCAATAGGTGTGGAGCCGGTTATAAATTGTCGTGGGACTTTTACTATCATGGGTGCCTCTACCATCGTTCCTGAAGCAAAAGAAGCCATGTCTTTAGCACACCAGCATTATGTACAACTTGATGAACTGGCAATGGGCGTAGGAAAACGCCTTGCTGAAATATCAGGGGCTGAATGGGGTGTGGTTTCTTCCGGATGTGCAGGAGGAATGAAACTGGTAACGATTGCGTGTGTAACTGGCGGTAATCCAGAAAAACTTGTACGTATACCGGATCTTACAGGTATAGAAAAAAACGAAGTTATTATTCCAAGATCTTCCAGAAATGTGTATGACCATGCGCTCCGTAATGTAGGTGTTAAAATTATCACAGTTGACACGCACGAAGAATTAGAAAATGCCATAAGTTCACGCACTGCCATGATCTATATGATGTCTGATGATGTAAACGCTACAGGTCCGCTTACCCTGGAAGCAGTAGCCAAATCGGCAAAGCCAAAAAACATTCCCATATTAGTGGATGCAGCTGCTGAAATTCTTACTATGAACCCTAATGTCCATCTTGCAAAAGGGGCGACGGTAGTGGCTTACAGCGGAGGTAAGGCCATTCGCGGCCCTCAAAGCGCCGGATTATTGTTGGGTGATAAAAAAATTCTTATGGCCGCATGGCAGGCTAGTGCCCCGCATCATGGTCCTGCCCGTGATAATAAAGTAGGAAAAGAAGAGCAAATTGGAATGCTTGCAGCCGTTGAAGCATGGACTAAGCGTAATCATGCAAAAGAAGAACAAACATGGACATCCTATTTGGAAAATATTGCTAAACGTATTTCAGGCATTGATGGTATTACTACAACTATACGTCAACCTATTGGGTTGGGTAATCGTACTCCTACGCTTTCAGTCTCTTGGAATCCGGACAAATTTAACGCAACAGGTCAGGAGATAGCCACTTATTTATCTACTACAAAGCCAAGGATTGCACTGAGTTCAGGTCGGCCGCAGGTGGGTAATTCAGCTATTCCAACAACATCTATTTCCATTGCTGCATGGATGATGCAACCCGGCGACGATAAGATAGTTGGCGACCGGATATTTTCTGCACTTAAAATGAATCGACCCCCATTAGTTAAAGAAATGAAATCTGCCGGAGCAGATATAAAAGGCCGATGGGATGTTACCGTTGAATACTTTAACGAAAAAAGTGATCATAAATTAATGATTGAACAACAAGATGGAAACTGGCTTAAAGGTTCACACCAGGGAACCTTCACGACTAATGAATTGGAGGGAACAATAGAAGGAAATGAAGTAAGGTTTCGAAGCAGTTCGAGAATGATTGCAGATAATGTCCCGTTTACTTTCTCAGGCACTATAAATGGCGATACCATGTCAGGAACCATTCACCATGGTGAGTATCTTACCTCTAAATTTACTGCTAAAAAGTATAATTATCCAACCAGCCGGAGCCCTATAATTGTTCCGACTGGCCCCCCTTTATCGAGTTAAGGTTTGGAGGGCTTTTTATACCTCCAAATCTTTCATTATTGCATCAATCTTTTCATCAAGCCGTATCTCAGTTTGCTTAAAGAGTTTAGCATCTGAAAGCGGTAGTTTAACGCTGCAATAAAATTTAATTTTAGGTTCAGTACCGGATGGGCGTGCTGAAATAACACTTCCATCTTCAGTAATAAATTGCAGCACATCAGATTTAGGAAGCTCAAGTTCAATCACCTGACCTGAAAGAAGATCTGTTTGCCTTCCTTTCTCATAATCTTTCAAAGTCACTACTTTTGCTCCGCCAAGTAAAGTTGGAGGATTATTTCTGAAACGATCCATCATAGCTATAATTTCCTCTGCCCCGGATTTGCCGGTTTTGGTAATTGATACCAGTTTTTCTTTATAAAAACCATACTGTACATACATATTAATCATAGCATCAAACAAACTGCTGCCCTTGTCTTTATAATATGCTGTCATTTCAGCGATAAAAGCTGCAGAAATCACCGCATCTTTATCGCGTACCAGGTCGCCAATAAGATACCCGTAGCTTTCCTCACCGCCTCCTATGAATATTTTCTGGCCTTCATATTTTGTCATCAGCTGACCAATCCACTTAAAACCGGTTAATGTATGGTAACAGGTAACATTCTTATCCTTAGCAATTTCTGTAATGAGGTTTGTTGTTACAATGGTAGAAACAATATATTCATTACCGGATAGCTTTCCTTTTTCCTCCCATGCATTAAGCAGATAGTAAATAAGCAGGCTTCCGGTTTGATTTCCATTAAGAAGTACAAACTCTCCATCGGTATTTTTTACTGCGATACCTACCCGGTCGGCATCCGGATCAGTTGCCAGAACAAGGTCAGCATCAACTTTATTTGCTTTCTCTAAAGCGAGTGTCATCGCTTCCTTTTCTTCCGGGTTGGGATAAACTACTGTTGGGAAATTACCATCAGGCTTAACCTGTTCTTCAACCAGTATCACATTATTAAAACCAAATTGCTGTAATGCCTGAGGCACCAGGGTTATTCCGGTCCCATGAATAGGTGTATATACTATTTTTAAATCTCTCTGGCGTTGAATAGCTTCGGGCGATACAGAAAATTCCACAATCTTATCCAGGTATAGCTTATCCATTTCCTCACCTAAATAGGTTATGTTTTCATCTTTTGCAGTAAAATTAATATCATCAACACTCCGAATGGCTGCAACTTCATCCATAACCTGTTTGTCAGCAGGGGAGGTAAACTGTCCGCCATCAAATCCATAAGCCTTATATCCATTATATTCCTTAGGATTATGTGATGCAGTAAGCATTACCCCGCTTTTGCAATTAAGCTGACGAATTACAAAAGAAAGCAGGGGGGTAGGCCTGAGCTCTTTAAAGAATAAAACATGGATATCATTGGCAGAAAATACTTCAGCGGTTATCCGTGCAAATAAGTCAGATTTATTTCTGCTGTCGTGAGCTACAGCAACACTGATCTTCTCTGAAGGGTAGGTTTTTTTAAGATAATTGCTTAAGCCCTGGGTAGCCGCTCCAATGGTATATTTATTTATCCGGTTTGATCCTGCACCCATAATCCCGCGAAGACCACCTGTTCCAAATTCAAGATCCCGATAAAATGAATCAGTCAATTCGGTATAAGCGCTTTTATTTAAAAGGCCCTGTATTTCAGTCTTTGTCTCTGTATCATAATTGCCGTTAAGCCATTTGTTAATCTTATCAGAGATTAAATTATCAAGTTCCTGCATATTGCTTAGGATTTTAAGATGGTGAGGTTATATGTCTTTTATGTTTTTTTCTCTTTAAACGATATTTTTCAGCTGTTTTACCTATTTTTAGCGCCCATTGCAAGTATAGGGATCATTATCTGCAAAATAAAATCACTTTATCATAGGCGCATTATGCAGATACATGCTACGCGAAAAGTGAGCAATATAGTCTGATAATGAGATGTTTATATCTGTCTTGTCAATTTATACGGTGTGAGATATTGATACTCAATATGGGTTAACATTACAAAAATATCAAATGAAAGTTTTAAAGTTCGGAGGAACATCAGTAGGCAGTCCCGGCCGGATGATAAAGTTGTTAGATATCATCAAGCCGGAAGAAAATCAGATTGTTGTCCTTTCGGCAGTATCGGGTACAACCAATTCGTTAGTGGAAATATCCGGCGCCTATTTAAATGATGATCAGCAAAAAGCTGCTGAGCTAACTGCTGCCCTGAAGGAAAAATATGAAGATTTTATAAGGGAATTGTTTTCAACAGAGGAAGGTTATAATAATGGTAAAGATCTGATAGACTATCACTTTAAACTGATTGCATCTTTTGCATCGGAATTGTTTTCTCCTATAGAGGAAAAGGTGATACTAGCCCAGGGAGAGCTGCTATCAACTACATTGTATCATTTCTATCTGAGTGAAATCGGGATCAGGTCCGTTTTGCTGCCTGCGCTTGATTTTATGAAGATCGATGAGGATAATGAACCCCTGGTAGAGTTTATTACCGAGCATATCCGCCCCTTGATAGATGCAAAACCTGATGATACGTTGTTCATCACGCAGGGATACATTTGCCGTAACTCATTCGGAGAGATTGATAATCTTCGCCGCGGTGGTAGTGATTATACAGCTTCATTAATCGGAGCAGCTATTAATGCTGAAGAGGTACAGATATGGACAGATATTGACGGTATGCACAATAATGATCCGCGTGTAGTTAAAGGTACAAAACCTATTGCCCGTTTGTCTTTTGATGAAGCGGCAGAGCTTGCCTATTTTGGAGCTAAGATCCTTCATCCCCAAAGTGTTTTCCCCGCACAGAAGTATAAAATCCCTGTGCGGCTACTTAATACTATGCAGCCATCTGCTCCGGGTACGCTTATCGCTAGTGAAAGTGAAAAAGGTAAAATAAAATCTATAGCTGCTAAAGACGGTATTACAGCTATAAAGATCCAGTCAAGCCGGATGTTGCTTGCCTATGGTTTTCTCCGTAGGGTATTTGAAGTTTTTGAGCGGTATAAAACCCCTATTGATATGATAACCACGTCAGAAGTGGCTGTATCATTAACTATCGATGATACTTCAAACCTCGACGATATATTAGCAGAGCTAAGTACATTTGGCACTGTTGAAATTGATACAGATCAGGCAATTATTTGTATTGTAGGTGATTTTAGCGCTGAGCGTCATGGTTATGCCGCACGGGTTCTGGAAGCACTTAAACATATTCCCCTGAGAATGATCTCATACGGAGGCAGTAATTACAATATTTCGTTATTGTTAAGATCTTCAGAAAAAATCGAAGCCCTCCGTTCATTACATAACCGTTTATTTGATTAAGACCCGCGCAGATATTACTATGTTCTCACCAGCGATAATAAATTCCTTTAGTGAACGGGAAACCCCGTTTTATTATTATGATCTGAACCTTCTACAACAATCACTTAATGCCTGTATGAAAGCAGCAGATCGTTATGGATTTCATATTCATTATGCCATGAAGGCAAATTTCAATGAGCGAATGCTTTCTGCAATAAAAGATACCGCTATTGGTGCCGATTGTGTAAGTGCGGGCGAAGTGAAAAAAGCAGTGGAATTAGGATTTCCGGCGGAGAAAATTGTTTTTGCAGGTGTGGGAAAGTCCGACAGAGAAATAAATGAAGCTCTTGATCTGGATATATTTTCTTTTAATGTAGAATCTATGCAGGAATTGGAGGTGATTAATGAACTGGCAGGCCGCAAAGGAAAAATAGCAAAGATAGCTTTACGCATTAATCCCAATGTAGATGCCCTAACGCATCATAACATAACTACTGGCTTGGATGAAAATAAATTTGGTATAAATCAGTGGGAATTATCTAGTTGTATAGAATTACTTAAGCAATTAAATAATATAGAATTTTTAGGAATTCATTTTCATATAGGTTCGCAAATAACTGATCTTAACGTCTTTAAAAGTCTGTGCGTAAAAATAAATGAGCTTCACCAATGGTTCGAAGACCGTGGGCTGGTTATAAAAGTTTTGAACGTGGGCGGAGGTTTGGGAGTTGATTATCATAACCCTGATGAAAAGCCAGTTGCCGATTTCGAAGGGTATTTTGCTGTGTTCGATCAGTTCCTGACCCGCAGAAAAGGTCAGGAAGTACATTTTGAGCTTGGCCGTGCCTTGGTAGCAACATCAGGCGCACTTATAACCCGTGTGCTGTATGTAAAAAACGGCTTAAAAAAGAATTTTCTTATCCTTGATGCAGGCATGACGGAGTTAATGCGCCCCATGCTGTATCAGGCGTATCATAAAATTGAGAACATTACCAGGAAAGAAAATGTAAATACTACAGATCAAATCTGCCGGTACGATGTTGTTGGGCCCATTTGTGAGTCGACAGACTGTTTTGCCAAAGAAGTGGAGCTGCCTGTATCATATCGCGGGGATCTTGTAGTTATACGTACTGCAGGGGCTTATGGAGAGGTAATGGCTTCGGCATATAACCTGCGGGAACCCATACAATATGTTTATTCTGAGAAGGAATAACATTGCTTATCGGCTATTTAACCTATATTCTCATTTATCGGCTATTTGACCGATATTTTGATTTATCGGCTATTTAGCCGATATTAGATTTATGATAAGCATACTCACAGGAGATATCATCAATTCACGACAGGCAGAAACGGCAGCTTGGCTTGATGTGCTCAGAAAGGCTTTGCACAAAGTGGCACCCAAACATTCTGAAATCTTTCGCGGCGATAGTTTTCAATTACAGGTAAAGCCTGAGGAAGCATTTATAAAAGCGGTTTATATTAAATCATGTATAAAAACTTTCAGATATCTTGATGTACGGATAGCGATTGGCATTGGAAAGAAAGGATATGCAGCAAAAAAAATAACAGAAGCTAATGGCGAAGTGTTTGTTTTTTCAGGAGAGAAACTGGAGATTTTAAAAAAGGAAGGGATAAACCTGGCAGCAAGAACAATATCTCCGGAGTTCGATAAAGAAATGAACCTTGCTATCCGCCTGGCGCTTGTTGCAATGGATAACTGGACCCCTGCATCTGCAGCCATAATTAAGCTATCTATAGAAAACAATAATCCCTCACAAAAAGATCTGGCTGCATTGGCAAAAAAAGGACAATCATCAGTAAGTGAAGCGTTAAAGCGGGCAGATTTTCCCCTTATTCTTGAATTTGACCAGGAGTATCGCAGGAAGGTAAAGGAATTAATAAAAATATAATGGAAGTATTGCTCATTAAGCTATTTCTTGCGCATATTATTGGTGATTTTATACTGCAGTTTGACCCATGGGTAAAAGATAAAGGAGCAAAAAAAGCTTAGGTCACCTTATTTTTACTTACACATATTGATACACGGCATTTTGCTGCTCATATTATTGCCATTGGTTAACTGGCATATAATCCTGGCTTTAACGCTGATACACGGTATTATTGATGGAATAAAATTATTATCTCAGAAAAATGGAACCCGGCGCGGATGGTTTTTCGCTGATCAGACACTTCACATAATAAGCATCCTTTTGATATGGTATTTGTTTGAAAAACCCATACTGGATTTAACATTTCTTAATGAGAAGGCATTTTTGTTTCAGGCTCTGGCAGTTTTGTTCATTACCTTTCCATCAGCCGTGATTATTCGGATTATTATTAACAAATGGAACCCGGAAATTATCAGTTCCGGAACTTTGCCTTTCCCCCAGGCTGGAAGCTCATTGCAGAGTGCAGGAAAATACATCGGTATTATTGAGCGGCTTCTTGTATTTACTTTTGCGTGTATTAATCATTGGGAGGCGATCGGATTTTTAATTGCGGCGAAATCGGTGTTTCGTTTTGGTGACCTAAAGGAAGCAAAAGATTTAAAACTAACAGAATACGTACTTATCGGGACACTGTTAAGTTTTGGAATTGCCATTGGAGCAGCGCTCCTGGTACATCCCATAAGATAACTCCACTGAATTTAACTTGGGATAATAAAAAGAGTAGCTCGAGTCTGTAATGTCAAGGTTTTTGTGAATTTGGAAGACTAACACGCCAGATCACATTAGACGCATCATCAGCTACTAATAACGATCCATCCGTTAGAACGGCAAGGCCCACAGGACGCCCGTAAACTTTATTTTCTTCCGCATCAGCGACAAACCCTGTAAGGAAATCTTCAGGTTTCCCGGATGGTTTTCCCTGGTGGAAAGGAACAAACATTACTTTATACCCGGCCGGTTGCGACCTGTTCCATGAGCCATGCTGCCCTATAAATGCACCGCCGTGATATTTTAAAGGAAATATTTTCTGATCATAAAATACCAAACCCAATGATGCCGTATGTGACCCTAATGGTACATCCGGAATGATAGCCTTTTTTACCAGTTCAGGTTGTTTCTCTTCGGGACGAGGATCTTCGATCTGTCCAAAGTAGGAGTAAGGCCAGCCATAAAATCCTCCCTCTTTTACACTTGTAAGGTAATCCGGTACAAGATCGTCACCCAGGCCATCCCGTTCATTAACAACTGTCCACAATGTTTTTGTAGCCGGAGCCCAGCCCATACCTACAGGATTACGTAACCCGGAGGCATAAATTCGTTCGCCCGTACCATCAGGGTTAATTTCAAGAATACCGGCTCTTCGGATCTCATTTTCCATGCCATTTTCAGCTACATTGCTGCCAGAGCCAACAGAAATATATATTTTAGAACCATCTGCATTGGCCAGCAGGTTACGTGTCCAATGATTATTATAACCACCTGCCGGAAGATCAAGGATTTTTTTTCCGGGATTAGTTATTTTGAGCTGCCCCGAACTGTAAGGGTACTGCCATAGTCCGTCAGTATTGGCCACATAAAATGAATTACCCAGAACAAGCATTCCTAAAGGTTGGTTAAGTCCGGAAAGGAAGACCTTTCTCACATCGGGCAAGCCATCTTTATTAATGTCTCTAAAAAGAATAATCGTATTAACACTTTTATCAAAACGCTGGGATTTTGATATACCCATGATTTGAGCCCCAAGCTTTTTAATTTTACTAAGTTCGGTATTTGCTTGGGCAACCAGCACATCGCCGTTGGGACAAACATATATCCACCTGGGACTTACCAGGCTATATGCATATCTGGTGACAGTAAATCCTGCAGGTGCAACCGGTGTTTTCCCGGCAGGCCAGCCTATAACATTGCTGAAGTTCTTTGTGGACTTAGTAAAATAAGGGGGTGGTAGTTTTATTATCTGACTGGTGGTTATTACAGTATCCGGCAGTTGTTTACTATCTGGTTTTTTTTGTGCTTCACATGATATTAAAGTGCACATGCTTATAGCACAACTAATCAATAATATTAAATTGGCGACAGGCATGATCAAATTGGGTTAAGATGTTTCACTTAATAATTTTTGTTTACTCTCATCCAGAGCAGCTCTTTCAGTTACATGAAGTGTTGGAAAATCCAGATCCATGGAGTTGAGTGTATCCACTATGATCTGGCAGATAGTTACCCTGGCAAACCATTTTTTGTCCCCGGGAATGATATACCATGGTGAGTTTGGTGTACTGGTCTCTTTTAAGCCATCCTGGTAAGCCTGCATATATTTATCCCATAACTCACGCTCCTTTATATCACCTGATGAAAACTTCCAGTTCTTTGCCGGATCATCAATCCGCTGTAAAAAACGTTCTTTTTGCTCGTCTTTTGAAATATGTAGGAAAAATTTTAAAATCACTGTGCCTGTGGAGTTTAGATGTTCCTCAAAATTCCTGATGCTTTTATATCTTGTTTCCCAGAATTGGCTATCAACATTCGTTACCGGAACCTGGCTTTCAGATGCAGCAATTTCAGGGTGTACTTTACAAATTAGCACGTTCTCATAATGAGAACGGTTATGAATCCCTATCCTTCCACGTTCAGGTAATGCCTTATAATGGCGCCATAAAAAATCGTGATCCAATTCTTCATGGCTTGGCTGTTTAAAACTATATACCTGAACTCCCTGTGGATTTAAGCCACTCATTACATGTTTAATAGCGCTGTCTTTTCCTCCGCCGTCCATTGCCTGAAAAAGTATAAGTAACGATTTGCTGTTCGAAGCATATAATTTCTCCTGTAGCTCGAAAAGTTCATTTTTGAGATCAGTTAAAATTTGCAGGGAAGTGTCTTTTTCTAAATCTCCTTTTTGCGAGGTATCAAAACTATCCAGATCTATAGTTCTTCTTTCAGTGACCTTAAAAGATCGTGTATCTGTTACCATGTATTTACATACTATAATGAAGGAAAAATTGTTTGTATTGCTTTCTGATTTTATTAATAAACCGGTTCAGGAAATATAATACGGATTAGAAGATTTAAAATACCCTCCATTTTGAACTATCAGGAAAACTTTTGGCAGAGGTTATCAAGGTTGATATTCATTCATTCACTTTCTGATAAACATGATTACGGCCGGATTTACTGTATTCTAACAATCCTTCTTCAACCAGGTTTTTAAGCACTCCCGATACGGGCGAGCTTTCCAGAGAGATTCCCTGTTTAGTTTTAACATACTCAATTACTGCAGTAACTGTCCTGGGATCATTAAAATAATCAGTTTCTACCAGTTCCTTAACACGTAAAGTAGTACTGGCCCGGTTCTCCCGGTTTGGAGGCAGGTCAAAACGTGGCTTGAGCTCTATATAAACATCCAATAATTTCATGGGATGCATGCTAAAAGCCTGGCCGATAGCGGCAACATGGCTTATATCTGTATTGACCTCACTCCGTTCAATTTCACCTAATGTTGCTATGGTAAAACCCGTCATGGCAGCTACATCTTCAAGAGACAGTTTCCTGCTCTCCCGGATTTCCCTGATAAGGCCGCCTACTTTTTTAATAAATTCATTATCCCTGTATTTAGCCACATCACAAATAGAGAGAAGGATTAAATTAAATTTCACACCTATTCGGACTAAAATTTTGATTTAATATATAACTTTTTATATTTGTATTTATCCGTAATGTAAATTAGCCAGTTAAGACACCCTCCAAATTAATCTTATTATGAGCAGTGAGCAATCCGATTTTGAAGACTTTACTCATCATCTTAATAAACAGGAAACAGAGAATCCCTGCCTGGTTATAGATGAGTTTTTCCGGTTCAGCACATTGCCTGAGAGCAGGAAGTTATTATGGGATTGGCTCAGAGTATTGATTGGAGAAGATTTCGACCAGTTGGAAGATAGCGATCAAAGTAAAATGTTGAAATTCTTCGAGAATCTTGAAAAACTGGTCGAGGCAGCACATATTTTAAAGTTAAAATACACCTCAATATAATTGCTATTTAGGTCGTTTGCTTTAGCAAACCATTACTCACCTGTTTAATATCATTCTATCCAAACCCATTCATCAACGTTTTGTTATCAACCGGATTGATTTGCAGTTTTGTTGCTGCTGTCCGGGTATGAGTTGTTAAGTATATATGATAGAAAAGATCAGGGAAATTGCATTCAGTTTTTTATTTTTATTAGCCGGCTGTTCATCGGCATATATGCCAAATGTTCCTAATTCTCCTATGTTAAGTGCGCGTGGAGAGCTACATGCCAGCGGCCATATCACACCCAGGGGAAATGCAAGTTTCAATACCGCTTATGCTGTTTCTGATCACTTTGGTATGCTTGCAAATGGATCTTTAATGAATAGTAACAGGGAAAAGAAAGATTTCAGACATAATTTAATTGAAGTTGCAGGCGGGTACTTTAACACCTTTGGCCCGGATAGTAATAAACGAATTTTTGAAATTTATACAGGTATCGGCCGGGGTAGTAGCGATCGCACCTTTAAAGAAAAAAAGAATGATGTATTTGTAACCTACGACAGGCAGGAAGTGGTTTTTAATAAATACTTTGTTCAGGTAAACTATAGTACTAAAGAGAAAAAGTCAATCAATCTGCTTGGTAAAAGCTATCCGTTAAATTATGGTACAATTTTACGGATGAGCTATATAAATATGGCTGAGTTTATACGTAATGATGCAGAGCAGGCCACAGAAGATAATATTTTTCTTGAACCAGTATTTTTCACACGTTTGGTACTAAATCATGCAGTTCAGCTTCAATATACAAGCGGCAGCAATTTTGGATTAAAGAACAGAAAATTTCTTACTGCCGGTAATTCAGTATTCAGTGTAGGACTGGTAATTAATGTTGGCGGCATGAACTTGCTTAATAAACCGGAAATAAAAGACAGGTCAGATAAGCGGGAATAATTATATCGAATATTTTTTAATGATATCATCAGATACTTTTGCAGCACGCCCTGTCTGCATATCAATCATAACATAATCAAACCAACCATCACAGCACGCTTTTCCGGTTTTTTTACTTGTAATGTTAAATCCTACGCGGCATCCTTTGGGATTAATGGTCTCAATGCCGGTCGTAACTCTGAACTCTTCGCCCAGTCCGAGTGCACGTTTATAATCTACATAAGCTGTTTTAACTACCCAACCGTATCCCAGGCTTAAAAACTCTTCCATAGGTACGCCGTAAAACCTTTCCATCTGGTCATAACGCGCGGCAAGCACATAATCAAAATATTTACTGTTATGTACATGATTAAACATGTCAATATCATCCGGACGTACCTTAAATTCGCTGGTAAATTTGCTATAAGAAGATGTATAAGCCATTTACAAAGATTACGTATTAGGTTGTAAACTCAAAAAACGTGGAAGTTTTTATATCACACATATTATTCCAGGGCTTTTTATTTCATATAAATTGCTATATTTGCACCTTAAATAATTAAGTATTAACCGCTTTAGTATTATTCAAGTAATGTATTTAAGTAACGAATTTAAGTCAGAGATTTTTGCCAAGCATGGTAAAGGAGCAACAGATACGGGCTCTGCAGAAGGCCAGGTAGCATTATTTACCGCACGTATCGCGCATTTAACAGGTCATTTAAAGCAAAACAGAAAAGATTTTTCTACACAATTATCTCTTCAGAAACTAGTAGGTAAACGTCGTGCATTGTTAGCATATCTTTACAAAAAAGATATTAGCAGGTATCGTGGTATTATTAAAGCTTTAGAATTAAGGGATATCATAAAATAGATCTTATTAAAACGTTTAAGAGCCATCTCCTATCAGAGGTGGCTTTTTTTTATTTTTGCAACAAACAAAGTTTATATAACTGGCATATAAAAAGAGGAAAATACGCCGCAATTAAAAATTATGAGTTATAACGCAATTAAAAAAGAATTTGATCTCGGCGATGGCCGAATGATCGAAATTGAAACCGGAAAACTTGCAAAGCAGGCCGATGGTTCTGTAGTAGTAAGAATGGGTGATACCATGCTTTTAGCAACTGTAGTATCCACAGTTGGAGCAAAATCAGGAGTCGACTTTTTACCTTTATCAGTAGATTATCAGGAAAAATACGCTTCTACGGGTCGAATTCCGGGAGGTTTTTTACGCCGTGAGGCAAGATTATCCGATTATGAGGTTTTAATATCACGTTTAGTAGATCGTGCACTACGCCCGATGTTCCCTGAAGATTATCATTCTGATACTCAGGTAATGATTTCGTTAATTTCTGCAGATAAAAATATAATGCCTGATTGCCTTGCCGGTTTAGCGGCATCGGCTGCCATTGCCGTTTCTGACATCCCTTTTAACGGGCCAATTTCAGAAGTACGCGTAGCTAAAATTGATGGCAAGCTGGTTATTAATCCATACATGAGCGATCTTGAACGTGCAACTCTTGAATTCCTGGTTGCAGGCACGGAAACTGATATTGTGATGGTTGAAGGCGAAGCTGATGAAATTTCTGAAACCGAAATGGTGGAAGCTATTGAGTTTGCTCATAAAGCGATTGTAATTCAGGTTCAGGCTCAGAAAGAGCTTGCTGTATTGGTTGGTAAAACCAAAAAGCGGGAGTATTGTCATGAAAGCAGCAATCCGGAACTAAAGGAAAAAGTTTACGCAGCTACATATGATAAAGTTTATGCTATAGCAAAATCAAATATGGCAAAGCATGAGCGCGGTAATAAGTTCGGCGAAATTTTAATGGATTTCATTGCTACACTGGGCGAAAATGTTGATGATGAAACAGGTTTTCTGTCTAAAAAGTATTTTCATGATGTGCAGTATGATGCAATCCGTAATCTGGTACTTGATGAAGGTATTCGCTTAGATGGTCGTGATGCACGCACAGTACGTCCGATCTGGAGCGAAGTAGGGTATTTACCATCAGCGCATGGATCAGCTGTGTTTACCCGTGGCGAAACTCAGGCATTAACAACCGTTACATTAGGTGCCAAGTCTGATGAGCAGATGATAGATGGTGCTTTTATTAATGGATACAATAAATTCCTGCTTCATTATAATTTTCCAGGTTTCTCAACCGGGGAAGTAAGACCCAACAGGGGAGCAGGACGCCGCGAAATAGGTCACGGTAACCTGGCTATGCGCTCATTAAAAAAAGTGCTTCCGGGTGAAGATAATCCATATACTATCCGTATAGTTTCAGATATTCTGGAATCAAACGGATCATCATCAATGGCAACTGTTTGCGCAGGCACACTGGCTTTGATGGATGCTGGTGTAAAGATCAAGGCTCCGGTATCGGGTATTGCTATGGGATTGATCACTGATGAGAAAACAGGTAAATATGCCATACTTTCAGATATTCTGGGTGATGAAGATCATCTCGGAGATATGGATTTTAAAGTTACCGGTACTGAAAAGGGTATTGTAGCTTGCCAGATGGATTTAAAGATCAACGGCTTAAAGTGGGAAGTATTAACCAATGCGTTGCAACAGGCAAATGAAGCACGACTTCATATCCTGAATGAAATGAAGAAAACAATTTCAGCATCACGTGAGGATTATAAACCACATGCCCCACGAATTGTTGAGCTAAGGATTGATAAAGAATTTATAGGGGCTATTATCGGCCCTGGAGGAAAAATCATTCAGGAAATGCAGCGTGAAACAGGTGCTACAATTGCAATCGAAGAAAAAGATAACCAGGGTATAATCCAAATATTTGGAGATAACAAAGAGTCTATTGATAAGGCGGTTAGTCGAATCAAAGCTATCGCTGCCAAACCCGATGTTGGTGAGATTTATGAAGGAAAAGTAAAAACCATCATGCCTTTTGGAGCTTTTGTAGAGATCATGCCGGGTAAAGATGGCTTACTACACATTTCTGAAATTGGGTGGACCCGTTTGGAGACTATGGACGGCGTGTTAAATGTGGGAGATATTATTCAGGTTAAGTTACTTGAAGTTGATAAACAGGGTAAATTTAAACTGTCGCGTAAAGCATTATTGCCACGACCTCCAAGACCGGAAGGGCAGGAAGACCGACGTGATAATCGTACTCTGGATCGTGCTCCACGGCAGGAAAACAACCCAGCAGAAGAGCAATAAGAATTCACCCTCCGTCTATTTGGCGGAGGGTTTTTACTTTTGGTGCTTTTTTTATAACTTGCTGTGCAGTTATGAAAAACCATCAGAAAACTATCATTCAGGAGACCCATCCTGATTATGAAAAAGAGATTTAGATCTTATTCAAGCTGCATTAAAGTGTTCTTATACCGAACGTTTTCATATAATGACAAATCTGATGAAAAGAGATCAAATGTTTGGCAAAGCCCAAATCGTTCCCTTAATCTGAGTAAATAAGTTTGCATGTATTTGGCGAAAGACTGAAAAAGCCTTCCCAATAAGTATATATTATTGAACTTAAAAAATAATATCCTAGAGGTAGGGAATCAAAAATTGTAAATTTGTTGCATGAAACACCTTATAGCTCCTTCAATTCTGGCCGCTGATTTTGCTAATCTGCAGGATGATATCGAAATGATCAACAACAGCGTAGCTGATTGGTTCCATATTGATATTATGGATGGGGTTTTCGTGCCAAATATTTCTTTTGGTTTTCCGGTGCTTCAATCAATTAATACTTATGCAACCAAACCGTTGGATGTGCATTTAATGATTGTTGATCCTGATCGTTTTTTGGAACAGTTTCAGCAGGCAGGAGCAGCAAATATTACTGTTCACTACGAAGCATGTACCCATCTGCACCGAACAATTAATGCTATAAAAGATCTTGGATGTAAGGCAGGTGTAGCCCTAAACCCACACACTCCTGTTTCTGTTTTAACCGATATTATTGAAGAGATTGATATGGTATGTCTTATGTCAGTAAACCCTGGCTTTGGCGGACAAAAATTCATTAATAACACCTATTCGAAAATACGAGCATTGAAGGCATTAGCTTCAGGACGGAATGAAAATTTGTTTATTGAGATTGATGGAGGAGTGGGGGACGGGAACGCTCCAGCACTTTTAAATGCTGGTGCAAATGTTCTTGTTGCAGGTAACTTTGTGTTTTCAGCCGATCAACCTTCTCAAACTATAGCAGATTTGAAGAATTTATCTCCTGAATTACAGCAGATTTAATTGAAGAAAGTGTGGTAAAACAGGCGTGTTTAATATTATCAAATTCAAAAATATAGGAAAAAGGATTTACTGCGGACATAATAGATCCATTTTTGATAACTGGACGCGCCTATACATGGCTTCCGGCTTCTAAAAATTGCTAAGTACGCAAATTAAAGCTAAATTTATTGTAATAATTTAATAAAACTTGCCTGTTCGCATTACAAATTCCAATTCTGTTAATTTTTCATAACACTAAATATGTGTCTGGAAAACGACCGACTATATCTAATATTTGTCCTATTTTTGCGCTTCAACATAACGACAAATTATGAAACATAATTTTGGTGCAGGCCCATGTATTTTGCCCCAGGAAGTTTTTAAACAAGCCTCACAAGCGATACTCGAGTTTAACGGTACGGAATTATCTATACTTGAAATTTCACACAGAACTGCTGAGTTTGAAGCAGTAGTGGACGAAACGGTTAGGTTAGTTAAAGAATTATTAAATGTACCTGAGGGATACTCAGTTCTCTTGTTGCAAGGTGGTGCAAGTTTGCAGTTTTCAATGGTACCTATGAATTTGCTTGGCGATGGTCAAACAGCAGTGTACCTTGATACAGGTGTATGGGCTTCCAAAGCTATTAAAGAAGCAAAAATTATAGGGAACGTAAACGTTATTGCATCTTCAAAAGATAAGAACTACAGTTATATTCCAAAAAATCTTTCTATACCTGAAGATGCTGCGTATTTTCACTTCACTTCAAACAACACTATTTATGGTACCGAACTATATCAGGTGCCTCAAACAAAAATACCTGTGGCATGTGATATGTCATCGGATATTTTTAGCCGTAAGATAAATGTTGCCGATTTTGATCTGATTTATGCAGGAGCCCAAAAAAATATGGGACCAGCAGGTGTTACACTTGTAATTATTAAAGATGAAGTATTAGTGAAAATCGATCGCAAACTCCCCTCTATGCTGGATTATAAAGTACAAATAGATGGAGGATCACTTTATAATACTCCGCCTGTGTTCGCCATATACGTTTCTATGCTGAATTTAAGATGGTTAAAATCAAAGGGTGGCGTTGAGGAGATTGAGAAAGAAAATACATCTAAAGCCCGTGCGCTATATGAGGAAATTGATCGTAATCCTTTCTTTAAAGGAACATGTGAAATTGAAGACCGCTCAAAAATGAATATTTGCTTCGTAATGGAAAATCCTGAATTAGAGGAACCATTCAGAAAGTTTGTTGAGGATAGAGATATCATCGGTATTGTAGGTCATCGCAGCGTAGGAGGTTTTAGGGCATCTATGTATAATGCGCTTCCAATAACCAGCGTGCATGCACTAATTGATGCTATGCAGGAATTTTCAGAAAAAAACACCGCTAATAATTATTGAAACAAATAAAATATGATTCGCATTTTAGCCAATGATGGTATTGATCCGGTAGGTAAACGTTTACTTGAAGAAGCTGGTTTCCAGGTTGAAACTAAAAATATTCCACAGGATAAATTATCGGAACTACTAAATCAGTATGATGCCATAACTGTTCGCAGCGCTACAAAAGTCCGTAAAGAACTTATTGATAATTGCCCTAATATTAAGTTAATAGGAAGAGGGGGTGTAGGCATGGATAATATTGATGTAGACTATGCCAAATCAAAGGGTTTAGCGGTTGTAAACACTCCTGCATCTTCGTCATTGTCGGTTGGTGAACTGGTTTTTTCGCATTTATTTACAGGTGTACGGTTTTTACACGATTCAAATAGAAAGATGCCGGTTGATGGGGCTTCAAAATTCAACGATCTGAAGAAAGCTTATGCAAAAGGTTCTGAACTCAGGGGCAAAAAGATTGGAATTATAGGTTTTGGACGAATTGGAAAGGAAACGGCAAAAATTGCTTTAGGCCTGGGAATGGAAGTACTTGCTTTCGATATCTTTTCTGTCCCTGCAGAATTGGAGCTTGAACTTGCCGGAAATATCCGCGTGGGTGTGCCTGTACATGCTGTAAATATAGACCAGTTAATTAAAAACTCAGACTTTATAAGTCTACACGTTCCATTTTCAGAAAAACCGGTTTTAGGTAAGGAAGAATTTTCAACAATGAAAAAGGGAGTAGGGATTGTTAATTGTTCAAGGGGCGGTACAATTGATGAGGATGCTTTAATAGAAGCGCTGAATGACGGAACGGTATCATTCGCGGGACTTGATGTGTTTGATAATGAGCCCAAACCCCGCCAGGATTTATTATCACATCCTAAAGTGTCATTAACACCTCATATTGGTGCATCAACAGATGAAGCACAGGAACGAATAGGTACTGAACTTGCAAATCTGATTATTGATTTCTTTAAAAAAAAATAATTGATATTACATAGCATGACTCAGTTCATGCTATGTAATATGAAAACATTATTTTGAAGGTGCTGAAGCCGTAACTACTTTTAATAATTCAATTTCAAAAATCAGGGTGCTGTATGGTGGAATATCCTCTCCGGCTCCACGTTCACCATATCCTGCTTCATAGGGAATAAAAAACTTATATTTAGATCCTGCGGGCATTTGCTGTAAACCTTCCGTCCATCCCGGAATCACCTTGTTCAATGATAAGGTTATGGGCTCATTACGATCGTAAGAGCTATCAAATTGTTTACCATTAAGTAATGTGCCTTTGTAATGCACTGTAACCTCATCAGATATTTTAGGTTTAGGCCCTGTTCCTTTCCTTATTACTGAATACTGGACGCCGCTGGGTAAAGTTACGACACCTGATTTGGTTTTATTTTCGGTTAGGAATTTTTTACCTTCTGATATTGCAGCTTCATATTTTACTTTGTTTGCTACAGATTGTGCTTTATCTGCCTTTGATAGAATGCTACTAATTACACGCTGACCCTGCTCCAAAGTGATTTTTCGGTTACTGCCTTTAAATACATCTTCCATTGCTTTCGCAAGTATGGCATAGTTGAGCTCAGAAATTCCACGGGATTTTAAATTTTCAGCAATTCCAAGTCCGAATGCATAGCTAGCAGAATCTAATTGGGTATTTAAAATTTTCACTGCATTTGTACCGGATGTTTGCGCATTGCAAAAAGTAGATATTAATATTAGGGCGAGAACTAATTTTTTTTTGATCATGTTTTAATTATTTTCTGAATATAGACAGATAATACGAACGTACAAATTTTGCTAATATTTTATGAATATGCGCTGTCAAAAATTCCCCTATTCGCCCCATAATTCCCACTTTGGGCATGATCAAATTTTATGACACCTCAAATCTTGTCAATTACGTGCATTATATAATGTGGCACTTTATTAGATATAATTAAGCAGATTAAATATCTCTCAATGTATAATGCTCTAATTATTGACGATGATCCAATCCAGCTTCGAATTGCTGAGATGCTGCTGAAGAAATGCGGTTCATTTAATTCTACCAGTTATCAGAATGCCGGACACGCGCTTGATCATCTGAAAACTCACTTGCAGAATGAATCTATTCTACCTGATGTGATTTTTATTGATTTGCATATGCCAGAACTTAACGGCTGGGATTTTCTAAACACGTATGAAAATCTTTTACCTGATATATCTAAATCGATTAATGTTTTTATAGTTACTTCTTCAATTGATTTACACGACCAAAAAAGATCTAACGATTACCCTTTTCTAAAAGGTTTTATAACGAAGCCCATCACCCCAGAAGGACTTAATGAAATTGCTAATCATGTTAATATTAGCCAGCTAAATAAAACATCTTGTAGTTCGGTTTCTCATTAATTTATTTCTAGTTGTAACTTTTAAAACCAACTTGCTTCTGCCTAGTGCAACGAATGTATTACATATTGTATCAGTAATAGCGGTATCAGTTATATTAGGGCTTTCGTTGCGGCCATGTACTTCTGCCGAAATCACTTTTCCTCTTCTGTTAATAATAAAAGTACTGAAGGCTTTTTTACTAAAAAAGTGTGCCGCGGCAGCCTTATCGGTAAGCGTTGCTTAACCACTTCAAAATATTTCTTAGCATTCTGTATGGATATCATCTCTATAGTTTCCTAAATATCCGAACTAGCTCCATTTCCTTGGGAAGGATTATATCTGTATTCATAATAAGTATGCTAGGAGGTCATGTTTACTGTTAACTAAAAAGTTGCTTAAGAGCAAACTGTTTTGGTTTACAGGTGTTATTTATAAAATCTTAATTAAAATAGAATATGAAACAGAAAATTTACATGCTTGCGGTTGCATTGGTGTTAGCCTTAACCAGTCCTGTTGTAATGGCAAAAGAAACTAAGTCGGCTAAAGCCCTTTTAACTACTGAACAACAAATCAGGTTAGAGGAAATTACACGTCGGGTAGAGGAAATTAAATCCATTGACAGATCATCTTTAACCCGTGAAGAGCGTAAAGAACTTCGCAATGAATTGGTTGAGATGAAAAAGGAGGCAAAAGCTGTATCCGGTGGAGTTTACCTTTCTGTAGGAGCTATTGTTATTATAATTCTTTTACTTATTCTTTTATTGTAATAAGTAAATAAAACAAAATTTTTGATGCTGCCTGATTCAGGCAGCATTTTTTTTTGCTAAAAAAGTTAGTTTTAATTAATTTAGCAATATGTATGCAATTGTTGATATTGAAACAACGGGCGGCCACGCCTCTTCAAATGGTATATCCGAAATTGCTATCGTTATTTATAACGGAATGCATGAAGTGTTCCGATTCGAAAGCCTGATAAATCCGGAAAGGACAATACCAATTTATATTACCGCATTAACGGGTATAACCAATGAAATGGTTGACGATGCACCGATCTTTAAAGACATTGCACCTCAAATTTATGATTTACTCAACGGTAAAATATTTGTAGCACATAACGTTAATTTCGACTACTCTTTTCTGAAACACCATTTAAGTCTTTGTGGGTTCGATCTTAATTGCAATAAAGTATGTACTGTACGATTAGGCCGCAAAATTTTTCCCGGACTGCCGTCATATAGTCTGGGAAAGTTATGCCGGGCACTTGATATTCCAATAATAAACCGGCACAGAGCACTGGGTGATGCTGACGCCACAGCTAGATTATTTTATTTAATGCTTAATAATGATAAAGAGAATCATTTACAGAAATCTCTTAACTCACGATCTAAAGAACAGCTTCTTCCTCCAAACTTGCCAAAGGAGAAAGTTTTTGCGTTACCAGACAGGCCGGGAGTTTATTATTTTCATGACAAAAAAGATAAAGTTATTTACATTGGTAAGGCCAAAAGTCTTAAAAAACGTGTTGTTAGTCATTTTTCAAATAATAACGCTGGCAAAAAGAAGCAAGAATTTTTGCGCGAAATCTACAACATAACCTATGAAGTATGCGGTACAGAGCTTTTCGCCTTTATTTTGGAGGCTCTGGAGATTAAACGTATTTGGCCAAAATATAATCAATCGTTAAAAAGATTCGAACAGGCCTATGGGTTGTTTATGTATGAAGACCAAAGAGGTTTATTACGACTTGCAATTGATAAGCGCAATAAGTTTTCATCTTATCTTTTCTCATTTAATTTATTAAGTGAGGGATATAGCTTGTTAAGAAAGTTAGTATTAGAATATCAGCTTTGCCCAAATCTTTGTTTTACTAAAAAATCAATAGCTAATTGCGATTTGTTGCAATGCAGAGGCGTTTGCATCAAGAAAGAAAGTCAGGAAGTTTATAACTTAAGGGTGATTGCAGCTTTAGAAAATTTAAAAATGCAAATGCCAAGTTTTGCACTTACTGATGATGGCCGTTTTAGCTATGAAAAAAGTTGGATTTTGATAGAACGTGGACATGTATATGGAATAGGGTATTTAACAAATAATATAATCATAAATAAATTGGATGATTTAAAAAATCACCTGACCCCATGTTTACCAAATAATTATATTAAGACCCTGGTTCATAATTATGCTTCCCGTTTTCCGGATAAAAAGTTTTCTCCTATTTAAACGTTTTTACATTCCATAGTCAAGTTATTCCATTCGTATTATTAAAATACACGAATCTAGTTATTGAAGATCGTTTCCTAGTTTTTTTATATGCATTATATGGGAAAGAAAGGCATTCCCTACAGTTTTATGTTCCAGATAAGCCACATTAAATTCCTGACAGGTTTCTTTGACCAATTTATTTATATGTGGGTAATGTACGTGGCTTATATTAGGAAATAAATGATGCTCTACCTGAAAGTTTAAGCCCCCTAAAAACCATGACACAAGTTTACTTTTAGTAGCAAAGTTTGCTGTAGTGCTTACCTGGTGTACAGCCCATTCTTTTTCAATTCTGTTAGTTTCCTTATCAGGTTCAGGAAAATGAGTGCCTTCTATCATATGAGCTAACTGAAAAACCACACTGATAGTAAAACCACAAACAACCCCGGAAATAACAAATCCGATAAGTGTTGGAAGCCAGCCTACCATAATAACAGGGAGAATTAGATATAAAAATACATAGGTTGTTTTTGTTAGCCAAAAAATCACATGTTCTTTCTTTTCCAATGGCTTAGCCTGACCGGATTTCCCCATTTTTCCTGTAAAGTACTTTTCAAAATCCTGATATAAAATCCAGGCCATGTAGGATATTCCGTAGAGCAATACCCAATAAAAGTGTTGAAATCTATGATATCCGTGTTTGGGCTGCTCATGATGCGTGCGCATAAATCTTATATCAATATCATGATCCATACCTTCTATGTTGGTATAGGTATGGTGATCGATATTGTGTTTTTGTTTCCAGAAATAGATAGTGCCGCCTAACAGATTTAATGAATAAGCTGATATGTCATTAAGCCATTTATGTTTAGAAAAGCTGCCATGGCCTCCCTCATGCATAATATTGAAACCGATAGCTGCCATAGTTATACCAAATAAGCAACACAATAATATGGCCGGCAACGTAGATGGTGTAAAGAAAACCAGTATTATATATATGGTTACAGCAGTAATTGCAATAAATAAACTCTTGAAAAAAAGTTTTGTACCACCTGTACGTGAAAGCTGATTTTCAGCAAAATATTTATTAACCTTTAATTTTAATGAACTAAAAAATGGACTGGTAGAATTGTTAAAACTAATTTTGGACATGTATCTTTCGTTTAGTACAAATTTTCAGCAAATATGTAAATATATTTTAGTCAATTATATTGAAAAATATTTGTTTGAAGGTAATTAATTAACGCACTTTTAATACGGATGTTTTATGAATGGTATTAAAAGAGTTAGAATATAAGTCAGTTAAATATTATTTAAATCTTCTTCATAATCATTTTGTAAAATGCTTATTAAACAATTTTATCTAAGTTTGACTGTAATAATTGTTTCATAAGGAATGGCCGGCAGAGGTAATCAATTTAAATCAAACTCTTTTCGTGAAGAACCTGCTCCTAAAGCTCCCAGGCAGCCACGCATATTTAAAGAAAAAACAGAGACGCTTCCTAAGTTTAATTTTAATGATGGTCGTGCAGTTAAGATAACGGGCTTATTTTTTCTGATTTTATCACTTTATGTTCTGGTTGCCTTTACTTCGTATTTATTTACATGGAAGGATGATCAGAGTTATGTATTAGATTCTAATGGTGGGTGGAATAATCTATTAAAAACACAGTCCGAATTAGCCGATGTAGGGTTAAAGTTTCCTGTAGTTGAAAACTGGCTGGGAAAGTTCGGCGCCTTGTTATCGCATCAGTTTATATATGAATGGTTTGGCATAGCATCGTTTCTTTTTATTGCTATTTTCTTTATTATCGGGTACAGGCTTTTATTTAAGGTTACACTGTTATCAATAACAAAAACCCTGGCATATTCCTTTTTCCTTTTGCTGTTTACTTCGGTTACTATAGGTTTTTTTCATGCTTTTTTTTCAGACATCCCACATTTTATCGAAGGCGAATTTGGTTTTTGGAGCAACAGGCTTTTACAGGCGCAGATAGGCAATACAGGCACCGCGGGTTTATTGGCATTTGCCGGACTGACAGCGCTGATTATTATTTATAATATAGACTTTAAGTTCCCTGAAAGAGCTAAGCCATATGATATCCCTGAAGTAAATAATGCAGAGCTTGAAGATGAGATACCATCTGAGCCTGTTGAGTTTAGTTTGAGTAGCAAAAGAAACCCGGGAGAGGAAGTATTAATTAAACCCGGAAAACCATTACAGCAGGATCTTCCTGTGGCTGTAAAGGATTATGAAGATTCAGAAGAATTACAAAACCAACATATCCCTTTTGAAACTTCGGCAGGAATATTAAATGAGCTGAAGGTTACGCCAGAGCTTACGGTTGAAAAAACAGAAGAAGAAGCCAAAGCAGAAGACCTGGTAGAACAGTTTGGTACCTACGATCCGAAGCTTGACCTTTCAAGTTATAAGGTTCCTCCGCTGGATTTGCTGGAAAATTACGGATCAAATAAAATCTCTGTGAATGCAGAAGAATTGGAGGCAAATAAAAATAAAATTGTTGAAACCTTAAATCACTACAACATAGAAATTGATAAGATTAAGGCTACAATCGGTCCAACTGTTACTTTATATGAAATAATACCTGCGCCGGGTGTCCGAATATCTAAGATCAAAAACCTGGAAGACGATATAGCACTTAGCCTGGCAGCTTTGGGCATTCGTATTATTGCACCTATGCCCGGCAAGGGAACAATTGGCATTGAAGTTCCTAATCAGCATCCGGAGATGGTGTCCATGCGATCGGTATTAGCTACTGAAAAATTTCAGAATACTACTATGGATCTTCCTATAGCACTTGGTAAGACCATTTCTAATGAAGTATACATAGCAGACCTTGCTAAAATGCCTCATTTACTCGTGGCAGGTGCAACAGGTCAGGGGAAATCTGTTGGTATTAATGCTATACTGGTTTCGCTTTTATATAAAATGCATCCTTCGCAGTTAAAATTTGTTCTGGTTGACCCTAAAAAAGTAGAACTTACCCTATTCAGAAAGATCGAAAGGCATTTTCTTGCTAAGCTGCCTGGTGAAGAGGATGCTATTATTACGGATACCAAAAAAGTGATCAATACGTTAAATTCGTTGTGTATTGAAATGGATCAGCGATATGATCTTTTAAAGAATGGACAGGTACGAAATTTAAAAGAGTATAATCACAAATTTATCAACAGAAAATTAAGCCCTAATGACGGTCACCGGTTTTTACCATTTATAGTATTGATTGTTGATGAATTCGCGGATCTGATGATGACTGCGGGAAAAGAGGTAGAAGCGCCAATTGCACGTATAGCCCAGTTGGCACGTGCGGTAGGTATACACCTGGTTATAGCAACCCAAAGACCATCAGTAAATATTATAACAGGCACCATAAAAGCTAATTTCCCTGCCCGTTTGGCGTTCAGGGTGTTATCTAAAATAGATTCAAGAACGATACTTGATACAGGCGGTGCCGATCAGTTAATAGGCAGGGGAGATATGTTATTATCAACAGGAAGTGATTTGATACGTATTCAATGCGCATTTGTAGATACTCCGGAGGTGGAACGTATATCAGATTTTATAGGGGCCCAAAGAGGTTACCCCTCTGCCTGGATGCTGCCTGAATATGTGGATGAGAATAGTGAGAGCGGATCTAAGGATTTTGATCCGGATGACCGGGACCCGTTATTTGAAGATGCTGCACGACTGATTGTCATGCACCAGCAGGGTTCAACCTCTCTTATTCAGAGAAAGTTGAAGTTAGGGTATAACCGTGCAGGCCGCATTATTGACCAGTTAGAGTCTGCTGGTGTAGTCGGATCATTTGAAGGAAGTAAGGCCAGAGAAGTTTTAATTCCGGATGATTACGCTTTGGAACAGTTCTTGGATACACTAAGTAAGAAAGATTAACAATTTAATCCAGTTAAGATGAGAAAATATGCTGTTATTGCTCTATTAGTTGCCGGATCTGTTACAGGATCCTTTGCACAAAATGATGCTAAGTCAAAAGCTATACTTGCAGAAGTTAGTAAAAAGTATAGGAGTTATGATATTATAAAAACCGATTTTACGTATACGCTTGAAAACCCACAGGCTAAAATAAAAGAAAGCCAGTCGGGAACATTATATGTACGCTCAAAATCAAATAAATATAAAGTAATACTTAAAGGTCAGGAGCTAATTAGCGATGGCAAAAACCAATGGACTTATTTAAAGGCCGATAAAGAAGTGCAGTTAAGTGCAGTTGATAACAGCAGTGATGGTTTAAACCCTGCTAAAATTTTTACCATTTATGAAAGAGGCTTTAAGTCGCTTTATACCGGGGAGTCTAAAATTAACGGTCGCACCTATCAAAATATAGACCTGACTCCTACAGATAGTAAAAAAACTTTTTTTAAGGTTCGGTTGAGGGTAGATAAATTAACCCGACAAATTAACAATGCAATTCTTTTTGATAAGAACGGAAATAAATACACGTATTCCATCAGAACATTTACACCTAACGTAAAAGTTCCTGAATCTACATTTGCGTTCGATAGTAAAAACTATCCGGGTGTAGAAGTAGTAGATTTAAGATAATAAATTAATTCATAATTTTAAAAGGGTTCAGTTGTAATGATTGAACCCTTTCTTTTTTTGTAATTTTGATCATGCTTACATACACTCAACATACGCTGGAAAAGATTGAGTTGCTATTTAAGGCGATGAATTATAAAATCAGGTATGAAAAAGGAAACTTTAAAACAGGGGCGTGTGTACTTGAAAATAGCAGGGTTATAGTAGTGAATAAGTTTTCTGATCTTGAAAGTAAAATTACAGCCCTTATAGAGTTAATAAAAACAATTGCGCTGGATGAATCATTGCTTGATGAAAAGCAACTAAAGTTTCTTTATACATTTAAACAAACCACGCTGGAGTTTTGAAAGTAACTTTTTTAGGTACCGGTACCTCACAAGGCATACCAGTTATAGCATGTGACTGCTCTGTATGTATTTCTCCCGACTCTAAGGATAAACGGCTACGTGTTTCCATTCTTATTGAAGTTAACGAAAAATCAATTTTGATTGATTGCGGACCCGATTTCAGATATCAAATGTTACGCGCCAATGTAAAGCATCTCGACGCTATCTTGTTTACACATGAACATAAAGACCATGTGGCCGGAATGGATGACGTAAGAGCATTTAATTTTAAACAGCAAAAAGCAATAGATGTTTATGCGCATAAACGTGTTCAAAGTGCTTTAAAGCGCGAATTTGAATATGTCTTTTCAGACTATAAATACCCGGGAATACCTGAAGTAAAACTATATGAAGTTACAGGTGATAAATTTTTAATTGGAGATATATCTATTCAGCCTATTGATGTAATGCATTATAAATTACCTGTATATGGATATAGGATAGGGGATTTTACCTATATAACCGATGCTAAAACCATTTCAGAAGAAGCTCGCGAAAAGATTAAAGGCTCAAAAATTTTGGTTATTAATGCTTTACAAAAAGAAAGCCACATCTCTCATTTTACTCTTTCTGAAGCGATTGAATTTGCCCAGGCAATTGGTGCAGTAACCACTTACTTTACCCACATAAGCCATAAACTAGGTAGGCATCTGGACATTATTGATGAATTACCTCCAGGTATAGAACTAGCTTTTGATGGCTTAGAACTGGAGTTATAAGTACTTGTACCCGGGAGCAGATTCGAACTGCCACACCTTTTCAGGCGCCAGCCCCTCAAGCTGGTGCGTCTACCAATTTCGCCACCCGGGTATAACACTGCTAACTTTCGTATCAGGTATACTCTGTATAATCTTTTCAGCTAAAATGCATGCAAATATATAACCTTGCTGAAAAAAATGTAAGTGTTTATAAAAAAAACCTATTTACTTGCGTTAAGTTATAGTATTAGATATATTATACTATGCTAAAGAAAATTACGGGTTTCATACTATTAATAGTAATTGCATCATCTGCATTTTCTCAGAATAAGGATGAAATCATAGGAAAGTGGGTTAGCTCAAGTGGAGGTGCCCATATTCTTATATATAAAAAGGGTGAAAAATATTGCGGTAGAATCATATGGCTAAAAAATCCTAATGATGAACAGGGAAAACCTAAAATTGACCTAAAAAATCCTGATCCTGAATTAAGGATTAAACCTGCTGTGGGGTTGGAAGTGCTGAAAAATTTCATTTATGTTGGTGAAGGAATTTGGGAAAAGGGAACTATATATGACCCCAAATCGGGCAGAACTTATAGTTGCAAGATGACCATGAATGGAACCAACAATTTAGATATCCGGGGATACATGGGTATTACAATGCTGGGCCGTACCGAAAACTGGACTAGGGCAACATTATAAGTTCAACACAACCGCGAAATTATAAATTGTATAATATTTTCTTCCTTAAAAGGTACTAAGGTTCATCCAAGATTATGATACATTGTTTTTAAATAGGTCTATTCTGGTTAAAATTATTTAGGTTTATCATAATGATCACATAATTTGATATGACACCTAAAATATTAGTTGTTGAAGATGAAGAACTGATGCTTAAGGCATTACAATTTAGATTAGGGAAAGAAGGGTATGATGTTTTTATAGCGAAAGATGGCATGCAAGCTTTAAAATTAATCAGCGAAACTCAATTTGACCTGGTGATAACTGATATTATGCTGCCGTTTGTTGGTGGTCTGGAAATAGTAAATAAAATAAAATCTGATCCTGAAACTAAAGATACTCCTGTAATAGTGCTTTCCGCGGTTGGTTTGGAAAAAACAGTTATGGAAGCATTTCAACTAGGAGCTAATGATTTTATTACAAAGCCTTTTAATTTAAGCGAGCTTTCAATTCGCGTACGTAAAAACCTCAGAGTGCCTGTTACTAAATAAACTGACTTGTTAACCATTTATACCTACATTCAAGAATTATTTACAGAAAGATTACCCTTTGTTCCTTCCAATGTAAAAGCTTCTCTGTTTATTATACTTTTTTGTATTATAGCATTTACTGAACTTTATATTTATATAGGAACCAGGCGTATTAAACAATGGTTCGAAGGTAAACGCAACAAAAAGTATAAAGAAATCATCACCAATATGCTTGCAAATATTGTAGTATACGATGATGATGCCGAATCTGATGAAATTATTGCGCACTTTACACCGGAGTTTAAAAAATTGCCCCTCAAGAACTCTGCAGTACGTGAAATTTTGATAAAAGAACTTCTTCATTATCATTTGAATTTTACCGGTAAAACAGCCGATGTTTTAAAAGGCTTATATCTTCAGTTAAAACTTAATAAATATTCAAAAAGAAAATTAAATGGCAGATGGGAAACACAGATTGAAGGAATAAGAGAAATCACTCAAATGTGGCTCAAGGAAGAGGCAGAAACTATTCTTAAATTTACCGATGATGAAAATAGCCAGGTGCGTATGGAGGCGCAGGCATCTTTCGTAAAATTAAGTATGGATAATCCATTCAGATTTCTGGATCGTGCCCGTGAACGTATTCTAGATTGGCATCAACTAATACTATTTGAAGTGATAACGAAAACAAAAAACGTAGAAATACCTTCATTTTCCCCCTGGCTATCATCCAAAAATGACACAGTGATTATGTTATGCCTTAAACTAATTAATCATTATCAGCAACTAGACGCTATGCCTGAACTTATAAGGTTATTACAACATGCTAACTTACATATCAGAGCTAAAACTATTAATATATTAGGATGTATTGAAGCAGAAATGACAGAGGAGAATTTATTTGAAATGTATTTTGATCAACCGTTAGAAATTAAGCTAGAAATAATTAAGGCTATGGGCAAAATAGGCAGTGGTAACTATCTGGAGTTTTTAACGGGCCGCACTTATTCAGAAAATTTTAAAATCAGGATGGAAGCTATGTATTCAATTAAATTACATGGTATTACGGGAATAGAACTACTTGAGAATATTTATAAAGACACTAATATGCAAAATCAGGTAATAATTAAGCATGTTTTAGATGAAAGAATCGTGGCATAATGCATTCAGCCTTATATTTTGTTGAACAATTCTTTAGTGATGCCATCTTTATATATGCATTAGTTGTAATGGTGTCCTATGTGATACTTGCATTTCTTTCTGCCATAGAAATGAAATCATATTTACGGAAAAACAGCTATGTAGACTACAGGCAGATATTGGTTTCACCTAACGCACCATCAGTTTCTATCCTTGCACCCGCATATAATGAGGAGGCTACCATCGTTGAGAACGTAAGATCCTTATTATCACTACACTACAGCAACTTCGAGGTGATAATTATCAATGACGGAAGTAAAGATAAATCCCTTGAAACTTTAATCGAATATTATGAATTAGAAGTGGTTGACTTTGCTATCAATGAACAGATAAAAACTAAGCCCTTAAGAGGAGTATACAAGTCTAAAAGCAAGGCTTACTCAAAACTAACAGTTGTTGATAAAGAAAATGGAGGTAAAGCCGATGCATTAAATATCGGAGTAAACGTATCATCCAAAGACCTGATACTGTGCATTGATGTAGATTGCATTGTAGAGCAGGACGCAATATTACGCATGGTTAAGCCTTTTATGGACGAAGGCAAACGTGTGATAGCAACCGGGGGAGTAGTTCGAATTGCTAATTCATGCGAAATACGGGATGGAAGACTTATAAAAGTTCATATGCCTGATAATATAGTAGCCAGATTTCAGGTTCTGGAGTACATCAGGGCATTCTTAATGGGCCGTATGGCATGGAGCAGGTTAAACGGGCTCCTGTTAATATCAGGTGCAATGGGGATATTTGATAAAGACATTGTTATTAAATCCGGAGGTTATAATCATAATACAGTAGGAGAAGATATGGAATTAATTGTACGCATGAGAAGATATATGCACGACCATGATCTGCGCTACAAAGTGGTATATGTTCCTGATCCGTTATGCTGGACAGAATCACCCTCTGATCTGAATATTCTATCAAGGCAGCGTAATCGGTGGACACGGGGTACCATGGAAACCTTATGGATGCACAGGGAACTTTTTTTTAATCCGAAATACGGTATTTTGGGCTTGTTAAGCTATCCTTACTGGTTTTTCTTTGAATGGTTGGCACCAATACTTGAATTTATTGGATTAATAACTTTTATTACGTTAGCTATCATAGGTAACATAAACTGGGAATTTTCCATGATATTAATCGGAATGGTTTATTTTTTTGGAGTAACCCTTTCCACCCTGGGTATTCTACTTGAAGAGCTTTCTTACCAACAGTATACTTCAGGTCGAGATCTTTCTAAATTATTGCTCATCGCTTTGATTGAGCCTATAGTATATCATCCATTAACGGTTTACTGGGCATTAAGAGGCAAAATAGATATGATTACAGGAAAAAAATCTTGGGGGACTATGACCAGGGCGGGATTTACTCCTAAAGTAGCTAAATCGGCGTAATATATGGATTCCCATTATTTGGAAGAACCGGAATACCCATTTTTTAATGATTTAAAGAAATGTATTAAGCAATTTGTTAATTTCTCGATTGCATTATGGGGAAGTTTTTTCCTTAACAGGTTAATGGAATTATGGTTTCTTACCAACCTGAATTCTATTCCACAGGATATTAATAAAGTGGTGTGGGTATCTTTATTGTATGATTTAATTCTCCTGATAAAGATCTTACCCATAATATTTATTCCGTTCGTGTTTGTTTTTTTTAATACGAAAAGCAAAAAGACTATTTTGCTAACATTTGGAATATGCGCTACCCTTATTCTTTCTATTAATCTGCTACTAATTAAATATTATGCAACAGCACTTGTGCCCTTAGGTGCAGATCTTTTTGGCTATACTGTTGATGAAATTGTAAAAACTACAGGAGCCAGCATGGTAATTGATGAAAAGGCGGTTCTGTTTTTTTTATTACCACTTATTATCTTTTGGACATTATTGTTTCTGATCAAGTCCGGAGAACTTCTTGGAAACCGGTTATCAATTTTAATTCTTATTGCAGGCTCCATATTGTTATATATAGGATCTTCCACATTACCCTCCAGTTCAGGGTTTAAGTCTGAATATTCGTATAATTTAACTATCAACAAATTTGCATTCTTTACAGAAAGGTCATTTAGTTATTTTACTGAAGACGAACCAGCAGTAGATATTTATGCCAGTAATTATTATGAAGATGATGGAAATGCAGCAGGGAAAATGTTTAACTATATTACCGCTGATTACCCGTTTTTACATACGGATGAAACGGAGGATGTATTAACTCCATTTTTTAAAATAGATTCAACTTCACCACCCAATATTGTTATTATTCAGGTTGAAGGTTTAGGACGTGCATTTAGCGGGTACGATGCGCCTTTGGGCAGCTTTACTCCATTTTTGGATGAGCTTGCTACTAAAAGCCTGTATTTTCAAAATTTTCTTGCTTCTCAGGGACGTACATTTGCATCGCTACCTTCAATTATGGGCTCTTTGCCTTTTGCAGACAAGGGGTTTAGCGAACTTGCTGAACGAATGCCTCCGCATTTAACGTTACCAAGGATTTTAAAGAAAAGCGGATACACCACCAGGTTTTATAGCGGAGTTGATCTTGCATTTGACAACGAAAACATATTTTTAGAGAAACAAGGTTTTGATCATGTAGTAAGCGAGAAAAATTTTGATGAATCCTTTTCAAAAAGCCCGGCTTTTCAAGGTTTTACATGGGGATATGCTGATCGTGAATTAATTGTAAAGACTTTGCAAGACGAAAAGAAAGATCAAAGACAGCCTTTTATGCTGTATATGCAAACAGTAAGTATGCATAACCCATTTCTAATCCCAAACCAGGGGCAATATATACGGGTTTTTGAAAACCATTTAAATAAACTTGGTTTTGATAATAAGAAAAAGGACGCCTATCGTAAATACAAAAATATCTATTCAACCATTTTATACAGCGATCAGGCTTTAAATACCTTTTTCAAGGAATATTCAAAATTACCTTCATACGCAAATACTATTTTTATTATAACCGGTGATCATCGCTTGCCTGAAATTCCATTAACCACGAAGATCGACAGATATCATGTTCCATTAATTATTTATTCCCCTTTATTAAAACGCTCGGCAAGCATCAGATCCGTTTCATCGCATTTTGACATTACTCCCAGCTTATTGGTTTTTTTGAAAAAGAGCTTTGGATTAACTACCCCTTCAACTGTTGCCTGGGTTGGTTCAGGACTCGATACAGCACGTACGCTGAGAAATATACACAAGTTTCCCGTTATGCAAACGAAGAACAACTTTCACAATATTATTTCAGGCCTTTATTTTCTTGATCAGAACAATGTTTACCTGATTGGAAATAATATGAAAACAACCCTTCTACAGGATGAAAATAAGCTAAATGAACTGCGGTCAGCCTTTAATCAGCAAAAAAGCATGAATGAGAGATTTTCCAAAGATTTGAAACTCCTACCGGATAGTATCTTTTCACCATTCAGATAGTTGACTTAATTCGGAAATACTTTTATAAAACTTACAGACTTATTTCTGGGTAATTTAGTCTCATAATTTTTCAATATAGATGATACTAAAGGAGAATAATATTCCCAGAAAAAACTTATTCGCTCAGCAGCAATGTCATTGTCGTAAAACATTCTTTTAAAGAAATGAATGCCCTTAAAATAAGCTCCGGTTTGGGAAATAGGATTATCCGCAAAGTCACCGCAGAAATAGTAAAACTTGTAATCCTTTCGGTCATGCTCTATAACTGCAGGGAATTGAGGAGGAATACCGTTTTGATCTAAAATATTTTCGCCTGTTCTGTTTACCTTAATATCGTAATATGACACAATCTGATTTCTTGTTGAAGTTTGAACAACATCAAACCAGAATGAATATTTAATAGATTTAGGAATGTTATATTTTTCCCGCTGATATTTCTGGGTTATAATAAGAGGAACCTCAGAATTCAGGTGTGTTACATATTCCAACACCACTACTTTTTCATTTTTATGAACAAACACAATCCCTCCTTTACGAAAAGGCCACTTATTATTATTTTGTAATTTATAGTTATCCAAAAGCCAGCGGGGAAGCTCTTTGTTTTGCAAGGTATCAAGTGATTCAAAATACCGGCCGACCCATCCGGTCCAACGTATTTTAAAAGTGTTTTCAAAATCTTTTGCTATTACTGGAGAAGTTGGTGTAGAAAATGTATTAAACTCGGTGATTATTAATTTTTTTTGCCTTTTAAACTGTTTAAGAATCCGCATATCCTGTGAAGATAGTCCACCATAAATTTTTTTTGAATATTTTTTTCTTTTATTCTCCGGCACCAGGTCATTTTCATAAATGCCATAAGTATCTGTTACATACATCATATCTGATCTCTTACTAAGATTGTCAAGTTGTGGATCAGAAAATCGCTCAAGACCCTTTATGTCATAATTTGATTTGTTTTTTGGAAAGGATCCGTAATAATCATCCTTTATAATATAAAGGTTCCCATTAGCTTTCGAGTACTTTTTATTTCTCAAAATCCAACTTAATGAAGCATGACCTTGTGCCGGATCGGTTAAAACTGTTTTATCCACAATGGTCACATTCAATAAACTTTTTGGAGTTAAATACCATGCCAGCCACATCCAAAATGGCAATAACATAATGATATAAAATAATATCCTGGTAAAACCAAAATTGAATCTAAGTCTTCCTGACATTAAAATCTGCGGGATATTGAACCGTTAATAGTATATTGATTACCAAAAGTATCTGCACGATATTCTTCGTTGGCATAGTTTAGCGAAATCGCAAGCGTGGTTTGCCTGGTTACATTACGCGAATAATCCAGCGATCCCCTTAGGCTCTGCAGTAAATTAGGTTCAAATATGCCTATTGCACGCTCATCAGGAGAAAGGCCTGTTCCTATACTTCCACCGATATAATCATTACGGTCATCACTTAAAAAAGAGCGCAGAGTTAAATTAAATGACTTTGATAGCTTTCCGACTGATGGAGTTAAATAAGATTTTAAATTTAAATAGTTGTTTCCAACATATTTTAATAACCCTGCAACGAATACGTTTGTGGTAGTGCCAAATTGCAGATGTCTTATTCCTCCCTCAATTTCAAAGCCATTCGGAAGACTTTTGTATAACGAAAGCCCAATCCGGTATTTTGGATACAAACTTCCTGAAAGTTGAGTGCCACCGCCGAGATATGCATACAGTCCGTTAATAATTCGGGGATATGATTCAAGTTCGAATTCTGTTGCGTTGGATTTGAAACGATTAGAATAATTAAGGGTGAAATTTACAGAACCATACCTGGTTTTGGTACCGTAGGTAACATATGACAAGTGCCATGGATCACTAAATCGTTTATCAAAATATACAAAACTATATCCTGCCCCTATATTATTATACAGATTATTTTCCTTTATAACCTGAGTTCGATTAATAATTAGGGATAAAAAGGCAAAAAACATACAAAAAAGGAGAGTAAAAAAGGTAATATCCAGCATTATTTTATATATTTAAGTATCTGAAATTCAAATATATAGATAAATAAAACATGAATATTAC